>CAJTIX010000009.1 GCA_910576795.1 uncultured Bacilli bacterium
CATATTTTCCATTATAGAACTTTTTCATTTCATCACCTCTACTTATAACATACAAGATGATTTTTCTTTTTCCTTTTTGATTAGATAAAATATAGATGATTATTTACATAATGTCGAAATAAAGTAGTTAGAAAAAATTCTAGGTTTCTCATTTCCCCAATATAGTGTAATGTAGGAGGGAACCTATGAAATTCAATACAAATATACAAACAGGACTTACAGAAGAAGAAGTAATTCAAAGCAAAGAAAAATATGGAACCAATCAAATTACAACAGTAGAACAAACAGGTTTTATGAAAAAGTTACTAGAAACATTAGGAGATCCAATAATCCGTATTTTGTTAATCGCACTTGGGATTAAAGTAGTTTTTTTAATTCAAGATTTTGATTGGTATGAGACCGTTGGAATTGTGATTGCTATTTTTATTGCCTCCTTTATTTCTACCATCTCTGAATATGGAAGTGAACAAGCTTTTATCAAATTACAAGAAGAATCCTCTAAAATCAAATGTCGTGTCAAGCGAAATGGAAACATAAAAGAAATTGGCGTGGATGAGGTAGTCGTAGGGGATATTGTTTTACTGGAATCTGGTGATAAAATTCCAGCAGATGGTTTTATTGTAGAAGGTGAGATTAGTGTAGACGAATCTTCTATCAATGGGGAAGCCAAAGAGGCGTATAAATACCCAGTAGGTGAAACGATTACGGAAAAAAATCAAGTATATAGAGGAACAGTTGTCTATTCGAAACAAGCTCATATGATTGTCAATAAAATAGGAAATGATACCTTGTATGGTAAACTTGCAGCGGAACTCTTAGAAAATCAACCAGAAAGCCCTCTTAAAATACGATTGCGTGAACTCGCAAAATTCATTAGTAAAATAGGATATGTAGGAGCTGTCTTGGTCTCTATATCTTATTTATTTTCCATTATTTTTATCAATAATGGATTTCAAATGGATCAAGTAGCCGCTACGGTGAGTAATATTCCACTTATGATTGGTCATATTTTATATGCATTGACATTAAGTGTGACTATTATTGTTGTTGCTGTTCCAGAAGGACTTCCAATGATGATCACACTTGTTTTATCTTCCAATATGAAACGAATGCTCAAAAATAATGTACTAGTACGCAAAATGGTTGGTATTGAAACGGCAGGTAGTATCAATATTCTATTTACAGATAAAACAGGAACTTTGACCAAAGGAAAACTAGAAGTAACACATTTTGTAAGTGGAAATTTAAAAGAATTTAACCATGAATTTGAATTAGAAAAATATGAGAAATTACATCGTTTATTTAAAATGTCATCTATTTATAACAATGCCAGTACCTATGATGAAAACCATAATGTTATAGGTGGAAACATTACAGATCGTGCTCTTTTAAAATTTATTACATCAAATCCTAAGATGAATCTTCAAATCATAGATACCATTCCTTTTAATAGTAAAGAGAAGTATGCCTGTACAACTATCTTAGATAATCATAAAAAAATGAAATTAATCAAAGGTGCACCAGAAAAATTACTGGAACATTGTACCCATTATTATGATGAACTTGGAAATAAAAAATCATTATATAATAAAAACAATATAACCGTTTATTTAAAACAAATGACCAAAATGGGTATTCGTGTCTTAGCGCTCGCGATCAATGATAATTATGATATAAAAGATACCTTCAAAGATATTACTTTAATTGGTTTTGTTTTAATCAAAGATGAAGTACGTAAAGAAGCCATTACTGGAATTGAACTCGTCAAAAATGCCCATATTCAAACCGTTATGATTACGGGGGATAACAAAGACACAGCTTATACAATTGGAAAAGAAGTGGGATTAATTACAGATAGTAAAGATTTGGTTTTAACTAGCGATGAATTAAAGCAAAAAACAGATGATGAAATCAAAAAGATACTTCCTAATTTACGTATTGTAGCCAGAGCCCTTCCTCAAGACAAAAGTCGTTTGGTGCGAATTGCTCAGGAATTAAATTTAGTAGTTGGAATGACAGGAGACGGGGTCAATGATGCGCCGGCCCTTAAAAAAGCCGATGTTGGTTTTGCGATGGGAAGTGGAACGGAAGTTTCTAAAGAAGCCAGTGATATTGTAATATTAGATGATAATTTTCTATCCATATCCAAAGCCATTTTATTTGGAAGAACTATATTCAAAAGTATTCGAAAATTTATTATTGTACAACTAACGATTAATTTCTGTGCGATCAGTTTATCCATTATAGGTCCTTTTATAGGTATTGATACTCCAATTACAGTCATTCAAATGTTGTGGATTAATATGGTTATGGATACACTCGCTGGACTTGCCTTTGCGTATGAACCACCATTATTGGAATATATGAAAGAATATCCGAAGAAAAAAAACGAATCGATTATCAATCCTTATATGATGCAACAGATTGTTGTAACAGGATTATATTCCGCTTTGCTTTGTGTTCTATTCTTAAAACTACCCTTTGTAAAAGAATGGTTCCAGGGCAATCAAGCAGAATTTATGACAGCGTTCTTTGGTCTATTTATCTTTATTGATATATTCAATAGTTTTAATGCAAGAACGAATCGTCTCAATCTACTCGCTCATATTTCCAAAAATAAAGTTTTTTTAGCCATTATGATCTTTGTAATAGTGGTACAAATTATCCTCATTTATTATGGTGGAGAACTATTCCGTACTGTAGGTTTAAATCTAAAAGAATTCCAAATTATGATTTTTTTAGCAGCGACAGTGATTCCAATTGATTGGTTACGAAAACTATATCTAAGGAGTAAAGGTCGTGTAGGTGGTGTCTAGTTTTGACACTTCATATACAAAATAATCAAAAATGACAATCTTGTCGTTTTTTCTTTTATACGAATTGTCGGTATAATGTTGTATAAATAGAAGTATTGCTGTAAAATAATAATTAAGGTGAATTTATGATTTATTTATATAAAGATTTAACAAAACAAGGATATAGCGACTATCAAATCAAAAAAATGGTTCAAAATAAGCAACTTTACATGGTAGAAAAAGGGGTCTATTCTGTCAATCAAACGTATGATCCGTTAGAAGTAATTACCAAAAAACATCCCAATGTGATTGTGACTTTAGAAACAGCTTGTTATTGTTATAAGTTACTATCAAAACAAAAGTTACCATATAAAGTAGCGACGAAACAAAAAGATAGAAAAATTTTGGATGAGAGGGTAAAACAAATTTTTATGACTGATCTTTTATATCCGATTGGTAAGAGTACCATTACATATCAGGCATATCCAATTCATATTTATGATTTGGAAAGATTATTAATAGAGGTAGTCCGCAATAAAACCAATATGGATTATGAAATTTATCATGAAATTATGGAAAGTTATAAAAAATTAACTCGTCTACTTAACTTAGAGAAGCTAAATAGTTACATTTCATATTTTAAAGACCCTAAAATAGTTATTCGAATCAAAAAGGAAGTATTTCAAAAATGACATAAATGTGTCATTTTTTAGTCTAATTTATTCTTTTCAGACACGATTTTATAAAAGTGGAGATAAAATACTAGACAAAGATAGTAGAAAAAATATAATAAATGACAGGAATATACATTATTATTTTTTAACTATATATTACCAAATTTTTCCAGTTTCATTGCAAATATTGTCGAATCATGATAAAATGGAAAAGCAACAAGTTAACTTGTTGCAAATGTAAAAAGAATAAATAGGAGTGATAATATGATAAGTTTTGCAGTATGTGATGACGAAAAAGAATTCCGAAAAAAAGTTGTGAAAACAATCGATAAGATATTTATGAAAAATACAATCGATTATGAAGTAACTGAATTTAGCGGGTATGATAAAAACTTTGAAAATTTTATCGAGCAACCTATGACATCTAAAATATATATATTGGATATTGAAGTGAATAATAGTATGTCAGGTATTGATATTGCTAGAAAAATTCGAAAAAATGATTGGAATAGTATCATTATTATGGTAACTTCTCATGCAGATATGGGATATGATGCTTTAAAGGCGCAGATTATGCTATTAGCTTTTATTTCTAAATATGATGAGTGTGAAAAAAATTTAATTACTGTTTTAAAAAAAGCAGTTTCGAGAATTGATAATAAAAAAGTACTAATATTCGAAACCAATGGAATATCACATCGTATTTATTTGGATGATATTTTATATGTAACGAAAGACACTGTAGATAGAAAATGTATTATTAAAACGACTTATAGTGAATTTGCAGTCAATCGCACAATGAATCAGATGATTGAAGATTTAGATGGAAGATTCTTTCTTTCACACAGGAGTTGTTTAGTAAATACGGAAAAAATTAAACAAATAGATTGGAAGCAAAATATTATTTATTTTGATCAAAACAATTGTATAGATCTTTTAGCAAGAGATAAAAAGAAGGGATTGAAGGAATTTGTCAGTATCAATTAGTTGGTTTGTAATAGGTATTATCAACAACCTATTATACTGTTATTTATTTTTAAAATTAACAAATAGTAATGAAAAGAGTTTTAATAGAAAATCTATTTTTTTTAGTTTATTATTTTCGATAATAAATTGTTATGTTATCTCGCAGGATATGATAATAAGACCAATTGTAGTAAACATATGTTGTATGTTAATTTTATATTTATCATATAAAGCAACTCTTTCAAAATCCATCATTACGGTTTTAATTTTATCATCCATTTTTACCGTTGGTGAGTTAATAGTTGGTATTGTGTTTCCAATTTTATTTGATATTAACTTTGTAGAAATGAGCAATCCTAGTCAGGTAATTCTAGGTAATGCAAGTATATTTTTTCTTGTATTGATATTTTTATGTAATAAAAAAATTAGAAATATATTAACGACTTTAATTAAATGGTGTACAGATAATAAGACATTTAAAATTTTTGCATTATCAATTTTAGTAATTATAACACTATCAATACTTCTAAAACAAAGTATATTGCAATGGGATTCAATACCTAATCTTTTTGTAACAGATATTTTTATTATTTGCATATTGGTATTTGTTGTATTATATTTTAAGGAAAATAGTGATAGAAATAAATTGGCACATCAATATGATAAACTTCTAGGTCATGTTCAAGCTTATGAAAAATTGATTATAGAAAAAAGCAAAGATCAACATGAATATAAAAATCAATTAATATTATTGCGAGGACTTATCAGTAAAAATAATAAAAAAGCAATTGATTATGTGAATCAATTATTAGATATCAGTAATAAGGATATTAACTATAATTGGTTAACGAAATTGAATAATATTCCTTCTGGAGGATTAAAAGGGTTAATTTATTACAAGGTATCACAAATGCAAGAACAAGATATTAAAGTTTATATTGACATCAGTAAAGAACTGGAACAAGAAAAGGTTTGGAAAACTTGTGATAAATATCTTCGTGATGTTAGCCGTGTGATAGGTGTTTATATTGATAATGCAATAGAAGCCTCTATACATGCCAACAAAAAATATGTCATAATTGAAGCTGAATTAGTCAATGATGATATTGTATTTTCATTTTCCAATACATATGCTGGATCAATTGATGTGAATAGTATTGATAGTGCAGGATTCTCTACAAAAGGTAAAGGAAAAGGATATGGACTTTCTTTAGTAAGAGATATTATCAGTAAGAATGATTATTTAGAACAACAGAGAGAAATTAATGGTATTTATTTTGTTCAAAAATTAATTATTAGAAAAAAATAAAAACGGAATCCCCGTTTTTATTTTTCAATTAAACTTTTTGGCATTTCTGGTTCATCAATCCACCAAACATAGCACCCAGTAGTTCCAGCTCCTGCACCTAAACTAGCAATTGCTGTAAAAATTCTTGAAAATAATTTTGACATAATTTTTCCTCCTCCTTATTCTATATTAAACATTATAAAATGTTTAACTCAGCTTCATTTGTTTTCAGATAATCTTTATAATTATCATAGCTTAAATGGAAAATTTTATAAGTAATTGGTAAAATTAATACGATTTCATTATAAATTCCAAATAATATTAGATTTGATAGAATTTCATCCTTAACTCCTAATAGAATAGATACTAATATAATACAATTAATGGTTGTTATATATTTATATCTTTTTCTTCTATCTGCATGAATTAAAGGATGCTTCACTGTATCTGCAGGGGCATATCGATAAATGAGTGCTACCGCAATAATACCTAAGATTAATTTTATATATATAGGAATCACAATATACTTAGCCAAAACAGGTAAAAGAATAAAAACCGCTGTAGAAGAAGTTAAACAAATCCAACTTTTACTAGCATGTAATCCGAATCCTGTTTTTCTTAATATATTGAAAAATATCAACATGAGAATCATTTCCCAAAAAACATGAAGTAAAATTGCAATTGTGAAAATGATAATTGCTTTTGTAATTGTTAGATAAAATCCTTCTAAACCATATCGCATTTCATCCATTTTGATATCATCATACTCAGGATGATATTTTTTGATTGTCTGAAGCGAATACTTTAAAAATTTCTTCTTCATAGCAACCCCTACCTTGCATTAAGCTTATCACTATTAAAATGCAAAAATTGAAAATTTGTATTAATCGTTTTTACAAATACTCTAATTGGAAGGAGAAAGAATGAAATATTCCGTGAAGAACAATTTGTACACAAAAGAGTACCAAATTAGTTAATTTGATTGTTGCCCTTTTTTATATTTGGTACCATAAAATCGTGCCTTTCATACAATAACTATATTCAAGAGAAAATAATGTCGATATTTTTGGTTTGAAATAAGTTGAACTGGCATCTTAGGAACAGTATATTTATATTGTAAGCACAAATATGCTAGAAGGGAGATTTGAGTATGCGCGGTAAGGTTAAATGGTTCAATAATGAGAAAGGATTCGGATTCATTGAATATAATGAAGGCGAAGACATCTTTGTTCACTATTCTTCTATTTTATCAGAAGGATATAAGACCCTAGTTGAAGGTCAATATGTTGAATTTGAACTTGTGAGAACTGACAAAGGTTTACAAGCAAAGAACGTTGTAGAAATCAAGACTACTTTAGTATAGTAGTTTTTTTGTTTTTAAAAAATCGATCCTATATATTATAAAAATTGATATACGAAAATATAAAAATTTTTATACAAACCAATATTTTGTTAGTACTTCGAAATGCTTAGAGAGTATCTACATTAGTTATATACTTTTAAGAAATTTTATGTTAGAATAATACTTAAATTTGATATGGGGAGGAATAAAATGATTAAATTTAATATAAAAGAAGAGCAAATGAATAATTTGTGTAATAGGTTATCATATTTAGCTTATCAATTAAAAAAGGATGATACTGTTGAATGTATTTACTTTGCACCTTACAGACATAAAGGCGAATTTTATGAAAGATATGTTGATATAACTATACTAACAACAAAACATATAGATAAACATATGAATTTACTTATTAGTCCATTTTGGGAAATCCATAATTTAGATAAATATGCAACTTCTAATGTTAGCAAATATGGAGTACGAATTCATATTGAAGTCAAAAAAGGTATCTATAAATTTCCAGAAAATCCATTTGGAAACATAAGAAATAAGGATTTTGACTTTACAATTGTACAAGATTTATTTAACTCAACGATTTTATTTGACAGAACAGGAAAGTATACGAATATTAAAGAAAAAGCCAAACAGATTGCTTCTTCCGGAAATAGTAGTTTATTTTATTATCAAAACCTTGCAACAATTATTCCTCCAATTGATGAACAATTAGAGCAAGCAATGAAAGTCAAACAGTTGGAACAAGGGACAACTACAGAAAAATAATCTATAACTTCCCAACTTTTTAAATAATTTAAAAAGTTATAAAATAGAAATTGGTAACTTGCACAAACCAAAAAAATCTAGTATAATGTATATAGATGGAAGAAATTCCATACAATAAAAAAGAGATACGTAGAACTTTCGTAGGTTAAGCGTTATCTCTATGAATTACTTTTTATGAAACGCTTAAGATTCGCTAAGATGTGAGAAGCGTTTTCTTTTTAGTCTTTGTTTTTTGGTTTTAGGTCTAAGAGCAAAATTAGAATCACTAACATTACTAAATATTCCATAAATTCCTTTCCGCATAGACATCACCCCACTTTCATGAGGAACGCTTAACAGTTCATACATATCTCTATATTTATTATACTATTATTTGGACTATAAGTAAATAATTTTACCTTTATTTTCAAAGAAAAATGGCTATTATAGATTTTGAAAATCTGGAATAAAATCATCGCAGAAATGCGATTTTCTTTTGCCACAAGTTGGCGTATAGCAACTTTAGTGCACCATTCATTTTATTATTTAAAATATTTCTTTTTGATAAATAAACAAGTTTTTTTAAATAGTTATATTTTTTGTCTTAGCAAAAAAACTGTATTTCAGAAATCTTTAAATTGAATAGTCTAAAACTCTGTTACAGTTTACGGTCGTTATAGAAATCTATAAAATCAACATATTCATATAAGTTACCAGTCGTAAACTACAACAAAGTTGTTCATTATAAGAGTTTTTCTTTACATTTTATTGATATGGGAAGTAGAATAAAATAAAAAAGAGATTGAATTATATAAAAATATGATATATACTTTGAATATAAAAAAAGAATCATAAAATAGTTTGCATATAGTAATTTGATGAGTTATCTATTTGCAAACGGGGGGGGGGTAATCCCCCTTTTTTATGGTCTTTTAAAAGTAGATAGGAGTGAATAAAAATGAAAAAAGCTGGATTTACATTGGTAGAATTACTAGCAGTAATTGTAATACTTGCTGTAGTGGCACTTATTACAACCCCAATGGTGTTAGGAGTGATAGAAGGCTCTAAAAGAGGGGCAATCAAGAGTAGTGCCTATGGATTAATGGAGGCAGCAAATATCTATTATGCGACTAATATGCTGAATACAGGAGAACAAAAAATAAAATTCGTATTTGAGGAGGGGAAACAGATAAGTGAACAACAATTACAATATAAAGGAAAAGTCGAAAAAGGAAGTATGTACTTATATAGTGATGGGAAACAAGCCTTATGTATTAGTGATGGAAAATATGTAGCGATCAAAAATGTAGATGAAGAAGAAGTAAGAATTACCTCAGGAAGGTGTAGTTACAATGAAACAACAGAAAGTTATGAAACTGTTGGAATATGCCAGGACCTACAAAATGAAGTAGATAGGTTGAAGAAGGAAAATCAGAAAAAATTAGAGGAGTTAGAAAACAGATACAAAAGTGAAAAAGAACAACTGATAGCAGACTATGAAGAACAGAAGAAAACAATAGAAAATACATATAAGGAACAGATAGAAGAATTGAATAGAAGAATAAGTGAACTGGAAAATAATCTACAAAAGAATATCGAGCAAATAGCAGCAGACTATGAAGCACAAATGAAAACGCAACAAGAAACTTATGAGACACAAATACAAGAATTAAATAATCAATTGAATACATTTAAGAATGGTGGAACTGCTACCTCCGCCCAGATATTAACAGGAAAAACTGCATATGTAAAAGGACAGTTAATCACAGGGAGCATGAAAGATTATAGTGCAAGTATACAAACAGCAACCACTTCGACATCAGATAAAACAAAATCAACGTTTCGAATAAATGGGACTAACTTACAAATAATACCTGCCATAGGCTATTGGGGGACATGGAGTTGGACGAAATCAAATATAACAGTAACAGCCAATAGTCTTGGAATAACAGCTGATAAAATTGCAGTAGGACAAACAGTAGTGGGAGTTTCAGGTAATTATACGAGTGATGCAACAGCTACTTCTGCACAAATACTAACAGGAAAAACCGCATATGTAAATGGAACAAAGGTAACAGGAAGTATGGTAAATAGGGGAGCAGTAACAAGTTCACTAAACGCAGGGAGTAGTTATACAATACCAGCAGGATATCATGATGGAAAGGGAAAAGTAACAGCCAATAGTTTAGCAAGTCAAACAAGTGGAACCGCAACTGCATCACAGATATTATCAGGACAAACAGCATGGGTCAATGGAAAACAATTAACTGGTACGATGGCAAATAATGGTTCTGTAACTAAAACTATGGGGTTTGGAGAGAAATACGTTATACCAGCTGGATATACGAGTGGAGGTACAATATCATCACCAAAAAATAAACTCAAGTCGTGGACTCCAAATTATGGAGAATGGATTAATTATCCTGGTGCAAATACACATGATTCTTATATAATTGAGGGACAACCAGTATACTTTATTGCCACAGTAATAAATGGAGGTACTGTCTCACAACAAGCAACCCCTATATGTGAAAATGGCGGAAGTGCAATACTTCTATCAAATAGTAATAATTTTTTGATATACTATGTTACCCCACCTGCCTCAGGTAGTACAACTTGTACGTTTCATGTAACTATTACTAGAAATTATAATACAAATCCAAATGCAACTTTAAAAGAATATTTCTTTATTGCAGATTAAAAAAGAAAAGAGATAACATATGAGGAAAATATACATTTTATTGGTAATTATTCTATTAACAGGTTGTCACCGAAAAGACAACTTAGTGGGTAAATGGACTACAAAGTACGAGTTAGGAAT
This sequence comes from uncultured Bacilli bacterium, assembly GCA_910576795.1. Classification (GTDB taxonomy): domain Bacteria; phylum Bacillota_I; class Bacilli_A; order RF39; family UBA660; genus UBA5026. The sequence continues at coordinate 10,646 of CAJTIX010000009.1, forward strand.
GTATGGTGAAATTACACAGACATATGAATTCCATAAAAATAAAACATGTAAGAAAATACTGATTACAGATATGATTATAGAAAAAGAATGTACATATCAAAAGAAAAAAGATACTATTGACATAACCTATCGTGATGGTACAAATCAATCAATTGCCTACCGTATGGAAGAAGATACACTTATCCTAGGTGGATACAAACACATTAGGGAATCATAACAGAAAGCATATCAAAATGAACTGATTTAGATATAGTAGATTTTATGAAAAATGATATCAATCACTGTTATTTTTAAAATTGATATGATATACTATTTATAGAAGGGAATGATGATATGACATTAAATATTCGTGGTAATAAAATTGAAGTTACCGATGCAATCAAATCATACATCGAAGAAAAATTAGGAAGACTGGATAAATACTTTGAAAATCCAGATCAAATAAGTGCGAATGTAGTAGTTAGAATGAGTGGAATTGATCAAATTATAGAAGTGACAATCCCAATTAAAAAAGTAGTGCTACGTGCAGAAGAAAGAGACAAAGATTTGTATGCAGCAATTGATATCGTATCAGACAAACTAGAAAGACAAATTCGGAAAAATAAAACAAGAATGCATCATAAAAATAACAAAGAAACAATGGATGCATTTAGTGATTTTGCCGTAAACTCTGAAGAACAGGTAGAAGAAACAATTGTAAAAAGAAAAACATTCGATGCCAAACCAATGAGCGAAGAAGAGGCTATGTTACAAATGAATTTACTAGGACATGATTTCTTCATTTTTAAAGATTCAGAAACAAATAGTATCGCCGTTATTTATAGAAGAAAAGATGGTAATTTTGGTTTAATCGAAATGCAGTAGCGAAAAAAATCCAATTTGTTTGGATTTTTTCATGTCCTTTTCATTTAAGAAATGAAGGAAATCTATAAAAAAGCTTTCTATTATAACAATTATTTGATACAATATAATGTAAGTAAAAGAAAGGATTGATTCTATGAAATTCTTAAAAAGAATATTTGATCATGAATATAAAGAGATAGAAAAATTTAAAACAATTGCAGATAAAATAATGGAATTAGAACCTGTAATGGAAAAATTAAGCGATGAAGAATTGAAGCAAAAAACAGAAGAGTTAAAAGGTAGACTAATCAATGGAGAAACATTAGAGGATATCAAAGAAGAAGCATTTGCAGTCGCAAGAGAAGCTGCATATCGTGTAATTGGAGAAAAACCTTACTATGTTCAAATTTTGGGTGGACTTGCAATTCATTACGGAAATATTGCTGAAATGAAAACAGGTGAAGGAAAAACTTTAACTTCTACCATGCCTGCTTATCTAAATGCTTTAACAGGAGAAGGTGTTCATATTATTACTGTAAATGAATATCTAGCAACACGCGACGCCAATTGGATGGGAAATATTTACCGCTTTTTGGGCCTTACTGTAGGTGTCAATTTAAGAGAACTTACACAAAGTGAAAAAAAACAGGTTTACGATTGTGATATTATGTATACAACAAATAATGAACTTGGATTCGATTACTTGAGAGATAACATGGTCGTAAAAGCAACAGATCGTGTTGCACGCTCTTTTAACTTTGCTATTGTAGATGAAGTTGACTCTGTATTAATTGATGAGGCAAGAACTCCTTTGATTATTTCAGGAGGATATATGGAATCTGCAAATTTATATATTGATGCAGATCGTTTTGCAAAAAGATTAAAAGAAAATGATGGATATATCTATGATGAAAAAAATAAATCAGTTACTTTAGATGAAAAAGGAATCAAAGAGGGAGAAACTTATTTTAAAGTAGATAATCTATATGATATCAATAATACAACATTAGTACATTATATTAACCAAGCATTAAAAGCAAACTATGCGATGAAAAGAGACTTCGACTACGTTGTAAATGATGGGAAAATTGTAATTGTAGATCCATTTACAGGACGTTTGATGGCAGGAAGAGCTTATTCAGATGGATTGCACCAAGCAATTGAAGCAAAAGAAGGTGTAGAAATTGAACAAGAAACAAGAACACTTGCAACGATAACTTTTCAAAATTTATTTAGAATGTATAATAAATTAGCTGGTATGACGGGAACTGCTAAAACAGAAGAAGAAGAATTCAGAGAAATTTATAATATGTATGTAATTTCAATACCTACTAATAAACCAGTTGCGAGAGTTGACTATGGAGACTTAATTTTTGCAACCAAAAAAGGAAAATACAAAGCAATTGTAAATGAAATCAAGGAACGTCATGAAAAAGGACAGCCTGTTTTAGTAGGTACAATTGCAGTAGAAACAAGTGAACTCATTAGTAGTATGCTGAAAAAAGAACATGTACCACATGAAGTTTTAAATGCCAAGAATCACGCAAGAGAAGCTGATATTATTGCAAAAGCAGGTGAAAAAGGTTCTGTAACAATTGCAACCAATATGGCAGGACGTGGTACTGACATTAAATTAGGCGAAGGTGTAAAAGAATTAGGCGGACTTTGCGTTATTGGAACAGAACGCCATGAATCTAGAAGAATTGATAATCAATTGCGAGGACGTTCTGGACGTCAAGGAGATCCAGGTTTTTCTCAATTTTGTGTATCTTTTGAAGATGACCTAATGGTACGTTTTGGTACAGATCGTGCAAAAGCATTATTGGCTCGAGTTGGATTTAGTGAAGATATGTCTATTCGTAATAAAATGCTATCAGGTTCTATTGAATCTGCCCAAAAAAGAGTCGAAGGAAATAACTTTGATATCCGTAAAACACTGCTAGAATATGATGATGTAATTAATCAACAAAGAGAATACATATATCAAAAAAGAAATGAAATATTAGATGCAGATTCTATACATGAACGTGTATTAGAAATATTTGAAAACTTTTTGGGTGATTTAGTGGATAGTCATATCGCACCAGAAGGGTTTTTAACAGAAAAAGATACCCATGAAATTTTAGAGTTTATAAATGAACATTTGTTAAAAAGAAAAATAACAGAAATTGATTTGCAAGGAAAAGCTCCAGATCAAATCATTGATTACTTATACAATTTATTAGTAAATGAATATGAGGAAAAAATAAATTCAGTTCCAGAAGATGTTACAAAAGAATTTGAAAAAGCAATTGTATTGCGTGTAATTGATACACATTGGATGAATCATATTAATACTATGGCACATTTAAGAGAGGGAATCCATTTAAGAGGATATGCACAGGAAAATCCATTACGTGCTTATAAAACCGAAGGATTTGATTTATATGAAAATTTACTAAGTAATATTGATAAAGAGACCACAATGTTTTTGGTAAAAGCAGAGATTCGTCAAAATATTGAAAGAAAACAGGTTGCAAAAGGTGAAGCTGTAAATGATCAAACTAAAACGAAAAAGGCAACACCTAAGCAAGTAAATAAGATTGGTCGAAATGAACCGTGTCCTTGTGGCTCTGGTAAGAAATACAAGCAATGCTGCGGAAAGTGAGTATTTATAAGGATTTGCGAGGATTTTGCAAAGTTAAAAAATGTTAACAAATTCATATTTGTTTACAAATGATTTAAAAAGTATGGCTTAATGCCTTAAAAATAAAGGATGTAAACAGAAAAAATATGTGAACATCCTTTTAAAATTCAAGAAAGTGAGGTAATATCTATTGAAAAAAGATGAAGTAACAGCAGAAATAATTGTAAAAGAAAATAAAGTAGGAATTTTAAGAGTAGGTAATGTAAATTATATTTCATTAACAGATTTGGCTAAATATCAAAATTCTAGTGATCCATCTTTTACAGTAAAAAATTGGTTAAGAAGAATTACAACCATTGACTACATTGGTTTATGGGAAGAAATTCATAATCCTAATTTTAATTTGGTCGAATTCGACCAAATTAAAACTGAGTATGGTAGAAACTCTTTTGCAATGTCTCCTTCACAGTGGATTAAAAGAACTAATGCAGTAGGTATTATCTCTAAAGGTGGAAGGTATAGCATTGGAACTTTCGCACATCCAGATATTGCATTTGAATTTGCCAGTTGGTTATCTCCAGAATTTAAGTTATATTTAATAACTGAATTTGAGAGATTAAAAACTAATGAAGTGTATCAAGAAAAAATAGATTGGCAAGCTAATAGAATACTTTCAAAGTTAAACTATGTAGTTCATACTGATGCAGTAAAGACTTATATAGTTCCAACGCTTACAGAAGCACAAAAGAAATTCGTATATGCTGAAGAGGCAGATGTTTTAAATGTTGCATTATTTGGTATGACAGCAAAAGAATGGAGAGAAAACAATCCTGAACTTGCAAAAGATGGAAATATGAGAGATTATACTGATTTACTACATTTAGTAATATTAAATAATCTTCAAAATACAAATGCGGAATTGATTGAAGAAAAAGAATTATTAATTGATTAAAATAAAAGAGTGTTAACAGACAATGTTAATGCTCTTTTGTTTTATATATAAAAGGAAAGGATGATTATATGAGAAGAGTAAATGTAAGAAAAAGAGGAAAGGTTTATCAATATCAATTTGAAATTGGAACTATTAATGGTAAAAGGAAGTTTATTAATAAGTCAGGCTTTAAAAGCCAGAACGAAGCTTATACTGCTGGACAACTTGCTTATGAAAAATATATAAATGGAGGTGTAACTTTTAAACAATCGCAAATGTTATACTCTGATTATTTAGATTATTGGATGAAGGAATATTTTGAAATAAATTATAAATACACAACAGCAAAAAGATATTCTGAAGCATTTGAATCTATTAAAAAGGAATTAGGTAAATATAGATTAGCATATCTAACTCCTTATGTTCTAAATCAAGCACTACTTAGAATTGCTCAAAAAGTAAATTCAAAAGATGCATTAAGAAATTATCAAAAGGTGATTAGAAGTTCATTAAGAGATGCTGCCTATTATTTTGGTTTTATTGAAAATAATCCTGCAGCAGATTTACAATTACCTAGATTCTATTCTTTTGAGGTAAAAAAAACGATGTAAAATATATCTATACTCAAGAAGAAATTGATATAATATTGTTGAAATTCAAAAATAACTATACTTTTACTTGTGCATTCCTGACAGCATGTTATACAGGAATGAGAACAAGAGAGGTGTTTGCACTAACTTGGGAAAATATTGATTTAGAAAAAAGGGTTATAAGAGTAGAACATGATGTATATTGTAAACCAAAAGATGAGAAAGGTAGATGGTATTTTGGAACATCTAAAACTATTAATTCAAATAGGAAAATTTATGTTAGTGATACTTTATTAGAAATATTAAATAGATATAAATTAAGACAAGAAAAATTAAAAAAGACTTATGGGAAGAATTATATTTACTATCATTTAGAGTAAATTAAAAATGAGAACAACATTATCAAAGAAGAAAGAATAGTTAGAACAATAAAAAAATCAAAAAAATTACAACAAATTGATTTGGTATTTACTAGAGATAATGGGTTATATATGGGAACTGATATTGTAAGATATCCTTATAAAGTAATTTATGAAGAATTAGGAATAGCAAATTGTAGATTTTATGATTTAAGAGGAAGTTTTGCTACAAAGAGTTTAAGAAGTGGTGTTGAAATTAAAGATGTATCAGAAATATTAGGGCATAATAGTGTTGAAACTACAGAAGATTATTATATTTCTAGTTCAATTGATAATAAAATAAACGCAATTGAATCATTAGAAGGTATTATTCAATCAGAAACTATTAATAATATGATTGAAAATATTTAAAACTACCGATGTCGGTATAAAAATTATTGACAAATACTACCGACGTCGGTATAATCATATGTAGGAGGAATGTTTATGGAATATATGACTACTAAAGAAGCTGTAATAAAGTGGAATATTAGTGAAAGAAGAATAAGACAATTATTGCAAGATGGAAGAATTGAGGGAGCAGTAAAAGTAGGAAATACATGGAATATACCAGTTAATGCTAATAAACCAGCAGATAAAAGAAATATAAAATTAGAAAAAAGCAATTTTATTATAAATCTAGATGAAGAATATTTTAATGAAGTAGATAAATTAAAAGAAAAATTGGATAGTAAAAGACCATTACCTAAAGGAACTATAAAAACTTTAAAAGAAACTATAAATTTGGAATGGACTTATAACAGTAATGGGATTGAAGGTAATACTTTAACACTTAGAGAAACACAGGTTGTTTTAGAAGGTATTACAGTTGGTGGTAAGTCTATTAAAGAACACTTAGAAGCAATTAATCATGAAAAAGCAATCCTTTATTTAGACGATTTAGTGTCAGATAATAATCCAATTACTGAATGGAATATAAAGAATATTCATCAATTAATATTGAAAAATATAGATGATGAAAATGCTGGTAAATATCGTAATGAGAATGTTACTATAAAAGGTGCAACTCATATTCCACCAGATTATTTAATTGTTCCAGATTTAATGGAGCAGTTAATAATTAATTATTCTAATTGGAAAGAGTATCATCCTATTATAAGATCTGCTTTACTTCATGGAGAATTGGTTAAAATTCATCCATTTGTAGATGGCAATGGCAGAACATCAAGATTACTTATGAATCTAGATTTAATGAATAATGGTTATGTTCCTTTGATTATTAAAAAAGAAAATAGATTAAAATATTATGAAGCATTAGATAAAGCTCATACAACTAATGATTATACTAATTTTATTAAATTAGTTGTAAAAGCTGAGATAGATATGTTAAATAAATATTTAGAACTAACATGATTATAGATAAGTTAGGAGGAACAATATAGATGTACAATATATTAGTTGATTTTGAATTATCTAAAAGAATAAACCTTAATAAATTAGGAATAACTTTTAGAAAATTAACAGTGCCTGAAAAAAATAAAATTTTAAATAAAATTAATACAGTATATTTTCAAAATAAGAAAATAATTAATGATCTAGTAAAAAAGTATAATATTTTGGATGAGTTAAAAGTAACGAATGAATTATTAGATTATGATAAAGATACAAGAGACATTATTATGTTTTGCTATCTAGGAATAAAAAAAGGATTTCAATTTAATAATGAAAGAAAAATAAAAAATAAATTAAATAATATGATAATAATAATTATTAAAAAAGAGGTATTATTAGAATATGTATCTGAAGAAAAATTTGTAAAAATACTTTCAAATATTCTTAGCTTATATGATATTTATAGTAAAGTGCTTGAAACTAACAAGAAAGTTAGATTAGATTACTCATATATTTTAGACGATAATATTTTAAATCCAAAAGAGGAAAATTATAATATTAAATTAATTTTAAATTTTATTGCTGTATACAAAAAAAATAATGGTATGATGAAATATGTAGAATTATCAGAAGAGTATTTAATACAACTTGAAAAATTTATTTCAAAGTTAAAAAAAGATGAAATAAGAAGATTTTTAAATGCAATTGATCTTTTATATTCGGAATACACAATGGTACAAAATAGTATTGTTAGTAAAGTAACAATTATTGAAAGTATACTTATTCACGAAAAAGAGGATATTAGGCGTAGTTTTGTTTTAAAAGCTGGTCTTATTTTAAAAAAATATGGTGAATTTAATAATAATACTTCAAATAAATTTATAAAAGATTTTTTGAGTTATAGTTATGATATGAGATCAGCAATAGTTCATGGTAATGAAGAAAAAATTCCTGTAATATCAAACCAAATAATTCAAAAAAATAAATATATAAAGGAATTAATGGAAAAATGTAATGATAATTATAATGATAGGAAAAAGCATGCTATGTATTTGGCTGATAACATTCTTTTAATAGCAGTTAGAAGTATAATTAAATGCTGGATTGACAATCCTACATTAATAGATTTTATGAAAAATAATTATGAAAAATAATAGTACATATTGTTTTAATATAAAATTATAGTAAAATTAGTCATGTAAACGGGTGCAAACAATGTTTGCAAAATGTTTGCGTAAGAAAAAGTATTCATAGTACTGTATGTACCATAAATACTATATGTACTAAATATGTTTGGTACCATAAAATAAGGAATACTAATAATACTATAAGTAATATAAATAACATAAATATAGGATTAAACGGAACTTGTGGAAGTGGTAAGAAATATAAGCAATGTTGCGGAAAGTGAGTATTTTATAAAATTTAAAAATGTTAACAAATTCAAATTTGTTTGCAAAGAACAAAAAATCATGACTTAATGTCTTAAAAAATAAAGGGTTTAAACAGAAAAAAATATGTGAACATCCTTTTTAAATCAACAAAAGTGAGGCAATGTCTATCTCCCAAAATGAACTACATCGCTGTTTGTCGTTTGGTAGTTCATTTTATCAAGAATATCAGAACAGATACCTTATTATAACGCCATTTAAATAGAATAAGATCATAAATTTAAAGGGAAAAAATAATAAAATATGCTATAATAGTATCAACATTGGAGGGTTATTTATGATTTATACATATCAGGAATTATACCATAAAAAAGAAAAAGGGGAACAGTTAAGTTGGGATGATATTACAAAAGAACAATTAGAAAAACTATTTATTGACGAACATATATCCAATAATATGATTGCAAATCTATATAATATTGAAGGCGGAAAAGTTATCAGTAAAAGGAACAAATGGGGTATTAAACAAAATTCTGCTAAGTATTTCTATAAAAGATTTGAAGAAAATAATTTGGAGATATTTAAAAATCTGAATCAAGATTCTAAGGATAGACTATTCAATATTGATAATATCGATTGGATATCAAAGGCTTTAACTCACTATGTTTTTAGAAATGGCCCTGTTGAGGATATGCATGCAAATCATCAACTTTCACAGGAAGATATGAAAACATTAAATAAATATATGGTCAATAAAATAGCTGGATTATTAAAACTTGTAAACGATGGACATTGGTTAAAAATAGAATTGATGCTTATAGCTTTAAAAAATTATGGTGTAGAATGGGATCCTTGTGAGTATGATACCAAAGAGATAGATATGGTTTTTAAACATCGTATGGGTATTCCAGAAGATGATGAAACACAGTATTGAAATGAAATTCAGTAAAGAACAGTTTGAAAATGAATAATATTATTAAATTATTTTTATAATGGATAAAAATAATGTATAATGATATTAAGTTTTTAGAACGGAAAAGGTGAACGATTATGAATGAAAAGAAAAGACTATGGATAATGATAGGCATTACAGTGGGAATCATTATTTTTACAATTGCAATTTATCTCATTGGAAATCTAGAAATAAAAAAAGTATTAACAGATATTGACCAAAAAATGAATCGTGAAGAAGCACAAATCTTTTATATATCTAGACCTACTTGTCATTATTGCCTTTTATTAGAACCAGTTACTGATACATTAAAAGAAGAGTATCATTTAACATATAATCATATTAATTTTGACAAGTATAGTACTAACCAAAAAGAAAAAATATTAAGTAAATTTGGTTTGGATAGTAAAACATTTGGAACCCCTTATATCGCAATTACAAAAAATGGTAAAGTAATAGATGAACTAAATGGATATGCTGATGAAAATGTTGTATTTGAACTATTTCAGAAAAATGGTTTCATAAAAGACGATGCGAAACTTGCTTTTCAATATATAGATTATAATACATTTCAAACAACATGGAATAGTGGTGAAAGAAAATTAATCATGATTGGAGAAGCAGGAGAAAAGAGTATGCAGGCAAGAAATACATTAAAGCCATTGATTCAAACATATCAATTGGATATTATGTATATGGATATTGCGGAAACAGGTACTAATGATAACTATAATGAATTATTAACGATAATTGGTCATACGGTACAACCAACATACCCTATTTTAATGATTATGGAAAATAAAACCATCACTGCAGAAACCAATCAAATTACAATAGATTCATATGAGACGTTTTTAAAAGCAAATCAATACATACAATAGGAGGAATTATGAATAATAGTATATATAAACAAGTGAAATCATTCAAAAAAAGATATCCTCTTACAATCGCATGGAGAATCAAAGAACACTCTAAAATATTAGAAAAACATTTAAACCCAGGAGAACAAATTTTATATGTATTTGCCGCACAAAAAAATGATAATCCATTAGATATCATAACAAGTTATGTATGTGCTCTGACCAATCGTCGCTTGATTTTAGCACAAAAGAGATTATTGTTTGGATACTTTTTTACCTCCATTACACCCGATTTATTCAATGATTTAAAAGTAAGTATGGGGCTTATCTGGGGTAAAATTTATATTGATACAGCTAAAGAAGTAGTGCCACTTTCTAATATTCAAAAAGATGCTTTAAATGAAATTGAAACCAATATAACAGAATATATGATGGAAGAAAAAAAGAAATATGCAAGTTTCCAAAATAATATAGAAAAGACTAGGTGAACTAGTTTTTCTTATATACAAATATGAATTTAAAATCACAACATATTTTCGATTCTAGAAATATATGATATACTAAATAAAATGAAAAGCAGGTGATAATAATGCAAACAAAAACAATATTAACTGGAATACGCCCAACCGGAAATATGCATTTAGGGCATTATTTTGGAGCAGTAAAGACATGGAAAAAACTGCAAGATCAAGAATATCCGTTTTATTTAGAAATAGCAGATGTACAGGCACTTACAGATAATTTTCATCAACCAGAAAAGGTAAGAAAAAATGTAAGAGAAATTACAATTGATGCTTTATCTTGTGGAGTGGATCCTAAAAAAACCAATATTTTTATACAATCGATGATTCCTGAAATTGCAGAATTAACAGTATTTTATTCTAATTTGGTAACAATTTCTCGTCTTTATAGAAATCCAACTGTTAAATCGGAAATGAAACAGAAAAAAGAATTGTTTGGAGACGATGGAGAAGGAATTACCTATGGATTTTTAGGTTATCCAGTGAGTCAAGCTGCTGATATCACAGTATTTCATGGTGCCTTCATTCCTTGCGGGGATGATCAATTGCCTTTATTAGAACAATGTCGTGAAATCGTACGTAAATTTAATAAAATTTATGGAGAAACTTTATTAGAACCAGAAGCGATATTAAGTGAAAATACTAGAATAAAAGGATTAGATGGTAACGATAAAATGGGGAAAAGCCTTGGAAATGCTATTTTTCTTTCCGATGACGAAGAAACAGTAAGTAAGAAAATTATGGGCGCAGTTACAGATCCAGAAAAATTGAAGAAAGATGACCCAGCCAATCCTGATATTTGTATGGTTTATTACTATCATAAATTAGTAAATCAAGAACACCTAGATACAGTATGTAAAGAATGCAAAAGTGGTGCTAGAGGATGTGTAGCTTGTAAAAAGGAGTTAATTGCTAGTATGCTTTCTTTTTTAAAACCAATTCAGGAAAAGAGAAAATATTATGTAGAACATCCAGAAGAAGTCGATGCAATTTTAAAAGAGGGAACAAAAAAAGCGAAAAAAATGGCAGAAGAAACCATTCAAACTATTAAAGAAAACATGCAGATACAATATTTTGAATAACATAAAGGAGATAGGCATATGTTAGGTTTAAAGGAAAAATCAGATATTCAATCTAGATGTGGAATTGATTGTAATCATTGTAAATATTTACAGGATAAAGTATGTATGGGATGTGTCCACATTGAAAAACCCTTTTGGTCTGATACATGCCCAGTTAAAACTTGTTGTGAAAAGAAAAGATTAGATTGCTGTGGCAAATGTGATGAATTTCCATGTGAACAATTGAAGTCATTCGCATATGACAAAGAACAAGGAGATAACGGATTACGGATAGAAAATTGTAAAAAATGGTGTTCCAAACTTAAACTGAATGGAGAATAAAATGATAAGAAGGAGAAATCTAACAAAACATCTTTTATGGACAATACTTACTTTTGGTCTTTACAGCATTATATGGTTTTATACAATATCGGAAGATACAGGTGAAATAGCAGAAGATAGTACCATGTATGGAGCCTTAACACTTCTGTTTATGTTAATTACTTGTGGTATCTATAAAATCTATTGGAGTTATAAAATTGGTAAATTACTTTATGAAGCAAAGAAAAATGCTAACATAAATGCAATAAATAATTCCATTTTATATACTATTTTTAGTCTTTTTGGATTTGATATTATAAATTACTGTATAATGCAGTCTGAGTTAAATGATCTTGCAGTAATATAAAAATAATGAGTATAATAATACTTTCTTTACTTAAAATATTATTATACTTTTTTGATGTAGATTACAATATTTTTTCCCTGTTTTTCTTTTTAATATCAATTAGTGGATGGATTAAAAGAAAACTAATTTATTATAATTAGATACCGATTATATATATTGGCTGCTATGTATGGGATTTTTCGAAGCATAATTTAAATAAACCCAATTTTAAATTATAAATTTGTATTGAAATTCCAAAAATATCTGATATAATGTAAGAAGAATAAAGGAGAGGTTAGTGTGAATAGAATTTTTTTGCGTGATGTAAACAATAAAAAAATTAATCCAGAATTGGTTCGTTACTTTAAATATCAAAACGATTACTATCTCATCTATACCTTTCATGAGATAGATGAAAAAAACTTTATGACCTTATATGTCGTAAAGGTAATGGAGGAATTAGGTCAACCAATCGCTAAAAACTTATCCAACGATTGGGAATGGAAAAATATGCAGATTGTAGTAAAACAAATGCTGAGAGAAATCAAAAGGAACCAAATTCTTTCGTTTGAGGATGCTGATATAGAGACAATAAACGGTATGAAGATAATGAGTGCACGAAGCTTTAAACTATTGTCTTCATTGGTTCAAATTTTAAGTGGTGAATTAATAGAACCACAAAAACCGGATCATGTGCAACCAGAGGCCCCTTTAGAATTAGAGTTTTCAAATGAAACAAAGAAAATAGAAGAATTGACGATCAATGATAAGATATCTATGTTGAATCAGTTGAAACAAGAAAATTATCCACAAATAGAACAAAATCAAATGTTTCCTATTTCTGAAGAGTTAAATTTAACTAGTATTATACCTATTGCTACAAATACTCTTAAAGAAGACTTAGATTCAATTGCATCAATGGTTCCTGACACAATTGAAATTCTAGATGACCCAATTATCGATATTGAGCCTTATAGAAAATTAAAAGAAGAAAATGAAAATTTAAAACAACGGTTATTATATTATCAAACAAAATATCAAGCGATAAAAGATTTGCTCCTAAAAGACGAATAGTCTTTTTTTTTACCTCTTAACATAAACTGGAATAGAGGTGAATATATGAAAAATGCACTACAATACTACTATCATCTATCTACCGATAATATTCACCAAATAGAGGGTATATATAAGTTCACTATCCAAAATGAGTATTATGCTTTTTACCCATATGATGGGGATTTAAAACAAGCAGAGACCATCTATCAATTTAGTATAAATTTATGGAAATATGGAATTTATTGTCATCAAATTGTATTAAATGTAGAACAGAAAGTTGTAACTATAATCAATGATATTCCCTATATTCTTATCAAAAGCAATTACGCTTTAGAAGAAAAGATTACAATGGAACATATTATTTCATTTTCCAATATGACAAGTAATATTCCATATCAAAGTGAAATGAGACATGACAATTGGGAAAAACTTTGGAGTGAAAAAATCGACTATTTTGAGTACCAAGTAAACCAATTTGGAAAGAGTCACCCCATTATCCGTGATAGTTTTAGCTATTTTGTGGGACTAGCTGAAACAGGGATTAGTTTGTTAAATCAATCCAAAATGGATTATAAAAATTTGGTAGTTTCCCATAAGAGAATCAAACGAACTCAAACAGTATTTGATTTATACAATCCCTTATCCTTTATTGTTGACTTAAAAATTAGAGATGCTTGCGAATATTTTAAAGAATCCTTTATAACTAATGAGAATATATGGGACGATATAGAATATTATTTAACACATAATAATTTAACAAATTATGAATACTTCATGTTTTTGGTTCGAATGTTTTATCCTTCGTTTTATTTTGATATGTATGAGGATATTATGCATTATAATAAAGATGAAAAACTACTGATTCCATCAATTACACATGCCAATGAGTATGAGGAATTGCTAAAAAAGATATATCTATTTATAGGAAATATTATTGCTCTACCTGAGATTGAATGGATAAAAAAAATATAGAATTTTATTCTTCTACATTTTTTAAATTTACGACTTCTTTTACTTCAGAAACTTCTTCTTTGATAGCCATTTCAATACCATCTTTTAATGTAAGATCAATCATTTCACAATCTGAACAAGCTCCCATCATTCGAATATAAACAATCTGGTTTTCATATTTGACAAATTCAATATTCCCTCCATCATTGATTAAAAAAGGTCGTAGGGTATTAATTACATCGATAATTCTTTCCTCCACTGTCATACAATCACCTTTTTCATTATACATAAATTGTACGATTTCGTAAACACTTTTTTCGCTCAAAAATTTGTGGTATAATGAACAAGAGGTGTCTCTTATGGAAAAATATGAAAAAGGAAAAATAGTCAAAGCAACTGTAAGTGGAATTGAACCTTATGGAATTTTTGTACATATTGATGAATATTATACTGGATTGATACATATATCAGAAGTATCTACTGGTTTTGTGAGAGATCCTGCACGATATGCTTCTGTTGGTGAAGCAATCAATGTACAAATATTGGATATTGATGAAAAAGAATGTCGAATGAAGCTGAGTATTAAAAATATTAATTACCGAAATCATTCTAAAAAACCAAGAAGACAGATAATAGAAACAAAATCAGGTTTTCATACATTGGCGTATAAGTTACCGTTTTGGATAGAAGAAAATCTAAAAAATGCTAAAAATAAAATAAATTCTATTGACAATTAAATAGAGAAATGATATAGTTAATTACGTCCACTACATGGGCGATTAGCTCAGTTGGTTAGAGCACCTGCCTTACAAGCAGGGGGTCGTAGGTTCGAGTCCTACATCGCCCACCATTATTTTTTTGCCGAAATGGCGCAATTGGTAGCGCAACTGACTTGTAATCAGTAGGTTACGGGTTCGATTCCTGTTTTCGGCACCATTTGGAGGGGTAGCGAAGTGGTCAAACGCGGCAGACTGTAAATCTGTTCCTTCGGGTTCGATGGTTCAAATCCATCTCCCTCCACCACTTTATTTGGTTAGATTGCCTCGTAGCCAAGCGGTAAGGCACCACACTTTGACTGTGGCATTGCGCTAGTTCGAATCTAGCCGAGGCAGCCATTTTTTATTATAATGTTCCGTTAGCTCAGTCGGTAGAGCATTTGACTTTTAATCAAAGGGTCTGGAGTTCGAATCTCCAACGGGACACCATCGTGCCTGAGTGGCGAAATTGGTAGACGCACAGGACTTAAAATCCTGCGGGAGTCAAATCCCGTGCCGGTTCAAGTCCGGCCTTAGGCACCATAAGCAAATTACTCAAGTATATCTTGAGAGATAATACCCTATTCAATAGGGTTTTATTTTTGATAGCAATAGAAATTTAACATTATTATTTTGTGAAAACTAAAATAAGATGTCAATATACGTAATCTTTTTTGATAAATCGTTGAATTAAAAAATAAGTTCCACAAAAGAAAGAAATAGAGAAATAAAGAAGAAAGTTCCATAAAATAAGCCAAAAAGATATTTACAATTGGAAAAAAATAGGTTAATATAAGTAAAAACAAGTGAAAAAAATATTTTATCGCACACAAAAGGAAGGAAGAGAGTAATTTTAAAAATTTAACTTCCACAGTGATATGTGATAAAAATAAACACTTTGCTTGTTAAGAATAAATGTAAATTATTTATTCTCTATCAAATTATCAATTAATTTCTTGGATTCAAAAAATAAATCTTCACCGGTATATAAATACCAATTAGAAATGAACTGATTGATAATTTGTAATTTTATATTATTATCAATTTTGATATGTTGGGTTTGATAATAATGTTCTAGGTCATTAATGAGTTTCATTAATGATCTTTTTCGTTCTTTATGTTCAATTAATAAATTTTTAGAATGACTCACATCATCTGGTTTAACAAAATCAATTTGAAGTTTGTTTAATACATCTATACCAAAGACATTTTCAAAAGCATGATAAGGTGTTGTATTTTTTAAGATACCACGAGGTGTATTGTTAATGTGATTTACTAATAGTTTTATATCATTTTCATTTAGATAATCAAAGGTAGAGCCTTTAGGTAAAACATATCGAATATATTCATGATTTTTTTCAATACCACCTTTTTGCCAAGAGGCACATGGATCACAATAAAATAAATTGATACACTTTTTATTATGAAATATTTCTATTGAATCAGGATCAAAGAATTCACTTCCATTGTCAGTTAATATTACTCTAAATAATTTTTGAAATAAAACAATTCCTAGTTTGTTTTTTAGATAGTCAAATATTTTAATAACCTCTTCAGTTGTTTTACTTTCTAATAAGAAGATAAGCATTAAATTACTGTTTCTAAAAAATAGGGTTAAAAATACTTTTCCACCTTTAGTTCCTTCAACTGTATCCATTTCCACTATGTTAAATTTAGGATGTAAAGCAATAAAATTAATAAAGTCACCATAAGTCCTGTTAATTCTAATTTTTGATTCTAAACGTTTCTTTTTACTATCTTTTACTCTAGGCTTATAAACAACTTTTCTTCTTAAATCCAAATTTTTTAAATGGAATACACCTTGATTCACATAAGAATAAAAAGTTGGTTTAGAAAAGTCTAATAAATCAGGATGATTGATATAAATTTCATTAATACTTTGTTGTTTATTAACAATCAAATCATAAATAACATTTTCAATTTCGTTTTCACGTTCTTTAGAAATTCGAATACCCATTCTAGAACGTGATAAAGTATCTAAATAATCATTATTAGAAATTCTAGCATCATAATAAAATTTGACTAATCTACAATGGGCCCTTTTAGAACAGCCATTACATACATATGGTGATTTTTTAAGCAAGGGGCAAATTAGATCAAAACATTCCTTTTGATTTGTACAATTGAACTGTTTACATTCACCATGGTGTATACAAAAGTTTTTAGATAAGTTATCAGGATATTTTATTTTTCTATGATTTTTAATTTCTTTAGAGATAGTTGTTTTATCTTTAGCGATAGTTTGTGCGATATCGGTTAAACTATAGCTTTCCTTTAACATGAATTCTATTATGTTTCTTTCTTCTTTTGTTAGGTGTTTATATTTTTTGTTTTCAACAATACTTGTCATTTTTATTCCTCCTTTTCGGACAAGCAAAGTGTTGATTTTCTATTTTACTATATTTTTTGTTAAATTGTTACTTCCATTTTTATATACCAATCTGGAACTTACTTTTTTATTTAATATTTTTTGATAAACGTTGAATTAAAAAATAAGTTCCACAAAAGAAAGAAATAGAGAAATAAAGAAGAAAGTTCCATAAAATAAGCCAAAAAGATATTTACAATTGGAAAAAAATAGGTTAATATAAGTAAAAACAAGTGAAAAAAATATTTTATCGCACACAAAAGGAAGGAAGAGAGTAATTTTAAAAATTTAACTTCCACAGTGATATGTGATAAAAATAAACACTTTGCTTGTTAAGAATAAATGTAAATTATTTATTCTCTATCAAATTATCAATTAATTTCTTGGATTCAAAAAATAAATCTTCACCGGTATATAAATACCAATTAGAAATGAACTGATTGATAATTTGTAATTTTATATTATTATCAATTTTGATATGTTGGGTTTGATAATAATGTTCTAGGTCATTAATGAGTTTCATTAATGATCTTTTTCGTTCTTTATGTTCAATTAATAAATTTTTAGAATGACTCACATCATCTGGTTTAACAAAATCAATTTGAAGTTTGTTTAATACATCTATACCAAAGACATTTTCAAAAGCATGATAAGGTGTTGTATTTTTTAAGATACCACGAGGTGTATTGTTAATGTGATTTACTAATAGTTTTATATCATTTTCATTTAGATAATCAAAGGTAGAGCCTTTAGGTAAAACATATCGAATATATTCATGATTTTTTTCAATACCACCTTTTTGCCAAGAGGCACATGGATCACAATAAAATAAATTGATACACTTTTTATTATGAAATATTTCTATTGAATCAGGATCAAAGAATTCACTTCCATTGTCAGTTAATATTACTCTAAATAATTTTTGAAATAAAACAATTCCTAGTTTGTTTTTTAGATAGTCAAATATTTTAATAACCTCTTCAGTTGTTTTACTTTCTAATAAGAAGATAAGCATTAAATTACTGTTTCTAAAAAATAGGGTTAAAAATACTTTTCCACCTTTAGTTCCTTCAACTGTATCCATTTCCACTATGTTAAATTTAGGATGTAAAGCAATAAAATTAATAAAGTCACCATAAGTCCTGTTAATTCTAATTTTTGATTCTAAACGTTTCTTTTTACTATCTTTTACTCTAGGCTTATAAACAACTTTTCTTCTTAAATCCAAATTTTTTAAATGGAATACACCTTGATTCACATAAGAATAAAAAGTTGGTTTAGAAAAGTCTAATAAATCAGGATGATTGATATAAATTTCATTAATACTTTGTTGTTTATTAACAATCAAATCATAAATAACATTTTCAATTTCGTTTTCACGTTCTTTAGAAATTCGAATACCCATTCTAGAACGTGATAAAGTATCTAAATAATCATTATTAGAAATTCTAGCATCATAATAAAATTTGACTAATCTACAATGGGCCCTTTTAGAACAGCCATTACATACATATGGTGATTTTTTAAGCAAGGGGCAAATTAGATCAAAACATTCCTTTTGATTTGTACAATTGAACTGTTTACATTCACCATGGTGTATACAAAAGTTTTTAGATAAGTTATCAGGATATTTTATTTTTCTATGATTTTTAATTTCTTTAGAGATAGTTGTTTTATCTTTAGCGATAGTTTGTGCGATATCGGTTAAACTATAGCTTTCCTTTAACATGAATTCTATTATGTTTCTTTCTTCTTTTGTTAGGTGTTTATATTTTTTGTTTTCAACAATACTTGTCATTTTTATTCCTCCTTTTCGGACAAGCAAAGTGTTGATTTTCTATTTTACTATATTTTTTGTTAAATTGTTACTTCCATTTTTATATACCAATCTGGAACTTACTTTTTTATTTAATATTTTTTGATAAATTGAATAAAATGTATTGCAATAGGAAAAATATTTTGTTATAATCAAATACGTATCGAGGAACTTTAAGTGATACATTTTGTGGAGAAATACCCAAGTCTGGTTGAAGGGACCGGTCTTGAAAACCGGGAGGTCGGCGACGGCGCGGGGGTTCGAATCCCTCTTTCTCCGCCATTTTATAAATTCAATATCGCGGAGTGGAGCAGCTTGGTAGCTCGTCGGGCTCATAACCCGAAGGTCGTTGGTTCAAATCCATCCTCCGCAACCAAATGGTTCCGTGGTGTAGCGGTTATCACGTCTGCCTGTCACGCAGAAGATCGCGAGTTCGATTCTCGTCGGAACCGCCATTTGTTTTGGCTCTGTAGCTCAGTCGGTAGAGCAAGGGACTGAAAATCCCTGTGTCGGTGGTTCGATTCCACTCGGAGCCACCATTTAATGTTTTAGATGGTGACCAAAATCATATAGAACGTGCCTGCGCTCGTAGCTCAGCTGGATAGAGTGTTTGGCTACGAACCAAAAGGTCAGGGGTTCGAATCCCTTCGAGCGCACCATATTTCGGGAAATGGCTCAACTTGGTAGAGCACTTGGTTTGGGACCAAGGGGTTGCAGGTTCAAATCCTGTTTTCCCGACCATTTAGAAATTGAGAACTTGATAGTAAGTTCTTTTTTTGTAGTAAGTGTAACCCTTTGTTTCTTCCTGGGGCAACAAACAAGCTAGGTGTTCTACCAAATGCTTAAGCTATTTCTCTTAAAACTCTCTTATATAGAAAAAATGTAAGTACTTTATTGTTATAAAATATGTAATATTTATATTCAAATTCTTAGTATACATATGATATACTATTAATAGTTAGAAAGGAAGTGGACTATGAAAATAATTGATTTTATTATGGAAAATCAGCAATATTTAGAAGACTTTATTACAAGAAGCACTTATCATTCTAATGCGATTGAAGGTAGTACACTAACTTATGCCGAAACTTATGCTATACTTTTTAATGATAATAACTTTAAAATTAACAATAAAGAGCCAAGAGAAATATATGAAGCAATCAACCATAAAAAAGCAATGCTGATTTTATTTGACAGATTAAAAAATAATGAATTAGATGTAGATGAACCTTTTATTAAACACATGAATGAAGTAATTAATCAGGATATCAAAGATACAAAAGGGTACCGAAATGTTAGGGTAATGATAAGAGGAAGCGAACATATTCCTCCAAGTCCAGAGCAAGTTAATAATTTAATGATGTATTTTATTTATAATTATAATCATGATGAAAATACTGATATTTTTTACAAAATTGCCAATTATCATTTAGAATTTGAAAGTATTCATCCATTTGAAGATGGAAATGGTAGAACAGGAAGATTATTAATGAATTTTGAATTGTTAAAGAATGATATTCCACCAATCGTTATTCCAAAGGAAGAGAGAACAAAATATTTTGAATTTTTAGGAAATAAAGATGTGGAAGGTTTGGCAAACTGGCTAAGAACTCTATCCGAAAATGAAAAAGAACGAATAGAATCTTTTAAACTCTACTAATTTACTCCATCATATCTATCACTTAAATCATATCTGTTTTCTCGACCATTTAAAATATAAAATTATGAATCTCAGGCCTTTCTAAGTTTTTAAAATCACATTTATTCAACACTTGTTTTTCTAAATTGCATAGAAAACATAGAGGCGAAAACTCGATGCCATTATAAATTGAGTACGCAATTATATGCCAATGTAAGGAAATTATTTTTTAGCCTAGTTTTTGTGTCAACTAGTTGTTGACTTGATATGCAATAAATGCTACAATGATAAAAATTTAATATAAGCAGTACAGAAAGCTTTCTTGGATAGAAGGCGATAATGTGCTGCTCTTTTTGTTTTATGTAGGGAGATGGATGTTGTATGTTAAAAGAAAAACAAAATAAGCAAGAAGTGAAATTGAGTGGAAATGATAAAGAAAATGAACTAGAAATAAAATTAAATGAGAGGGATAAGGACAGATATCGGTATATTCTAACTGAAAATCTAAAATGGGAAAGGGAAACCCCTAGTATAGGTCATATATTAAAATCCATTGAAGAAGAAGGTTGGCTTGATAGAAATTTCAACAATGAATATATATGGTCAAATGAACGTGCCACATATTTTATTGAAACCATCTTATTAAAGTATGAAATTCAACCAATTATAATTTATACAAATAATGATAGGAATGTTGTTTGTGATGGTTTTCAACGTCTAACTGTAATCAAAATGTTTGTAAACAATGAACTACGCTTATCAGAAAAAGGATTACATCAATTATCATTTTTAAAAGGTAAAACCTTTAATGATCTAGATAAAGAAGACCAGGATTATTTTCTTAATAACTATAGTTTGGAATTGAAAAGATTCAAAACCATTAAATCCAATTTAAATTTGACATTAGCAGATGATGAATATATTGAAAAACAGCTTTACCTTCGTAATAACTCAGGTATTGAATTAAAACCATTTCAAATGCAAAAAGCATCCTATTTTGATGAACCCATTACTTCCAAAATTACTTCTATGTTACGCGAAGATGAAAAATTTAGAAATGATTTAATCGCACTTAAAATACTAGATCCAAAGAAAAAAAGAAATATGATTGATGAAGGAATGGTACGTGTTCGTGAATTGATCGCAGGTACTTATTGTCCTATCGGAAGATTTCTTCATTTTGCAACCAAAGAAGATCGTATGAAAAAAGGATATATCCCATATATTTACGGAGAAAAACAAGAAGAGATTATAATGATTTTCAATCAAACAGTAGAAAGATTAATACAGCTAATCAACCATCCTATTTTTCAACAAAATCCAAAATTGAATACTAGGCGATTTCTATTTTGTACTTATTGGTTATTGGCAGTTTGTTTAAAGGACAATGTTTTTCCAATTGAAAAATTCAATATAGAAGAATACATTAATTTCTGTATTGCGAGAGACACCAAACCAAGTTATTTTAAGCATGATGAAATGCACCAAATAAGACCATTAAAAGATGTGTATCAACTTGTAATGGATTATGCCCAACATAGATTTTCTGTAAATATGAATCATTATTTTGAACAGGACAAAAAATTACCAATTGAAAAAGAAGAATATGCAGTCGCAACAAATTTTCAGGATTTAAAAAACATTCAGTATAAAATAAGTAGTATGAATAGAACCATTGATGAGGTATGCGATTTGATGGAAAAAAGAGTGTTTATATTACGCGGTCCATACCAGCGTCAAGAGGAAATAAACCTAAAACAGGCATCTTGCCAAATAGAAAGTCTATTTATGGACATTCCTCTTCCGAAAATCATCATACATCAATATCAAGAAAATGGAAGAGAAATCTATGAGGTTTTAGATGGCCAACAGCGACTTGCGTCCATCATTGGGTTCAAAGGAAGGTTGTATTTGAATGAACTTGGTGAACTAGAAAAAACACAAAAACATAAATTCCAATTACAGGGATTAAAAGTACTTACGGATTATAATGGTAAAACTTTTGATGGTAAGAATAATATTAGTGAGTATCTCCAAAAGAAAATTGATAAATATGTACTCGAATTTTCTATTATAAAAGAATCGGAAAATTCTTTATATAGCCCAAAACAGAATTTTAAAAGAATTAACGAAAGTATAAATAATTTAAAAGAAAACACATATCGTCGTTGGAATGTAGAATGTGATAAAACAGTAATGGACTCAATTGAAAATACTGTCAAAAAACATATTGGAATTTTTTTTTCCACCTTTCAAAGATTTATACAAAAAATATCATGCAATTTTTACAACATGTGTATATTATGAATTTCACAAAAAAGATAAGACGGATTTGATAAGTAAGTGGAGAATGATTAGCAAAAAAGAGATTAGTAATTGGTTAGATAAGATTCAAGATGATAACCGTTATTATTATATGACTAGTATCGAACACGTAGATGAGAGATTGACACGGATTGAAAAATGGCTATCTACTATAAAAGAAGATTTCTACGAGTTGATCCACTGTAAAAAATATCAAATTGGGGAAGAAAGAGTGGTATTGTTATATTTCCTATTATTTGATATAAAAGAAGAAATATTACTTCGTAAAGCATTTGAAATAAGGTCAATTTTGCATGAATTCTATAGTCAAATGACGCAACATAAAAGAAAAGATTTCACAAATTTTGTATATGAAACAAAAGTAAAAATCAATCGTTCCACTAATGGAATTTAAAAAATTCCTTTTTTCTTATTGAATTATGACAAATTTTTCATTTATTTTATAAAATACATGGTAAAATAGTAATAAGTGGTGAAGTGTATGATAAAAAATAAAAAGTGGATAAAACCTTATTTATATTGTTTTGGTATTGCCTTTTTATTTCTAATGATTTGTAGTAAAAATTCCTTTTTATATCGTATCAATGATTGGGTTGATGCCAATGCCTTTTTTACAGTAGGAAAAGGAATGGTAAGAGGTGTTGTTCCTTATCAATCTTTGTTTGAACAAAAAGGACCTCTTTTATATCTGATTTATGGAATTGGATCGCTGATCAGTTACAGGAGTTTTTTAGGTGTATTTATTCTAGAAGTATTGTCTTTTTCTATATTTCTCTATTATACATATAAAATAATTACTCTATTCTTCGAAGAAAAAAAAGCTTATTTGATTATTCCCATTTTTACACTATCGATTGTAACCTTAGGATCATTCAGTCATGGCGGAAGTGTAGAAGAATTTAGTTTATCTCTTTTTATGATTTCCTTTTACTATTTGATTTCTTATTTAAAAGAGAAAGATATTTTAATTTCTAGAAAGACTGTTTTCTTAGTAGGTATATTAGCAGGCTCTATTTTATGGATGAAATATACACTTCTTGGATTTTGGTTTGGATGGATGATGTGTGTATTTGCAATTCAATGTTATAACAAACAATATAAAGCAGCATTTGAAAATTGTTTCATTTATCTATTGGGAATGTTAGTCGCAACCATTCCTTGGTTGATTTACTTTGGACTGCACAATGCTTTAGGTGATTTATGGAATGTTTATTTTGTTGTCAATATGAATGCTTATTCCAGTACGAGCTCTATAATCACTAAAATTACAAATACTCTATCCCTTTTATTTAAAAATTTGTTTGATAATCTTCCAACATTCTTGGGAATTGTGGTTGGTTTCTTCTTACTTTTCCAAAAAGGGAATCAATGGGGGAAAAAGGGAGCTAATATCACTTTACTTACTTGTATGTTAACAACGGGAATCTTTATTTATGTTGGTGGAACCAGTTTCCATTACTATCCGTTTGTTTTGACACCTTTTATCTTAATTGGATTTTTAATCTTTTTATCTTATTCATCCAAACAGGAATGGAAAATCTCAAATTTGGGTTGTATCTTTTTAAGTTTTCTAGCTCTCTATACTATGTGTGGAAATACGAAAATGATCAAATGGAGTAAAGAGGATTATGCACAATATCGTTTTGCAGAAAGAATTATGAAAAGTGAAGACAAAACAGTGTTAAATTATGGCTTTTTAGATGGCGGTTTTTATACCACTACTGGTAATATTCCAGAATTTTATTACTTTATGAAAAATAATATTGACTATGAAAGATACCCTGAAATGATGGATCAACAAAGAGCTTACATTCGTGAGAAAAAACCACACTTTGTAATTTTACAAAAAGAAAGTGTAATAGACCGTATTGCGCTTTTAAAAAAAGGAAATGTGTTAGATGAACTTCCCTCTATTTCAAAAGATTATAAGCTCATAGATTATCATACACAAAGATATCAAACAAAAATGGTCACTTATTTCTTATATGAAAGACTATCATAATACGGAATTTCCGTATTTTTTTGTCAACAAATGTCAACTTTATATATTTTTAATAAAGGGTTTTTATTCGCTATGGTATACTCATAATAGGAGTGATTTGGGTGAGAGAAAATATTCGAATGTTTCAAAATTGGTACCGTGTTGCGAAACCGAGCAAAAAATATTTTTTCATTGCTTTTATAACGGTTTTAGGTGCTTCTATTTGTAGTATTATTGAACCTATATTCGCAGCCAATGTAATTACCAATATCAATCTTGGAAAATACAATTTGGTTTACTTATTTTTAACGATAGGTTTTTTATTTATTGTATTACGTAAGGGATTCTGGGATATCAATTATCGGATTTATTATAAATTGTTAAGACATACTTATATGAACTTGGAAGAAAAAATTTTTGATAAAATTGCGAATGCGAATGATATTAATTTTGAGACGAATTCCAAAGAAAAACTAATCAATATCATTCATAATGACGTATACAATGTGGCCAATTTTTCAGATTTACTTGCAACCAGAACTGCGAGATTACTAAGGTTAATTCTTACCATTGGTGCAATCTTTTTCATTAATGTACCAGTTGCTTGTGTCATCATTTTAGTGGATATTTTAAATTTCTTTATTTTGAATTGGATTAACAACCGAATTGCGAAAACCAACAAAAGAATTTCAGAGGCACATGATATTCAATATGAAAGTTTTTCAGAAGTAATGGATTCCAAAGAGATTATGAAGGATTTGAATGTTACCAAACAAGTCAAACGTAGATTTTTAAACAGTTGTAATGGATATATAAAAGAGAAAAATCAGTGGAATATTGACTATTGTTTTTTAGATCAATATTTCCACGTCTTTTATCAGTTTGTCATTTATGCGATGACGATATTTATTGTATACATGGTATCAAAGGGACAAGTATCTTTAACATTATACTTTTTGATTGTTCCATACTTAAGTTCAGGTATTGAAGTTGCGAATGATTTTATGACCATTTTAACAGAAATCAAAAAGGCCAATATTTCTACCAATCGTGTTTCTATTATACTCAATTTTACAGAGAAGGAATTGCTTGCTTTTGGAAATAATAAAACAGATGATATTTTAG
Organism: uncultured Bacilli bacterium; assembly: GCA_910576795.1. GTDB lineage: Bacteria > Bacillota_I > Bacilli_A > RF39 > UBA660 > UBA5026. The sequence goes on from CAJTIX010000009.1 coordinate 36,876, forward strand.
GTAACATTGATTTTAAAAATGTAAGTTATACAAGTACGAATGGAGATGTACATAATAGTCGTCTCAAAGATATCTCATTTCATATTCCTGAAAATGAAACTGTATTATTTTTAGGACAAAGAAACTGTGGAAAACGTACTATTTTCAATCTACTTAGAAGAGAAATTAGACAAGATCTTGGCGATATTTATGTGGACGGAATTCATATTTGGGATTATACAGAAAAGGTGCACAAAACCAATGTCAATTATCTTACAACAAAGCCTTATTTCTTTCATGGTAGCATTATGAAAAATCTAGAAATGATATGTCGTGATAGAAGCAAAATTAAAGAAGTCTGTAAATCCTTAGGATTAGATGATTACATCAATACTTTGCCGAAAAAATATCGTACCGATTTATCTACCTTACCAGAAGGGAAAAAATATTTAGTTGGGCTTGCTAGAACGTTACTTACCCAAAGTGAAATTATTATGTTATATGAATTTCCAATTTCTCTTTCGAAAACAGAAAAAGAAAATATTAAAAAAGTATTGGATCAATTATATGGTAAAAGAACCATTTTGATTTTTTCAGCAAGTGAAGAATGTATGGAACTCGCATCAGAGGTAATCAAAATAGAACGTGGTTTGGTTCAATCGATTCGCAAAATGAAAAAACAGAAGATTTAAACGGGAAGTATCAAATGATACTTTTTCTAGTATTTAAATTTACATTTTGGTATAATGGAAATGAAATAGAATGGATGATATCATGAAAAAAATAAACGAGTGGATTCGAATTCATATCCAAACAATCATTGTATGGTTTTTATTATTAGGACCAATTTTTGATTGTGTAACCGCACTTTCCATCCATTTATTACACATTTCATTTACAGGTATTATGGTCATTAAAATTTTGTTTTTAGGACTCTTATTATATGATTTATTTTTTATAAGCAAATGTCGGTATAAACATAAAATAATATTCATGATATCTCTATTAATTACCTATATGATTTTATTTACAGTACAAGTGTTTTTCCAAAAGGGAACTGACGTTATTTTCTATGAATGTCAATCTATGGTAAGGACTTTTTTCTTTCCTATGGTCTTACTTTTACTTTACAATTTACATTTGGAAGAAAGACTTAAAATCAACTCCAAATATTTATGCTATGTATTGTTGCTTTATCTTGGGTTCATCCTTTTTCCTATTTTGACCCATACAGGTTTTAGTAGCTATGCATATAGTAAAACAGGAACCATTGGGTGGTTTTATTCCACAAATGAAATTGGAGGAATTTTATCTATTTTATTTCCATTTTTATTCTATCGTTTCATGAATCATAAAAAATGGGTTCTGTTACTTGGCATGGTGATTCTTCTGGGTGTTTATTTTGCGATAGGAACCAAAGTTCCGATTTTAAGTGTAATGATTACAATTGTCATTTTTGGAATTTCCTATATTACGCAACTGTTCCAAAAACATAAATGGAATCAGCTTTCTTATCTTGGGATTGGATTGATTCTTGGAATCGTTTCATTGATTTTCGTTGTACCAAAGACGTCTTTTTATAAAAATATTCAAATTCACTTAGATTTTTTAGAGATTCATTCCATATCTGACTTACTTACGGTGGATAAAATAGATCATTTCATATTTAGTGAACGTGTTACTTTTTTAAGTAACACAGTAGAAAATTATCAAAAAGCACCATGGAATCAGAAATTATTAGGAATTGGGTACATTGAGAATTACGCAACAGATCATGTCAACATGAAATTAATTGAAATGGATTATTATGATATTGTACTAAGACATGGCATTTTAGGTGGAATTCTATATTTTATTCCTTTGCTATGGATACTCATTTTGATATGGAAAAATAGGAAGGTTCATTTCAAACTAGACTATCTTGTTAGTATTTTGCTCATTTTATTACTTTCTTTATTTTCAGGTCATATTATCACATCTCCTTCTGTGAGTATATTAGTTGCTTATATTTTGCTTGGTGGTTTAGAAAGGAGCAATGTTAAGTGAAAACAGGATTCGTAATGGTCAATTATAATGATTATGAAAATGTGAAAAAAATGGTAGAAATGGTTTCATCCTATTCAATCATTGATACCATTGTAATTGTAGATAATTGTTCCACAGATGACTCTCTTTCTAAAATCAAAAAATTAGAAAATGAAAAAATAGTAATATTAGAAAATGCCCATAATGGCGGTTATGGGGCTGGGTTAAATAGGGGCGCAAAATACTTGGTGGAACAATATGGTGATTGTATCATCATTATGAGTAATACTGATATTGTAATTTATAGTGAAAAAGATATTCAAACTTTGATTGAAACCTTTGATGACAAGACTGCAGTAGTAGCACCTATGATTAGAGAACATACAGGATACAATTGTGGATGGAAAGTACCTTCACCCTGGCAAGATATTCTACTCAGTTTACCTGGTGTTTATAAAAAATATCAAAGAAAAATGCATTATACAGTAGAACAAGTGAAACATAATATTGTAGAGGTAGAAGCTGTATCAGGAAGTTTCTTTCTGATCAAGGGAAAAGATTTAGAAACAGTAGGTTATTTTGATGAAAATATGTTTTTATATTATGAAGAAAATGTGTTAGCAAAAAAATTACAACAAATACATCAAAAAACAGTAATCAATGGAAATGTAGAAGTATTCCATAACCATTCTGTTACGATTGATCAAGTACATACCAGTGTTCAAAAATATAAAAATTTAAAAAGAAGCCAATATTATTTTCAAAGCAAATATAACCATGCAGGAATCTTGAATCAAATTCTTATGAAAATACTATTTACGTTCTTTGCGTTTTGTCTTAAGATAAGAGCAACTGTAAATAGAGATAAAAAAGTCATATAATTATGGCTTTTTATGTTATAATAATGATAAGTATGTTATGGAGGTAGTTATGGCAAAACAGGATATCGCAATTGATGTACAAAACATGACCAAATCATTTAAGGTGTTCTATGATAAACCAAGTACATTAAAAGAAAGACTTGTTTTTTGGAACAAAAAGAAAAGTGAAAGTAGAAAAGTATTGGATCATATCAATTTACAGATCAAAAAAGGTGAAACAGTTGCTTTAATTGGTACCAATGGTAGTGGAAAAAGTACATTGTTAAAACTAATGACTAAAATTATATATCCAACCAAAGGTAAAATTCTAACAAATGGGAAATTGACCTCTTTACTTGAATTAGGAGCAGGCTTTCATCCTGACTTTACAGGAAGAGAAAATATTTATTTCAATGCCTCTATTTTTGGTTTGACGAAAAAAGAAATTGAAAAAAGAATGGATGATATTATTTCTTTCTCTGAATTGGAAGAATTTATTGACAATCCCATTCGAACTTATTCCTCTGGTATGTATATGCGACTCGCATTCTCTGTTGCCATCAATGTAGATGCTGAAATCCTTTTGATTGATGAAATTTTAGCAGTAGGAGATCAACATTTTCAAGATAAGTGTTTTGCAAAACTACAAGAACTCAAAAATAGTGACAAAACAATCGTCATTGTAAGTCATGCTTTAGAATCGATTAAACAGTTATGTAATCGGGCAATATGGATTTATAATGGGGAAGTGAAAATGGATGGTGCGACAGAAGAAGTAGTGGAAGAATATATCAAAGTCTGTGGGTAGGTGACATATGTTTAAAAATTTATACAATTATAGAGAATTACTGAAAAGTAATGTCAAAAAAGAAATTAGAGGAAAATACAAGGGATCTTTTTTAGGGATACTATGGTCATTTGTCAATCCATTGTTACAAGTACTGGTATACGCAATTATATTCCCTATTATTTTGAAAAGTCCAGAACCAAATTATGTAGTATTTTTAATTATTGGTATATTACCTTGGACATGGTTTACTACTTCCCTAAGTCAAGGAACCTATACTATTTTGGGAAATGCAGGTATTATCAAAAAAGTGTATTTTCCAAGAGAAATATTGCCTATATCTGTTGTAACGAGTGGCTTAATTAACTATTTGATCTCTTGTCTCATTATTTTTGCATTTTTGCTATTTAGTGGAATTGGGTTTAGTGGATATTTAGTATACCTACCACTTGTGATTCTTGTACAATATGTAATTACATTAGGAATTGTATTTATTACAAGTGCGATTAATGTATATATTAGAGATGCTGAATATATTATCAATTTTATTGTCAATATGTTATTCTATGCAACTCCAATCTTATATTCACCAGATGTATTTGCCCATACGAAATTTAGTGCCTTGATTCAGTTGAATCCTCTTGCAACTATAATCAACAGCTATCGTGATATTTTATACCACCAGACCTTACCTGATTTGAAAATGCTATTGCTGGTATTGGTTACGGGTTTAGTAATCTTACTAGTTGGAATTCGGGTATTTAGAAAATTAGAACGTGGATTTGCAGAGGAGGTATAGTAATTTAGTAAAAATTGATAATACTACATAAAGAAGGTGAAAAAGTGGAACATAATAATATAAAAAGTATGGAAGAAATTATCCAGGAAAACATTGAATATCACAATAAATATGGTATATTATATCAAGAAAATAGTCAGCTAATATATGATAATCAAAAATTAAAAGAAGAAAATCAAGAACTGACACAGAAATTATCGAGCATTTGGAATTCTAGAACTTGGAAATACACCAAACCACTTCGTTATATTAGTCATAATTTGAGGAGAAAAACTGTCCAAAAGGTACAAACATCAGAAGGGAAACAACTACCAAAGCATAGAATTGCAATTGATAAATTAATGAAACAATTAGAAACATATGATGTGATATCTTTTGATATATTTGATACACTCATTTTAAGAAATATAAACAAACCTACTGATTTATTTCGACTTGTTGGGAGTAAATTAGGGATAGAAAACTTCGAAAGCTACCGAGTAAAGGCGGAACAAGAGGCTAGAAAAGTAATTCATAAAAAAAATCAAGAAATTAATATATATGATATTTATAAAATCTTAGAAAAATATATTAAAATTGATTCAATGAAAGCAATAGAAATAGAATTTGAAGTAGAAAAAGATTTTTGTGTTTGTAATCCATATTTTAAAGCTTTGTATGATAAATTATTAGAGAAAAAGAAAATTATAATAATCACGAGTGATATGTATTGGCCCAAAACATACCTAATAGATTTGTTAACAAATTGTGGTTATCAAGATTTTAAGGAATTATTTGTGTCTTGTGAGTACGAGGAGAACAAAGGAAGCGGAAATTTGCAAAAAATCGCATCAAAAAAAATAGGAGAGCAATATACCTATGTTCATGTTGGTGATAATTATTTATCCGATATTGAAGGTAGTAAAAAAAACAATTGGAAGACATATTATTATCCAAAATGTTCTACATTATCTGAATATGATACAATTGAACATTCTATCGTTTCCTCTATCAATAAAGCAATTGTAGATAACTATTTTTACAATAATGTTGCATGTTATAATCCGTATTTTGAATATGGATTTAAATATGCAGGATTATTGGTTTGTGGGTTTTGTGAATGGCTAGATGATTTTGCAAAAAAGAATAATATCGATAAATTTTTATTTTTAGCTAGAGATATGAAAGTAGTCCATCAGGTCTATCAGGAATTTTATAATACCATTCCAAATGAATATGTCGTTATCTCTAGGAGCGCAGCCTTGGAATTAAATTTTGATGAGATGCCAGAAGAATTTATAGAATTCTATTTTAAACCTAGACTGAATACTAAGGAGACAATTCAAAGTATGTTAATTGATAGTGATTTAACGATTTTAATCGAAGAATTAAATAAAACAACACTTAAAATCAATGATACATTAACTGAAGAAAATTATGGTTTATTTAAGGAATTTATCTATGAAAATGCATCACTGATTAATGATTATTTTAAAAATTCTAAATTAGCAGCTCAAAAATATCTAAAAGAAAAAATAGGGAAAGCAAAGAACATTGCAGTGGTTGATTTAGGATGGAGTGGACAAATCTTAATTCAATTAAGACATTTTGTGAAATCTAATATAAACAGTGACATCAATATAGTAGGTGCCTATATAGCAAATTCCAATAATACTAAAGTAAACTATTATATAGAAAGTGGTATTATGCATTCTTATTTATTTTCTTATGCACAGAATAATAATTTTCTTTTGAATACAGCTATATTAGAGGAAAATACGAAAGCAATGTTTTTGGAAGCACTATTTTCTTCGGAGGATCCAACTTTATTAAAGTATGATCTAGATGAGAACCAAAATTATCGATTTGTATATGGTATTACTTCTGCCAACAAAGAATTAATTACCGGAGTTACTCAAGGAATTTTTGCATTCGCAACCGCATACTGTCAGCTTACAAAAAAATATAAAAATCTGAAGATATCAAGTATAGATGCATATACGCCATTTCATAGAATTAGTGGTAATTATTGTTATAATTATAGTATTTTTAAAGATACAAAGGAATATTTAGATAGTTTACCTCGGTTTAGTGGAAAACGTCATTTGACCACAATCGGAGAAATTATAAAAAATAGAAAACTATTATAGGAGGTATTATGGTTTTAAAGAAAAAAGCAAATAGGCTAGGAATATTTATATTTTATGATACAGATTCTATTGTAGACGATTATGTTTTATTTATGCTAGATTCCTTAAAAGAAGCAATCGATGATATTCTAATTGTTTCTAATTCTTATTTATCAAATGAGGAAATGGAAAAATTATTAAACTATACAGATAAAGTTGATGTAAGAAATAATATTGGTTTGGATGCAGCTGCATTCAAATACGCCTATGATAAATATGGGAGAGAATATTTTAATAAGTATGATGAAGTTATTCTCTTAAATGATACTTTTTATGGACCATTTGAGCCTTTTAAGAAAATCATAGAAACAATGTCACAAAGGGATGTTGATTTCTGGGGACTTACGGCAAACTATGATAGTGAAGATGGATATGGAAATTTAAAATATGGATATATACCTGCCCATATTCAAACATTTTTTATTGCTTTTCGAAAAAATGTATTAGAAAGCAGTGCATTCTTTGAATATTGGAATCGCTATGATGTAGAACATATGCTTTCTTTTTTAGATGTTGTGACTAAGCATGAACTTACATTTACACATTATTTAGAGGAAAATGGATTTCGGTGGGATACTTATTTAGATTTAGGGTATTTCAAATCCGTGGAAAGAGAAAAGAACTATAATATTTATGGTTATTCTTCTTATAACCTAATTAAAAATTTTAATTGTCCTTTTATTAAGCGAAAAAATTTAGTATTTGATAAAAATGATGCTCTTTATTTAAATAATGGAATGGATGGTAGAAATTGTTTAAATTATATTGAAAAAAATCATTTGTATCCCATAGATTTTATCTTAAAAAATTTAGTGCGTATGTATGACCCAATTGATATTTATCAAGGACTCAACTTAAATTATAGCATTTGTAAAATAGAAGCGGAAATGAAAAAAAGTTTAATCTATATTGTAGTATCAGATTGTAAAACGTTACAATTACTAAAAGAGTATACCAACCAAATCAAAAAACATGATGTCATTATTGTCACGGATTCTTTAGATGTAAGTAAATGTGATGAGAGAATAAAACGAGTAAATCCAATTGATTATTTATATAAAGAAAAAAAGAATTGGATACAAAAATATGACTATGTTTGTCTACTAAATTTACAAAGAAATTATAAAGATGAAATTATAGAAATAGATGATTCTAATATTGTGAAAACAATTGAAAATGCGATTGAAAGTGATGCTTATATTAATGGTGTTATCCATACGTTTGAACAAAACAAATATATAGGTTCGTTCTATCTTCCTGCTTCTTTTCACAATGAATTTTTCTCAAATATGAGTGGATATACATGGAATCATTATGTAAAATTGATAGAGGAAAATGGGTACCATATAAGTGCTAAGAAAAATAAATTTATTCCACATAACCATCAGGGACTATGGATTCGTACACAGGTGTTAAATAACATTGAAGAAAAAAGTTTCACTTTCGATGAATTACTCGCCTTGTTACCTTTTACACTCAAAAAAAACAATCAGTGTTTTGGAAAACTGTATCAGATGGATTATATGGCAAATGATATGGTATGTATGGAAAAAATGATTGAAAAAATGCTTGGTGAAAAAGGAGAACAGGTAGTATATCCAGCAGATGCACAAAGAGTTGTTTTTCGGGAAACAGGTCCAAGAAAATGGATTAGACGCGTGATACCAAAAAAAATACGAAGTAAGATTGTTAACATGATAAGACGATAGTTTGTTTTATAGAAAATTAATTGAACAAAAAGATATTAATATGGAAAGTATAATATAAATATATCAAGAAGGAATAGAAAATTATGAGGTAGCATATAGAAACATTGTATACTATCAATAAGGTATAAGGAGTCTGTGGTTTGAGACTCCTTAAACCAGTCCACAAAGTGGCTGTAATTATGAAAAAACAAATCCACAGTGCGAATTTATTATACATCTAGATGTATAATAAAAAAATCAAATAGAAAGGATTAATCAACTGTAGAATTAATTAATGATTTCTATAAGATTGATTATACGAGTGTATATGAAATTAGCCAGTATAGTAACATTATACCATCCTGATATGGAGGTAAAAAAAAATATAGAAACTTACCTAAATTTAGTAAGCAAATTATATGTAATAGACAATACAGAAAATGTGGAAAATAAGAATGTATTACCAGAAAGTGAAAAGATTGTATATGTCCCAAATTATGAAAATCTAGGTGTTGCAAAGGCATTAAACATGGGTGCCGATTTAGCAAGACAAGAGGGATTTCAATGGATGCTAACGATGGATCAGGATAGTTGCTTTGACCCAGAACAGTTAGAAACATTAATAGAATATCTAGAGAATCATGAAAATCAAAATATAGGATTGATTTCACCTTGGCATAATACGAAAAGTGGTGCGCTAAAACCCGATATAGAAGTAGAAGAGGTTATGGAAGTGATGACCTCAGGCAACATCATCAATTTAGAAGCTCATCAAAAAGTGGGTGGATTTAAAGAGTGGCTGTTTATTGATTCTATTGATATTGAATACGGAATGAATTTGAATAAAAATAATTATAAGGTAATTCGCTTGAATTATGTGACATTAGAACATGAATTAGGGGATATTAAAATTAAGCATGTTTTGGGAAGAAACCTAGTATGCAGTAACCATAATTACATTAGAAGATATTATATTGTAAGAAATATCAATTATGTTTACGATATGTATCACGATGTTTTTCCTGAATATTGTGAGTTTATTCGCAATGGCTTAAAAGGGGCTTTTAGGAATGTCCTTGTATTTGAAAAAGATAAATATCGCAAAATCAGAAATATGTATAGAGGATATCGTGATTTTAAAAAAGGAATTAAGGGAAAGTATGCTTACAAAAATTAGAAACATAATATTGGATAAAAATGAAAGAAAAAAACTATTAGAACAAATTTTAAAATTTGGGGTTGTAGGAGTTGTAGCGTTTCTAATTGATTATAGCCTACTTTATGTACTTACAGAATTTATGTCTATTCATTATATGATATCGTCTATTATTTCATTTATTATATCTTTGATTTTTAACTATATTGCAAGTATCTACTGGGTATTTGATGTGAAACAAAAACAAACTTTCAAAGAAATCATTATATTTACAATTCTTAGTGTAATTGGTCTTGGAATCAATCAACTTGTCATGTATCTAATGACTGATGTTGGAAATATATACTATATGTTTAGTAAATTAGTTGCGACTGCTGTTGTGATGGTATGGAATTTCGTAACTAGGAAAATATTTATTGAAAAATGAATCGAAGAAATTTCGATTTTTTTGTTTATAAGAAGGAAATAGTTAAGAAACCTCGTATGTTATAAGTAGGAGGTAATACATGAAGACAAAAGAACAAATATTGAAACTAACATCAGATGTTGTATTTAAAGCATTCATGATGAGTAAACATACCAATGCACTCAAAGCAAGATTAATCCATTTG
>CAJTIX010000010.1 GCA_910576795.1 uncultured Bacilli bacterium
CAAATATTCTGGGGCAGTAGATGTTTGGGAACGTAATTTCAAGCATGTAGAACAACTTTTTGATTATCCTAGTGCAATCAGGAAAATCATGTATACAACTAATGCAATTGAATCAGTTAATTCATCATTTCGAAAGGTAACAAAAAAAGGAGCTTTTCCGAATGAAAATGCTCTATTCAAATTATTGTATTTACGTGTTACAGAACTCTATAAAAAATGGGAAGATTCTACTATTCAAAATTGGTCTATAGTTAGAAATCAGTTAGATGCTCATCCACAATTTCAAGATAGATTTCGCAAGTACTGTAATTAGATCTTTGACAATTTATATATGACTTATAGACAACTTACACATTTTTCTTGACACACCCGTATATCTTGTTTACTCATATTTTTAAAGAAGTCTAAATTACTTGTAAAAAATCATTTCATCAGCAACAACACTTTTAGAATCATTAACCATATCATAAAAAGACTTTTTTCTATCAGCTCTCATAGTTTTCATTCTACCTAAATATTCTTTTTGATATTCTTTTGTTATTTCATAAAACTTGTCTATATATTTATTACATTTTACTATTTCGATATTATTTTTACTGTCTTCCATTCTAATATTAGGTAGTCTACATAATTCCTTTTCTTCATTCATTTGCTTCACCTTTCTTGACTAGGTCTCTTACAAGACTTTTAGTCGACAAAAAAATCAATCATATTTCAGATTGATTTAATCATTAACGTCACTTGGTGCGACGATTTTACCTTATGGAGCAGTTACAAAAGGGGTTATGCACACTTTTTAAAGCAAGCTTCATTTGCATTTGATGTATTAATTATAACGCTTTAGTGATTGAAAAGTCAATAAATTATGAAAAATTCTTATGTCATTTCTTACATCATTAATTGACTGTTTTGTAATAAAATGCTAGAATAATTTATCAAGGAGTGAGATTTCATGTCAAAAGAGCAAAATGTAATAAATTATTATGTAATATGTAACAGACTGAAAAATGTAATAAGAACTGGTTGGAAAAATTGGAATGTTCAAAGAGAAAGATTGGAAAGTGTGGCAGAACATATCTTTGGAGTTCAAATGCTAGCAATTGCGATGAAATCTGAATATCAGTATGATGTTGATATTATGAAGGTTATATTTATGTTAGCAGTTCATGAATTGGGAGAAACTATTATTGGAGATTTAACCCAATTTGAAATAAAGAAAGAAGAAAAAGAAAAAATAGAATGTGAAGCAGTACATAAAATATTAAGTGGCTTAATAGATGGAAAGCAAATTGAAGAATTATTTTTAGAGTTTGATTCTCATGGAACTAAAGAATCAATGTTTGCCTATCAATGTGATAAATTGGAATGTGATTTGCAAAGCAAATTATATGATGAAGAAGGTTGTGTTGATCTAAATCAGCAACAGGGAAACGAAACACTAAAAAATAATATGGTTCAAGAATTATTAAACACAGGTGCATCATGGGGAACTATGTGGTTGCAATTTGGGCAACAAGTATATCCATATGATGATAATTTTAGAGCTGTATCCAATTATGCTATTAACCATGAGATAGGTGAGAGTAAAAGTAAGTAAAAAGATATAATAAATTAGAATATTTTTAATTTATAATGAAGATAAAATTATTATAATTGGTAATAAATAAAATTTATGATAAAATATTGATATGTTAAAGGGCTCGTACTAGACTTTAATAGGTTTAGTGCGAGTTTTTTGTTAGGAGTATGGTGTACGTGAAAATTGATTTAATAAATATTAGAACTTCATTTACAAAGTTTGCTGATAACCAAATGATGAATTTTACAAATGCTAGGAATAATTGTATTTTTATTTATGGCAGTAATGGTTCTGGAAAAAGTTCTATCTCAAAATTATTTTCAGTAAGTAATATGATGATAGATAGCAACATTGTATATAAAGATAGACTATCACTATTAAAAACTATTGATAGTAAAGATAGAATGTTAGTAGAAGTCTGTTATAGTGATGATACATTTACTACCTATGGGGATGAAATTTTAAACCCTAAAAAAATACCTGTATTTAATAAGGATTATATTGATTCTAAAATAACTTATCAATCAGATTTCAAAAATAACCGGTTTCAAGAGCAGATATTAAATTATGGAATAGAATTGGAGTCAAAAACAAACTATAATAAAAAACTTATTGAAGTAGATAAAACTAGAAAAAGAGGTAATGAATTAGTAGAACAGATAGAGCAGAAAATAGCTAAAGGAATTTTACAAACAATAAAAGATACTGGTACTACAAGAGCAAATCAGAAATATAATAATGAATACAACTTGAAACATTTTTATACTCTAGATTCAAAAAAAATTCCAATAAATAATTTGGAAAAATTAAGAGAACAACATAAACAATATGTTTCAAGTTTAAAGAATTTTAGTAATGATGATATTATACAGTTTTCCATAGACGAATTTAATGATAAACAAGCTTTGAAAAACGTTATTGTAAGAATAAATGATACATTAAAGTTTAGTGAGGATAAATCAAAACTTGATTTTGTAAAAAAATATTTAGACAATTTTGAAACTGTCGAAAAAGACTGGAAGATTCAAGGTGCTAACTTAATAAAAGATAATAAATGCCCATTTTGCGAACAAAATATTTCAAATGTAAATCTCGTTCAAATGTATAAAAATTATGTTAACAGTAATCTTCGAAAAACAGAAGATTTTATAAATAACCAAATACAATATTTTAAAAGTATTAATAATAACGTTGACATACAATACAAGATAAATGAAACAAAGGTGAAAAATATTTCATTAATATTTAAAATAAATCTTGATATACAAACAAATGATTGCGTTAATAGGTTAAAGATTTTTAATTCACAAATTATTAAATCATTAGAAAGTAAGCTAGAAGAAGAGAATATTTATAATGATTGCTCTGATAAAATAGGAAAAATAGATTTGGATATCTTTGAAGAATTATTTGAAAATTATACCCAATTGTTGAAAACTATAAGAGATACAAATGATAAAATTAATAAATCTAGTGCTGAACGAAAAAAAGCGAACGAAGAATATTTGAATACTACGGGTAAATTTATTGTATATAATATGGTTAGAAATGAAATTGAAGAATTTAAGTTATTAACAAAGAAGTCTAAAGAATTAGAAAAAGATGTTACAGAGTTAAAACAAATTTATCAAAATGAAATAAAAGAAAAGAACGAATTATTGAAAACTATAAATAATATATTAGATGATTTTTCTATCACAAATTATAGAGTAGATGAAAATTTTGATTTATTTTTAAATAATTGTGAGGTAAGTCAAAAAGCAGAAAAATTGTTAAGTGATGGTGAAAAAAATATTATTGCACTTGCTTTGTTTGTGGCAGAATTAAGGCTACTATATACAGAAAAGGAAAAATCTATAATTTTTATTGATGATCCTATCACATCCGTTGATTATCCAAACTTATATGGTATATATAGCTATATTACTAATATTGTTAGTGAGAATAAAACCTCCCAAATAATTATCACAAGTCATAATGTACTTTTCTTAAATTTGTTTAAGTTTCATTATAGTGACCAAGCTTTATATTTTAAATTAAAGGTAGAGGGTGATTTAAAAACAAGAATTTATTTAGATGATAAAAAATACGATTCAATTTATTTAGAAAAATTAAAGGAGATATATGATGTAGCTATTTCAAATAATATTACTTCTAATCAAAAATTATATATACATAACTATTGTCGATATGTGATTGAAACAATTTCAAGGTTTGAATATCCAAACAATCAAAATGAATCTAAATCATCTGAAGTTTATATAAAGAATTTGAAACAACAAATAATAGATGATCCTAAAAGTTTAAATGTTAGTATTAATAATTTAGATACACTTTACAATATTATTAATAAGGGTTCACATGCAACTATTGAAGTCGTACATGATAATGAATTTTTTGAAGATTCTCATTATATAAAATGTTGTAAAACTATTATAGAAATAATCAGAAAAAAATATAATGGACAATTTCAATTTTTAACATTAGAATTACCCAAAAATGGTAAAATAAGTTTTGCCGAACAAAAATGAACTGTGTAATTGGCAATAGTGAATTATTTTGTAAAAAATATCAAGTCACATTTGAAACTTGATATTTTTCATTTCTTCAAATTGTTTTAAATCATATAGTTGGAAATCTAAATTTTGCTGTTTAACATTATACTCATTTTCTAAAATTCGAAAAACATCATCCATAATATCCTGATGATATTTAGCTGAAATCTTATTTTCTTGTAAACTTTGTTGAATCAATCGTTTACAAACATTAACAGAAAATACCCCATAATAACGAATGTAAGTAATAATATAAGCTACAATCATGTAGGTAATAGTATCAAGAACAATGTCATTTAATTCTACATCCAACATTTCTTTTGTTAATGTAGATCTTGTATTATTATCAATGGTTAGAAACATAATAGCTAGAATCCTTTCTTTCATTTTGTTCAAATAATTCTTTAGGGGTCATATCAAAAAAATATGCGATTTTGATTGCCGTATCGTAAAATAATCTTCTCTTTTCATTTTCAATTTGACTATAAAATGATGGTGTGATGCCTAGATATTCAGCCATATCATAGATTGTAATTTGATTTTCTTTTCTTATTTTTCTTAAAGTCTTTAACATCAGATTCAACTCCTTCTAAATTTAATTTTTCTATAAAGTAGTCATAAAACAAATCATTTGTAGTACAATCTAAAACTTTTGCAATCTTAACGGCAAGAGAATAAACCAATCTCCTTTGACCTTGTTCTACTTGCCAGTAATATGTTTTAGAAACACCTAATTTATTCGCCATTGTTTGTAAAGAATAATGGTGTTTTTGTCTTTCTTCTTTTAAAGCGATTATCATATTATCTCTCCTTTAATTGTTATCGAATTACTTGATAAACAAATTATATAACGAGTATCTCGTTAAGTCAACAAAAAGATAACGAGAAATGCGATAATCAAAACATCAGGTGAGAACATTATGATAGGAAAAATAATCAAATATATGCGAGTGAAAAGTGGCTATAACCAAACGGAACTTGCAAAAAAATTAAACATTGGGCAAACTACCTTATCAGGGTATGAAACAGAAGCTACTAATCCTTGCTTTGAAATGATTGAGAGAATTTCCAACCAATGTAATTTTGATATTGTGTTTATTGATAGAGAAACAAAAGAACAAATTACAACCAGTAATATTAATAGAAAAGATATTTGTTAACGATTATTCCGATAATTTATGAACTTGACTATCGAGAAATGTGATAATCATTTTAGGTGATAGTATGCTAGGAAAAATTATAAAATATATGAGAACCCAAAAAGGATATAGTCAAGAAACATTATCAAAAAAACTAAAGATAGCACAAACTACATTGTCAGGTTATGAAACAGGTTATAGTAGCCCTAACTTTGATATGATAGAGGATATCGCAAATCTTTGTGATTTTGAAGTGGCTTTTTTAGATAAAAAGCAAGGTGAAAAAATAACAACTAAAAACATCAATCGAAAGATATAATTTGGTGTTAAATCGACATGAATCAAGTATGTAATAACGACATACATTTTATATGTGATTTTCACTATTTGTGCAATTTTTCCTAATTTTTAAAGTGAACAGGATATGGGATTTGCACCACATAAAAACGAAGTTCCTTATATCATAAGGAAAAACCTTCGTTTTTTTGGTGCAAAAACAATTTTGGCACTTGCCAAAAAGTGTCTAAATATATATATATTGTATTCTAATTGATACATAATTCCTTTTTTTATAAGAGCTTATATGTATTCCATTTTATAAAAAACTACAATAATCCATTAAATTGTAAACTCATTTTCTGAATCCTTATTTTCGTAAAAAGCAACCTCATTATTTTGTCTATCATATTTAAAATAGCCAACCTTATTTTCCCTATCTACAACTTGAATGGTATTTCGATCTTGCAGATATACCCGAAAACAAAAAATATCCAAATTCTGTTTCAAGTACTGTAGTATCTTGAATTGTTCAACCGTATCTACTTGATTTTTTACAATGTTTTCATTGTTTAATAATCTCATCCTGTTCCTCCATTTCTTTATTACTACTATGATATTCCAATAAAACATTTCCATATTTTTGGGTAATCACTTTTGGAATAAATTCTTTAACTGTCTCTTTATCCTGATTAAAATATTCTAATAATTGTGGAACTAAAAATTTAAAAAAATAGTTCATAAATCAACCCCCCTTAAAATAAAAATGAGAGATTCATTATCCCTCAATTCTTAAAATTGTAAACTTATTTTTATCAAATTTCTGTTGTTTCTCTTGTGGAATTACTTGAACAATTTCATCTTTAGAAAATGTATTGATATCAAATGATTCTGCTAAAATAGTGGTTTCTTTAATGTTGTAGTAATTCCTAAAATTTTCAATATAGGAATTTCTTTTTTCATCCGATTTGACATTCGAAAGGATAATGTCACGTTCATTGATATTTACTACCATATCAAAGCAATCGTTCCGAAACATATAGCCAATATTTTCAATTTCATTTTGATTGAATATTATGTTTTCAATCAATACATGATAATCTTTATCAATTGTTACTTCAATTGTGTCAATATATTTATTAATCAAAAATTGTTTTTGTTCTGGTGTTAGTTTTTTCCATAATTGATTGGTTTTTACATACTCTGACTTTTGTTTCATCTTTTCTATTTCTTTCAAATTGAATACAAGTTCAATATCTTGTCGATAATCCAAAGAGACTTGTAATTGTTCTAATTCATTGATTTTATGCGTTGTTCTTTCGATATCGTGTTCTAGTTCATTTAGTTCCTTTTGTAGTGTGGATGGCTCTAAAAAGCCATCCATAAATGCCTTTTTAATTCTTGTTACTTTCGCTTGCATTTCTTCTTTTAACTTTTGATACTTTACAATCTCATATTGTGTATCTTGATTGCAAACAGGTTTAAAGGTATTATCCACAATCAAAAAGAAATCTAACATATCATTTAAAAAGGTCATAAGTGCTTGTTCTATTTTCTTTTCATTGATACGTTGATTACAACAAGCACATCTATAGTAAGAATGCTTGGTTTTGTTTTTACTAGTACTAGAACAACCACCCATAATTTTATGACATTTTGGGCATTTAATTTTCTGCATAAAGATATAATTCAATTTACGGTGGAAGTTTTTTAGATTCTTTTCCTTTCGTTTTTGGACCATTTCAAAAATGGTTTTGTCGATAATAGCAGGAACCACATTTTCAAAAATTTGTACTTTTTCACCCGTTCTTTTTCCATATTCAATATTTCCAATATAGAGTTGGTTAGAAAGTATTTTATCGATTGTGGTAGTTGCCCATTTGCGATGTAATACTTGTTCTTGATTGAATTGTTTGACAATGGAACAAACCGAATGCCCATCTAAATAAAGTTTAAATATTTGCTTGATAACATCTGCAGATAGTGTATCAATTATTAACTCTTTCTGATTCTCTAATTTCGTAAAACCTAGAGGGGTTCGCCCTGATAAATGCCCATTCTTGGCAGCTCCTATTAAACCAAATTTTGTTCTTTCGGAAGTTCTTTCAATTTCAAGTTGAGCAAGTATGGTGGTCATTCTCATAAAGAATACTCCAGTAGGAGTAGAGGTGTTGATTTCTTCTGTGTCGCTTTCTAAATCACAATGATATTGTTCTAACATTTTACAAATAACTTCTAAATCCTGGATAGAACGTGTGAGTCTATCTAGTTTATAGACAATAATTTTGTTTATCTTACCATCTTTCATATCTTGTATCATTTCTTGGAATTTAGGTCGATCCATACTTTTGGCGGACACACCTTCCTCACGATATACTTTGTAAATGGTATAGTGTTTGTACTCACATAGCCTTCTTAAACTTTCTTCCTGTTCATCAAGGCTAAATCCAAATCTTGACTGATCCTCCGTTGAAACACGAGGATATAGTCCTACTACAAATTGCTTTTTTTCTTCGTTCATTGTTCATTTCCCCTTTCATTTTCGCAACAAAAAACACAAGAGAATTTCCCTCTTGTGCTTATACGATATACTAAAAAGCTATAATATCATACTAACATATTGACATGTCTAAATCAACAAAAGTGGTGTTTTTTTCTGCCGAAAAATGTTTTAAAATGTTTTAGTGTTTAACACTTATTGAGTGTATTAAGAATCGCAATATATTTTGTAAGGGATATAATAGCATTTTCTCTAGGTAGATACACTTTTTCTGAATCATCGTAGAGTAGAGCAACTAAAATATTTTTGTTATTATTTTCAACAATTATTTTATGTGGTTCTCTTATACTCAAATTTGTTTTGTTGAATTTGATAATATGTCCTGATAAGAATTCAAACTTTAGGTTAGTTGTACTTACTTTCATTTTTAGTTTTTTCTTCACATCAATAGGGAATTCTAAAGATTCTATGGTCGTTTTCATAAATATTCATCACTCCTTTGTACAATGAAAAAAGCCCATAATATCAAATACTATGAACTTGTATAAAGTATATAAAAACTCGCATTTCCTAAATAGGTGTGCGAGTTTAAACCTCAATGGAGCAGATGAGCGGAATCGGACCGCCGCACCGACCTTGGCAAGGTCGTATTCTACCATTAAATCACATCTGCATAGAAAAACTGTATGCACAGTTTTATTTTATATATGGAGGACCCGACCGGATTTGAACCAGCGATCAGGGAGTTGCAGTCCCATGCCTTACCACTTGGCTACGGGTCCATTTTTTGGACAAATCCATTATAACAAATAATTTTTTTATTGACAATATATTTTATTCTTTAAATTTAATTTTGTTCCAAGATGAAATTGTCAAATATTGTGAATTTTTGAAAAGTATAGTAGTTTTAGTTGTTTAAAGAAACAAAAATAGTTATAATAATAGAAGATAAGAGAGGAGTAAGATACTCTATGCTAAAAAAAATATGGAAAACAAACCCTAAAAAATGTATTCTTTTTTTAATACTATTTATAGCACTTACAGTTTCATCCTTTTATTTATTATATGCTCTATCTTTATTAACAGGAATTGAAAATAAGGTCCGTTTTGTACTTGCACTTATGATTCTATTGTTATGGGTAGGATTTGGACTTGGTTATCTAAGATCAGTATCTCGTAAAAAGGGAAAATATCTATTTTATATTCCTATTACGATTTTATATGCCTTTTTACTATCATTTATGGGTTATTATATCAATAAAACTTATCAAGTTGTAGATCGTATGTCTACCAATAAAAATTATTACCATAGTAGTTTTGTCGTATTAAAAGAAAACAAAGCAAATAAAATAGAACAATTTGGAAATGGGGCGATTGGAATACTAGGAGATTCTACTAGTATTGACGGAAATCAAATTCCCAAAGAAGTCATAGAAAAAAATAAATTGAAAAATGAAATTAAAGAATATGAAAATTATCCAACGTTAATTCAGGCTTTGTATAATGGGGAAGTAGAGGGAGCTTTTTTGCCTGGCGGTTATGTCACTTTGTTCCAAAATACAGAAGGATATGAATTTGGTAATATCGCAACCGATACCAAAGTTATTTTGAAACAAGAACGTGAAATCAAAAGTGAAAGCATCAATAAGAATGCCTCATTAAAAGAGCCCTTTACAGTCTTATTGACAGGAGTTGATTCAGAATTAGAAGATATTTCAAATAGTGCTTTCAATGGAGATTCCCTCATGTTAATTACCTTTAATCCAACTACCTTAAATACTACTATTTTAAGTATTCCAAGAGATAGTTTTGTACCAATTGCTTGTGTTTCAGGAAATCCACGTAGTAAAATTACACATGCAGCTTCTTATGGGCAACAATGTATGATAGATACCATTCAAAATTATACTGGTATTACCATTGATTATTATGTAAAAATGAATTTCAAGGGTGTCGTAAAATTAGTTGATACACTTGGTGGTGTCGATGTGGATGTACCATTTGCTTTCTGTGAACAAAATAGCAATCGCGAATGGGGAGAAAACACAATTTATGTAGAAAAAGGGTTCCAAACATTAAATGGAGAACAAGCACTTGCTTTTACACGCCATCGTGAAGATGTTTGGTCAAGGCAATTTTGTCCAAAACAATATATTGGACAGGGTGTTGTCAATGATTTTGTTCGTGGGCAACATCAACAATTGGTCGTAAGAGCCATTTTAAATAAACTCAAAAATGTTAGAAGTTTGGATACCTTAAATCAACTATTGAGTACAATAAGTAATAGTATGGAAACCAACATGAGCACTCCTCAAATTTTGTCCCTTTACAATGTTGGAAAAGATATTATCGCAAAAAGTTCAGGAGAAAATGTAGAAGATTTACTAGGAATTCAAAAATTATATTTGAGTGGAATGGACGCTACTATTTATGATCCACTCGTCAATGCTTCTGTTTATGAATTTATGGTTTATGAAGATAGTTTGGCAGAAGTTGTACAGGCTATGAAGGTTAATCTAGGTTTAGAAGAAAAACAAGTTGAAAAAGAGTTTCAGTTTGATATTGATGTTCCATATGAGGAAGTAATTCCAGGAAAAAGTGGAAGTTATAGTAAACTTCCAAAAGGCAATATACCAGATTTTACAGGAGATACTGAAGCTCAAGCCCGTAGTTATGCAAGAAAATATGGCATTTCTCTTACATTCGATTATGTTACTTCTGGAAGAGGAACAGTTGGAACAGTAATTTCACAAAATGTAAGAGCAGGTACAAGTATTGCAAAAGCAGGTACTGTAAAATTAACAATATTAAAAAAGGCTCCAGATACTAAAAAAGAAGAAGAGAAAAAAGAAAATGAAGATTCCATAACAGAGAAAATACCAGGTTTGGAGATATCTGATGAAGAAGAGTAAGGTAGTTACTTTTTTTCTTTTCTGTGATAAAATGGTAATTGTTTAGAGGTGATAGAATGCCATTATTATTTACATTAGGTACTGGAATTTTTATGATGATCGGTTTATTGATTGTATTTTTAACAAACAATAACCGTAAAATTGTAGATTTATCTATTAGTATTGCTTTTGGGGTAATGACAATGCTTATCTTTGTAGAATTGTTGCCAGAAGCTTATGAAAAATTAAGTGAACAACTTCCCAATTTGAAAAGTATTCTATTGATGTTAGGATTTGTAATAGTTGGTACTCTGCTATTGAAAGTTTTGGATTTATTTGTTCCCGATCATGACATGCATGATCAACAGACATCTGCTCCAGAAAATCTATTCCATATCGGTTTGGTTTCTAGTATCGCTCTTATTTTACATAATATCATAGAGGGTATGGCGATTTATAGTACTGTTGCTACTAATCCTTCCATGGGGATTTTAGTAACCATTGGAGTTGGGTTGCATAATATTCCAATGGGTATGGTAGTGACTTCCACATTTTATCAATCCAATTCTAATAAGAAAAAGACGACATTATTTGTATTTGTCATTGCTTTATCAACCTTTTTGGGTGGAATTATCATGCTTTTCTTAAGTGAAATGATTACTAGTCTTGTATTAGGAATTTTATTATCTATTACTTTAGGAATGCTCTTTTATATTGTAGTATTTGAACTATTAGAAGAAATGGTTCACAATCATAATTCTAAAATCACATGGATTGGAGTTGCCATTGGAATTGTGATTTTTCTACTTACTCTTTTCTTTGAATCATAATATTTGTTTACATTGACTTTCCATTTTCTTTATTATAAAATGAATGTAAGGTGAGAATATGAAAAAAGGTTTTACATTACTCGAATTGTTAGGAGTTATTGTCATATTAGGAATTTTGGTATTGATTTCATATCCCATTATTTTAGAACTAGTAGAGAAGAAACAAAAAGAAGTGGACCAAGCAAGAATAGAACTCATTCAAAGTGCAGCTGATACTTATATTGGGGAACATCCAGAAGAATATCCTTACCGAGTAGGAAATCAGTTTTGTATTTCTTTAGATACACTGGTAGAAGACAATAAAGTCTCTGTCGATGTTTCTGATGTAAAACAAAGAGGCATCTATGTGAATATGGGAAGTAATCATAACATTACATATCGATTGGTTGAAAAATGTGAATAATTCTATTTTCTTTTTTTAAAATATATGTTATAATGAAACTACCAGAGAGAGGTTAATAAAAAAACCTACTAATTTATGACATTGGGAATCTAATTCAAATTTGGTGTTGAATACTTATATTGATATAAGAATCCTAAAAAGTTTGATGTGATGCCCACCTGGGAGACTAGGTTTTGTCATTGTTGCCACTTTCTGGCTTTTTTTTTGGTTTATTCTATGGTATAATTCTTCTAGTATATTGTAGGAGGCATTACATATGGCAAAAAAGAAAAAACGAAAAGAAACAAAGAAAAAGGGGACAGGTTACCAAACAGAACTGATTGGGTTGTTGCTTGTTCTAATTGCCATTATTGGTTTTATTCCAAAAACGGGTGTAGTTGGTAATTTTATTAGTGGTTTTGCTGTTTTTTTAGTAGGAACTTGGTATAATCCCTTACTTGTTGCTGTCATGGTTATTGGAATTTATATGATGATTAAACGAGAAAAACCAGATTTTTTCACTTCTAAATTAATTGGTCTATATATTTTTATGATTGCAATATTAATTTTTTCCCATATTAAATACATTCAAAACGAGGAATTAAAAGGTTTTCAAATTATTGTTGAAACAGTGAATAATTTTATGGCAAGTCCCAATAATCGAATCAATTTGGGAGGCGGTGTATTAGGTGCCTTTTTTTCCGCTTTATGTATGTGGGGATTTGCTTTAAATGGAACCAAAATTGTTGCTTGGGCTCTCATGATTTGTGGACTTATTTTATTCACAGGTGTTTCTTTCTATGATGCGATAAAATGGATGACTTCTAAAATCAAAATCAACATTCATCATGAAAAGAAAGAGAAAAAAGATAAAAAAATAAAAGAAATTGAAGAACAGTATGAAAACGATAATAAAATTGTAGTTTCTTCTGTGGATGAACTCATTCATATTAGTGAGGAAAAGGAAACAAAAGAGGAACCTAAAATCAGTGTAAATGAAGAAACAGGGGAGGTAATAGAAGAACCAGTCAACCATGGGTATATTTATCCACCTATGAATTTGCTTTCTAGACCACCTAAAAATAATAATAAAGAGGGAAAAGAAGTAATTAATCACAATGTTGAGGTATTACATCAAGTATTGCAAGATTTTGGAATAGAAGCAAAAGTGGTTGCGATCAATCCAGGGCCAGCTGTTACCCAATATGAAATGGAAGTACGTTCAGGAACCAAACTCAGCAAAATTTTAAGTTTACATAGTGAAATTGCGCTTGCACTTGCTGCTAAAGATGTACGTATTCAAGCACCTATTCCTGGAAAATCTACAATTGGAATTGAAATTCCAAATAAAGTAACAACGATGGTTACAGTACGTGAAATCTTAGAAAGTGTTCCCTCTTCTTTAAAAGAATCAAAACTGTTGGTGGCTCTAGGTCGTGATATTATGGGAAGACCACAATATTGTGAAATCAATAAAACACCACATCTTTTGGTAGCTGGTTCTACAGGAAGTGGTAAATCCGTTTGTATCAATAGTATGATTGTATCTATTTTAATGCGAACCAAGCCTGAAGAAGTGAAATTGGTATTAGTGGATCCTAAAAAAGTAGAACTATCTATGTATAACGGAGTGCCTCATTTACTCGCACCAGTTGTAACAGATCCTAAAAAAGCCAATATTGCTCTTAAAAAGATTGTGGTTGAAATGGACAATCGTTATGAACTATTTAGTCGGACAGGAACCAAAAATATCGCAGGTTATAATGCCTATATTGATAAAAAGAATGAATCTTTACCTGAGAATGAGAAATCTAAACATATGCCATTTATTGTGGTAATCATAGATGAACTTGCGGATTTGATGTTGGTTGCTGCCAAAGAAGTAGAAGATTCTATCATGCGTATTACCCAAATGGCGAGAGCCGCTGGAATTCACTTAATTGTTGCAACACAAAGACCTTCTACAGATGTTATTACAGGTGTTGTCAAAGCCAATATTCCATCACGAATTGCATTTGCTGTTTCATCCGGAATTGATTCTCGTACTATTTTAGATGAAGTAGGTGCAGAAAAATTGCTTGGAAAAGGAGATATGTTGTTTTCACCACAAGGGGAAAATATTCCGATTCGTATTCAAGGTACTTTCCTTTCTGATGAAGAAATCAAAGCAGTTGTAGATCATACCGTAAAACAACAAATTGCTAGATATGATGAAACCCTACTCATGGATGAAGAAGAAATGCATGCTACTACTATGCAAGAAGAAAGTGGGCATGGAGATTATGAAGAACCACTTTATAATGAAATTGTTGAATTTGTTGTGACACAAGGAAAAGCAAGTGCTTCTTTATTACAAAGAAGATTTCGTTTGGGATATAACCGTGCTGCTAGATGCATCGATTTATTAGAAGAACGTGGAATCATTGGACCGAATAATGGTTCTAAACCAAGAGAGGTTTTGGTGAAATTAGAACAAAAAGAAGAGGATGATGACTAAAAATCTTCTTTTTTTTACAAAAAATGCAAAAAAATGAAAAAAAGATATGTTTTTTTAAAATTTTGTGTTATACTAATTGTGTTATTATGGTATTTACCATATAAATAAAGAATAAAAGGATAAAAGGGAGATGTTTTTATGAACGATAATACAAACGAAATGGCTCAAAATGTAGAAATGGATCAAGTTCCTGTAACTGATGCAGATGATTTTTTCTATGAAAATGACGATATTATTGATGTAGATAACATGATTCAAGATATTCAAGTTCCAAATACTGAAACAGAAGTACAAAATGAAATTCCAACTATTGATACAATGCAATCTGAAATCAAACCAATGGGATTATCTGAACAAGAAATGAACCGTATGATTGAAGAAGATGAAGAAAATGGGGATCAAAAAGATTTAGATGATAGCTATGTTCTTTCAAACTTCGATGTATTATTTGATAGCCTATATAATGATGTAGCTGGTGCGAATAATTTCATTTCCAATTTGATTGAACAAAAGAAGACAGTAAATGTAAATGAAGCTGAATTAAATGAATTAAAAGATAAGTTGGAGAAAGACAGACAAGAATTTGAAAAATATATTGAAACACAAAAAAATAGTTTGGAATTAGAGAAAAAAGAAGTCAATGAATATGTTAAAAATCAAAGAATTCGTATTCAAAATGAAGAAGAAAAATTCAATGCTGATTGTGATGCAACAAGAGCAGAAATTGCCCTTGCAGAACAAACATTAAAAGTTGCGAATGAAAAATTGGATACTGAAAAAGAACAATTTGAACAATATAAACAATTGGAAGAAGAAAAATTAAATACAGATAGAGCTAAATTAGAAACAGAAAGAGACCAATTCTCAAAAGAAAAGGCTATTGCTGAAGAAAAAATCAGAAATGGTCAAAAAGAATTACAAACACAAAAAGAACAATTTGCTAAATCAAAAGAATTAGAAGAAAAGAAATTAGAACTTGAAAGTAAAAATTTATCGCAAAGTTGTGCAAGATTTAAAGAATTAGTTTCACAATTCAATTCTGGTTTCCAACAATTACCTGGAAAGAATGACTAGGAGTCTTTTTCTTGGAAGAAACTTTGACAGATGAAATCATTGATATAGAGCCAGAAATAAGTAGCGATACTGAAAAAATAGATACAAGTTTTGATTTATTAAAAACCGATAGCTTTGCGGTTTCTAAAAATATAGAAAAAGAAGAAATAAAAGAAGAACCAAAGTTAGAAATTCCTAAAGATGATTTGAAAAATATCTTTGAAATTGCAAATAATAATGTGCGTGAAGCAACTCAGATTTTTAATAAAAATCTTGAAATCAAGAAAAAATTATTTAGTGAAAAAAAAGAGTTAGAACAAGCACGAATAGAGCATGAAGAGAAGTGTAGAGAAGAAATACAAAAAGTAAAGGCATACAAAGAGGAAGTTTATCAAAAATTAAGAGATAAAAAACAACAACTAGAAAGAGAAATTCAACATTTAAAAGATGCTCAATCTAATTTTAATTTAGAAAAAAATAAATTTGAGTTCTATAAAAAAAATGAAATGAATAAAATTCAAAAACAGAGTGAAGAACGTGAGCAAGAATTAGATGCACGTCAAGCATTTTTAGAAGATCGTGAATTGGATTTAGAACAACAAGAAAAACAAATGGAAGAAGAAAAGAAAAGATTAGAAGAAAATCGCTTAAAATATGAATCTGATAAAGAGGAATTGAGCAATAATCTTTTGAAATTCAATGAATTAGTTGGAGAATTTACTTCGAATGTTGAAAAAATAAGTGAATAATCAAGGAAACTTGATTGTTTTTTATAGGGGGATAGATATGATAAAAAGTACCAATATTTATGTTTCATCAGATCAACATAAAACATTAGCGCTTATTTCAGATATTCACTATACTAAAAATTATTCAGAAAAAAGATTGGAAGAAGTTTATGAAAATTTAAAATATAATCACCCAGACTATATTTGTATTGCAGGTGATTTCTTAGATCAGGGCAATGTATTAGAAGAAAAAGAGAGTAGGAAAATATTTTATACTTGGATAAAAAAAGTTGCTAAGATTGCTCCTGTTATTATTTCTATTGGAAATCATGATGTAGGGGTAAAGAGAAAAAAATGGAGTTATTATGTTCCAAAAGAAAATATCGATAAATTGAATTCATTTTCCAATGTACATGTTCTAGATAATAATTCTGTTGTCATAGATTGTATCTGTTTTTTGGGATATACTTTGCCTTTTATATATTATGATCAAAAGCCACATGAACAAGTAGAACCCTATGTATCTGACATTGATCAAAAATTAAAAACACATTTAAGAAAAGATTATTTTCATATTTTACTTTGCCACACACCTATTTATGCAACACATGTTCAAGTTTGTGCAACTGAAGTTTTAAAAACAGTGGATTTGGTTCTTTCTGGACATATGCATAATGGAATCATACCATTTCATGGAAAAGGAAATTATGGACTCATTTCACCTTCTAAAAAAATATTTCCAAAGTATGCATGGGGTAATTTTAAAATTGATAGAACGCAGTATATTATTAGTGGGGGTATCATTGCCTTTTCTAAGATGTCTCCTTTTATTTTTCATTTCTTTAATTGTTTTTTTCCTTCTCATATTGAATATATCCATTTGTGTTAGTGTAGAATAAGTGGGGAGATTTATTACCTAAAAAATAAGAATTATAACTAAATTAATTTTAATATTAGAGAGATAGATAGTCAATATCTATCCTTTTAAATCTAGATAAATTTAATACCTCTATTAGATAATAATTCATTTAATCTGTTGTTATCAGAAGAAGAATCAAAAGTTGGAATAGGAACATCAATAGAATATAGTGAAGAATGATTAGAGGAAAGCTTTTGATCATATTTGATATTAACAAGTTGATTTATTTTAAAATTGATATCTTTGTATTCATCAGTACCAAATTTTAAATTGTAATAATCCTGAATAGTTAATTCATGTTTATTAGCGTGATAAACTAGTAATTTCAATTTATTTTTAAGCCCCTGTTCAGAAAGAAGAAGTAATGTATCTAGCAAAGGCTTGATTAATATGACCTTCCATAGAGCAATGCACTTTATAATCCACATGAGACTGATTTTGGATACCCTCAAGATTATTTAAGATATAATTCATATGTTCTTTCATATATTTTTCCTGGTTAGAGTATTTTTCTATTTGAGAATTAACAAGTGTTTTAAAATCATCTAATAAGTTGTTTCTAATATAATCATCCGCAATATTTCTTAAATTTATTTCATTTTTAAAAATATAATTTAAATGTTTTTTGATATAGTGAAAAGGATCTAACACAAATTTAGCTTTTGGAAAGCAGTTATGAAAGTTTTTGATACCAGAGGCACCATCACCAGAGACAAATATTATTTTAAATTTAGTAATATCATATCGTTTGTTCACATAATCAAATATAACTTCCCAAAGTTCTTCATAAGATAGATTAGAAGAAGCAAAATAACGAATATTTTTAAGTTTCTTTCTTTTTACAAAATCTTCTTCATAACCTTCATGAACAATGGCAGCAGGGCAAATTTTATTACCGCCATTTTGTAAATTAGCGTGAATTTCATCCATTTCAATATAAAGAACATCTGGTTGATGAGTGACTCTAGTAACATTTTCAACAATAGAGCCATCCAGTTTAGCTAATTTTTTAGAAACAGTACTTCTCGAAATAGGAGTATTTCGTAAAGCATGACGAGCAGACTGACTCATATTTTCATCCATAGCATATTTAATCAATTGATATTCAGCTTCATTGGTTAATCTCTGATAGGATTTCAAGAATAAAACATCTCTTAAAGGAACATAACGTTCTTTGGTAGATTTATTGATATAAGAAGTGGAATTGATAGTAATACAGCCAATAGAAGTAATTAGGGTTCTTTTGCGAGTTTCTTTTACGTAGTAGTGATCTTTTCTTTCTTGAGAATGTTTAATTTGTTGATCAATATAGTTAAGAAAAGATTCATATATTTTTAAAGTAAAAGAATCACCGACATTTCTAATTTTACTTTCTAAATTAAATGGATTTAAATTTTTCTGAAAAGTTTGATTAAAAGTATTTGTAAATTCATTAATTAATGGTATTATGCTCATATGGTTAGTACCTGCTTTCTATTGTTTTTGAACAACTCAATTATAAAGCATTTTTTAGGTATTAACCATTTTTATTTGTTTATAATGGTATTTTTTCTATTCTCCACACTTTGGAAACACTATCTCCATTTGTAAAACAATTGACTTTTTTGGAAATCTATGATATTCTTTATTTAGACACAGATTTCCAGTGTTTTTTATTTGAAAGAAAACATATGATGAAAAGAGGGAGTATTATGAAAAAAATTGCAAGATTTTTTGTAAGTGTCAAAAAAGAAATGAAAAAAGTAAAATGGCCAAGTAAAAAAGAAATGATTACTTATTCTACTGCAACAATTGTATTTATTTTAGTATTTGGATTATTTTTTGCAGGACTTGATTTTATTATTTCAGGTCTTAAGATGGTGGTGAAATAATGCAGAAAGAATGGTATGTTGTTAACACTTATTCTGGACATGAAAATAAGGTCAAAGAAAAGTTAGAAATGCGTGCAAGTTCTATGGGAATGGAAGACCATATTTATCGTGTGGTTGTTCCAGAGCAAAAAGAAGTTGAAATCAAAGATGGCGTACAAAAAGAGAAAATGAAGAAAATGTTTCCTGGATATATTTTAGTGGAAATGGTTATGACAGATGAGGCATGGTTTATTGTGCGTAATACGCCTGGTGTAACAGGATTCATTGGATCTTCGGGTAAAGGAGCAAAGCCATTTCCATTGACACCACAAGAGGTAGATAAAATTTTAGGCAGTATGGGTATGAGTCGATTAGAAATTGGAAATTCACTGAACGTTGATGATACTGTCAAAGTAGTAAATGGACCATTTGCTAATATGTTTGGTAAAGTCAAAACTATCGATATGGAAAATCAAAAAGTGGAAGTTGCACTTGATTTATTTGGGCAAGAAACAATTGTGGAACTTGCTTTAACAGAAATAGAGGTGGCATAAATTATGGATGAAAAAATGGGAGAATCTTGGTTTGAACAATTGATACGATGCAATAGTCAGTTTCCAGAGGTGGACCAAGAAAAGATGGATTTACCTACTTCTGATAAACAAAATCCTGAAGTAGATGTAGATATGGATGCTATTTTAAAAACAAATAGTCCTCAGACTAGTTTAGATGCATTGATACAAAGAAAAAATACGGAACTTACAGAAAAGGAGGCTGCTGCAATCTTGGAAAAACATACTGCTTCACAATCTACTATAGATCAGTTGATTCAACAACAAAATCAAGTGGAGAAACAACCAGTGGTGATTACACCATATATGCGTACATCTGGTTACCAAAAATTAAGAACCTATTGGTATAGTTTACCTGCTTTGATTCCACAAATGGTAATGCAATGTGGAGAAAATGGTGGGGAACTTAATTTTCAAGGAGTCGGAGAACCTGATGAAAATTTATTGGTAGAATTTGAATTAACAGTGCAACAATATTTAGATTACTATCTTTCTGAAATGGGATTAGAGGCACATATCAAGAAACCAGTATACCAAGAAAATGGTGGCATATATAAAAAGATAGGTGACTATCGTTTGTCAATTCAAAAACATGAAAAAATAAAATAGATATATTTACAAAACCATAAAGTTGTGGTATTATGAACTAGCTATATATTTAATATATAGATGATTGTGGGAGATGTTTCATGCGGATATCATTTGAACCACACGCGAAAAAAATTATAGGAGGTGTTTTTCGTGGCAAAACCAATTACGAAGATTATTAAATTGCAAGTACCTGCTGGAAAAGCAACACCAGCTCCACCAGTTGGGACCGTTTTAGGACCTGCTGGAATTAACTTGCAAGAATTTTGTACAAAATATAATGATGCAACCAAAGATAAGATGGGAGATATTTTACCAGTTGAAATTTCTGTTTACGAAGATAGAACGTTTGACTTTGTAATCAAAACTCCACCAACTGCATTCTTAATTAAGAAAGTAACTGGAATTAAGAAGGGATCTACAAAAGGATCTAAAGAACTAGTTGGAAAATTATCACAAGCGCAGTTAAAAGAAATTGCTGAAATTAAATTGCCAGACTTAAACGCTTACAGTATCGAAGAAGCTATGAAAATTGTAGCTGGTACTGCTCGTAACATGGGCGTTGAAGTAGAAGAAAATTAACATATAGGTAAATAACCTATGTGGGAGGAAAAATCCGCATACACCACATAAGGAGGTAAAATAATGAAAAAAGGTAAGAAATATTTAGAAGCTTCAAAAAAGGTAGATAAAGCAAAATTATATACAGTAGAAGAAGCTGTGAATTTAGTCAAAGAAACTTCAATTACAAATTTTGATGGTTCTGTTGAACTTGCTCTTCGTTTGAACTTAGATACAAAGAAGGCAGATCAACAATTGAGAGGTGCATTAGTACTTCCAAATGGAACTGGAAAATCGAAAAAAGTTTTAGTAATTGCTAAGGGTGCACAGGCAGAAGCTGCGCGTGAAGCAGGAGCTGATTATGTTGGAGACATGGATATGTTAGAAAAAATCGAAAAAGAAAATTGGTTCGATTTTGATACCATGATTGCCACTCCAGATATGATGCCAGCTTTAGGTAAAATTGGTAAAGTATTAGGTCCAAAAGGATTGATGCCAAACCCTAAAACAGGAACAGTAACAATGGATACGAAAACAGCTGTAGAAGAAGTAAAAAAAGGACGTGTAGAATATCGTACAGATAGTTATGGAAATGTACACGTAATTATTGGTAAAGTTTCATTTGACGCAGCTCAATTAGTAGAAAACTTAAATGCCTTTGTATCATTAATTGTAAAATCAAAACCATCGGTAGTAAAAGGAAAATATATTTTAAATGTATCTCTTTCTTCTACAATGGGGCCTGGTATTAAAATTGATACAAATAGTTTTGACAACTAATTTAAATTGTGTTATAATGAACACGTTCATGAAATAAAATATATTGTACCGTAGACAGTAGGTGTAGCAATACTTAATATCCTACCGAGGAACTTGAATTATTATTTAAGTCTTCAGGCTCTTGCGGTATATACTGTAAGAGTTTTTTATACGGAACCAAAGAATAGGAGGTGTCGCATAATGGCAAATCAAAAGATTATTGAACAAAAAGCTTCAATCGTAGAAGAAATTGTTGGAAAAATGAAAGAAGCAGCATCTTATGTATTTTTTGATTATCGTGGACTTACTGTTTCAGAAACCAACGAACTGAGAAGAAAGTTAAGAGAAACAGATTCTGAACTCAAAATTTACAAAAATACACTTTCAAAAAGAGCTTTGGATAGTTTAAATATCGCAATTGGCGAATTAGATGGTCCAAAAGCAATCGCATTTGGTAAAGATGCAGTTGCTCCAATTAAAGTGTTAAGTGATTTTGCAAAAGAACACAGTGCACTTGAAATTAAGATTGGAGTTGTAGATGGAGAAGTTGCAGATCAAGCTATGTTAAAACAGTTGGCATCTATTCCATCAAGAGAAGGTTTACTTACAATGTTTGCAAGTGGACTTATGGGTATTGCAAGAGACTTTGCAATTTGCTTAGACTTGCATAGTAAAAATTTAGAAGAAAATAATTAAGGAGGAAAATAAAATGGCAAAATTAAGCGCAAAAGAAATTATTGATTCTTTAAAAGAAATGACTCTTTTAGAAATCAAAGAAGTAGTAGATTTAATGAAAGAAGAATTTGGTGTAGATCCATCTGCAGTAGCAGTAGCAGCCGCTCCAGTAGCAGGTGCAGCTACAGAAGAAGGACCAAGTACAGTAACTGTAGTATTAACAGAAGCTGGTGCTAACAAAATCGCTGTTATCAAATTAGTTCGTGAATACACTGGATTAGGATTAAAAGAAGCAAAAGATATTGCTGATAACGGTGGAAATGTAAAAGAAAATGTTTCAGCTGATGAAGCAAATGAAATCAAAGCTAAATTTGAAGAAGCTGGCGCAACAGTAGAATTCAAATAATTATTATAAATGGTTAGGCCTGTACTAAAAAATTTAGTATAGGCTTTCGCCGTTTATTATAATACACAAAAATTGTGGGTGAATATATGGCACATTATTTTGAAAATGATGATACATTGAAAAGTAATATACAAAAAAATGATGTAATAATCAATCATCAAAAATTTGTATTTTATACAGACAATGGCGTGTTTTCTAAAAAAGGTTTGGATTTTGGTACAAGATCATTATTAGAAACATTAGAAATAGAGAAAATAAAAGGCAAAGTTTTGGATTTTGGGTGTGGATACGGACCAATTGGTATCTACGTGGCTCAAAATACCGATGCAGAGGTTCATATGATTGATATTAACAGAAGAAGCTTGGAATTGGCAAGAAAGAATGTTAGTACCAATCATGTGAATGTTCAAGTATATGAAAGTAATCTCTATGAAAATGTCAAAGATCAATTTGATTTTATCATCAGTAATCCACCAATTCGAGTAGGAAAGAAAATGCTCTATCAAATTTTAGAAGAAACAAAAGAACATTTGACATCTAATGGAGAATTATGGATTGTCATTCATAAAGATCAAGGTGCAAAATCCACAATGGAGTTTTTGAAAACATTTTATACAGTAGAATTAAAAAACAAGAATAAAGGGTTCTATATTATTCAGTGTAGGGGAAAATAAATAAATTATTTGGAAACAATTGACATCTTGAATTAACTTTGATAAAATTATAAATTGACGCATACACTTAATTTTAGGTTTGTGTTCTTTTTGCAAAAAAAATAGGTATATAGGGGTGAAACATGGCTTATACAGTAAAAAAATTTGGGGATTATCGCGAAAGAAGAAACTATGCAAAGACAAAAAATGCTATTGAATTAGGAAACTTACTAGAAATTCAAAAAAAATCATATGATTGGTTTATGCAAGAAGGAATCAAAGAGGTGTTTGATGATATTTTTCCTGTGGAAAGTTTTACAGGAAATTTGTCACTTGAATTTGGTGAATATACATTCGAAGAACCAAGATATTCTATTAAAGGCTGCAAAGAAAGATATGCAACTTATGCAGCTCCTTTAAAAGTAGAAGCAAGACTTTTCAATCATGAAACAGGCGAAGTAAAAGAACAAGAAATCTATTTAGGAGATATGCCAATTATGACAGAATCAGGAACATTTGTCATCAATGGGGCAGAACGTGTTATTGTATCACAACTTGTACGTTCTCCTAGCGTATATTTTGGTAAAGAGATTGACAAAAATGGACGTAAAGTCATTACCAGTCAAATTATTCCAACACGTGGTACATGGTTAGAGTATGAATTAGATGCAAGAGATGTAATTTACGTTCGTATTGACCGTACCAGAAAAGTACCAATTACCACTTTATTACGTGCAATTGGGCTTTCAAGTGACCAAGATATTATTGATGTATTTGGAGAAAATAAATATATTGAAAATACCATTCATAAAGATGCCAATAAGAATACCGATGAAGCTTTAATTGACATTCATTCAAAATTGAGACCAGGAGAACCATCTACATTAGATAGTGCGAAAAATCAACTAATCACAAGATTCTTTGATGCATTCCGCTATGATTTGGCGAAAGTAGGGCGTTATAAATTCAATCGTAAACTGAGTGTAACAGATCGTTTACTTGGATGTACACTAGCAGAGACCATTAAAGTAGGAAAAGAAGTCATCGCAGAAAAAGGAACTGTTGTTACCAAAGATGTATTGGAAACTTTAAAACCTATTTTAGAAAATGGATATGGAGTGAAAGAAGTTTTAATCAATACAGAACTAGATACTTATAATAAAGTACAAGAAATTAAAGTATTCTCTAAAAACAACCCAGATCAAATGGTATCTATTATTGGAAATGATCAAACAATCGATATCAAACGTCTCACTATTTCTGATATTTACGCTTCTGTATCTTACTATTTAAATTTATTAGAAGGTATTGGAAATTTTGATGAAATTGACCATTTGTCAAATCGTCGTGTTCGTCAAGTAGGAGAGTTATTACAAAATCAATTTAGAATTGGGATCAGTCGTATTGAAAGAGTCATTCGTGACCGTATGAGTACACAAGAAGTGACTGAAGTTACACCAAAATCATTAATCAATATTAGACCATTAACTGCTTCTATTAAAGAATTCTTTGGTAGTAGCCAGTTATCACAATTCATGGATCAAACGAATCCAGTTGCCGAACTTACGAATAAAAGAAGACTTTCTTCTTTAGGACCAGGTGGTTTATCAAGAGATCGTGCTGGTATGGAAGTACGTGACGTCAATCCATCTCACTATGGAAGATTATGTCCAATTGAGTCACCAGAAGGACCAAACATTGGGTTAATTACCTCTTTAGCTAGTTATGCAAGAGTAAACGATTATGGATTTATTATGACACCATATCGTAAGGTAAAAGATTCTGTTTTAACCGATGAAATTGTCTATATGACAGCTGATGAAGAATTGGATTATTACATTTCACAAGCTACTGTAAAAGTAGATGAAAATAATAAAATTGTAGATGCTAGAGTACCTGTACGTTATCATACAGATACCATTATCGTAGAAAAAGAAAAAGTCGATTATGCCGATGTTTCACCACAACAAGTCGTATCGATTACAACATCAGGAATTCCATTCTTGGAACACGATGATGGAAAACGTGCCTTGATGGGTGCGAACATGCAACGTCAAGCAATTCCATTATTGAAAGCAGAAGCGCCACGTGTTGGTACTGGTGTCGAAGCCATTGCGGCAAGAGACTCTGGAGCTGTTGTGATTGCCAAAGCTGATGGTGTTGTAGATTATGTAGATGCTCGTAAAATCTTAGTCAAAACATTAGGTGGTATGGATACTTACTACTTAAATGGATATGAAGAGAGCAATGCTGGAACTTGTTACCATCAAGTACCAATTGTAAGACTTGGAGATCAGGTGAAAAAAGATCAAGTGATTGCCGATGGACCATCTACGGATCAAGGAGAAATGGCTTTAGGTAAAAACGTAACAGTTGCATTTATGAACTACAATGGATATAACTATGAAGATGCGGTTATCTTAAATGAACGTTTGGTGAAAGATGATGTTTATACATCTATTCATATTGAAGATTATCAAATTGAATGTCGTGATACCAAATTAGGACCAGAAGAATTCACAAGAGATATTCCAAATGTCAGTGAAGAAACACGTAAAAATTTGGATGAAAATGGAATTGTCCGCATTGGTACTGAAGTCAAAGATGATGATATTCTAGTTGGTAAAGTAACACCAAAAGGAATGGCTGAATTAACGAGTGAAGAAAAATTGTTACACGCTATTTTTGGTGAAAAAACAAGAGAAGTAAGAGATACTTCCCTAAGAGTTCCACATGGTGGCGAAGGAATTGTTCACGATGTTAAAATTTTCACCAAAGAAGATACCGATGAATTACCTGCAGGTGTTTCTAAAATCGTTCGTGTTTATATCGCACAAAAACGTAAAATATCAGTTGGAGATAAAATGGCAGGGCGCCATGGTAACAAAGGTGTTATTTCACTCGTATTACCAGAAGAAGATATGCCATACTTGAGCAATGGTAAGCCTGTGGATATCTTATTAAACCCACTTGGAGTACCATCTCGTATGAACATTGGACAAATTCTAGAAATGCATCTAGGGATGGCTGCGAAGGAACTCAATATTTATGTAGCAACTCCAGTTTTCGATGGTGCTACTAGAACAGAAATTGTCGATGCTTTAAAAGAAGCTGGATTAGATGAAGATGGAAAAGCTGTATTATACGATGGACGTACTGGAGAACCATTCGACAACCGTATTAGTGTAGGTGTGATGTATATGATTAAACTCCACCACATGGTTGATGATAAATTACATGCTCGTTCCACAGGACCTTACTCACTTGTTACACAACAACCATTAGGTGGAAAAGCACAATTTGGTGGACAACGTTTTGGTGAAATGGAAGTTTGGGCATTATATGCGTATGGTGCTGCACACGTTTTACAAGAAATGATTACCATCAAATCTGATGATGTGGTTGGTCGTGTCAAAGTATATGAAGCTTTGGTAAAAGGAAATCCAATTCCAACTTCAGGAGTTCCAGAAAGCTTTAGAGTTTTGATTAAAGAATTCCAAGCATTGGGTCTAGATATTACCGTACTCAATAAAGAAGGCAATTATGTTGACCTAAAAGAATTGGAAGAAGCAGAAGAAGATAGCTATTTATCTGCTGAAGAATTAGAATTACCAGAAGAACCTATTGTAGAAGAAGAACCAGAAGAAACGGAAGAGGAAGAATATTATGAGGATTCTTTGGACGATCTTTCTGATGAAGATTTTCTAAATAGTGAAGAAATAGAAGCTGATATGGAAGGGGATGAAGATTAATGGATGTAAATAACTTTGAAGGGTTAAGAATCGCCATTGCTTCTCCTGAAAAAATCAGAGAGTGGTCTCATGGAGAAGTAAAAAAAGCAGAAACCATCAATTATCGTACGTTAAAACCAGAACGTGATGGATTATTCTGTGAAAAAATATTTGGACCAACAAAAGATTACGAATGTTCTTGTGGAAAATACAAAAGACTTCGTTATAAAAATATTGTGTGTGATCGTTGTGGTGTTGAAGTAACACGTGCGAAAGTACGTCGTGAACGTATGGGTCATATTGAACTTGCAACACCTGTATCTCACATTTGGTTCTTTAAAGGAATTCCATCTCGTATGGGATTGGTTCTTGATATGTCACCAAGAGATTTGGAAGAAGTATTATACTTTGTATCTTATGTGGTATTGGACCCAGGAGCTGCACCTTTAGAGAAAAAACAAACCATCAGTGATAAAGAATACCGTGCATATTATGAAAAATATGGAAATACATTCCGTGTTGGAATGGGTGCGGAAGCCATCAAAGAATTGTTACAACAAGTAGATTTGGAAAAAGAAGTGGCTACTATTAAAGCAGAAATTGAAGAAATCAAAGATTCTGCAAGTCAAAAACGTGTTCGTTTGATCAAACGTTTGGATGTTCTAGATGCTTTCTTGGAATCTGGAAACAAACCAGAATGGATGGTCATGGATGCACTTCCTGTCATTCCACCAGAATTAAGACCAATGATTCAATTAGATGGTGGAAGATTTGCAACCTCTGACTTAAATGACTTATATAGACGTGTTATCAACCGTAACAATCGTCTTAAAAAATTGATGGAGTTAGGAGCACCTTCTATCATTATCCAAAATGAAAAACGTATGTTACAAGAAGCTGTGGATGCCTTATTTGATAATGGGCGTCGTGGACGTAACATTACAGGTGCTGGAAATAGACCTTTGAAATCTTTATCAAGTATGTTAAAAGGAAAACAAGGACGTTTCCGTCAAAACTTGCTAGGAAAACGTGTGGACTATTCTGGTCGTTCCGTTATCGTAGTAGGACCAACTTTAAAAATGTATGAATGTGGTATTCCAAAAGAAATGGCTTTAGAGCTATTCAAACCACATGTGATCAATGGTCTTGTTACCAAAGAAATTGCGTCTAATATCAAGGCTGCAAAGCGTATGATTGAAAACCAAGATGAACGTGTATGGGATATTGTAGAAGAAAAAATCAAAGAACATCCTGTTATGTTAAACCGTGCACCAACGTTACATAGACTTGGTATTCAAGCGTTCGAACCAAAATTAATTGGTGGTAGAGCAATCCGCTTACATCCACTGGTATGTACAGCGTTCAATGCCGATTTCGATGGAGACCAAATGGCAGTCCATGTACCAATTAGTACAGAAGCACAAACAGAAGCTAGGGTGTTAATGTTAGGTGCAAATAACATTCTATCTCCAAAAGATGGAAAACCAATCGTTACACCAGGACAAGATATGGTACTCGGTAACTATTATTTAACCATTGAAAAAGCAGGACTTCCTGGAGAAGGAAGAGTATTTAAGAACACCAATGAAGCTTTGATGGCGTATGAAAGAAGAGAAATCACACTACATACCCGTATTGCTTTACCAGTGAGAGGATTTAAATACAAATTATTCCCAGATAGTTACATGGATCAATATTTAGTCACTACACCAGGAAAAATTATCTTCAATGAAATTTTCCCAGATACTTTCCAATATATCAATGAAGGAACAGAAGAAAACATTGAAGGAATTACACCTAAAAAATATTTATTAGAAAAGGGTACCAATATCCCAGAAGCGATTGCCGCTATGCCACTTGTAAAACCATTTAACAAGGGTGTATTTGGTAAGTTAATTGCCCAAATCTATAAACGTTATCAAACAACGGAAACATCTATTATGCTTGATAAATTGAAAGATTTAGGATTTAAGTATTCTACTTTATCTGGAATTTCAATTTCAATTGATGATATCAAAGAAAGTGAAAAGAAAGATGAAATTGTAGCGAAGAGTCAGGAAATGGTAGATCAAGTCAATAAACAATTCAAACGTGGTTTGATTACCGATGATGAACGTTATAATAAAGTCATTGAAATTTGGTCAAATGCAAAATCAGAAGTTTCTAAAGATTTGGAAGAATGGGTCAAAAATAACAAAGAAAACTCAGTTTCTATGATGATTGATTCCAAAGCACGTGGAGATATTGGATCACTTACACAATTGGTAGGTATGAGAGGACTTTTCAATAAACCAAATGGTAAATCTGAAGAAATCCCAGTATTATCTAACTTTAGTGAAGGTGTAACCATTAGTGAATTCTTCTTATCAACCCATGGGGCTAGAAAAGGAGCCGTTGATACTGCGTTAAAAACAGCCGATGCTGGATACTTAACAAGACGTCTTGTCGATGTTGCCCAAGATATTATCGTCAAAGAAAATGATTGTGGTACAGAACAAGGTGTTGTTGTAGAGGCCTTCTATAATACCGATGGTACATTAATTGAGTCACTTGCTGATCGTATCATTGGACGTTATACCAATAAGAAAGTCATTCATCCAGAAACCAAGGAAGTTATCGCAGAACGTAATACTTATATTACAGAACAATTGGCCGATAAGATCATCAATGCAGGTATTACTAAAGTACCAATTCGTACGGTTCTTACTTGTAAAAATGATCATGGTGTATGTCGTTATTGTTATGGTCGTAACTTAGCAACTGGACAAATTGTGGAAATTGGGGAAGCTGTAGGTATTATGGCTGCTCAATCCATTGGTGAACCAGGTACGCAATTAACCATGCGTAACTTCAATACAGGTGGAGTTGCTGGTGGAGACGATATTACACAAGGTCTTCCTCGTGTACAAGAATTGTTTGAAGCACGTAATCCAAAAGGAAAAGCGACGATTTCAGAAATCAATGGTGTCGTGAGTGAAATTGAAGAAGAAAATGGTAAGTTTGTCATTTCTGTTCAAAATGATGTGGAGACTAAGAAACATACTTCTAACTATGGTGCTAAATTAGCTGTAGAGAAGGGTGAAGAGGTTGTATCGGGACAACGCCTTACACATGGTGCGATTAGTCCAAAGGAACTCTTAGTTGTAACAGATCCAATTACAGTACAACAATATATCTTATTAGAAATTCAAAAAGTTTACCGTTCTCAAGGTGTTGATGTAAGTGATAAGCACGTTGAAGTTATGGCAAAACGTATGATTTCTCGCATTAAGATTGTCAATTCTGGTGATTCTTTATTCTTACCTGGAACGATGATTAATATCAATGAATTTACTGAAGTAAATAAGAATTTGATATTGGAAGGAAAACGACCAGCCACCGGTAGACCAGTATTACTTGGTATTACCAAAGCGTCGTTAGAAACAGATTCCTTCTTATCCGCAGCTTCTTTCCAAGAAACAACTCGTATCTTAACAGATGCTGCAATTCATGGTAGAGTAGATCATTTGAATGGATTAAAGGAAAATGTGATCATTGGTAAATTGATTCCTGCTGGTACAGGTGCTAGAGAATATCGTGATGTCAATTATGATTTAGAAGTACCTTATATCAAGGATGAACCATTAGAGGCATTAGAACAAGAATTGATGGATTAAATATCATAAAGCGACTTTTTGACAAGTCGTTTTTATGTTATTGTAAGAAGATAATGGTGATATACTGAATTGTCATTACCTTGACAAATTGTGTATAAAATACTATAATGAAGAAGTATAAAGGTAGTGAAGTATATGAATATAGATAAAAGATATATTAATCAAATTGAAGTCATGATTAGTATGTTTACCATTAAGGATGGAAAATTAAAAGTACTATTATTTCGTCGTGATGAAGATCCTTTTAAAGGATACTGGATGTTACCGAGTAATTTGCTTATGGTAAGTGAAACTTTAGAAGAATGTGCCCTCGCAACGATTGATGAGTTTGTAGGATTAGAAGAAGTGTATTTGGAACAATGTCATTTATTTAGTCAAGTAGATCGTCTCCCAAATGATCGTATTTTAGCAAGTTCCTTTATTGCACTAATTGATAGTAAATCCATTGAATTGAAACGGAAAAAAAGATCCTTTCATAGTGAATGGTTTTCAATTGATTCTATCCCAAAAATGGTATATGACTATGCTTCCATTGTGGATAATGCAACAGAATTTTTAAGACATAGAATGTTAAACATATCTACATTAAAGAACTTATATCCAAGTGATTTTACGTTACCAGAATTACAAGTTTTATATGAACAAGTACTTGGAAAAGAATTAGATCGTAGAAATTTCCGTAAGAAATTTTTGAATTTGGACTTGATAGAGGATACGGGTTATAAAACAGGTGGACATAATGGAAGACCTGCAAAGTTGTATCGGTTTAAAGACCATATAGAAGATAAAATACTATTTTAGGTGGGTGATTAGATGAGGCGTGGTTTTGGTTTAATTGCAATGCTTTGTTTTTGTTGTTTTTTAGGGCTTTGTCTTTTGACATCTGCTTTTTATTATCATCAGCTTACTGGTGTAAATTCCTATCATACTGTTTCTAAAAAAACATCTAAAAGTAGTTCTTACCGAATGAAAAATGATTATAGTGGGGTTGGAAATGTATCTGTTTCTAATCAGGAATATCATGATTTGGAATCCAAATTAATAGCGGCCGCAAAGTTATATGTAAAAAATAACTCTATTACAGGGAATCATAAGGTCATTGTATCCCTACAAACATTACAAAATCAAAAAATCATAGAACGGATCTATGATTCTAATGGGTATTCTTGTAATGGATATGTAATTTATGACCTGTTACAGAATCATTACACACCTTATTTACGATGTGGTAGTTATCGAAGTGCAGATTATATCAATCGTTTGGAATAGACGATTTTTTCTTTTGAAAGGACCATAGATCCAATTGTCCATCTATTTGATCTTCGCCTTTTGTGTTTTGAGTTTT
This sequence comes from uncultured Bacilli bacterium, assembly GCA_910576795.1. GTDB lineage: Bacteria > Bacillota_I > Bacilli_A > RF39 > UBA660 > UBA5026. Next base: position 32,146 of record CAJTIX010000010.1, read on the forward strand.
TTCAAGTATTTTTTTTATAGCATCTATATTTTCATACCATAGATAGACAATTACAGGTAGACTATTTATTTGTTCAGAATATTGCTTTCTATTTTTTTTCCAACTGTGAAATAATGTTTTTAATAAATCTAGTATTTCTATGGTCATATTTTGTTGTAGTATTTTATTATATTTTTTATCAATTTGAATCCATACGGTGATAGATTGCACTTTCCATTCTCGTTTCTCTAGAGGGAGGGATTTTATTGCTTTTATAAAAGCTAGATTGTGAATATGTTTCTAGTTCTGGAATTGTTTCCTCTATCAATTCATATCCAAGAAGATAGCGATAATTTAATGTTCTGATTTTTAATAATTGTTCAAATTCTATATGTATAGGACCCTCTGTACTGATTATTTTTTGCATTGATTTTAATATAAAGTACTTGATTTCTAGATTGGCAATTTTATAGATATTATTTTTTATTTCTGAATTTATAATTGTTAAAATAAGTTCTAAATTATGGAATGTGATTTCAGTTATTTTTTCTTTATTTGTAAGTATGAGTAGAATGGTTTCTTCTATTGATTCCAATTGCGCTAATGCATGGAAACTAGACATTCCATTTTGTTGTATTAAATGATATTGAAAATCACGAATTATAATTTTTTCATTTTGGAAAGGGGATAATGTTTTCTCATTTTCGAATAGCTTTTTTATAAATTGGTCGATTTGTTCAAAGGTTTCCAAACTTATATATTGTTTTAATAAATCAATTGTTTCTTTCTCACATAGTTGCTTGGTTACGTTAATGATTGCATATCTATCCATAAAACCACCTTGTTTTCTATTATATAATAAAAATGGAAAAAATGGTAGAAATTTTTTTGACAAGAATAACAAAATATGCTATTATGAATATGTCAAGGAAACTTGCATAAAATAAAAAGGAATACCTAATTTTGAAGCGTTAGGTACTACCCCAAATAGAGATTTGTACCGACTTTGATATGAACCCCATTTCTTGGACATAAGAAATGGGGTTTTTATATGGGAAAATTGAGTTATGAAAATAAAATAGAGATATATAAGGATAAACAGAAAATATTATGATGTATAAAATTTTTATTATCAGAATAAAGAAAAAACCTTGTGAGTAAGGTTTTTTAATATTCTAAATGGCGGAGTAGAGAGGATTTGAACCTCCGCGCCAGTTGCCCGACCTACACCCTTAGCAGGGGCGCCTCTTCAGCCTCTTGAGTACTACTCCAGAACATTTACCATTTTACAAGATATTATTTCATCTGTCAATACACCTGACAAAATTTGTGGTTTTTTGAATGTATTATAGAAAAAAGGAACTAATGGTATAATTCCTTTTTCAATTGTTCAATATTTTCATTGTATAAACTGATATAATCTTCTTTTTCTGAACTTTCTTTTTCTGTTAAATTGGATAGAGAATGTAATTCAATTACTTGAATTCCTGTTTTTGATATTAGGGAAGATACTGTCTCATTTAATTGATCTTGATTAAAAGTAAATAAATAACTAACTGTTTTATTTCTAATCAGTTCTTCGACATCACTAATGGTTTTTTGAGTCAAGTCATCTTCCTCCAAAGAAATGACTGTAAAACCATTTTTTTCTAGAAATTTTAATGCACTGTTATCGGTTACAATCGTTTTATAATTAGCGCTTTCACTTAATAATTTCAATTTCGCATCTATATTGGAAATTTCAATTTTCAATTCTTCATAATTTTTTTCAATTTCTTCTTTTAAGTAATGATTTGTAATATATTCGGATAATCCATTTTTAATATTCAAACTTAACATTAAGAAGTTAGAAGGATCTAACCATAGTTCTTCTTGATGTTTATTTTGTTCCATACTAAGTGTTGTATCAATAATCATTAGATTTTTATTATGTCGAAACATAGGTGCAACATAATCTTTTTCATTGCTAAGACCATTGAAAATATACATATCACCTTTACTATAATCTGTAATTTGTTTATCAGTTAAGGTATAGGTTTTAAAATCGATTTCATTTGGATAAATACTATGAATTGTACTATGTTCTCCATATAGTCTTTTTGTAATATACTCAATTGGATAAACGGTTGTATAGATCGTAATATCTTCCAAGTTATCTCGTTTCAAACAACCTGTTGTACAAAATATGATAATTGTTGTAAATAAAATACTTAATTTTTTCATTTTTTCTTCCTTTCTGGGACAGGATCGTATCCACTTGTTCCCCAAGGGGTACACCTTAATATTCTTTTGATGGTATAGTAACTTCCTTTGATACTTCCGTGAACTTGAATGGCTTCTATTCCATAATTAGAACAAGTCGGAATGTGTCTACAATTTTGATGGAATTTACCTGGTATTTTTTGATAAATTTGAATCAACCTGATTAAAATATATTTCATATTTACACCATTCACATTATACTAAATTTTTGGAATTCTGTAAATGATTAAAATTTGTGAATAATATACAGGAAAAAATAAAACAATAGTTCCCATATTCTACAAAATTTGCTATAATAGATAAAAGGTGAATGTATGAAAAATATATACGGGATGACGTTAGACAAATTAGAAAATTATTTTTTAGAACATAATGAAAAGAAATTCAAAGCTGTACAGGTTTTTGAGTGGCTTTATAAAAAAAGAATTTCCACCTTTGATGAAATGACCAATATCAAAAAAGAAACATTAGAACAATTTGAAAAAGATTTTACGATGCAGGGAATTACGTTAGTAACGAAAACCGAAGGAAAAGATGTCATTAAATTTTTATTTGAACTTTCGGATTCCAATAAAGTAGAAGCGGTTTTAATGAAACATGATTATGGAAATAGTCTATGTGTTTCAACAGAAGTTGGTTGTAATATGGGATGTGCTTTTTGTGAAAGTGGACGTTTAAAAAAAGTACGCCATTTAGAAACCCATGAAATGGTATTACAAATACTTGCAGTAGAAGCTTATATAAAAGCAAGAGTGTCCCATGTGGTTTTAATGGGAATTGGGGAACCATTTGATAATTATGAAAATGTGATTGATTTTATTTCCATTATCAATAGTGGAAAGGGAATTGATCTAGGAGCTAGACATATTACCGTATCCACTTGTGGGATTGTTCCCAAAATAGAAGCATTTATGCAAGAGGGAAAACAGGTGAATTTGGCGATTAGTTTACATGCTCCCAATAATAATCTCAGAAATCAATTGATGCCAATTAATAAGGTATATCCAATTGAACAATTAATAGAAGTACTTAAAAAATATATTGAAAAGACAAATCGTCGTGTTACTTTTGAATATATATTATTAGAAAACGTAAATGATACCGATGCTTGTGCTTTAGAACTTGTAGAGCTTTTAAAAGGAATGAATTGTTATGTCAATTTAATTCCTTATAATGAAACAAGTCATATAGAGTTTACAAAAAGTTCGAAAGAAACCATTATGAGATTTTATGATATCTTAAAAAAGAATCAAATTCAGGTGACCATTCGCAAAGAATTTGGAAGAAAAGTAATGGCTGCATGTGGACAATTACGTTCCAATTATGAGGAGGCTTAATATGGAATATTCCTATTTAACAGATCCTGGAAAAGTGCGGGATCATAATGAAGATAGTGTAATTGTAGTAGAAAATAGAGGTGGAGAAATTCTACTTGCGGTGGCAGATGGTATGGGAGGTCACCTAGCTGGTGAAGTGGCTTCTAGTATAGCCATATCCCATATCGGGAAACGTTTTAAGGAACTTGGATCCATTGGAAATAAGGAAGATGCGATTCATTGGTTACAAGAAACGGTGAGCGAAGCCAATGTTCTTATCTATAAATATACCGTGGAACATCCAGAAAGCAAAGGTATGGGTACAACTTTAGTAACTGCAATACTCACTTCTGATTTCCTATTATTTGGAAACATTGGAGATTCCTCTGGATTTGTCATGAAAAAAGGACAAATTCATAAGATTACAACCGATCATACTTTGGTAAACTTACTTGTAAAATCAGGTGAGTTAACAGAGGAAGAAGCTAAGGAACATCCAAGAAAAAATGTTTTAATGAAAGCGCTTGGTGCGACAACAACAGTGGATATGGATATCTTTGATGTAGAAACCGATATTGATGGCATTATGCTTTGTAGTGATGGGGTTACCAATATGTTGGATTTTGACCAAATCGCAAGAGTACTCAGTGAGGATTTGACAGCAGAGGAAAAGGTTTCTAAATTGATTCAAAAATGTAACAATCGTGGTGGAAATGATAATATTTCTGTAGCGTATATTTCCGTTACAAATCAAGATAAAGGTGGTAGTGACAAATGATTACAAGAGGACAAAAAATAAATGATCGTTATCAAATTATAAGAACCATTGGAGAAGGTGGAATGGCCAATGTTTATTTGGCTCATGATTTGATTTTAGATAGAGATGTTGCGGTTAAAATTTTAAGAGGAGATCTTGCGAATGATGAAAAATTTGTAAGGAGATTTCAAAGAGAAGCCATTTCGGCAAGTAGCTTAACTCATCCTAATATTGTTGGAATGTATGATGTTGGAGAAGATGATGGAAAATATTTCATTGTTATGGAATATGTCGAAGGGAAAACTTTAAAAAGTTTAATCAAAAGAAGAGGTGCTCTTACCTTATCAGAAGTCATTGACATTATGTTACAACTTACCAGTGGAATTGCTTGTGCTCATGAAAGTTATATCATTCATAGAGACATCAAACCACAAAATGTATTGATATTAGATGATGGAACAGTGAAAATTACCGATTTTGGAATCGCTATGGCCCTCAATAGCAATGAACTGACACAAACCAATTCTGTTATGGGTTCTGTTCACTATTTACCACCAGAACAAGCCAATGGAACTGGTTCTACCATTAAAAGTGATATTTATTCCTTGGGAATTTTAATGTATGAGTTATTGACTGGAAAATTGCCTTTTAAAGGGGACAATGCGGTTGAAATTGCCATCAAACAAATGAAAAATCCAATTCCAAGCGTTTGTGATCTGTTTCCAGAAATTCCACAAAGTATTGAAAATGTGATTTTGAAAGCATGTGCGAAAAATCCAAAAAATCGTTATGAAAATGTGATGGAAATGCATGAGGATATTAAGACTGCTTTGAGTAAAGAGCGTGCCGATGAAAAGAAATATGTATATCCTTATCCAGAACAAGAAGTGGAAGAAAAAGTAAGCGTGAGTCGTTTTAAGAAAAATGAATCCAAACGAACGAATGAAAAAGCAGAAAAAACAGATAAAAAAACAAATAAGTTATTGTGGGTTACTGGGATTGTTTGTGTACTTGCTGCTATTGTCATTACTTTTGTTGTTCTATTTTTACCAAAAGTAACCACAGTACCAGATGTAGAAATTCCAGATGTGTCCAAAATGTCAATTGTCAATGCGGAAGCAACTCTTAAAAAAGAAGGATTTGAAGTCGCAACAGATGTTGAAGAAGAGTACAGTATTGATATTGATTCTGGCATGGTAATTGGTACAAATCCAAGTGTTGGTAGAAGTGTGAAAAAAGGTACCGTAGTTACTTTAGTGGTATCAAAAGGATTTGAAGGGATTGTAGTAGAAAATTATGTTGGACAAAATATTCAATCCATTGAAGCCAAATTAAAAGAAGAAGGTATTGTTGTTTTGGTAGAGAAAAAAGAATTCAAAGATACAGATGATCAAAAAGAAGATATCATACTAGAACAAGATATTGCAGAAGGTGAAAAACTAAAAAGAGGAGATACCATTGTTTTTCAAGTATCTACCTTAATTACTGTTTATCCAGATTTTGTGAAAGAAGATTGGACATATGCTGGTATTGAAGAGTTTTGCGCAACCCATAATGTTCCTTTAACCAAGGAAGAAAAAGAAGATGCTACTGTTCCAGAAGGTACTATACTTGCACAAAGTAGACCAGCAGGAAGTAAAGTAGTTGGTGGTGGAGCGATTACATTACGTATTACAGTATCCAAAAAACCAGTAGTGGTTCCAGAAGAACCAAAACCAGATGAGAAACCGGATGAAGAAAAGAAACCAGAAACGGAAAAACCAGTTAGTAAACCAGAAGATACAGAAAACAAAGATGATGAAAAAACCACTGCAGGTGCTTAATGCAAGGAAGAATTGTTAAGTTAATTAGTAATGATTATACAGTCGAAGCAAATGGAGTAAGGTATGTTTGTAAAAGTAGGGGAAAGTTTCGTAACTTACATATTACTCCACTTGTTGGCGATTTTGTTGAATTTGATGAAAAGCAACATTACATTATGGATGTGTTACCTCGTACCAATGCGTTAATTCGTCCTCCTGTTGCGAAC
>CAJTIX010000011.1 GCA_910576795.1 uncultured Bacilli bacterium
GAGAAAATAGAAGAGGAAGTATTGAAATACAGTAGGGATGAAGAAGTAGTGGCAATCTATTCAGATTATACGAAAGAGGAGTTAGAAAGAAATACAATATTGATAGAAGAAACAGAGGAAGCAAGGAAACAAGGTCATCTACAAGGCCATCAAGAGGGTTTACAACAGGGGCTGAAAGAGGGATTACAACAAGGAATACAACAAGGAATACAACAAGGTCTACAACAGGGAATTGAGCAGGGGTTAACAAGAGGAATAGAAAAGAGAAATATCGAAATTGCTAGAAATCTTATTCAATCTGGAGTTGACATTAAAATCATAATAGAAGCTACAGGACTTACAAAACAGCAGATTGAAAAATTAACCATAGACAATTGAAATATTGAAAAATATTTTCATATCCTGTATACTTTGATTATGGAAATGAATATCATGTCCTATGGAAATATATTTCAAGGAGAAGTTTATGAAAATAATTCGTCATTTTTTTGTTTTCTTATTAATGATAACTACCTACTTTAGTTTATTATTGCTTACTTTTATTGGAAGTACACAATTAATGTTATCAAAAGAAAACATAATTGAACTTAGCACACAAATAGAATTTAGAGAATTTGTAGGTTTTAAAGTAGAAGATGAGATATATCAGTTACTAGAACAAACAGGCTTACCTAGTTCGTATGTTGATTATATCATAGAGGAAAAAAATTTTAAGCAGTATATTGGAAACTATATGGCAGATAGTATGGAATCACTTTTATATAGAAAAGAACATACCGAAATAGATGATAAAGAATTAAAAAATATTTTACTATCAGGTTTTGATCAAGCAATTGATGTATTAGAAGAACAAAACGAAACAAATATCATGAGTACAAATGATCAGCAAAGAATTCGTCAAAAGATGGAGTATTTTGTTCCAAAAATTGCCAAAAAGATTCCAAAATTTGAAACAGTATTACAAAATAAAGCATTAGAGGATGGAAACAAAGCATTAAAAAATACTCAAGCAGTAATACAAATTCTTCAAAAACTTTATCAATGGAAATTTGTATTAAGTATATCTATATTAGTACAATTGGGATTTATCTTTTTACTTAAAATAAACAAATTTCATTATATGAAATGGTTTATGATGCCTTTTTTGGCAACTGGAGGTACATTATTTTATGCGAAATACCAGTTACCTAGTTTAATTGAACATCATTTTCCTAAAAATCTAACATTTATGAAAGAGGCTTTTGAGTATGCGATGAATTCTATTTATTCAAGTTGGGATCGGACCATTATCATATGTTTTGCACTTTGCATTTTATTTATTATACTGCAGATATTAATTCATCTTGCAAATGATTTAAAACATCGTTATAAATAAAAATATCATTGAATTTAGTATAAAAAAATTGTATAATTTTGTAAGAGATTAGGAGTGATTATAATGAAGAAGTTTGCAGGTAAAATAGGGGGACTTTTTATAGGTCTTATTGTAATTATATTAGTTGTTGCCAGTTCTATTCTCTTACTTGCACATACTTTTTTAGCCAGCACTAGAAACATATTATCAACAGATATTGTTACAGAAATGGTAAAACAAATTGACTTTAAGGAATTGATGGGAGAAAATGTTCAAAATGAAATTTCTTCTATTTTAGAAGAAACGGGTATTCCAAGTGAATATGTAGATTACATACTAGAAAATGAAGAATTGAAAGAATACATAGGAAACTATATGGCAGAAGGCCTCGATTATATTTTATACGATAAAGAACTTCCTGTAATATCAGAACAGGAAATCACAAAACTACTTTCTAATAGTTTTGATCAAGTAATCTATGAACTAGAAAATCATAATATTGAGGTTTCTACTTATTTGACAAAAGAACAACAAGAAGAGGTACATCAAAAGATTGAGGTTTATGTTCCTAAAATTGTTGAAAAAATACCAGAAGTAGAAACTTTAATTGAAAACAAAGTTTCTGAAAACGGAAAAGCACAAGAAATAAAACAAAAATTAGAACAATTACGTGATACATTAGAAAAAGTGCAATTTGTATATGATATGCAACCAACCATAATGCTATTTGCTATATTACTACTTGCATTAGTTGTAGTATTGAAACGTAAAAAATTTCGGTTTATCAAATGGGTTGGTTTATCATTTATAATGACATCTATTGTTTTGGGTTTATTAAATGCAAAAATTCCATCGTTGGTACAACAATACTATCCAGATGAGGTGGGATTTATGAGATCATTTGTAGATAGTACATTGAATGCTATTTTTAGAGTATGGAAACAAAATGCGCAGATTTATTTTATCATTGCAATTCTACTTATTATTTTGCAAATTGTGATAATTGCTCTTTCTGTTTATAAAAATAGAAGACAAAAAGATATGGCTGTATTATAAAAAGTGTTATGAATTATAATACTTTTTTCTTTTTTCAATCGTTAACGACAAAAATTGACATGCAAATTCATTACAATAAAATGGGTGATGTCTATGAAAAAGAATTTAGAGATAATTGTTGTTTGTATTGCGGTTGGTTTTTTGATGGGACAATTTATGTTTCATCAATACAAAAAAGATGAAAATCCATCGACAATTCCTACTATGCAAACAACTGAAACACTTTATTTTTTACAACAGGGTGTTTATTCCAATTTGGATAATATGAAACAGAATTTAACTGATTTTGAATACTATACCTATACGGAAAAAGATGGAAAATACTATGTTTATGTTGCTATTATAAAAAGTAAAGAAAATTTAGAAAAATTAAAAGGATTTTTCAATCAAAAAGGGTATGATATTTATGTAAAGGAAATTGCTGTAACAAGTAATGCTTTTTTAGAGGTACTCAATCAGTATGAACAATTATTGAGTGGAACCAACGATGAAAAGACGATTCAGGCTGCTTGTACACAAATTCTAGCAAAATATGAGGAGTTAGTGGTAAATGACTAAAATAAAAGAAATTCCCTTGCAGGAACGTCCTATGGAGCGTTTGCTCCAATATGGTGTGGAATCTATTAGTAATGAAGAATTACTAGCGATTTTATTTCGAACGGGGAGCAAAAAACAATCTGCTAAGGAACTTGCGACTACTGTTTTATCTAGGTTAAAACAAGTTTCCGATTTGAAAGAAATGAGTTATGAAGAACTTCTAAAAATTGAAGGAATTGGAAAATCCAAAGCGATGATTTTATTATCCGCTATTGAACTTGGTAAACGCATACAAAGAAAGGTAGAGATTATTCAAGGTAAAAAATTCAATCAAGCAGGACTGATTTATGAATACTATCGTCATTTTTTAGGGGATAAAAAACAGGAATATGTCTATTGTTTGTATTTGGATTCCAAAAAGAAAATTATCAAGGAAAAACTATTATATATTGGTACTATCAATTATAGTATGGTACATCCAAGGGATATTTTTAAAGAGGCTTATCTTTCCTGTGCAACAGCGATTATTTGTATTCATAATCATCCAACAGGTGATGTGACACCAAGTAAAGAGGATTATGCGATGACATATCAATTGAAACAAGCGGGAGAATTACTTGGCATTCCTCTTCTAGATCATATTATTATTGGAAGAAATCGATACTATAGTTTTTTTGAAAATGGTGATTTTGAGTTAAGAAACGAGTGAGGGAGATATCAGTGCGAAAAAAAAGAAAATTAGAACGCAGGCATTATATCATTATTTTTTTCTTAGGTATCCTGTTGTTATTAGGGGTATTGATGTATTTTGTTCGAGATAATAGAAAAACCAGTACTGTAGAACAAGTCTTACAGGATACTTTCTTATGGATACAGAAAATCATTTCTACGCCTGTTCACTTTGTAACAGATAAAGTAAATGAGGTAAAAGACAAAAGTAATTTATATGAAAAATATGAAAATTTACAAAAACAAATAGAACAAACAGATGGAATTAGAGCAAAAAATCAAGAATTGGAATCCCAGTTGCAAGAGATGAAGGCGTTGCTGGAATTGAACCAATTGGTGTATGAAAGTGCACCTATTTCTGCAACAGTCATAACTCGTAATATTGATGGATGGTATCAGACAGTTACCATTGACAAAGGAAAACAACAAGGAGTTACAGAACATATGGCAGTTGTGACGGGAAGAGGAATGATCGGAGAGGTCATTTCTGCAAATTCTTTCAGTAGTACTGTCAAATTATTAACGGGTGTGGATGAAAATCATAAAATTTCTGTGAAAATAGAAGGAAATGATGGATATGTATATGGTCTTTTATCCTCTTATGATTGGGAAAATAAAGTTTATAAAATAGATGGAATTGCAGAAAATACAGAAATCAAAGAAGGTGCGAATGTGGTTACAACAGGGTTAGGAAATGCTTATCCATCTGGAATTTTAATTGGAACAGTTACACAGGTAAAAACAGATCATTTTGATTTAGCAAGGACTATTCTTGTTACACCTAGTGTTGATTTTGATGAGATTCGATATGTAACGGTTTTAAAGAAATGAGGATTTCTATGTATGCGATTATGATTACAATAGTATCGTTCCTATTGGAAGGCCTTTTCTCTTGTTATATTCCTATATCCACCCATTTTTGGTTACCAATACCAACTCTTCTTTCTATTTGTTTTTGTCAAGTTTATTTTTTGAAAAAGAGAAATTATATATATTTTTGTTTTCTTTTTGGAATTCTGTATGATATCACTTTTACAAATACACTATTTTTACATGGAATTTTATTTGTTATAATGGGGTATATTGGTCAAAAAATAGTACACTTTTTCGCACATACTTGGTATTATTTTCTATTGATGATTTTCATTCTGATTTTGATTTATCGTATGTTATCATACGCCATACTTGTTAGTATTGGATATTTGCCTTTTGATTTTTCTTTCTTTCTATCAATCACTATGGGATCCTTTCTTTGGAATCTTATATATGGAATTCTATTATATATACTTGAACATTTTGTTTTCAAACGTTTTTTACCAAAAAGATGGTTCTAAAAGATAAGTCTCATCATAAGATGGAATAGGTGATATGATGAATCCAGATATTCGTAAAATTCGTAGTCAAATGAAACAAAAAAAGAAAAGACTTCCTCAAAATCCAGTCATCAAACGTACAAGCTATACCAAATGGATTTCTAAATTGGGAATTACGATTATTTTAACACTTGTAACATTGATTACATTAAAATCCAATAGTAAGTATAAAGCAACTTTTTATCAACACGTATATGATAGCCATATTTCATTTGCATCTATTAATGCTGCTTATCAAAAGTATTTTGGATCACCTTTGCCATTTCAAGAATTTTGGAAAGATCAAACAGCCCCAGTTTTTGATGAAAAGCTTCTATTTACAGAACAACATAAATACAAAGATGGAGTTGCTTTAACAGTAGAAAATAGTTACTTGGTACCTGTTTTGGAAAGTGGAATGGTTGTTTTTATTGGAGAAAAAGAAGAATATGGAAATACGGTTATTATTCAACAAATGGATGGAATTGATGTTTGGTATTCCAATTTAAACACTGTGAATTTAAAATTGTATGATTATGTTGAAAAAGGAAGTTTATTAGGAGAGGTAAAAGGAAATCAACTTTATTTGGTGTATAAGAAAAATGGAACTGTTTTAAATTATGAAGAATACATTTAAGTTTGAAGTTTCCAATTTATATTATATTATAGGCTTATTTTGTTTTTTTACAGGTTATTTTAAGGATTTTATATGGATTTCACTACTTATTATTATTCATGAATTTGGCCATTTAACAGGTGCGATACTGTGTAATTGGAAAATAGAACGCGTGGTTTTATTGCCATTTGGGGGTATGACGTTATTCAAAGAAAGCCTCAATCGACCGATTTATCAAGAGTGGATTATTGTTCTTTTGGGACCTGTTTACCAATCGTTATTTTTTCTTATTTTACAATTTCTAAACTATGCGAATCCTACATTTCAGTTGTATCACTTTTTATTATTGGGATTTAATCTGCTACCGATGATACCCTTAGATGGCGGAAAGATGTTACAGTTGTGTTTAGAATCTATTTTTCCTTATCGATATGCGAAATTTGTAGGATTGGCGGTTTCTATTTCCTTAGTCCTTATTCTAATGGGTTATATGATAATCACTAAGAATGTGATTTTGGGAATCATTTTGTTATCTATCATAAAAGAAAATATTAAATTTTATAAACAAATTCCTTATCAAATGGAAAAATTTTTATTAGAACGTTATTTGAATCCATTTTCCTATAAAAAGTACCACAAGATAAAACGTGTAAATTTATATGCGATGAGAAGGGGATATTCACATTTATTCTGGAACCAAAACACTTGGAAAACAGAACGAGAAATTTTGAATTTGCATTTTCAAAGAAAAGCGTTTTATTCGTTTGACAAAATAGGGAATGTATGATAAAATTCTATATTGTGTAGAGCCTCACTCTACAACCACACAGAAAAGGTGAAAACGAAAGTACCTTAATGGTGAGTCTTAGAATCTTAAAGGAGGTATATATGAAAGCTGTTATTGAAACGGGTGGAAAACAATACTACGTAGAAGAAGGAACTATTCTTTATGTAGAAAAAATGAATGTAGAACCTGGTAAAGTAATTGAATTTGATAAAGTATTAATGGCAAATGGTGTTGTAGGACGTCCTTATGTTACTGGTGCGAAAGTTACTGCAGAAGTAATGAAGCATGGTAAAAATAAGAAAATCATTGTATTTAAATACAATCAAAAGAAAAATTACCGTAAAACCCAAGGACATCGTCAACCATATACAAAAGTACAAATCAAATCGATTGTGAGCAAATAATGATACGCATAAAGGTTGATTCAGAAAAAAAAATCAATCGTATTACGGTTGAGGGTCATGCTGGATATGGTGTAAGTGGTACAGATATTGTATGTGCGAGTGTGAGTAGTATTTTAATTACGACCATTAATGCAATGCTTCGTATCGATGAAAAAAGTATTCAAGTAGAAAAACAAGAAGCATATGTGAAATTAGATATTTTGGTACATTCAGATATGATTGACCTTCTAATGGAAAATATGGTTTCTTTATTCAAGGAGTTAGAACAAGATTATAAAAAATATGTAAAAATCGATCAATAGGGAGGTGTACTTATGACAAATTTAATGCGCTTAGAAATTCAGTTGTTCGCACATAAAAAAGGGCAAGGATCTACTAAAAATGGTCGTGATTCTATTGCAAAAAGATTGGGTGCGAAAGCAGCTGATGGAGAATATGTAAGCGGAGGATCTATCTTATATCGTCAACGTGGAACTAAAATTTATCCAGGACATAATGTAGGAATTGGTAGCGATGATACTGTGTATGCAAAGGTAGCTGGATATGTTAAATTTGAACGTGTTGGAAGAGATAAAAAACAAGTAAGTGTTTATCCAGAAAAACAAGAAGCTTAAAAAGATGCTATAGCGATTGCTATAGTTTTTTAATTTCATAATTTTGTGGTACAATATCAATGAGAAATGAGTGATAACAATGTTTATAGATGAAGTAGTAGTGGAATTATATGCTGGAGATGGTGGAAATGGTTGTATGGCATTTCGAAGAGAAAAATTTATTCCAATGGGTGGTCCTTATGGTGGAAATGGTGGAAAAGGAGCTGACATTATTTTTGAAGTGGATGAAGGCTTAAATACACTGATTGACTTGCGATACAAAAGAGTCATCAAAGGGGATAAAGGAGTCAATGGTGAGGGGAAAGCCAAACAGGGTGCAAATGCAAAGGATGTTGTTATTAAGGTACCTTTAGGAACAGTCATAACAGATACTGAAACCAATTTAATACTAGCTGATCTAACGAAGAAGAAAGATCGTGTCATTGTTGCATATGGTGGTCGTGGTGGTAGAGGAAATATGGCTTTTGCAACTCGTTCCAATCCTGCTCCAGCATATGCTGAAAATGGGGAACCTGGCGAATATAAAAAAATTAAAGTAGAATTAAAATTATTAGCTGATGTGGGTTTAGTAGGTATGCCTAGTGTAGGGAAATCGACTTTAATTTCTCAAATTTCAGCATCCAAACCTAAAATTGCTGCTTACCATTTTACAACATTAACACCTAATTTGGGTGTTGTAAGAGCATCCGAAAATAAATCTTTTGTGGTAGCGGATTTACCAGGATTGATAAAGGGAGCTTCACTAGGAGAAGGCTTAGGAGATCAGTTTTTAAAACACATTGAGCGTACACGTGTAATCGCACATGTAATTGATATGAGTGGATTTGAAGGAAGAAATCCTTATGATGATTATCAGATCATCAATCAAGAATTACGTAATTTCAATGAGAAACTCATGGAAAAACCTCAAATCATTATTGCCAATAAAATGGATATGGATGGTGCCTTAGAACATTTGAAGGAATTTCAAGATAAGGTAAAGGATATCCCAATTTATCCAATTTCTGCGATGAAGAAAGATGGGTTGCAACCAGTTATTCATGCATTATCAGAACAATTGGATACAATCGAGAAACAGCCACTTTATGAAGAACAACAATTTGAAAGTCATATTTTATATCAATTTAAAAAAGAAAAACCATTTACGATTACCAAAGATAATGATACATGGGTCATTCGTGGTAAAGATGTTGAAAAATTGTTACGTATGACAAGATTTACAACCGATGAAGCAGCAGCTCGTTTTGCAAATAAATTACGGAAAATGGGAATTGACGATACCTTGCGTGAAATGGGTGCAGAAGATGGTGACACTGTTCGTATATTAGATTTTGAATTTGAATATAAATTGTAAAAAATAGTTGTCAAAAAATGTTGAAGTATGCTATACTGAAATCGTAGAAGAAAATCATAAAATAGTTTGTAAGTAGAGAAACATAAATTTGCTATTTGTAAACGGGGGGGGGTAATCCCCTTTTTTATTGGCTAAAAAATGATTTTTCTTTTGATTAGAAGGAGGTGTATTATGAAAAAAGTATTCATGATTATAGGAGGTATTTTCTGTTTTATGCTAGTTGTGGGACTTGCCATTTATATTTATACTTCGGCAACTTCAGAAAAATTAGTTTGTACTTCATCACAGGGAGATATTACAATTATGTATAAAAAAGATAAAATAACAGGATCTAAGACAAAAACTAAGACAAAAAGATTTACCTATGATTTAGATGGTCAAAATGCATATGCACAACAAATTGGAATTGATGCCTATTTAGAAGAATTTACAAGCTGGTTTGAAGAAAATACTGATGGAACTTGTAAATAAATTTATTTAACAAATTTAGTAGGAAAATGATTATGAAAAATAATAAACAAAATATAATCATTGTATTATTCGTAATTATAATAGTAGCAATGATTGGTGGATTTGTATTTTATTATTTAAAACAAAATGAAACATCTAATAATGATAATCCAAATCAAACAGAAGATAACAAGGATATTCTTACTACTGTATATTTAGATCCAACAGATTTGAAAAAAGTTTGCACAGCTGAGGATGTTAGTAAAAATGTGGGTAGTGATGGGAATCCAAATGGCATCAAAACAGGTTGTATGAAATGGTATATATATGGGAAAAAAGATACTTTTTATACCATGATACTAGCACATAATACAGTTAGAAATGCAGAAAATACATCATGTAATTCGCAAGCATCTAAAGTTACACAACCTGGAGAAGAGGCTTTACAGGAATTGGTAAATATATATAATTGGAAAGTAACACCAAGATTAATTACTCTGGAGGAAATTGATATCATTAATCCTTTAAAAACAGAAGAACTTCCTGGAATGGGTACAGTATATTTTGTTGAAAAAAATGCGAAATCAAATTGGGTACTCGAAAATTTAAATAATGCAGAACCATCTGATGATGCGTCAAAATCTTATAATTATATTATTTATTCCACCAGTAACAAATCATATAAAACATTAGATTATAATGGAAAAATAAATTCAATTTTATCATGTGATCAATATGCTGGAGTTCGTCCAGTAATTGAAGTATCCAAATCAATTATTGATAACAAATAAAAGTTTTATTCACAATGCGGAACTAAACAGTGTAGATCGGTATTGTAATTTATATTAGTTGGGGTGTAATATGAACAATCAAAATGAAATTTCATATCCAAATATTTCACATATGGATACGAAATTAAAACAAAAAAAATCTTCTCACAAAAAACTATTCTTTGGAATAATAGGTCTAATTATAGTAGCTTTAGTAGCTTTGATAATTGGATTTATTGTAGTAAATAGAAATAATAAAATAAATTCACGAACATTTATGATTTATATGGTAGGATCCAATTTAGAATCTGAAAATGGGCTTGGAACTGTAGATTTAGATGGAATAGATTATAATGAAATGGATAATCAAAATATCAATGTTGTTTTAATTGCAGGTGGCTCTAAAAGTTGGGATAATAACTATATTGATAGTAGTGAAACCTCTATCTATGAACTAACTGCTAATGGTTTTGAAAAGGTGAAGCAACAAAACTTACAAAGTATGGGTAGTGCAAATGTATTAAGCAATTTCTTAACTTATGTTTATAAAAATTATAAGACAGATCAATATGATTTAATATTTTGGAATCATGGTGGTGCGATACTTGGAAGTGAATTTGATGAACTATATGATAATGCATTTTTATCTTTATCTGATATGAAAAATGCATTATCCAATTCTCCATTTAACGGAAGAAACAAGTTAGAAACAGTTATGTTTAGTACTTGTTTAAATGGTTCTATTGAAGTAGCGGATGTATTTAAGGATTATGCAAAATACTTAGTAGCTTCCGAAGAAGTAACAATAGGTACATCGATAGAAGGTGACTTACATTTTATCAATGAAATCACTACAAATGATAGTAGTTATGATGTTGCTTTTAAATATATAAATGCATACAAAAATAAGATAAATAACTATAAGGACCGATATAAAGCATATTATGGCAAAAGTAACTATATTTATTCTACTTATTCTATTGTCGATTTATCAAATGTAAAAAAATTAGAAACAGCAGTCAATGATTTCTTTAATGATATTGATGTTACAAATAACTATAATGCCATTGCAAAAGTAAGAAGTAATTTATATCAATACGGGTATACCAATGGTGGGGATCCAAGCTATGATATGGTCGATCTATACAATCTGGTAGATGGATTAAAAGATTTGTCTTCCTCAAAAGCACAAAAGGTACTAGATTGTTTCGAAAATACAGTTTTATATAATTATGCAACCAATGAAAAATCAAGAGGAATGAGTATCTATTTTCCTTATCATGCAGATAAAGATTCCAAAAAATATCTTTTGAGTTTGTATAATCATTTCAAATCATTCCAATCTTATAATACTTTTATTTCTAAGTTTCATTCTATTCAAACTACTTCATCAAATTCTTACACATATCGTTCCAATCCAGTGAAGGTGAATAATAGCGATATAGAATCCGATTTTACATTAGAAATGACAGATGAACAAAAGGCAAGTTATGCGAAGGCTGCTTATATTGTATTTAGAGATAACAAAGATGGAACATTTTTACCTGTTTATTATGGAAATGAAGTTACAGTAAATGGAAATCTCTTATCAGCACGCATTCAGGACAGGCAATTGAAAATAACATCTAACACAAGTGATCTTGAAAATATTTTAACCTTACATGAGACAGAAACAACAGATGAATATATCAAATATGACACAGTTGTTATATTACAAAATATTTCCGAATGGAATTTTGATGTAGCAAGATTGTCATTGGTATATGATAAATCTCAAAATACAATAAAAGCTGGTAGTGCCATATTAGTAGAAAAAGGAGAATATATACCAAATACAGTTGCAGCGGATA
The DNA here is from genome assembly GCA_910576795.1 of uncultured Bacilli bacterium. Taxonomy (GTDB): domain Bacteria; phylum Bacillota_I; class Bacilli_A; order RF39; family UBA660; genus UBA5026. The sequence continues at coordinate 11,874 of CAJTIX010000011.1, forward strand.
TGAACGATTATACTTCTGTTGCTTTTGGAAATTATAGTTATAAAATTTTAGATGTTAATGGAAATTATAATGAAAATTGGGAAAGCAATGGAACATATAAAGGGATAGAAGTAGATATAGGAAACTTTGATTTTAAATTACATAATTTTGATGATGGCTATGATTATTATTGTGTATTTAAAATTTGGGATACTTATAATAAAGCTTATTATTCGCAATTGGTTAAAATGAATTAGAAAGAGGTAATGTATGAATAACGAATTTAATAATAACTTAGGTAGTCAGGAATCTAATAATGATTCAAATAGAAATGAACAATCAACTCAAAATATGAATGCTAACTTAGGTAACCAAATGCCTAATAGCAGTCAAGTTATAAATGAACAACCAAATCCAAATGAACAGTTTAGTTCCAATTTGAATCAACCTTTCGAAAATCGAATGGCTGATAGAGTGCAAAACAACAATATGAGTGAAACATATCAAAATAATACCACAGGAAATACAATGAATGGTTCAAATCCATCTATGCCAATATATCAAAATCAACCTTATATGAATAATAGCGGAAATAAGAAAAATCATATAGCAATCATTATGATAATTATGGTGTTATTTATTGTTGCATTAGTAATTGTAGGGGCAATATTAATTTTTTCTAAAGATTCAAGTAAGAAAGAATCCAATAATAAACCAACAAATGAATATGAAGAAAATAACAACAGTAGTAATAATTCTGGAACGAATTCTACTTCCAATAGTATAACTTATAGTGGTTTTCAATTTACGAAGGTTCCAGGTTATGTATATGAAGAAGATGAAGGATTTTTAGCAATATATAACAACGATTATTATTTTACAATAGAGACTGTTGCGAATACTTTTGCAACTGTGAAGGCAAAATACCGCGAGTATGCTGCTGCACTAGAATTAGAGGGATTTACCGTTGGAACACCAGCAATTAAAACTTATTCAGGAGTTGAACTATTTACTATTAGAATAAGTCAGGATGATATGAATGCAATTTATTATATGATTCCATCACCAAATGACAATTGTGTGTTTGTTGGATATGTTATGAATAGGAATCTTATTCCTTATGAAAGCAGTGATTTAAAAGAAGTTTTATCTTTTACAAAATCAGCAAAATATGTAGGAAATTATTCCAATTATTCAAAAGATTTTAATTTCAAATTAGATATGAAAAATATTGAAAATTAAGGAGATATGGAAATGAAGAGAAAAGGATTTACATTAATTGAATTATTAGCAGTTATCGTAATATTAGCTGTGATAGCTTTAATTGCAACACCAATGATTATGGATGTGATTGAAAAGTCTAAAAAGGGTGCTGCTGAATCAAGTGCAAGCGGGTATATTAGTGCCGTGGAACAATATAAAATTGTATCTCAATTAGATGGGGATAAAAGTTTAGAAGATGGAACTTACACAGTAAGTGAGTTGGCTTCTTATAATATTGAAGTAAAAGGTAAAAAACCAAGTGATGGAACGGTAGTCATTTCATCTGGTAAAATTATGGATTATCAATTACAATTTGACCAATATGTTGTAACCTATGATTCAGAACAACAAAAAGGTGTTGCTGAAAAGAAGGAATATAGTGATACTCAATATCCATCATATGCGATAGGGACTGAAGTAACATTAAAAGATGGAAGTGAATGGTATGTAATCGAAGATAAGAATGCAACTGTTTCATTATTTAGTAAATATAATATAAATGTTACAACTAATAAACAAGATAGTACACTTACTGGTGATGCAAGTGATCCACAATCTGTACAATTTGATGATGGTTCTAGAAATAATGAAAATAATACTTACTGTCAATTATACTATGGAACATATTATGGTTGTAATGCTTATGCAGCAGTAGAAGGAGATTATCCAAAATCACAAGGTGCTGGTGAAGGTAGTTTTACTCAATATCCAGATGGAACTAAAATTGAATATAAAGGAACTGTAACAGAAGATTCTAATATAAAAAACTATGTGGATGCATATGTTACATCCTTAAATTTAGGAGATGCACTTATTTCTTCAAAATTAGTTAGTTCTGATGAATTTGAAAAATTGGGTTGTAGCAAGACAGTAACTGATTATGATGATGATGGCAATTTTATGGGAGTTGGATTCAAATTATCTTGTGAAGATACTGCATATACATGGATGAATTCTACAAATTATTGGATGAGTGGATCCTATTCTAATTTAGGTAGTACTTATGCGATGGATTTATCACGAAATGCTGTTCACCAAATGACATATGTAAATGAAAAACGTGGTGTACGTCCTATGATTGTTGTTAAAAAATCAGCAATTCAATCTTAATATAAGGGAGCGTTATTATGATATTTTATATAATAGGCATAATCATTATATTATTGATTCTCTATATCGTCTTTACAAGTAATAAACTAATTCGATTAAACAATAATGTAAAAGAAGCATTTGCTACTATGGATGTTTATCTAAAGAAAAGATGGGATTTAATTCCTAATATTGTAGAAACAGTGAAGGGGTATGCTACACATGAAAAGGAAACTTTGAATGATGTAGTTGCTTTAAGAAATAAAGGTTATGACTCCTTAACACAGGATGAAAAAATAGATGTAAATAATAAATTACAAAACAATGTATCCAAAATGATGTTACTCGCAGAATCTTATCCTGATTTAAAAGCAAATGAGAATTTTAAAGAATTAAGCAATCAGTTGGTAAAAGTAGAAGAAGATATTGCAAATGCAAGAAAATATTATAATGGAACCGTAAGAGACTTTAACAATAAAGTAGAGATGTTTCCAAGTAATATAATTGCTCATCTTTTTAGATATCAAACAAAAAACATGTTTGAAGCAAGTGAGATAGAAAAAAGCAATGTCCATATTGAATTGTAGGAATAATTATGGTTGTAATATTTAAAATAATAACAATTATAGTATTATTCACAATAATTATCTTTACTAAAACAGTTATTGAAAAAATTGCTGATTCAATTAAAAAACCATCTCAAAAAAATAAGTATTTCACACGTAGCATTATTAAATTTTTTATAATGGCATTCTTTGTATCTTTTTTCGGATTTGTAATGCTATTGAATCATTTTAATGATAATCCAGAAACTAAAAAAGCAGATGGTTTTACAATTGAATCTTATCATGTCAGTTTGAATGTACATGAAGATGCTATAGTGGATGTGAAAGAAGAAATTACAGTTAGCTTTTATGAAGTAGGACATCATGGTATTTATAAAATTACACCCTATTGGTTAAAATACACAGGACAAGATGGAAAAACCATGTCTCGAAAATCGGAAATTAGTGACTTAATTGCTCTTGGCGAAAATTATACAGTAGATCAAGTAGGTGGAAAAGCACAAATTAAAATAGGAGATCCCAATGTGACTTTGCCAATAGGAACTCATACTTATACGATTACTTATACCTATGATATGGGCGGTGATCCTTACTCTGATTTTGATGAATTTATTTTTCATACCTTTGGAGATTATTGGGGAACAGAAATTAAAAATGCATCATTAAAAGTTACCATGCCAAAAACATTTGATCAAACCAATATTCATTTCTTTGCAGACAAATATAGAAAAAAAGATATTAGTGATTCTGTCAATTATTATGTCATTGGAAATACTTTGTATGCAGATGTATCTGCAAACTATGAATTGATGAAATCACTTACAGTGGATATTGCATTACCTGAGGGATATTTTATGTCTGGAAGTAATAATTATGGTATTACTGCTATTACTTTTGGAATTCTTATATTCATTTTAACAATTATTGCCTTTATCATTTGGTACCATTATGGAAAAGATTTACATAAGGTTTCCCAAACAGTAGAATTTTATCCACCAGAAAATTATGATGCTTCTGAAATTGGATATTTATATAAAGATGATGTTGGAAGTACATTATCAGTTTCATTAATTGTTTCACTAGCAAGTAAAGATTATATTAAAATAGATGAATCTGAAAATCTAACAAAAATTATTAATTTATGCCCTATAGAATTAAAAGAATTTGAACGAATTATTAAAGTGCGTAAAGCAGATAATTTTAAAATGATTAAACATTCTGATAAAAGAGCAATTAAAAAATTATTTGGAAATCAATCACATGTAGATATTGTAAATGATTCTACTTTTTATCATAATTATATTAATTTAATTACAAAAGGATATATTCAGATAGAAAGTGATACTTTATATGATTCTATTGAAACAACTTATCATAAGAAAAGTTTATCTATCAATGAAAAGCTGATTTATCAACAGTTATTTCAAAAAGCAAATGAGAATGTATTATCAGAAGATAGCGAATTTTATCATGTTTTCAGGGATATCAGTACTAGTTTATCCAATCAATTAAATGACATTATATATGATACTACATCTTATAAAAAAATGAATCGAGTTAGTAATCTTTTCGTAGTAGCAGGTATATTCTGGATATGTATGATATCTGTAGAGGACCTAAATCCACGTTACTTTATATTGTATACAATTGCTTTTGGAGCTCTTATTTTAATTGCAGCCTTCATGTTTTTAATGAAACGTAAAACCTCGTATGGAGAACAAATTCTTTCAAAAATAAAGGGTTTTAGAAATTATTTAGAAACAGCAGAAAAAAATAGAATTAATCAATTGGTAGAAGAAAATCCTAATTATTTCTATGATATTTTGCCTTATGCATATGTATTAAATGTTTCAAAAAAATGGATAGAAAAATTTGAAAATATTCCGATGCCAGAAAAGGAGAAAGTTGATTTTGATTATTCTAAATTAGATAGATTAAATAATTCCATTTATATACCTTCTTCATCTAGTGGTAGTTCTTCTAGTAGTGGAGGATGTTCTTCTTGCGGTGGAGGATGTTCTTCTTGCGGAGGTGGTGGTTCTTGGTAAACAGATTTATTATGCAATGGCATTTAAGTGAAGCTTGTAATTTAAAATGTCTTCATTGTTATCAAGAAAACCACAAACCTGTACAATTACAATATGAGGAACTGATTTCTATTTTAAATCAATACAAAGAATTATTAAAAAAATTGAATCAGAAAGGACATATCAATTTAACAGGTGGAGAACCTTTATGCTGTCCTTTCTTTTTTCAAATATTAGATCAATTTCAGCATGATAAAGAATTGTACAGTTTTTCAATTTTAACCAATGGTACTTTAATTGATGATCAAATGGCAAAACGAATTAGTGAATATCATCCAGAGTATGTTCAAGTAAGTCTTGAAGGCGGAAGAAAAATGAACGACTATATTCGTGGAAAGGGAGTTTACCAAAAAGTTGCACATGCTATAAAATATTTAAAAAAGTACAATATCTTTGTTTCTATTTCTTTTACTGCCACTAAAATCAATTATATGGAATTTTCTAAAGTAGTTCAGTTTGCTTTAAAATACAAAGTAGATAATGTTTGGTCAGATCGTTTTATACCTATAGGTAGCGAAAATGATCCTAAATTACTTATGTCTTTAGAGGAAACCAATTTGTATTTGGATATTATGAAACAAGAAAGACAAAAATTAAAGCATAAGAATAGTAAAACGACTATTTCTATGTATCGAGCGTTGCAGTTTCAGAAAACCAATGATTTTCCATATTCCTGTTCGGCTGGAAATTCTTTGCTTACTGTAATGGAAAATGGAGATTTAGTTCCTTGTAGACGAATGCCTATTGTGGTTGGAAATCTTTTACAAGACAATATGTATGATTTATATTGTAATCATGAAGTTTTAAAACAATTGCAAAAAAGAAAAATTCCAACAGAATGTGAAAAGTGTGAGCATGCGCAACTTTGTAATGGTGGATTAAAATGTTTGACCTTTGCACTTTACCATGATCTTAATCATAAAGATGTTGGTTGCATGTTATAATATACATTGATAAGGGGGAAAAAATGGTAGAAAAGTCTAAAGTATTAGAGGATGCAAAAATGGTAGAAAAGTCTAAAGTATTAGAGGATGCAAAAATGGTTTTAAACAATGAAAGTCAACCTTTTGAAGTAAATATAGAAGGAGATTCCATTGTTGCAAAATGGAAGTGGATGGATGCGGGATTCTTTGGAATAGGTGTAATTACTGATGAAATAAAAGAGTTTACATTTCAAGTTATTTTAGATGATAAAGGAAAATGGCATGAAGTAGATTCTAGTAAAAGTAAGAAATCTAAGTTTCATATCAAAGGTATGTCTTTTGAAACATCTACATTCAAAGGCACTAGTATGAATAAATCGTTTACTATTGGTTTTGGAAAAAATAAACAGACAGATGAAACAGGAATAGTACAATTTCAGTTTGATACGAAACTCATCAAAGAACCAATTCGCAACTATTTAAAAAATTGTGGTTGGAAAAAAGCAGGATTATTTTCCTAATAAGAATAAATATTATTTACACTTTTGTTTTTTAATTAAATATAAATGAGAAAGATAAATGAGAAAGAAACATGTAATAACCAAAAACGATGCGCCTTTCTTTTTTTTTCTTATGAAATAATATATTTATTGAATCATTTGTCAAATAATAATCAACATGATACAATAGAGAAAGGTGAGACTTATGAATGGAATATTATTAATTGATAAGCCACAGAATTATACCAGCCGAGATATTGTCAATATTGTTGGTAAAAAATTAGGAACAAAAAAAATAGGACATACAGGTACTTTAGATCCCCTTGCAACTGGTGTTTTAGTACTATGTGTTGGGAATACTACTAAAATGGTAGAACTGATTACATCTTTCAAAAAAGAGTATGTTGCAACAGTAATCTTAGGTATAAAAACTGATACAGGGGATATTACAGGAAAAATATTGGAAGAAGAAACCTTACATGATACCAAACAAGAAATAGAGAATGCCTGCAAGCAAATGGTAAAAACATATGAACAGACAGTACCAATTTATTCAGCTATTAAAATAAAAGGGAAAAAATTATATGAATATGCTAGAAATCAGGAAGAAGTGGAATTGCCTACTCGAAAAGTTACAATTTATGAGTTAGGGTGTATTTCTGATGTAAGTTATGAAAATGGAAAAGTGATATTTCAAATACGGACTTTGGTTAGTAAAGGGACTTATATCCGAAGTTTAATTGAGGATTTGGCACAAAAACTAAATACAGTTGGGACTATGGCTTCTCTTAGAAGAACCAAACACGGAGACTACAAAATTGAAAATTGTAATACATTAGAAGATATTGAAAATGGAACCTATAAACTGCAAGATTGTACACCAATTTTATCACAATATCCAGTTATAGTTGTAGATACCTATTTAGAAAATAAAATAAAAAATGGATCTATTTTAGAAAATCGATATAAAGATCCAATTATTTTATTTCAAAATACACAAGGTACTTATCTTGCTTTATATAAAACTTATGAAAAAGATAATACTAAGATTAAACCATGGAAGATGTTATAATAGAGGTGATACTATGATATATTTAGATTATTCAGCAACTACGCCTGTTCGAAAAGAAGTACTTGATAGTTTTGTTGCAGTTGCTCAAGAAAAAATAGGAAATCCTAATTCCTTACATCGATTGGGAGTGGAAGCAAAACAATTAGAATTACAAGCAACAAAGCAAATTGCGGATATTTTAGGGTGTAAACCAAATGAGATTATTTATACTAGTGGAGCAACAGAATCCAATAATATGGTGGTGAAAGGAGTTGCTTTACAATATCAAAATCGTGGAAAACATATCATTACAACCCAGTTAGAACATTCTTCGGTTTATGGACCTATGGATTATTTACAAAAAAAAGGATTTACCATTGATTATGTAAAAACGGATACATTCGGAAGGGTAGATTTAGAACACTTGAAACAATTATTAAGAGAGGATACCATTTTAGTTAGTATTGCTTCTGTCAATAGTGAAACTGGTTTACGACAACCTGTAGAAGAAATTGGTAAACTGTTACAACAGTATCCAAAGTGCTTTTTTCATGTAGATATGACACAAAGTATTGGTAAAATATTCATTTCTTTAGAGAAAATTGATTTTGTCAGTTTTTCCGCACATAAATTTTATGGAATGAAGGGAATTGGTTGTTTGATCAAAAAAGAACACATTTCTTTAGAACCACTCATTCATGGTGGAAAAAGTACAACTCCATTTCGTGCAGGAACACCAGCTTTGCCTTTGATTGTATCAACAGCGAAAGCCCTTCGTTTGATCACAGAAGAGTTGGATGAAAATTTCAAAAAAGTAACAAAATATTGTACAATGTTAGAGGATAAATTAAAGCAATATCCTAATGTAGTTATCAATCATAACCATTTTTGTATTCCCCATATTTTAAATATCAGTGTTATGCATACCAAACCAGAAACCATGTTACACGCATTGGAAGAAAAAGATATCTATATTTCTACACAGAGCGCTTGTTCTAGTGGAACTACTATAAGTCGCGCTGTTTTAGAACTTTCTAAAAAAGAGGATGTTGCGTCACACAGTATTCGCATCAGTTTATCTGGATTTACCAAAGAAGAAGAATTACAGGAGTTTCTAATACAATTTGATACTTGTTATCACCAATTGGATTTAGAAAGGAATTCTTGATGTTAGAAGAAAAAATAAGTCATCTTACATTTTGTGATTCCATGGATTATGATGACTTTTATGCAACAGAATTTGAAAATTGTGTATTCGTTAATATTTCATTTCAATCTTGTCATTTGGAAAAAACAAGTTGGAATCAGTGTAAATTTATAAACTGTGATTTTTCAAATTGTAGATTGTTGAATGTTTGTTTTTATACATGTGAGATAGAAAGCTGTAAGTGTCAAGGAACTGATTTTTGGGATGCTTTCTTTAAGGAATGTAAAATAATTGATTGCAATTTTACTTATGCAACTTTGGTAAATACGGAAATGCGTAATACCTGTTTGAAACATTGTAACTTTACAGAGTCTAGAATCCAGACTTGTATATGGAAACAAGTCACATTTGATGAAGTATCGTATCAGAATGCAGAATGGATTTCCACCTCTTATGCAGATATAGATATGAGGACATGTAATTTAAACGGTCTTCATGTGACAACAGACTGTCTTTTGGGTATGATTGTAAATCCTGAACAAGCTTGTGAACTTTCTAAATTACTTGGTATTCAGATACAATAATTGGATGAGAATAGGTTTTAGATTAACGGATAAGGAGTGAATAGAGTGGCAAAAATATTGATTGTAGAAGACGATGAGTCCATTCGTTTAGGACTGAAATATTATTTGGAACAAGAAAATTTTGATACTGTTTTAGCTGAAAATTATACACAAGCAAAACAACTTTTTTCAAATGAAATCGATTTGGTGTTATTGGATATCAATTTACCAGATGGAAATGGGTTTGATATTTTAAAAGAGTTTAAACACCAAAGAGATGTTCCTATTATTTTTTTGACAGCGAATGACTTAGAAGTATCGATTGTGATGGGACTTGATATGGGTGCAGATGATTATATTACCAAACCATTTAAAGCAAGGGAATTGGTTTCTAGAATCAAAAGTGTTCTTCGAAGAACATCTACATATACAGAAAGTATCATTCATATTCAAGATATTTCAATTGACTTAAAACAAGCAAAAGTATTGAAACAAGGTGTGGATGTTATGTTAACTGCATTGGAATATAAAATTCTTCTCATATTTGCTTTAAATCCAGGAATCGTATTTAGTAGAGAAAAGATACTAGCAGATATATGGGATGTCAATGAAGACTATGTAAATGACAATACTTTAACTGTTTACATTAAACGAATTCGAGAGAAAATAGAGGACAATCCCAATCAGCCAACTATTATTGAAACAGTAAGGGGTATTGGATATAAATTAGGAGAAAACAATGAAAAATAAACCTATCAAATATATACTGTTCTTTTTTCTAGTGAGTGCTATTTTATTTGGAATATCTGGTTTCATTGGTTTACAGATTCATTCTCAGTATAAGCAAGAATTTTTAGATCAAGAACAAATCTTAATAAGTCATATTTTAGAAAATCATCCAGAATTAGAAGAGGAAATGATTGAAAGTTTGTTACAAAATAAAGGAAATATAGAAATTGGTAAAAAATTTTTAGAAACGTATGGGATTGATTTAGAAAGTTATGATAATATTCAAACTATTTATGCACTCAAAGAATTTACCATTCAAAAAATAGTGGTTCTATTTTTATTTGTAGTGCTAATATTTGCTGGATTATTTATATATTACTTTAAAAAACAACATAGGCAGATAGTGCAAGTTACGGATTATCTCAATCATATCTTAAGTGGAGATTATTCTTTGGAGATTCACGAGTATGATGAAGGGGCTATGAATTCTTTAAAAAATGATATTTATAAAATTACAATTTTGTTAAGAGAACAGGAAGCTTATTCAAAAAATGAAAAAAAACATTTGGAGAGTGTTCTTTCTGATATTTCTCATCAACTGAAAACACCATTAACCAGTATGTATGTTATCAATGATATATTAGAAAATGATGCGATTGATTCTGACAAGAAGAAAGAAATGTTAAGTAAAAATAAAAGTCAATTAAAACGTATTGAATGGTTGGTTTCTTCTCTATTAAAATTGTCAAGACTTGATAGTGGGGTTGTTGTGATGCAACCGAGAGAAGTGAATGTAGAAACGTTGTTAGAACAGGCTTTGGAGCCTTTACGAATTCCAATGGAGCTGAAAGAACAATCACTTGTCATTTCTGGGGATAAAAATATTACATTAGAAGTAGATTTGTCTTGGACAGTTGAAGCATTTGTCAATTTGATTAAGAATGCGCATGAGCATACCCCTAGTAATGGTGAAATCCAAATTCATTATCAAGACAATCCTATTTATGTAGAATTTCAAATTAAAGACAATGGTGAGGGAATTCTTGCGAGTGATTTACCTCATATTTTTGAACGTTTTTATAAAGGGGCTTCTAGTACAAAAGATAGTATTGGGATTGGACTTAATATGGCAAAAACAATCATTCAAAAACAAAACGGTACCATTACTGTTTCTAGTAGAGAAAAAGAGGGTACTATATTTACTATAAAATTTTATAAAAATGTACTATAGAGAATCCTTTTTAGAATCCTCTTTATCAGAAGATAGAATATGATAAAACACTTCTAATTTTTCTAAGTATAAATCATATTCTCTTTCTAATAATTTACAAATTTCTTCATTTCTATATTTTACTAAAAATTTATAATATTTGGTTTGAAATTGGTCTAAAGGTTTTAAAATTTCCTCTGCATATTCTTGAATTACTTCTTTCTTTTTTTGTACTACCGATAATTTATGATACATAAAATATCATCCTTTCGTTTTAACGTTTCATACAATGAAGTCGTTCTTGCAAAAAGTGCTTTACTAGACCACGATTGAAAGCTTAAAAATATGCCACAATATTAGTGGTGGTACTATGATAAAAGAAAAATATTTTGAATTTGATAAAAATATCAATCAAACAATTGTGAAAAATATAAGAAAGTATCGGAAAATGAAGGGTTATACACAAGAACAACTGGCATTAATGGCAGAGATTTCTTATGATTTTATGAGGAAAATAGAAACAGGGAAGAGTGGATTTTCTGTTCAAACATTGTATCAGCTTTCTGTTGTATTAGAAACGAGTGTTGATACATTAATGAAAGAGAGATAAATATTTTTATGTGCATAAAGATTATAACATAGATTTTAAAAAAAGTATAGTATTAGACCACTATAAATAAAATTAAAACATGTAATAATAGTACCGGTGGTTATCATGGCAAAAGAGCAGTTTTATAATTTTGACACAGATATAACGCAAACAATTATTAAAAATATTAGAAAATATAGAAAAGCAAAAGGTTATACACAAGAACAGCTGGCATTAATGGCAGAGATTTGTTATGACTTTATGAAAAAGATTGAAACGGGTAAAAGTGGTTTTTCAATTCAAACATTATATAAAATATCTGTTGTTTTAGAAACAGGTATCGATAAATTATTAGAAAAATAAAGACCATATGAAATTTATTAAGTCGATTTGTTTTTTTTATTGTACAATACATAACTATAAAGGAGAATGATTATGCTAAATATGAATAATATTGATGATAAACAAAAAATGATGCAATATTATAGAACAAGTGATATGTTAAATTTATTATATTTTTTCCCGCAACTAAGTCCAGTTAAAGATTTAGTAATAGTAGAAACAGAAGAAGATTACCTTAAAAACAAGGAATTATTAAATACTTTTGATCAAAATAGAGTTGATACATTAAAAGGAAGAACACCAATACTTGGAATAGAGAATTCTGGGAAAAGTGATAGTTTCTATAATACTTTATTAGCAGTAAAAGAAAAAGATCCATTTGGTGTATTAGTTTTATTTAATATAGATAGTGAATCATCTGAGAGATATGAAAGATATGCAGGAATATCGGTTGGGGTTGACTTAGGAGAAAGAGTAATAATCGAAGCTGTTTCAAAAGGCTTTGATGGAAGAGAAGTATCAAAAGCTATTTGTACCCATGAGAGATATATTATCCCTTGGTATGATTTAAGAAAAATCAATATAGACAATTTCAAAGAATATCAGATATATCAAATTAGTAATAAAGATTATCGTTCTACAAGAGTTGAAAGAATAGAGTTTTTAAAATCTATAGGTTTAAATCCAGATATATTTTCTAGTTATATTCCTGAAGATTATCAACCTATACCAGATTTTATATGGCTAAATCTTATTAAAAATCTCTTAAAACAACTTGAAAAAAAAGAAGATATCCTATCTAGCTATGGATTTACAAATTTTGCAATCTCTGGACATACAGAAGGTAATCGATTTGCTCCATGGCAAATGTTTGATAAAAGTAGATGGACATTAATAAAAAAAATATAAACTATTTATATAACGTATAGCCAGTTATGTTAATCTTTAGTTAAAATTATAACGATGTAAATGAAATTGCATTACAAACAAAGGTAAACATTGACAACTCCTATTGGGTATGCTAGAATACAATAGCGTATCAGGGGTGGTTGCATGAATTCATATGGTTTTATCATGTATGTAATGACAGAACGTGCATGTGCTATTGAAAAAAATAAACAACTGATTTCTAAATTACAACGAGAGTTAGATTCGGATACGGTATATCAGAAGGTTGTAAAAGGATTTCAAAGTGGTAAAAAGAAAAAGCAAATGATTGAACAAAAATTGGAAGAAAATTATTGGCATTATCAGTTGGATAGAGAAGACGAAGTAATCTTAGAATATTCCAATCAGATTCAAATATTGACAGAAGCCATTTCAGAAAAGGAACAAAAAATTCGATTTATTCAATTGATGATGGAAGAGTTAGAACAGAAAAAAGGTATCAATTATATTCATTTATTTTTTGAATTTCATAGAAAAAATAAACAAATGATATCAGAGGAGTTAGAAGATAATATATCTATCAGAAAACAAATTTTTCAATTTATATCATTACATCATGCAGTTTTAAAAAAACAAAGAAAATACGCAATATTAGGTGGTTCCTCTCAGGATAGTTTAAGGCATTTATTCACATACTATACTTCTATTCAAAATCAGTTGCAGCAAGAAAAAGATCGAAAGATGATGAAGTTGCAGGAAAGTATTCAATTTAAAAGAGACTATCCAAAAATGCAGAAAAAATTAGAGGAAGATAGAAATACTTTAGATACAGTCTTACAACAGTTACAGCCTTTTGTGGAAAAAATGGAGACAGAAAGATCACTCAAACAAAATGAGATTGTACGGTTGATACAAGAAAATATGGAATATCAAAAAGCAATTGATTATTTTACAGAATGGTATGTCAATTCTGAGTCACCTGAAACTAAATTGAGTTCATCACAATATCAAAAACAAGGAGGAAAATATTATGGAACAAATACAAGAAACAATCAATAATACAGATCAGGATATCGTTTTAAAAATAGAAAAATTAATAGAAGAAATTTCTATGTTACAAGTCGAAAGGCAAAATTTGAAAAAAGAATACGAAGAAAAAAATGAGATTTGGGATGAATGGTATGAAAAAAACGGTAAAGAGATAAAAAGGGTGAAAAAAAAGTATAAAGTTTATCAGAGACGTTTCTGTAATTGGCCATTTAAATTTGTGTTAATGCTTATAATGTCATCATTGGTTACTGTTATTTGTAATTTATTATCTTTAGCTTACTTATCTTTTGGGATTGCGGTAGGTATTAATTTTATATGTTATTTTGTTCCCGATCTAATACTTGACAAATGGAAAAAAACAGAGTTAAAAAAATTAGAAAGTTTTGATAGAGATGCATATGAAGAATTGATTGAATTGGAAGAATTATTATCCCATTCAAAAAGAAAATTGAATACAAAAAAGAAAAAATTAAGTAAAGCATTAGAAATGTTAAATCAAAAATGTATAATTGAGTCTTTTCAACAAAACCAAATAGAACAGCAAATGGTTGAATATTATGATGATATGTATGATGCATATTCTTTTAAAGATGTAAAAATGAATGATCAAAATTCGGAAATGGATCTTCAAAAAGAACCATATACAAAAAGTTCTAATCATAACTTAGTGTAAAACCCAAATCGGGTTTTTTCTTTTACATTATGATATAATGTTCTTGCATTCTATGACAAAATTGTCATAAAAAAAGTCATGAAAATGTCATATAGTAAAAGTACAATGAATTATGAGAGGAGAAAAAGTATGGAAATATTGAAAGTAGAAAATTTGTGTAAAACCTATGGAAAAGGTGACACAGAGGTGAAAGCATTAGACCATATTAGTTTTAGTGTAGAAAAAGGAGAATTTGTTGCGATTGTAGGAGCAAGTGGCTCTGGAAAAAGTACACTATTACATATTTTAGGGGGAGTCGATAGACCAACCAGTGGAAAAGTCTATGTTGGTGGAGAAGATGTCTACCAATTAAATGAAACCCATTTGGCAATATTCAGAAGAAGACAGGTTGGATTGATTTATCAATTTTATAATTTAATTCCTATCCTAAATGTAGCAGAAAATATGACATTACCTATATTATTAGATAATAAAAAACCAGATGAACGATATTTAAATGAATTGATTGAAACACTTGGATTACAAAATAGAGTCAAACATTTACCAAATGAATTATCCGGTGGACAGCAGCAAAGAGTAAGTATTGGTAGAGCCTTAATGAATCATCCTGCTTTGTTACTTGCGGATGAACCAACGGGAAATCTCGATAGTAAAAGTAGCAAAGAAATTATTGAATTACTGAAATTATCCAATGAAAAGTATAAGCAAACAATTATCATGATTACTCATGATCATGAACTTGCCCTCAATGCAGGAAGAATCATTACCATTGAAGATGGTAAAATCATAAGTGATGAGTTGGTGAAATAATGAATATACTCAATAAACTCACCATCAAACATATGTTGATGAATAAAAAAAGAACCATTGTTACCATCATTGGAGTCATTTTATCTACAGCCTTAATGGTTGGAATTGGCTTACTTTTTTCATCAGTACGTGATAATAGTGTCAAAATGATTACCCAAGAACAAGGGTCACATCATGTTATGATTGAAAATGTAGATACTGAAAAATTAGATATGTTAAGAAAAAATGTGAAAATCAAGCATATTGATTATGCGAAAATTCTAGGGTATTCTAGACTAGCACAAGAGAGCTATAAAGGTTTTATTGAAGTCAGTGCAGTGAACAAAGAAATGTTAAATACATTTACCTTGAAAGAAGGTAGAATGCCTGCGAATGAAAATGAAATTGTCATTCCAAGCTCTATGTTATATTTAGATGAATCTTATCAAGTTGGTTCTAACATAGAGTTATCATTAGGAAGACTTGTAGAAAATGAATTAATAGATGAACTACAATCATTTGAATGGGATCAACGTTTTGTCTTACAACCAAATATTTCAAAAGTGTATCAAATTGTAGGAATTTTAGAAAGAAATTATACAGAATCAGAATTTTCTAATGTCTCATTTTCATGTATTACATTAGATCATCAGAATGATACAAGTACTTTAAATGCTTATATTACCTATAAAAAAACAAAAGATACCTATTCTAATACAAAAACCATTTTAAAAAACATGGGAAAAGAGAATGCGAATATAAGATATAATTCGGCTTTACTTTCTCTTTCTGGAGTTAGCAATTATAATAATATGATATCTTCTATGACAAAAGTTATTATGATTGTACTTGCTTTAGTATCAATAGGATGTATTATTGTCATTTATAATTCTTTTGCGATTTCTGTAATGGAACGTAAAAAACAATTTGGTTTATTTTCTAGTATTGGTACCACTAAAATTCAATTGCGTAAAACGGTATTTTTTGAAGCTATTTTGGTAGGTGTTATTGGAATACCACTTGGTATCTTAGGTGCTTTTTTAGGAATTGGGATTGTAATTGCGATTATCAATCACTTATTGCCAGAGGCATTCTCTGTACCACTTGCTTTATCTGTATACCCATTATTCATTGAAATTCCAATTTTATTTATGGTTGTGGTCATATTGGTATCTGCTTATTTACCTGCAAGAAAGGCAAGTCGTATTACTCCAATTGAGGCTATCCGTCAAAATGATGACATTAAAATTAATAGTAAAAAAATCAAGACAAGAAAATGGGTTCGAAGAATTTTTGGAATTGAAGGAGAACTTGCTTTAAAAAATATCAAGCGAAACAAACGAAAATATCGTATTACAATTGTTTCTTTATTTATCAGCATTGTCTTATTTATATCATTTAGTGGAATTCTCTATTATGGAATTTCTACTTCCGTTGATTATACAGGTCTTCCAAACTATGATATTTTAGCAACCTTTGGTGATGATGAAGATTATGAAAAAATACTTTCGCAAATTAAAAATCATGAACAAGTAGAGGATATCATTATTACAGAAGAGTCTGATTATTTTACCAAAGGTATAAGTAATGCAAATTATGAAGAAAAGTTTTTAAACCAAGCTGGATTGGATATTGATCGAGAAGATGAAATTGATGTTGCAGTGATTGGGTTGGATCGAGATAGTTATCGTAGGTTTCAAAATGAAATTGGATTGAAAGAAGATAAACCAATTGTCATCAATTATAGTAAAGGAACTTATTATACTGAAAATTCTAGAAAAACAGTTCGTATGAAAAAGTATAAAAAATTACCAAGTACGTTACCACTTTGTCTTCGTAATTATAAAAATGTGGATGGAGAAACGAGTAAAGAAGAAGTGATATGTTTAAGAGAAATTGGCGACTTCTATTATACCGAGAATTATCCTATGGGATTTGATCTTTATATCACTAGTTCTTATGAAGAACGATTAGTGATTGTGGTATCTGAGGATATGTATCCAAAATATGATGATATTCTTGTAAGAGAAGAAATCGGAATTGGTAGTTCTATGATTAAAAATGTACTAATAAAATCTTCTAAATATGATAAATTAGATAAACTTTTATCCAAATTCAAAGAAACAGAAGCGGGTGGATTATACAATTATGTCAATGTAAAAGAAGAAATGAAATTGATGAACAATATTGTTTTTGTCATCAAAATGTTATTATATGGATTTATTACATTAGTAACATTGATTGGTGTCACTAGTGTATTTAATACAATTAATACAAGTATTAATTTAAGAAGAAAAGAATTTGCAATGTTAAGGAGTATGGGTTTAACACCAAGAGGCTTCAATAAAATTTTAGCATTTGAAAGTATTTTCTTTGGTATTAAATCATTATGTTATGGAATACCAGTTTCCTTAGGTGTTGTATATTTGCTTTCCTTGGCATTTAATGGAATGGTAGATCAAAAATTTGTAATTCCATGGAGTAGCATTGGCATTGTAGTATTAGGTGTTTTCTTAATTGTATTTATCACAATGTGGTACGCAAGTAGTAAAATCAAAAAAGAAAATATTCTAGATGCGATTCGTGAGGAGAATATTTAGTGGAAATTGCAATCTGTTTTGTATTTGCTTTCTTAATTCAAGTACATTTCTATATTAAAAATGATGAGAAGTGAATTGCTTCTCTTTTTTGATAAATATATCGTATTAAGAAATAAGTCAAAAACTTAAAAAGTAATTTGCACTTTCTTCTTTTGATTGCATATATTAAAGTAGTCATGAATTTGACAAAATTGATATTTTTGATATAATTATTGATGTAAATTGATGGCACATTATTCTAGTCAATTACATTTTTGATGAAGGTGGGGCTAAAAATCCACTAAAGAGCATACCTGTGAAACTTCTGGTGCCTGCTGCTTACGCCCAGTTTGGGGTGGGTGCTGGAAGGTAGAATATTGGGCGATTCATAATGGCATATGAAACCCGACCCAATATTCGCGGAGACCTAGACTTGTTATCAGCAATCACTTTCAACTATTGATGGACTGGTGACGACCTAGGATTGAACCTACTATGTGGGGAAACTTACGAGTAGCGTAGCTTGTCTTGCGTGAACAATTTGGGATAGTTGAGCAAATAGAATGTATTTGGCCAAATATATTTTATTATCGCAACTTGAAATATTGTTTGCAAAAAAGAACTAATCAAGAATTGTGTTGGTGAGGAAATCTCCTAGAGTGCCTATTGGTATGGGATTGCAGTGCGTACTCAGTGGCAATCAAGCCATATATTCGGAAACGATATATCCATTTCTTTAAAGGGGAACCGCTACTCTGGTAACGGAAAGTAGAAATGGGGGAAATCCTGCTTGACCTTAAGACGTAAAGTTTACCATACCAATTGCCATTTATTTTTTTTGTGTTAAAGGTGATTATTGACATGGATGAAGAAGTTAAAAATTTGAAAGTACAAACAAGAAGAAAAGAAAAAATTAGTAAAAATAAAGCAGATTGGAATTGGATAATTCGAATTACCTTCATTGCCTTTATGATATCTTTTGCTTTTTCCTTTACATCAGAAATGATTATACCAAATGTAAATGTATTGGTTGGAATCTTACTGGTTATTGTTTTTATTTTACTTGGTGTATTATTTGATATGATAGGAGTTGCAGTGACAGCTGCCGATGAAAAACCCTTTCATTCGATGAATGCGAGAAAAGTAAAAGGTGCAGATATTGCAGTTAAGTTTAAAAAGAATGCAGATAAAGTTGCTTCTTTCTGTAATGATGTAGTTGGCGATATTTGTGGAGTTGTATCTGGATCAGCAGGTGCGATTATTGCGCTTTCCTTATCCGATGTGATTCCATTAGATAAGTTTATCATTACATTACTTGTAACATCTGTAATTGCGGCTTTTACAATTGGTGGAAAAGCAATTGGTAAAAGTTATGCGATGAATAAAAGTAATATTATTTTATATCAATTTGCAAAAACCATTTCGTATTTTTATAGAATTAAAAAGTAGACAAATTTCTACTTTTTTTGATATTTGTATTGCTAAAACGAGGAAGAATACTGTATACTGATAGTAGAAAAGGAGTGATTTTATGAGAAAATCAAAATGGTTAGTAGCTTTATTTGTATCATTACTAGCACTAACAGGGTGTGGGAAAAAGGAAGATTTTGCAGAAGTATTAGATGCATCTCGAAAGAAAATGGATGAACTATCTAATTATGCTATGAAAATGGAAATGAAGATAGGTGTAAAAGCAGAAGGAATCGAAATGACTCTCCCTGTAGTAGTAGATGCTAAAATTGATGCAAAGTCACAGACTGGTGAAATGACAACCTCTATGCAATTTATGGGAATGGATATTTCTACACAGTCATATACACAGACAGTAGATGGAAAGACAACTACTTATACAAAAGAGGAAATGGATGACGAAGAGGTTTGGACCAAAGAAACTTCAGAATCAGCTACAGACTATAAACAATTTGTTTCTATTACAGAAAACAGTACTGATATTCAAAAGAAAAAATCAGACGATAAAAATGCAGATTATTATCAAGTAACTATTTCCAAAGAACAAATGCAATCATTGATGAAAGAATCTTCTAATCTAATGGGTGATAGCATGGATATGGAAGGTTATGATATTAAAAATGATGTAGTAGTAGATGTATATGTTGATAAAAACTCTCATTATATTACGAAATTAGGAATTGATTTAAAAGATGTTATGTCAATGGATGAAATGGAAGCAGGAGTAGAACTTACAGAAGCAAGTATCACTATATCATTTCGTGAATTCGATAAAGTAGGAACCATTACCATTCCAGAAGATGTGATTGAAAATGCACAAGAATATTCTGATGATATGGAAAATGATTCTGAATATGACGAACCAGAAATGTAAGATAGTTAAAAACTATCTTTTTTCATCTTTATGTCCAACTTTTAGTTATGTCTAACTCGACATAATTGTATACTAGGAACTAACTTTACAAAAATTGCTTTAAAAATAATTTTATGCTATTATAAAATGTAATCAAGGAGGAAATTATGCAAAATATAAAATATAGAGTAAGTAGAGATAATGTTTATGTTGGTGAGGTTGCAAAAGTTGATGAGATTTTTCGTTATAGTGAAGATAGGCACTTCTATAATACTAAAGCAGGACAATTAGATTTATCTTCTTGGGTATCTTATAGAAGTATGTTATTTGTTCCAGATGAGAAAAAATTATCAAATGACTTATTATATCGAAGCCCTAGCTATCCCATACTTAATGTTACTGACGATGAAATTTGTTTAGCGCTTAAAGAAGGAAGTATAGTAATAAAAGATGCTTGTAATTTAGCACCATTACTTGAATATTTTGGTTATGATAAGGATTTAACTTATGAAGATATAATGACAATAAGAAAAACTTTCTTTACAGGCAGATTTGCAAAAGATAACTGTGAATTGTTTGGTTATGAAGAACATCAACCAGAAGATTGGACATATTATCAAAATGGCGTTGAAATAACCAATCCTAAAAAGTTAAAAAAGCGTATTGAAGAAGAAAAACGTTTACAAAAGAAAGGTCATAGAAGTTTTGGTTCTATTCCAGAATACGTTCTTCCACAAGAATATTTTGATATTTTAGATGATAGAGGGGATAATACCTTAAAGAATGCTATTCTATGGCATGATAAAATCAATGCTTTTGCGCCACATATACAAGAAGGTATAGTTAAAAAATTAACAAAATTTTAAATAGATATAATTAACGTATTGGGTTAGTTGATTTGTAAATTTATATATTTGTTGGTAATATAAATTCAAATATAATATTTTCTGTAAATTAATCGTTCATGCCAATTTAGGAACATGCTTGCTCATTAGTATTATTAATGAATTAATTTATATATAAGGAGGAATTGATTGAATTGAATAGAAAGGTATTATTAATTGTTGGACCTGGTGGAGACGCATATGGGGAAAAAGAAATAGTAACATTTGCTACCAAATTAGCTCAATTAAATGTTGATTTTCAATTAGTTGGAAATGGGAAACAAGATTTAAAAATGAATGAAATTATTCAAGCATTAAATACAGTATCGCCTGAGCAAGATGTAACTATAATTATACAAAGTCATGGAAAAAAGAGGAATGGATTTCAATTCTGTTTAGGTGATGATTTTTTAATAAGTTCAAAATTGTTATTTCAAATGTTTAAAATGAAATTAGGAAATAAACCTATTGATATATTTACCCCCAGCTGTTATGGAGAATTAATGTTATACGATAAGGAAGAATTACCTGAAGGTTCAACACTAGTAAGTTTAACCTCTTCAGAAGAAGGAATTAATAGTAGTAATTATATAAGTATGCTCGAAAATTTTGAAACTTTTGGTGGTGAAGTTACTGCCTATAATTTATTGGAATTTTATTTAGTGTATTTTTTAAAAAATAGGTTTACGCCATTTATTGCAATTTCAGGACAATCTACAATATATAATTTAGATAATTTTTTAAGTAGTGAAAATGCTAGAGGTATTAATTTTGATTCAGAACACTTTTATAACTTAGTTGAGCCACCAAGATATTTGACTGTGTTTGAAAAAATACAAAATTTAAAAAGCCAATACGATATTGATGCAGTTGATTATGGTTTAGCAATGGCAATTTGTTTAAACGAATTAAAGAATAGAGGCTTAGTAAATAGTTCTAATCAGGCAATTAGCAATGACAAGACTAGATAATAATTACGAGTATTAATTGATTTAATATAAGAAATATTTATTTAAAAAGACTAATTAACGTATTGTGCTAGTTGGTTTGTAAATTTATATATTTGCTGGAAATATAGACTCTTTATTTATTGTTACTAAATTTTTACGAAATTAATTATGTAGTAATTTAAGTAATCTATTCCAAAATTATTATGTTGCATTAATAAACTCATATGCATATACTTTAATACTACGCTATTGTGTAGTATTTTAATTTAGGAATTTAAAGTTATAAATATAATCAAATATTTTATTGACAAAAAAATCATCCACAATTGGGATGATTCAAAAGCATTTTAGTTCATTTCATTTGATTCTTTTGTTTCACTCATATAATTTGGATCAACAGATTCATCAATTTCATTTAATACAGACTCATCTACATCATCTTCTATTTCATCCCATGGTTCTTCATCTTCTTCGATTGCTATTTTCATTTTGGTTTCACCAACAATTTCTACACCTAATTCTTTTTCAATATCAAAATTGATGTTTCCATTTTCATCAATATTGACCTTTACACAATTGGGTTGTTTTAAAGTACGAACAATAATATCAGTATCACCTGTTAAATCGGCATTTTCTTTTACCTTTACATTAAATAAATCATTGTAATCCACTTTTTTACTTACAACAGTTGTTTTACTATCCCCATCATAAGAATACCAAATGTTGACATCATATGATCCATCTACACCGATTTTGTCTCCCGATTTATATCCTTTGAATTTGTGATTGATTACCCAACATCCTAAAACAGTAGTTGGTTCATTTTCTGTTGTTATTGTGTAGTTGTTTTTAAAATATTTTTTCCCTTTACCAATGACTGCTTTTGTCACAATTTCCTTGTAAGCCACGATATCACCCCTCACTTTAATGTATGCGATTATCCTTCAAAAGTGTACAAAAAACCTGCATAAAGAGAGAAATTGAGAATAAAATAAAGTGTTAACTTAAAAAGGTTGACACTAATAGTAAATTGTGATATACTTCATAACAGAAACAAGGAGGTGCTTTATGGCAGTTAAATTAAGATTGAAAAGAATGGGTGCTAAAAAAAGACCATTTTATCGTATTGTAGCAGCAGATTCTAGAAGTCCAAGGGATGGTAGATTTATTGAAGTAGTAGGAACTTATAATCCAATTATGGAACCAGCAGAAATCAAAATCAATGAAGAAGTTGCTTTAAAGTGGTTACAAACTGGAGCAATTCCAACAGATACTGTAAGAGATTTATTTAGAAAACAAGGTATTATGGAGCGTTTTCATCAATCAAAAATGAACAAAGAGGGTAAATAATTATGGATTTGGTTGCTTTGACTGAATTTTTAGTAAAAAGTGTCGCATCTTATCCTGATATGGTTTCTGTCAAACAATTTGATGGAGAAGAAGATATGATTACGATACAAGTATTGGTAGATGAAAAAGATATGGGTGTTGTTATAGGAAAAGCAGGCGCTACTGCAAATGCGATTCGTACACTCGTCCAAGCATCTGCTTATGTCAATCAATTGGGTCGTGTTCGAATCAATATTGATTCGTTTTAGGAAGTATTAATACTTCTTTTTTTTATGTAATTGAATACATTCAATATAGGAGGAACTATATGCATATCGATTGTTTTATTTCTAATTTTAGAAGTTTCAGACAAGAACTTAAAAATAGTGAAGCTGAAGGTGTTATCATGACCCCTTATATGATTCCAAAGCATACATGTCAAAATCCGTTTTATATAAATAAAGGATATTATCGAAAACATAATGGAGAATTTTTAGTGATAAATCAAAATCAATCACAAAAAGCAGATTTTCTGATTCTAGAATGTGAAACATGCCATCAAGAAATTTACTTATTCAATACTGGTGCACAAAATTGGGATATTCTTCCTAATATAGAGAGAGAAAACGAGAAAGGTTCATTCAAAAAGTAATAAGCGAGTTATAATTTGACAATTTTTCTTTTCTGTGATAACATAACTTTCAATTTATGAGGTGAAAATATATGCAAAAATTTATGGAATTATTGGATAAAACAAAAATGAATATACTAGAGCAATTTATACACAATGGTAATTTGAAGGAATACCAAACTGTGTATCAAGTTTTAGAAAAAACAGGGAAGATTTTAGAGGCATTAAAAGACTATAATGTAGAAGATGTAATTGCTGTGTTTACTAAGGAATATGTAGAACAAGCAAAACAATTTGTAGATGAACAAAAATGTCCTGGTATTTCAGCTGGAATCCAGAATTATAATGGTCCAGAAATCAATGTATATTATGGAAAAACAAGTGGATTAGCTGATGCTTTACCAATTGATGAAACAGTACGTTTTGATGGGGCAAGTATTACAAAAATGTACACAGCTTTACAATATTGTATAGGGGATTATTATGATAAATATTCATTAGATGAAAAAATTTCTACAATTAATCCAGAATTTAAACAAGATACTACTTTAAGAGAACTTTTGACATTTTATCATGTGTTTCATACAGATGGTAAGTTAGAACAGGTATGTTCTACTAAAGAACAAGCAATTGAATTGTTAAAAAATGCAAAAATTGTAGAAAGCAATACATTTCTATACAGTGACATTCCTTATATGATAGCTTCATTGCTTGATTCCAATTTTGAAAATAATTTTGAAAATATTTTTGTTAGAGGAATGGGTTTAACACAAACTGGTTATAAGGTAAACCCAGAAGATATTATTACTGGTGGAGAGATGAGTCACCTAAACCTTGTGCATGATCCAAAAGCTAGAATTTTGCCATATGCTGGTCATGCAGGCATTTATTCTACCACACATGATTCTTTAAAGTTATTTCAGTCTTTAATGGAATTTCAAATACCACTTTGGATTAGTCGTGAAATCGCCTCTCCAAATTTTAAAGATATGGTAAGAGATAAAGATGAAAAAATTTGCTATAAAGAAGTGCAAAAACAAATAGGAGAAGAAAAAGTAACTCGTTATGAACCTATATGGGTAAATAAGGCAATGGGTGTTTATTGCAAACATGGTACTGGATTAGAAAAAACAGATGTACTTCCATACCAAAGTGAGTATGCCTTTGCCGCAGATGGTTTTACAGGAGTTTGGTTAAATTACGATCTAGCCAATAAAATGTCTGCTAACATATTTACCAATCCTTTATCTGGAAGTGAAGATGGAAAAAAACCAAAGGGTTATATTTGGATGTTAGATGGATTAAAGGAAAAATCTATTGAAACTTTGATTGCACTCAAGTATGCACAAACCGTCTTTGAAACGTATAATGCGTCAGAACATTCAACAGATTTCCATAAACGATATATAAAATAGGAGGCTGGGTGGAAATAAATAATTTTCACTTAGTCTTTTTTTATTTCAGAAAAGAGAATTTTTCTTCTTTTAAATTTATGTTTTTTTCCTCTTATATCTCTTGGATCTTCTATTACTGGAAAATGATTAAATAAAGTTTTTTGATTCATGTTATTTATCTCTTTTATTATAAGATAACATACTTTTTCTTTATTTCTCATATTAATCTTTTATTTTAACATTGTTTTGTCATTTATTTTTATGCGACTGCCTTAATCAAAAAGTAGAGTATTGACAAAGAAAAGATAGATTGCTACTATATTCTATAAGGTTTTGGAGGTAAAAAAATATGAGAAAATTAGACTTTATCATGCAATTTATAAATAATTTTGATGAATTTATAATTTTGGCAAATCAGTTATCAGCGAATGAGATTGAAGAATTAGCAAAAGGAGTAATCGAGACAAAAGATGCAGAATATATGTATAAATTTGCACGCGATATTAAAGGAGCACCAATAAAAGAATTAGCAAAAGGAGTAACCGAGACAAAAAATGTAGAGTATATATTTAACTTTGTGCGCGATATTAAAGGAGCACCAATAAAAGAATTAGCAAAAGGAGTAATCGAGGCAAAAAATGCAAAATATATGTATTTATTGGCATGTTATTTTAAAGGAGCACCAATAAAAGAATTAGCAAAAGGAGTAATCGAGACAAAAGATGCAAAATATATGTATTTATTTGCTTGTAGTGTTGAAGGAGCACCAATAAAAGAATTAGCAAAAGGAGTAATCGAGACAAAAGATGCAGAATATATGTATAAATTTGCACGCGATATTAAAGGAGCACCAATATAAGAATTAGCAAAAGGAGTAATTGAGACAAAAGATGCAGAATATATGTATAAATTTGCACGCGATATTAAAGGAGCACCAATAGAAGAATTAGCAAAAGGAGTAATTGAGACAAAAGATGCAGAATATATGTATAAATTTGCACGCGATATTAAAGGAGCA
>CAJTIX010000012.1 GCA_910576795.1 uncultured Bacilli bacterium
GAATTAGGCATTAAAAACAATATTGTTTTGGTTCCAAATAATTTATGCAAAAGTAGTGTGGTTCAAGCCAAAGGAAACCTACTTGTTGATGATTCGATTAAAAATCTTGACGACTGGGCTATTCACAATGGCATACCATTGTTTTTTAACGCAGTTGGCGAAAATAAAAGTATATTTAAAGAACAGGTTACAACAAATAATCAATATCCTCTAATTTTCACTTTAGAGTCTGTATTTTCTAGCAAAACTGATGAATATTGTAAGCAATTTGTATTAAAAAAATAATTTGTTTTGTGAATTAAAGTTAATAATTCTTGATGTTAATAGGTACAAAAATGGTATTTGGAAAATTTTATTGATTACTATGCTACATGCTTCATGCTACATAATAAGGGTAATACTATCCTTATTATGATGAGGACTAGTGGCTATGCCACTAGTCCTCTTGTGAATTGACTACTGTATCATTTTGCATAGTAGTTTTTTAGTCTCTATACAATTAAATTATATAAATTTCAATTCTATAATTTTTACTACCAATTTACTACTTTTGAAAGCAAAAATATAAGAAATTATGAAAATATATGTGAATATCTTTCAAAAATAAAAATGGTATAAACGCTTATAAATAAAGATTACAACTAGATTTAAAAACTTATAAGAGATTACTTAAAAATTACTATATTTTTTACATAAAAAAAGGAAATTGAAAAGTTTTGTCGTATATTATAAGTAGGAGAGTGTTATGATGGAAAATACATATCAATTAACAGAGCAACAAATCAATCATATCCGTGAATCAATTGATATTGTAGACATCATATCGAGCTACATCCCTTTAGTAGCAAAAGGAAAAAGCTTTTTTGGTGTATGTCCCTTTCATGATGACCATTCTCCAAGTATGAGTGTATCTAAAGAAAAACAAATCTATCGATGCTTTTCCTGTGGTGCAGGTGGAAATGTATTCAAATTTGTAATGGATTATGAAAATATTAACTTTTTAGAAGCAGTCAAAATGCTTGCAGATAAAGCAGGAATTCCCATTCAAATTGAAACAGGACGTACACCTGTACAAAAAAAATACCAAGCATATTATGAAATTTATGATTTGGCCTTTAAGTTTTATCAAAACAACATCAATACTACAATGGGAAAAGAAGCGAGGACTTATTTGGACAAGCGTGGTATAGATTCTAATATTATCAAAGAATTTGGAATTGGATTATCTTTAAAAAATACAGAAATGTTAACAAAATTGTTAACCAAAAAAGAATATCCTTCAAAATTACTCATAAAAACAGGACTCATCAATGAAAACGAAAAAGGATTACATGATGTATACTATAACCGAATTATGTTTCCACTTTGGGATTTAGAAGGTAAAGTCATTGGTTTTAGTGGAAGAATTTATCAAAACAATGATACAGCCAAATATGTCAACACCAAAGAAACTGAAATTTTCAAAAAAGGAGAACTATTATATCACTATCATGTTGCAAAAAACGAAGCGAGAAGAGTAGGACAAGTAATTGTGATGGAAGGATTTATGGATGTCATTCGTGCCTTCAGTATTGGCTTAACCAACGTCGTCGCAACTATGGGTACCGCAGTTACCAAGGAACAAGCTCTATTACTGAAACGAATGGCAAAAGAAGTAATACTTTGTTTTGATGGAGATGAGGCAGGAGCAAAAGCGACTATGTCTTGTTCAAACGAATTATTGCAAATTGGAGTAACACCAAAAATCATTCGACTAGAAGAAAATCTAGATCCAGATGAATATATTTTAAAATATGGAAAAGAACAATTCTTAAAAAAAATAGAAAATCCAATCAATATGATGGATTTCAAACTCAACTATTTTAAAAAGAAAAAAGATTTTTCAAATAATAGTGATATAGCCAACTATGTAAAAGAAGTATTAAAAGAACTAGAAAAAATAGATGATGTCGTATTAAGAGAATTGACCATTCAAAAATTAAGTCAAGAAACAAATTTAGAAGAACAATTTTTAAAAGAACAAATCAAGCAAATAGAACAACCAGTGAAAGTGGTTCCTAAAAAAACAAATATTAAACTTACCAAATATGAACAAGCCGAAAAAAATTTAATTTACTATATGTTAGAATCGGCCGAAGTAATTCAGTTATATCAAAAACATATTACATATATGCCTACCAAACCATATCGGTTGTTGGCAATTCAAATCGCTTGTTTTTATCAGGATTATCAAAAAATCAATATTGCAGATTTTATGACATCCATACAAAATGATGAGGTTTTAACACAAACCTTAAATGATATATTGAATTTGAATTTAAAAGAGGAATACACCATAGAAGAAATTATGGACTATATTAGAACCATACACGAATACGGAGTTAAATTTCAATGCAAACGATTAACGGAAATGTTAGAAATGGAAATAGATCCAATGAAACAAGCTGAAATTGGACAAAAAATTGTAGAATTAAAAAAAACAGAAATGATGGATAGGGGATAAACAATGATAAACGAAATTAAAACATTTGAAGAAAGAAAAACAGAATTAGTCAAAAAAGGAAAAGAAAAAGGATTTATTACATATGAAGAATTGGCTTCTTCACTAAAAGGCTTAGATTTAGATGCAGATGCTTTGGATGAATTATACAATTTATTCAATGAAAACAGTATTGCGATTGTATCAGAGGATGAATCTAGTAGTGAAGAAGGAAATTCTGATAAATTATTATTGGACGATAACACACTAACAAAAGATTTGACGATTAATGATCCTGTTCGTATGTACTTAAAAGAAATTGGACAAATCAAATTGCTTTCCATGGAAGAAGAATTGGAACTTGCAGATCGTATTCTATCAGGAGATGCAGAAGCCAAGGCAACTTTAGCAGAAGCCAATCTTCGACTGGTAGTCAGTATTGCAAAACGTTATGTGGGGCGTGGTATGCTTTTCTTGGATTTGATTCAAGAAGGAAATATTGGATTGATGAAAGCAGTTGATAAATTTGATGTGACCAAAGGATATAAATTTTCAACTTACGCAACTTGGTGGATTCGTCAGGCCATCACAAGAGCAATAGCAGACCAAGCAAGAACCATTCGTGTTCCAGTTCACATGGTAGAAACCATTAATAAATTAGCGCGCATTCAACGTCAATTGACCTTGGAACTCAATCGGGAACCATCAGAAGAAGAATTGGCAGAAAAAATGAATATATCTGTTGATAAAATTAGAGATATTTATAAAATTAGTCAAGAACCTGTTAGTTTAGAAACTCCAATTGGAGAAGAGGATGATTCTCACTTAGGTGATTTTATCAAGGATGAACGAAATGTAAGTCCTGAAGAATATGCAACCAATGAAATGTTAAAAGATGAAATCAATGATGTCTTAGAAACACTTACAGAACGTGAAGAAAAAGTCATCCGTTTACGTTTTGGATTAGACGATGGAAAATCCAAAACATTAGAAGAAGTAGGGCAGTTATTTGGTGTTACTAGAGAGCGTATCCGTCAAATTGAGGCCAAAGCTTTACGAAAATTAAGGCATCCTTCCCGTTCTCGTAAACTGAAAGACTATATGGGAGAATAATGCAACTCTCCCTTCGTTTACGTGCCATTGCCGACATGATTCCAGAAGGTAGGGTTGTAGTCGATATTGGCTGTGATCATGCGTTTTTGGATATTGATTTAACAAAAAGAAAAAAAAATAAGTGTATCGCATGTGATGTTCGTAAAAGTGTGTTAGAAATTGCACAAAAAAATATTGCCAAATTTGGTTTTGAGAAAGAAATAGAACTCATTCAAAGTGATGGACTAGAAACCATTGATATTCCAGAAGGTGCGGTTGCAGTCATTGCTGGAATGGGTACTTCTACCATCCTTTCCATTTTCAAAAATGATAAAGTAAAATCTTTTTCACAAATAATCATTCAGACCAATAATGATTGGGCTTTATTACGAAAAAAAATGTCCAAAAAAGGTTTTCAATTGATAGAAGAAAAAGTAGTGTTAGAACATAACAAATACTATGTATTGATGAAATGGGAAATTGGAAAAATATTGTATTCTTCAAAACAATGCTTTTTAGGACCATTATTAATAAAGAAAAAAGAATTCATTCCTTACTATCAATATTTGTTACATCAATATCAAGGAGTGTATTCTCAAATTCCAAGACAACATAGAGTAAAAAGATATCAAACAAGACAGAAAATTCGTTGGTTAACAAAAGAACTAAAGAAATAATCTTTAGTTTTTATATGAAGAAAGTAGGTCCTTCTGTGACTTGTGAGGAAACATGGGATTGTGGTTCATCCATCGATGCATTAGAAGTGGAATTGACTGTTGATGATTCCGTTGGAGTATCTACCTTTTTAAACTCATTCATTACCTTAAACATTGTTTTCGCGTTTTTCATTACTGGAGAAATTTGTCGAATCACTGGAATTGCTTGATTCGCAACACCTAGTACTTTTTGTGTTCCAGAAAGTAGGGAACCCCATTTAATTCCACCACCACCAAGTAGTCTTCCAAATAGCCCAGGAGTTGTAGTTGCGGCAGTTGTAGGATAAACACCAAAATATGGGTTATAATAATTCATAACTATACTCCTTTCTAAAATAGTATATGATTTGTCAAAAAATGTTTTACAAATTAAAAAAAATATAGTATAATTTTTATAGTATAAAAATAGGGAGATTGGATGGTGTTTTTTCTATGCAACAGATGAACAATCGTGTATTTGAAACTCTTTATCGATTTATAATCAATTTATTGAATGTACCAATTTTTATCATTCGATATTTTTTCTTAGGAATCTTTTTCACGTTATATTTTATTGGTTCTGTCATAGTAATGCTGACGTTTGGTGTTGCAAAATACTTTTTATTTGGTTTTGCATATGTATGCTATTCTATTTTTCAAATTGTAAAATGGTTTGGAAAAATGATTGCTCATTTTATCACTTACTTCTTTAAAGGAATTGTTTTTGTTTTATTCATTATTTGTTTGCCATTTCGTTCCTTATTCAAAAGAAAAAAAGAAAATATCAACCAAACTGATCATAAGAAAGAGTCCATACAAGAAAATAAAAAAGCATCCCGTCATAAGAAAAAGGATGACGATATTTACTTAAATGAAAATGTAAAAATCGAAAAAGAATCAATTGGTTCTAAAATAAAAAAGGCATTTTCTAAACTCAATCAAATTCCAGCATGGTTTAAAAATAAACTAGTAAATAATGATTTTGCAAAACATAGACGTAATAAAAAAACGATGCAAAGAGAGGCTTTATTGATTGATTTTGATGGAGAAGATGCGGAAAAAAGTGAAACCAAAGAATTATATCAATATGTTGCGAAAGATCAAGAAGGACATGTGATTAAAGATTTTTTTGAAGCTTTTTCAAAAGTGGAAGTTCATTCATTCTTACTGAGTGAAGGATTTGAAGTATATAGTATCAAAAAAGCGAGCAAATGGACTGTATTTGTACATGGAAAAGCAAGTGTTAATACGGTACGTATCAAAACCAAAGATTTGATTTTCTTCATAACACAACTTTCTACGTATTTAAAAGCAGGTATTCCATTGGTTGAAGCCCTTAAAATATTATCAAGACAATTTAAAAAGAAAAGTTATCAAAAAATATTCAAAGCAATTATTTATGATTTGACAATGGGTGACAACTTTAGTGACGCATTAAATAAACAAAATGTTGCTTTTCCAAGATTATTTATTAACATGGTAAAAACAGCAGAGATGACTGGAGAATTACCAGAAGTTTTAGATGATATGTATAACTATTATACAGAAACTGAAAAAACTAGAAAACAGATGATTACAGCTATGATGTATCCATCCCTCGTATTTATCTTTTCGGTTGCTGTTATTACATTCATTATGATGTTTGTCATTCCACAATTTGTTGAAATATATTCTACAATGGATGCAGCACAAATTCCTGCATTCACAAAAGCGGTTATTTCTGTCAGTGATTTTCTACAAAAATATATTGTATATGTTATCATAGGTCTTGTATTATTTGTAGTATTATTTATGTATCTTTATAAAAAGGTGAGAGGATTTAGAACTGTAGTTCAATGGGTTTTAATGCATATGCCTGTATTTGGAAATACCATTATTTATAATGAAGTTACAATGTTCACAAAAACCTTCTCATCCTTACTAGCACATAATGTCTTCATTACAGATAGTATGGAAATTTTAAACAAAATTACCAATAATGAAATATATAAGATGTTGATTTTAGATACCATTACCAATTTGGCAAAAGGGGATAAAATTTCAACAGCTTTCGCAGGACACTGGGCTTTTCCAATCCCTGCCTATGAAATGTTGGTAACTGGAGAAAAAACAGGGGAATTGGCAGAAATGATGGCAAAGGTTTCTGCATATTATCAAGAATTACATAAAGAATCAGTTACAAGAATTAAAACTTTTATTGAACCAATTTTAACCATTTTCTTAACTGTTGTAGTTGGTGTCATTATTCTTGCGATTGTAATTCCAATGTTTGGTATGTATAGTACCATTCAAAGTTACGGGTGAGTTAGGTGGTTGAAGGTATGGAAATTTATTATACAATTGTATTATTTCTTTTTGGTATAGTATTAGGATCTTTCTATAATGTAGTAGGATATCGTTTACCAAAAGGAGAATCATTGTTATTTCCATCTTCACACTGCACCAAATGTAATCATAAATTAGGGGCAAGTGAATTGGTCCCTATTTTTTCTTATTTGTTTTTAAAAGGAAAATGTAAAAATTGCGGTGAAAAAATATCTTTATTTTATCCCATTTTTGAATTATGCTCTGGCCTTTTATTTGCATTCAGTTATATTCTATTTGGTTTTTCAATTGAACTTGCGATTGCGCTTACTTTCATTTCAACTTTATTGATTATTATTATCAGTGATTATCAAACAATGATTATTCCAGATGAAGTATTAATATCGGGTTCTATTTTATTGATTATTGAGTTATGGATTCAAAGAGGGCTCCATGGGACATTGGAAGCAATCGGTGCTGGAATTTTAGCATTCATAACGATGTTTTTACTGAAAAAATTTGGAGATTTTCTATTTAAAAAGGAATCAATGGGTGGAGGAGATATTAAACTCATGTTCGTTTTCGGACTAACACTAGGATATCCTATGGCAATTGTTGCGATATTTGTTGCTTCTTTTGTTGCTTTACCTGTTGCAGTTTATTTTACAATGAAATATAAGGATCAAAAATACATCGACGATGATGAAATTCCTGAACATAGTATTCCATTTGGTCCATTTTTGGCAATTGCTGCTATTGTCTTATTATTGTCAAGAATTGATTTTCATTTTATCATTCATATGTTGACCAAATAAAAACAACGATTGTTGTTCTTATTTCATTAATTTATATTTTCTTTGTGTCTTCATAAAGTAAATACCAAATAGGTAAGTACTGAATAAAGAAATATAAGTAAATGTGGTATAGTGTGTGAATAATAAGATTCCATCTAGAATACATAAAAGCGCAATGGCAATAGAACCTAGAATCAAATAACACACTTTATTCCAGTTTATTTTCATTAGAAATTCCCCCCTTTTTCCTTTGAATGCCTGCTATTATAGCAGTTTTTTTGGATTTGTCAAATTTTTACTATTTAATTCATTATATACAAAAAAAGAAGAATTAGTCTTCCTTTTGCAATTTTTCTAAATTTTGATCAATTTTCATTAAATTTTGTTCGAATTTACTACTAGGTTTTGGATGATAATATTTTTTACCAATCAAATTATTTGGTAAATATTGTTGTTTGACCCAACTATTTGGATAATCGTGAGGATATTTGTAATCTTTAGAAGTTGTTTTAATGTGTGAGGGAACATTTCCAGTATTCCCAGCTTCAATATCGGCTATAGCTGCATCCAAAGCCAAATGTCCTGTATTGGATTTTGGAGAAAGTGCAAGTTCGATGACCACATCTCCAAGTGGGATTCGACCTTCAGGAAGCCCTAAACGCTCGCAAGCTTGTATGGCTGCTTCCACTTTTGGACCCATCGAAGGATTTGCAAGTCCAATATCTTCATATGCAATTACAGTCATCCTGCGGTAAATAATATCCAAATCTTCGGCAATAATCAAACGTGCTAAATAATGAAGGGCTGCATTGACATCACTTCCACGGATGGATTTTTGAAAGGCACTAATGACATCATAATGTCCATCTTCATTCTTGTCATGGAAGAAAACTGGTTTGGTATTGATGTCTTTTAAATTTTCTAATGTAATATGATAGTCACTGCTTGAATAATAAGCAACTTCGAGTAAATTATAAGCATACCTTACATCACCACTTGAAACAGTCGCAATAAAATGTTTGGCATCTTCATCTATTACGATATTTTTTAAATATTCTGATGCACAAGCACGATCGATTGCTTTGATGATATCATCTTCTGATAGTTCATGTAATTCAAAGATTTGACAACGACTTCGTATGGCTGGATTGATTTTATGATAAGGATTGGATGTTGTCATACCAATTAGGATAATGAGACCACTTTCTAAATAGGGAAGTAGAAGGTCTTGTTTGTCCTTATTAAGACGGTGAATTTCGTCCATAATGACAACTAAACCACCAAATAATTTGGCTTCTTCTACAACCACATCAAAATCTTTTTTGTTATTGATCACAGCATTTAACATACGATACTTTAATCCTACTGTTTTGACAATGGCCTCCGCGATTGTTGTTTTACCAATTCCTGGTTTTCCATATAAAATCATAGAAAAAATACGATCATGTGTTACCATATTGCGAATGACTTTGTTTGGTCCAATTAAATGGGCTTGTCCAATTACCTCATCGATTGACTCAGGTCTTAATTTGATTGCGAGTGGTTCTGTCATGTTATCACCTGACATTATTTTACCATATTTTTGTCAACTTTCGTATACTGAACTTGGGAAGCGTGCATAAATATTCAAAATATTGTATAATAAAAAAGAATGGTAGTGATGATATGAAATATCATGTAACTGATCTGGATGCACTGGATTTTTTAGGATATCTGTTAATTGACCGCAAGTATAGCAATAATACCGTCATGTCTTATGATTTGCAACTATATGAGTTGGAACAAATTGTGAGAAAACCATTACGTAGTCTTAGCGATACGGATATCATTTCCTTTTTGCGTCAAAAAAAAGAAGTGAATCAGGCACGTACAATTGCGCATTTTATGACAGTTTTTAGAAGTTTCTATAAATTTTTAGAAAGAGAAGAAGTGATATCCAAAAACCCAATGGATGATTTGGATTTACCCAAATTACCAAAGTCACTGCCAAAAGTCCTTTCCAAAGAAGAAGTGGAATTAC
The DNA here is from genome assembly GCA_910576795.1 of uncultured Bacilli bacterium. Lineage (GTDB taxonomy): Bacteria > Bacillota_I > Bacilli_A > RF39 > UBA660 > UBA5026. The sequence continues at coordinate 9,385 of CAJTIX010000012.1, forward strand.
TTTTGGATGTACCACTTACCAATGCTTATCAGTATCGAAATAAAGCGATGTTGGAATTGATGTATGCATCGGGACTTCGTATTACGGAATTGATCTCGCTTTCACTACAAGATGTCAATTTGGAAATGCAGACGGTTAGGGTACTTGGAAAGGGGAGTAAAGAACGGTTGGTTCCAATTGGGGATTATGCAACTTATTATTTAGATCTATACATTAAGGAATACCGTTTTCTATTACAAAAACGAAAGGATACGGATATTTTATTTTTGAGTAGCCGGGGAACACAAATGTCAAGGCAGGCTTTCTTTAAAATCATCAAACAGCTAGGACGGAAAAAGGGAATTCAAACGGATTTTTCTCCGCATACATTAAGGCATTCCTTTGCAACACACCTATTAGAAAATGGAGCTGATTTAAGGAGCATTCAAGAATTGCTTGGACATTCTGATATCGCAACCACTCAAATTTATACCCACATATCCAATCAACAATTACAAGAAAATTATGCGAAGTTTCATCCGCATGGAGATTAGAAAGGAAATGATTATGAAATTTAAAAGAATATTTTTAGTCGTAATGGATTCTGTTGGAATTGGAGCAGCTAAAGATGCAGAACAATTTGGAGATTCTGGTACCAACACTCTTTTGCATGCATTAGAAAAAGCCAATATGTATTTACCCAATTTTGAAAAAATGGGGTTATACAATTTATTAAACGATACTGATACACCTAGTATTGCAAAATATACCAAAGCAGAAGAAATCAGTAATGGAAAAGATACACTTACAGGACATTTGGAAATGATGGGAGTAGAGACGAAAGTACCTTTTCGTACCTTTACAGAAACAGGATTTCCAGAAGAACTCATTCAAGAATTGTCTGCACGAACTGGAAGAGGTATTTTAGGAAATTGTAATGCAAGTGGTACTGAGATTATTGAGCGTCTTGGAAAAGAACATATGGAAACAGGAAAAATGATTGTCTATACTTCTGCTGATTCTGTTTTACAAATTGCAGCACATGAAGAAATTATTCCTTTAGAGGAACTATATCGTATATGTGAAATTGCAAGAGAACTTACTTTAAAAGAAGAATGGAAAGTAGGACGTATTATTGCAAGACCATTTATAGGAACACCAGGACATTTCGAACGTACTTCCAATCGCCATGATTATGCACTAGATCCAGCCGAACCAACAGTATTAGATGCATTAAAAGAACAACATTATGATGTCATTTCGATTGGGAAAATATCAGATATATTTAACAATTGTGGAATTACAGAAAGTATCAAAACCAAGGATAATTTAGATGGCATGGAAGTGATATTGCAAACAATGCAAAAAGATTTTACAGGTCTTTGTTTTGCTAATTTGAATGATTTTGATTCCAAATATGGGCATAGAAGAAACCCTCTTGGATATGCGAATGCACTAAAAGAATTGGATGATTATATTCCTAAGTTTATAGAAGCCTTAAAGGAAGAGGATTTACTCATTTTTACTGCTGACCATGGAAATGATCCAACTTATGTAGGAACCGATCACACACGTGAAGATGTGCCTGTATTTATATATTTCAAAGGAATGCAAGAACCAAGAAGAATACCAAATTTAAAAACATTTGCTTCATTGGGGGCAATAGTAGCTGATAATTTTGGTGTCAAATTACCACGTATAGGAGAAAGTTTTTTAGAAGAATTAAATTAACTGATCTTATGAAAAATAAATATAGAAACTGAACATTTAGGCAAATCTCTCATATAATAGTATGGGGGATTTAATTATGGAAGAAAATAAAAATATTGTCATTTTAAATGAGTATTTAGCCAATTTAAAAGTTTTAAACAATAATTTATATAATATGCATTTTAATATTGTAGGAATGAGTTTTTTTGGAATGCATAGAAAGTTACAAGAATATTATGAAGAGGTTGCTTTACAATATGATAAAGTAGCGGAACGGATTAAAATGTTAGGTGGATATCCAATCACTTCTTTAAAGAAAATAGAAGATACATCTACTATGAAGTCAATGAGAAGTATGGATTATAATGGACAACAAGTGTTAGAAGTATTACAAAATGATTTTGGGTTTATGAAGGTTTATACCAAAGATTTGATTCATTGTTTTGAAAAAGACGGTGATATTGGAACTTCTTCAATGTTAAGTGAATTTTTAGCTTTTTATGATAAACAATTTTGGATGATTGATAGTAGTTTAAAATGAAGCCAGTCTTCATTTTTTTTATACTAAATTTATGCCAAATTTTGTAGTATAACGAAATTGTTACATTATGAACATTAGGTACAAACAATGATTTTACTTTAGATGATATTTATTTTAATTTTAAAATTCATATATTTTACGAATATCAATAAATATTTATTGACAAAAATAATATTAGGATGTATGATGTGATTGAGGTGAGTAAAATGCAAAAAAGTGTAATTGCAAAAATCATTGAAATCTTATTGATCATTTTGTTAATTGGAGGTATGCTTTGTTTCTTTTTTATTCCAGAACTTTATAATTATTTCAAAGAAGATTCTGTTACTTATTTTTACAATCAATCCACTTATTATAAAATTGCATTCTATGGATGTTATATTATTTGCTTAACAATCTTTGGACATTTGATTGTTTTATTTCATCAAGTATATAATCATAGTCCTTTCCAAAAAGAGGTGGTTATTGCTTTAAACAATAGTGCAATATTATTTATGCTACTATTTATCATTGTTATCCTAAAAGCATTTTTAATCCCTACATTACTATCTTTTGTTTGTGCATTTATCTGTTTTATGGTAAGTCTTAGTTTCTACGTGTTAAAAGAAGTAATAAAATCGGCAATCGTTTATAAAAACGAAGTGGATTATACAGTGTAGGTGAAATATATGATTATAGTAAATTTAGATGTAATGATGGCAAAAAGGAAAATGTCACTCAATGAATTAAGTGAAAAAACGGGTATTACCACAACCAATTTATCAATATTAAAAACCAATAAAGCAAAGGCAATTCGTTTTTCTACGTTAGAAGTGATTTGTAAAGTATTAGAATGCCAACCAAGTGATTTATTAGAGTATAGAGGTGGGAAAAATGAATGATGATTTTAAAGTTGACAAACAAGTAATTGTTGTCATGATGATTTGCGCTTTTATAATTGTGTTAGGATATTGTTGTAATTTAGATAGTTATGTACAGAGAGTAACACTTCCATTTACTGTGATATTATTTGGTTATACATTTCTTTTCATAAATAGAATCAAAAATAAGAAAGCTTTGTTTTTATTAATTCCAATTGTTCTTATTTTGTTAAGTAGTTTAGTGACTTCATTAGATATGAGTAATGCGTGGTTAAATGTTGTTGTTCTATTACTTTTATTTTCTATGTATTTCTTCTTATGGATGAATCCAAATTATCATGTATCTGGGAATTTTTGGAAATGGATTTGTTATTTATTTCCAACTAGTCTATTTTCTAATTTCCATTATGTGAAAATAGGAAAGTGTAGTGAGAAAACATTTGAAATTATACGTGGGATCATTATAGGTGGACTCATAGGAATTGTCCTATTGTTTCTCTTAATGAGTGCAGATAGCTATTTTAGTGCTTTTATCTCACAAATTACGAATTTATTTCAATTGGATTTTGATCATATTGTTTTATGGATTGTTTATTTTCTAGTTTTATTTAATAGTTTCATTCGTATTTTAGAAAATCAGGATAGAGAGATGGATGAAACAGAATATTTGAATTTAAATACAGTTACTGTCACAACTGTTTTAGCAATTATTAATCTTGTATTTGCTTTATTCTTATTTTCTGAATTTTCTAAATTAACTGTAAATTTTCTAAAGTTACCAGTAGAGTATACATATGCACAGTATGCGCGAGAAGGCTTCTTTCAATTACTTGCAGTTACGACTATTAATTTTTCCATTATAATGTTTCTTTTCTATAAGTCACATATTATAAAGGAAAATAAAGTAAAGAGATTAATCCTATTGTTGATTACATTTTCCATTATTTTAATTTTCAATTCTTATTATCGTATGTTTTTATATATTGGGAGATTTGGATTTACGGTTTTAAGACTACAGGTGATCTTATTTTTAGCAATGGAATTTTTTTTATTCTTATTGATGATTTGGAAAGTAATCAAAGGATTAAAGAATAAAGATGCAATTTTATATTTTATAGTTATGATTAGTTTTTATATTGTGAATTTATATTTATGCCATGACGAATTTATTCAATTGTTAAATTCAATACATTAAAACTTATATTGCAGTATTTCATAATTTCATAAAAACATCTATTATCTATTTTCATACATCTTTCAATATAGTATAATTGAATTAGTAAAGGGCTAGTAAAGACTTGAAATGTTTTTGCTAGCTTTTTTGTAAAATGATCAAGAGAGACAAAAAAAGAGTTGCCTAAGCAACTACACTCATCCGAATGAGTATTTAGGGTAATACTTTCGTAAAACCTTTATTTTAACTCTCTATGTCATCTTGAATGGTATTAAAACAAAATTTATAGGTTGGTCAACCTCAAAAGAGTTTTAGATCTATGTCATCTTGAATGTTATTAAAACCTAGAAACAGTTGCAATAAAATGTTTGGCAGTTTTAGATTTATGTCATTTCATAAGTTTTAAGTAATAATGTTTGAAGGCACTATATATTTAAATATTTATTGATTTATTTTCATATATTTATATTGGTGATAACATGGATAAACAGGTATTATATGCTTTTCTTTTAACAACTATTGCTGGATTATCCACTATGATAGGTTGTCTTTTTATCTTTCTTCCCAAAAAAACAAAAAAAATAATTATAGGATCTTTGAGTTTTGCATCAGCAGTTATGCTTACTGTATCATTTACTGATTTGATTCCAGAATCGTTTGGAATGTTATCAAAGGAATTTCAATTATTTCCATGTATAATCATTATACTAATTTGTATGAATGTAGGAATTATATTTTCGTTTTTAATTGATAAATATTTACCAGATGGAGTAGGGGAAAACGGTTTATATCGTGTAGGCATTATTTCTATGTTAGCGATTATTTTACATAACATTCCTGAAGGTATGGCAACATTTATGGCAGGTAATACGGATATACACCTTGGAATAGCGCTTACTATTGCGATTGCACTTCATAATATTCCAGAGGGTATTAGTATATCGATTCCTATTTATTATGCAACTGGAAGTAAGAAAAAAGCTTTATGGTATACTTTTATTTCAGGCCTATCTGAATTATTTGGTGCAATTATTACTTATTTATTTTTAAAACCATTTATTACAGATCGGATTATGGGTTATCTATTTGCTTTGATTGCAGGAATTATGGTACATATTTCTTTATTTGAATTGTTGCCAACTTCCTGGAAGTATAAATGTAAAAAAATCACATTACTTTATTTTATCATTGGGTTTCTATTTATATTAATCAATCACTTTATTTTTCAATAAAAAGAGACAATAATCGTCTCTTTTCTTTGGGTTTAAAACTATTTATCTAAGTTCAAATGAATGTTCATCGTTATCGTCTAAACGAAACGAGTGAGATTCTTCATCATCGAAACCGATACTATCAGTTACGTTGTTAGAATTCTTATTTGAAACATCTTTACAATTACAATTTGTAACATTGTTATTACTTTTGTTGGTAACGTTATTGTTACTTTTATTTGTTAATTGTGTATTCTTAGATTGTTTTGCATTATTCTTTTTCATTTTTATCACCCACTAATAGTATTATCATTCTTTATTTTTCTATTCAAATTTATAATAGGAAAAATTTGTCAAAAATTGTAGACTTATGTTATAATCTTTTCAAGAAGTATGTTGTTTGCTGTAATAGAGAAGGGAAGAATTGAATGCAAATAACTAAAAATTATCTTGTTAAACCAAATCACTATAAATTATATCGTCAAATCGTAAATACTAAAATTAGTAATATGCAAAAAGGAAAAATCGGAGAACAAATTATTGTGGATCATATTCAAAAAGAGATTGACATTTATCATAAAATAATTCAAAATGTGATTTTATCAAAAGATGGAAAAGAAACAGAAGTAGATATTATTTTAATTACATGTGTGGGTATTTATGTAATTGAAAGCAAAAATTTTAAAGGTTATATTTATGGAACTGATACTGGTAGGATTTGGACAGAATGGTTTTCGCATAATTATAAATACCATTTCGATAATCCTGTTTTACAGAATGAGTATCATATAGAATTTATGGCACATAGTTTAAACCGAGATTTAAGTGATTTTCATTCTTATATCGTGTTCGGAGATGATGCAAAATTACAAAGAATTGTTATACAGGATGAAAATAGGTCAAAAGTGGTAGTTATTAACAATAAAGACTTAATCTCTAATTTAATAGCTGATATACACTCAAGAGATATCATTCTATCACATGAACAAATTGATAAAATGTATATAGACTTAAAATATTTTTATTCGCATTTAGAGAGGTAGAAGGGAAGGGGAGCCTACATGCGTGAATTTTTACGTGATTATCAAAATAAAAGTATTGTATTAAATAACCAAAAAAAGGATGTATCGATTTTATTACTTTCAGTTCTAGGAATTACAATTATTTGGTCGATAGTTATATGTTTGCTTTGGACATATACAATATATTGTAATTTTATTTTAATTGGAATATATATTGTTTTTATTGTAATATATTTGTTACGAGTGATTTTAGCTGGATTTCCTAAAAAAGCAAGAATAAAGTATTTATTTCGTCCGTATAAATTGTTAAAATGTTGGGGATACAAAACTTATCGAAATGAAAGAAGAATTGTATCTGACATATTGAAACGTAGAAATCTAAATAAAAATGTGGAACAAATTAATACTATTATAGAATATTTAGAGAAGAAAAGATTAGAAGAAAAAAAACATATATCTCCCGCTGAAATTTATAATTTCATTCTTAGCATGATTTCTATTTGTATAAGTATTGTTTCTATTCTAAAATTAGAGAATGTTTCAAATGAAACTATAATAGCCTCTATATTGCTTTTATCCATTATTATAGTAATAGGCTTTTACTTTGTTAAACAGTTTAAAACAGATCTTAAATTTATTTATGATTCAGTCATAGAAAAACAAATTGATTACCAATTACTATTAGATATTATGTATGATTTAAGATTAGAATATTATAAAAATAAACATTAGTTAACATAATCTAGATTATAGCAAGTTGTAAAAATATGAAATAATATGGTATTGTAATAAAGATATTTCTATCATATAGATACATATTTATTATAATAACTACAATGTAACCGTTGATTACCATGATTTACTATTTATATTCACTTATAATAATAAGCCTGGTTCAAAATATAAAATTGATTTTATATAAATATTATGGATTATGATCTATATATTATGTATCATTGATCATTTGCTGAAAGCATTTTATATGAGCAAACTCATTCACTTAATATTAAAAAAATGCTTATAATGCATTTATAATCAGTAGATAAGATAGGAGTAAAAGAGTGATAATATATACTACTCTTCTACTCTCTTTTTTATTTTTATTCAGAAGGGGAGTCGCAATGAAACGAAAATGTCATTATAACATAATAAAAAATACAAGTTATAATCTTGTATTTAAGCAACTTTTCTAGATTGAATTTCTGCAATTTTTTCAAATACTTCTGCAGCGTTAGATTCGCTGATTTCAGTATATCCAAGTTCTTTTAAAGCTTGTACCTTAATGGTATTTAATTCCATTGTACGACTCATTTTTTCTTCCATTTTATGTTCAATTTGATTAATGAAACGACGGTGTGATTCGGCAATTTTTTGTTTTGATACACCACCACCATTATATAATGTCATTGCTGAAAACATAATACTTTCAAACATAAATTGTTCTTCTTCATCAAATACATACTCTAATGGTTTAATGAATCCAGTAGATTTCGCTACATATCCTAGTATATATTTTAATTCTTTTGAAGTTTCCATAGCTTGAATGAAATGATACAAATATAAGTAAGCATAATAAGTGTCTCCACTACTTTCTGTGTCATCTTCTAAGTTTTCCTTTAACAATCCAATGATATTAGATAATAATTCTTTTTGTTTTTTTCCAAGCCCATTATAGATTGTTGATGTATCTGTTGTAGTTTCTACTTTCATTGTATTTTCAAACAGAGAATTAATTCTAGATTCAACACTTAAAATATAATCGGTATCTACCTTAATAGTACTTAATTCATCTGCTGATTTAATTCCTAATAAATTTAATAAAAGTACTTTCTTATCTTTTGGCCATTTATTGATATCATCCAACTCCAGATAATTATAAATCATTTGTCTGGATACCCCTAAAAATTTAGCGAGTTTTACTTTTGATATACCTAGTTCATGTAATATTTCGTTTAATAGTTCCATATATCATAAAACCTCCTACTATCATTTTAGTCATTTTCATGTCCAATGTCAAGTGTAAAGCAAAAGTATACCTATAAATACCAAAGTTTTTCTCCATTTTTGCGTACCTCTTTGATGATTCCACCACCAAAACATTCTTCTTCTAAATAGAATACACAGGCTTGTCCTGGTGTCACTGCTTTGACTTGCTGTGGATAAGATACCAAAATCTCATTGTTATCCAAATATTCTAAATGAACGGCATTGTCCTTTTGACGATATCTGAACTTCGCACTACAATCACTTGGTTTTGTGTTCCCAATCCAATTGACCATTTCAACAACACAAGAATCACTAAATAGATATGGACTATCTTCTCCTAGTGCTACATAAAGAATATTGTGATTCAAATCTTTTCCAACTACAAACAAGCGATTATCGTTTCCTCCTAGATTTAAACCTCTTCTTTGACCAATTGTATAATACATTAATCCAATATGTTCCCCTACTTCTGTATTGGTTTCAATATTGATGATTTTACCAGGTGTATTTGGCAAATAATTTTCTAAAAAGTGTTTAAAATTACGTTCACCGATAAAACAAATTCCAGTAGAATCTTTTTTATGTGCGGTTATTAAATCATATTGCTCTGCAATTGCGCGTACTTTTCCTTTTTCTAAATCACCAATTGGAAATAGTACATTGGATAGTTGTTGATTTGATAGTTGTGATAGAAAATAAGTTTGATCTTTATTGTCATCAATTCCTCTTAAAAGTTTTCCATCTTTGATTCTTGCATAATGACCTGTTGCAATATAATCGGCTCCTAATTTTATTGCTTCTTTTACAAACATATCAAATTTAATATATTTGTTACACATAATATCTGGATTGGGTGTTCTTCCTTTTTTTAATTCCTCTAAAAAATAAGTAAATACATAATCCCAATATTCTTTTACAAAATCCACACGATGTAAAGGAATATTTAATTTTTTACAAACGGCTAAAGCATCATTATAATCCTGTTCTTGTGGGCAAATATCATTTTGTAAAGTGGGATTCCCTAAGATATCATTGTTGATACTACTATCCCAGTTACGCATAAATAAACCAATGACATCATATCCTTGTTGCTTGAGGAGAATAGCTGCAACACTACTATCCACGCCTCCACTCATTCCAATCACTACTTTTTTCATATACATCACTCAATTTCTTTCAATATTATACCATAATTCCACAAAAAAACAGAAATGAATCTGTTATTTGATGACATGAAGTAATTGTTTTAAAAAATAAGGGACCACAAATGTTTCATAAAGACACGTAATCAGTAATGTAACAACAACAATTACAAGAACACTTAAATAAGGATTCATTAATGTTTTAAAATGTATGGTTTTCTTTTTTAGAATAGAATTTAATAAATAGTATGAAAATTTAATGGAATAGATCATCAATAAAGTAAAAACAACTAAATTGATTAAATGATGAGGAAATATATATACAACCGCATATAATATACCCTTTGCTTTGTATTTTAGTACAAATGATGCGATGGAAAAACCAATCATAAATGATTTTGTAAAATACATAAATAGAATAATAGGAATACCAATAATAGAAATACCTAATAACCAAATGATCGAAGTAAAACTAAGATTAGAAACTAAGGTATTTTGAAGTGCATTTACATAGTTTAATTTTCCATTTTGTACAGTTGTCATAAAATTTCCAATATAGGATTGAATTAAAGTTTGATCTTGTTTGGATATGATTGTGATAAAGATTGACCCAAAAATAAGTCCAATGAGTGAAATACCACTTAAAAATAGAATCATTCTTTTGTTTGTGTTTGCTTTTTCTTTTAGCTTGTCCATTACTTTGTTCATATTGCCACCTCTAATGAAACATATGAATGAAAAAATAGAATATTCCATTTTTTTCATAATTATTGTATAATGGTACTGTTGAGGTGAACTAGATGAAAAAGAAAACAAAAAAATTCAATGTACAAAGAATTGTTGCGATTGTATTATTAATTGCGATGATTGGAATGTATATTTCTTCTATATTAATATATATGTAAGGGAGGAACCATATGTTTTTAAGTAAAGAAACCAAAAAAAATCAAAATGAGTTTTTTCAAAGAACACTGGGTGTTTCTTATGACGAGTTGATGACTTTAGATGTGGATGATGTACAAAGGTTAATACACGAAAATGCATCTAAAAAAGAATTCACAAATTATCAACGGTTTCCACGTATGGATGGAACTCCAGTCAAACAAAATAAAATCAAACAAAAAAGCTTAGGAAAATTATCCTAGGCTTTTATAAATGTGTTACTTTTTCATGGAGTGCTAAATTGATGCCATTGCCTAATACATCACTTAAATTCTGCATTACAAAATCAACTTCTTTAGGAGTAACCATTAAATTGTATCCAATTGGCGTTAACACTTCATTGATGAGTACTTTGGTTTCTTCTTCATTAAAATTTCCAAGAATTCCAAACAATTCTTTTTTTTCTTCTTCTTTGATAGAAATATTTTGTTTTAAATAATTCATTTGTCCATGCACCATTTTATGCATTGGATTATTTGCAAAGTCTTTTTGAAATGCATAAAACTTATGTAAAAATTGAAATGTATCACTTACGACTGTAACCGCATCCACTACTGTTGGAACTCCAACCGCAATGACAGGAATACCTAATATTTCTTTACTAATTTCTTTACGACTATTGCCAATTCCACTTCCAGGATGAATTCCTGTATTACTCATTTGGATGGTTTGATTGATTCTTGTAATGGACTGACTTGCAAGCGCATCCACAACAATGACAAAATCAGGTTTGGTAGATCTGATTACACTTTGGATTAGGTCGCTTGTTTCCATACCTGTTTCCCCCATTACACCAGGAGCAATCGCACACACTGGTCGGAATCCTTCTTCTGGGGTATCTAAGAGAAATAGATGATTGGTCACCAAAATTTGGTCTATCGTAAGTGGCCCAAGTGCATCGGGTGTTGATTTCCGATTGCCAAGGCCTACAATCAACCCTTTCGCATCCTTACTGATCTGATCTTTTTCCAACAATTCTTTTAGGTATTTGGTAAAAATCTCTTTTACTCTTTCTCTGTTTTGATAATCACTGATATCTTTGAATTCAATGGTAATATAATCTCCTTCTTTTTTTTGAATGGTCTTTGCAGATTCCGCATTCAATGTAATTTCAGTTACTTTAATATTGTCTTCTTCATATGTCGTTTCTTCTATGCCCGTTTTATCTTCTACATTTTCAACTGCCTCTAAGGCTAAATCAGTTCTAATTTGATATTTGTTCAAATCAATTTCATGGTTCAAATTTCATCACCTCATTATATTTTCCCCAAATCAAAGTTTTTATTGCATTTTTTTCTAAAATTTGCTAAAATAGAATAGATTAGTGATGACATGGAGGTGAGATTATGCCAAATATGAAAAATGCAAAAAAAGCTGTAAAAACAATTGCAAAAAGAAAAGTAAGCAATAATGATTTTAAAGCAAGCATGAAAACAGCCATTAAAAATGTAGAAAAAGCCATTGCTTCTAAAGATAAAGCTGCTGCAGAAGAAGCATTACATGTAGCGATTAAAAAAATTGATAAGGCATGTGCAGCTGGTGTTGTTACTGCAAACTATGTAGCACGTAATAAATCACGTTTAACCATTAAAGTAAATTCTATGGAATAATTTCATTTTCAAATTTGACAAAAATGGTAGAAATATCATTTTTTTGTTTTGAAAAATTTATTTTATGATATAGTTATTATAGGTGGTCTTATGAAAAAATTTTTAACAACTGTCTTTCTACTTGGAATTCTTTTCCTATTATATACGTATCGCAATCCTATCATCCGTTTTGTAATGATTCATTTTATATATCAGGATTCATTAGAAATACAACCATCTAATTCCTTTATGCGACAACAGGATTGGATGTATGTACAAAAGACAGATCAATTTTATCCGAACAATCAACAAGATATATTGAACTTATTTTATACTGCTTTGGATGGTGGTTGGAGTGAAGTTACCTTTTATTGTGAGGAAAAATATCCAAATTGTATGGAAGATGTCAAAACACTTACCAAAAACAGTACTACATTATCAAACATTAACAATTTTGTGGTAACTTACAATGCCTATAATCGAATCTATGTTGATATAAATTCCTTTGGGCGCGTCAATATTCAGTTTGAACGTTTGTATACAGAAGAACAAAAAAAACAGATTGCACTAAAGGTAAGCGAACTCTATGATGAGTTGATTACAGATACAATGTCTGATCGTGAAAAAATAAAGGTTGTTCATGACTATATTATTGAGCATACTGTATATGACCAAGAACATGCTGCAAAATATACAAATAATGAAGAATTCACCATTTCGACTTCAAATACTGCATATGGACCTTTATTTACAGGAAAAGCTGTATGTGGTGGTTATACGGATGCAATGGCCTTATTTCTAGATAAAATGGGAATTCCAAATTACAAAATCTCAAGTCAAAAACACATTTGGAATCTAGTTTATGTAGGTGGAGAGTGGAAACACTTAGACCTTACTTGGGATGATCCTGTTGTAAATAATGGAACCATAAATACATTGCAACATAATTTTTTCCTAATTTCAACAGAAGAACTAGAAAAAGAAGATCTGACGGAACATACATTTGATAAAACAATTTATCAAGAAGCAAAATAAAATGAGATCCTAATATCTCATTTTTTAGTTGACATAGTTTTTCAAGTAGTCTAAAGCTTCATCAAAAGTACTTACACCTACAATTTCAATCTCATAATCCAAATCATGTTTCAGTTGCATTGCTTCCTCATAATTTTCTCCATTTGGAACAAAGAAAATATCAGCCTTTGATTTTTCAGCACCTTTTAATTTATAAGGAATACCTGCAATTGCGCCAACATTTCCTTCTCTATCAATGGTTCCTGTACCTACTATTTTTTTACCCTTTGTGATATCCTCTTCTATTAATTGATTGTAAATAGCAAGTGTCATCATAAGTCCTCCAGAAGGTCCTGATTCCGAAGATTTGAAATGGAAGGTAATGTTAGGATCCGTTTCAATTTCTTCCTTTTCAGTAATCATAAGTCCAATCATTTTATTATCTTGGTAGGCAATTAATGCCGCCTCTCTTTGCATTTCTTTTCCGTTCCGTAAAACTGTAAATTGTATGGTATCTCCTACTTTATAGGACTTGATAATTGGTTGTAATTCCGTTTTACTGGTAATGGTTTTGCCATTCACTTGAGTAATTTCATCCCCTACTTTTAGATTGGTTTCTGCAAGTTGATCAATATAAGTTACAAATAACTGGGTATTTTTTTTATGGATTGTTTTTCCTGCTTTTTCAAAAGCAACAATAACTGCATTTTGGTTAGCTTCTTCTAGTTGTAAACGATCTCGAAAATACACATCTTTGATATCCTCATTTTCCATTACTACGTCACTTCTTTTAATGACATCCCAATCTTTTTTAAACTGTGAAATCAATAAAGTAGGAATTGTTGCTTTTAGTTCAGATACATAGGCCATGTGAAATGACCCAACAGAGGGATATCCCTCTTCTACTTCAATTCTAGAAGAAATATCGATTGTTCCTCCAGGTGTTTCAATGTAATATGGAAATTCATATGTGAATGTAATCAATAGTACAAAAAACAAAATAAACGCCTTACTATTTTCTTTTAGAATCTGTTTTATTTTTTGAAATATTTGTTTGATCATAAATAAACCCTCTCTTTTTATTTTATGATTATCTTTTACGATTATATCATATAATGGAACCAGTAAGGAAGTGTTTTGTCATGAAAAAGATGGTAACCAGTATTTTGATTTTATGCCTTTTATTATTTATTGCATTTGAAATATTAACGGAATCAAAAACCATTATGGAATCTGTTCAATTTTCTTTTCAAATTTGGCAAAATAATATTTTCCCTTCACTATTTCCCTTTTTTGTCTTATCAGAAATTTTAATTCATTATGGATTCGTGGAACTATTATCAGAGCTTTTTAAACCTTTGATGGCAAAGCTATTTTGTATGAATGGAGCTGCTTCTTTTGTTTTTTTTATGAGTTTAGTTTCTGGCTTTCCAAGCAATGCGAAATATACAAGAGAACTTTATTTGAAAGGAATGCTAAATGAGGAAGAAGCAACCAAGGTACTCACATTTACACACTTTTCCAATCCCCTTTTTATTTTAGGAACGGTATCCCTTTTGTTTTTAAAAAATAAAGAAGTTGGTTTACTCATTTTATTTTGTCACTATATTACCAATATTATCATTGGACTTCTATTTCGAAATTATAGTAAAAGTAAAAAAGAAAATAGTAAAGTTTCATTCAAACAAGCAATTTATGCGATGCATCAAAAACGAATACGAAATTCAAAAACATTTGGGCAAATGATTACAACAGCTCTTTCCAATAGCATTCAAACATTATTATTGATACTAGGAACTGTTACAATGTTTTTAGTGATTACAACTATTATAGACAACAATTTGAATTTAAATGCCTTATATCAAAGTACATTGAATGGTTTTATTGAAATGACACAAGGATTAAAATATGTAAGTATGTTAAGTATCCCTTTAAAAATCAAAAGTATTTTGACGGTTATGATTTTATCTTTTGGGGGTTTAAGTGTGCATATGCAAGTGCTGAGTATCATTAGTGATACCAAAATAAAATACCTGCCTTTTTTTACTGCACGTGTTTTACATAGTGCGATTGCGGGTATTTTGGTTTTTCTTTTATTTGATATTTGGACGATGTTTATCTAAAGAAACTATATTTTTGATGTTGCTCTTCTGTAATATTATCTGGTTTTGGGAGTTTATTTGGAACTGATGTAGTTCCTGTATGATATTGATATAAGATATGAATTCCATAATCTTTTTCTAGTAATTTATGTGTCACTGGTATATCGATTTTTAAAATAGCATTATCCATTGTGGTTTCAGTAATTTGGGCATTTTCATAAACTATAGTTTCCACTTGTCCAATTATACTTCCATCTGTAAGTTTCCAAATATAATCATGATATTGAATACTATTGTTTTCTAGATTTAATGATAAATCATAACTGACTCCTGTTTGATAATTGAATTTAATACAAAAGTTACCACAACTTGTAATACTTTTTAATTTTAAATTTTGTAAATCTTCGTTGATTTTTTTGGTTAAAATTCCCTGTTTACTTAATAAAGTTGTCTGAAAATCTCCTTTGATATAAACCTCTCTTAAAGAAATGATAATTTGAAAAAGTAAAATAACAACAAGTGCAATTAAACTAAATGTGACAGTAATTTCAATCAGAGTAAATCCTCTTTTTTTCATTCTATCTTCCCCTTTCTATTGCATTTGCAAAGAAGCAACAGTTCCATCCAAAAATTCTATAATCAATTTTTGTCCAGTTGGATTCGAATTGGATAAACCTAAAATATATTGATACATTTTTTCGCTAAAAGGATTGATTGTAGATTCTTTCAATTGTTTTTTCAGATTGGTAGTATCACCATTGACCACAATTGCTTTTTTCACATTTGCCATCTGCATCAATTCCTTACAGTAAGTTGCTGAAGACATGGTAAAGGAACAAGTTTCAATTTCTATATATTCTTTTGTTTTTAAAGTCTCTGTAATATTAGTAATATCAATTTTTGATAAATAAGAATTGATATTTTGGACATAATAAAGTTCAGGAATGGTATCTCTTTCAAAACTAATATCATAATTCTTTTTGATATTAGAAAATTGTACAAATAAATATACAAGAGTTCCAATCACAAATGTAGAAACCACTAACGTTTCTGTCAGGGTAAATCCTTGTTTACTTTTTTTCATAAGTTAACTCCTTTTTATTGTATTTATAACAAATATATTATATAATAGTTTCAGGATAAATACTAGTCCTAACTTGAATAAAAAGGAATAAAAAAAGGGGAAGTGAATCATGTTAAAAAAATTTGATTTTGAAAAAATGCCAGTCGTCGAAATTGTAAATGATATTTTAGTAGACGCCAGCAAAAGAGGAGCAAGTGATATTCACTTTGATCCACTTGAAAAATATATGAAAGTACGTATTCGTGTAGATGGTGCTTTAATTGATTATGCGGAAGTACCAAATAATATAAAGAAAAATCTAGTAACACGTGTAAAAATTATATCTGGTATGAATATTACAGAATCTAGATTGCCACAAGATGGTGCGATAAAAGCAACATTACAAGATGTCAATTTAGATTTACGTGTTTCTTGTTTACCTACTCTTGATGGTGAAAAAATCGTAATTCGTATTTTGGATTATAGTATGAGTTCTAGCGGACTTGAAACTTTAGGATTTAGCGAGAAAAATTATCAAAAAGTCTTGAAAATGATTGCGATGCCAAATGGAATTATTTTAGTAACTGGAGCAACTGGTTCTGGTAAATCTACTACCGTATACTCTATTTTACAAAGACTGAATCGCGAAGATACAAATATTATCACAGTAGAAGACCCAATTGAAATGAATATTGAAGGTGTTAACCAAGTTCAAACCAATAGTGAAATTGGACTTACCTTCGCAACAGCACTTCGTTCTATCTTACGTCAAGACCCAAATGTTATTATGATTGGGGAAATTCGTGATACTGAAACAGCTCGTATTGCGGTGCGTGCTTCCATTACAGGACATATCGTACTATCTACTATTCACACCAATAGTTCATTAAATACCATTGAACGTTTACTCGATATGGAAGTAGAACGATATTTGCTAGCAAGTGCTTTAACTGGTATCATTTCACAAAAATTAGCTCGTCGTTTATGTCCACATTGCCGTGTTAAGAAAAAAACAAACCAATATGAAAAGGATCTATTCAAAAAGGTACTACATCGTGATATTGATGAAATCTATGCAACAGAAGGCTGTGAAGTATGTGGAAATGGATACAAAGGACGTATTGCGATTCAAGAAGTACTTTTAGTAAATCAAGAAATCAAAGATGCAATTAGTAGTAATTTACCAAAGGAAAAATTAAGAGAACTTGTGTATCGAGCTGATGTAACAACACTATTAGAAGATGGACTAGAAAAAGTAGCGGAAGGTCTTACTACTTTTGAAGAAGTATTAAAACTCATTGAACTTGAAAATGATGATCGTAAAGATAGTGGTTCTTATGACTTAAAATCTGCACTTGATTATACTTCTATCGCACAAGAACAATCCCAACCACAATCTGAGAAACAACCATCATTTGTTGCTAATTATATAGAAGACTCTGTTCCAGAAAAATCTATTTGGGAAACAACTGAAATAGAAAAAGAATCTAAATTAGAAGATTTATTCAAAAAAGCAAAAAAGGATAATTCTTTAGAAGATTTTTTAAAGGAAACAAAAAAGAAACCAAACTTAGAAAATAACAAAGAAGATGAACCATTGCAAGAGGATTACTCGCTTTCCTTAGACGATGATGACTTAATGAATATGGAATTTTAAAAAAGAGCATTTGCTCTTTTTTAAATACTTAAAATAAATAATTCTAATCCAATATTTTTATCTATTTTCCCACTTTTAATTTCATAATCTAAAAGTGCTAACTGTTTCATATAACTGAGTAATATTGTTTCTTGAAAATGATGGCTTTTTTCTAAAGATAATTTAATTCGATACGGATGAACATTCAAAGAAGATGCAATATCTTTTTCAGAATAGCCTTTTTTACTCAATTGTTTTGCTTGATACATCATCCGAAATTGATTCGCAAGCATTATAATGATTTTAATAGGTTCTTCTCCTAGCTTAATCATTTCTGTATAGCTTTCTAAGGCCTTCTCTTTATTTTTCACAACGATATTATCAATCAACGCAAAAATATCAATATCTACTGTTTTACAAGTAACATCTACAATATCTTTTCTGGTAATTTGTAAATCTTTATTTTTATAGGTTTTTAATTTTTCTATTTCTTGTTCTAAAATAGAAAGTTGATTTCCAACACGGTCAATCAAAAAGGATGCATCTTTTTCTTCAATTTGGTAAGGTTTTAACATAGACATCACATATGACTTTTGTTCTATTAAAGGAGCAAACTCTTTGATCACTCCCCTTTTTTTCAATTCATTTACGATTTTTTTTCGCTTATCAATAGATTCTTTATTTATAATAAAAAATAAGTAGGTATCTTTATTTATATTTTGTAAATAGGAAAGCAATATATCCACATCTTGTTCTGGAAATTTTTTATTTGTGGTTCCAGTAAATATATAACTATTTTCTACTATAATTGCCTTTTTTTCACCAAACAAAGACATTATAGAGGCATCATCAATAATTTCCTTTAAGCTACTATTTTCTAAATCATATGTATTTTGATTCATAGCATCAATTTTTTCTTTTTTTAAAATGGATTCCAATTCTTTTTTGATCAAATAATATTCCAACCCATAAAACAAATAAATCATAAAGTTCACCTATTCCATTATACCAAAATTATGAACTAAAAAAAAGCAATGAAATGCTTTTTATCCGAAATCACTTTTTTGCCTGCGCTATTGCTTGGCTAATTGCCTCAATATAAGTATCAGCTGTTATGGTTACTCCACTGATTACATCCAAATCTAGCTTTGTTTTTGTATCATTTGACCATTTCACCCAATCTAGATTTTGTTCTTCCAATACTTTTTTTTCAATCGCTTCCACTTGTTCATACCATTCTGCACCACCTGGAATGACACCAATATTTGCAGAAGTTTCTTTCATCGCATAATCATCATGTAAAGCCTTTTTGGTTGTAATTACCCCAGCATCCGTTTGATAAGTAGAATCAATATAACAACTTTCAATGTTACCATATTTTCCTACATAAATAGTAGCAGTCGTAACATATTGTTTTCCATAAGATTCATAAGGTACGACACCTGTATAAGTTCCTGTTTTATAAATTCCTTCCTTTTCTACCTTTTCACAACCACAAAAGAACAAACCCAAAAAAACAAGTACAGTGATTGATATCCATTTTTTCATTGTAACACTTCCTATTCTTTTTCTATTATAACCAATTTTTATTATATTTACAATCTTTTTCGAATGACACTCAAAGCCTCTTTTGCCAAATATCCAGTAATCGTTCCTGTAATCAAAGAACATAAAATCATCCAAGGTAAATAATAAATCAAATTTGGTATTTGAAGAAAAAAGAAGGCTGCAACTAATTGTCCAATGCTATGAAAAATAGAACCCATAATACTTACACCTATAATAGATAGTTTGGTAGAATAAAATAAACTCATGATTCCCACACTAAAAAACATTCCTGTTATACTAAAAAAGAAGGCGATACTAAAAAGTCCAGTTCTTAATATTCCCATAAGAAACACTCTTAAAAGCGCTACCAAAAAAGCCTCTTTTCTTCCATATAGAAAAAGGGTAATCACAATCATGATATTGGCAATGCCCAATTTCATTCCAGGAATCATACCACTGAATATTGGAAAAAGACTTTCTAAAATGCCCAGTAAAATAGAAAGAGCAAGAAGCATAGATAAACATGTTAATTTTTGATACTCCATATGATTCACCTAACAATCGTATCGAATTTATTTTGTTCTTCAATTTGAATTACAATTTGATTGGGTAAACAAACAATTGTTTCTGTACTTTTATGAATATAACCCTGCTTAGAACAGATATGTAGAGGACTATCTTCTTTTTTTACTCGAATTTTGCCTTGATTTACTTCAATTACAACAGGACCATTTTTTCCCTCTACAACATATTCTTTTTGCTCATTTTTGGATAAATCTATTGTTTTTACAATCTCATTTTGATAATACACCACTGCCATCTTGGCATCTGGTTGATGTACCATAGAAATGGCAAGAAAGAGTATTAATGTCACAAAGCCAATTCCAATAATTAGTTTGATATCATTTTTGTTCATATTTATACATTCCTGATGAGGTAATAATTTGATTGTCATTGGTATACCAAATTGCTTCAGCATCAAAAGACTCTAACCAAATTTTTCCTTCTTCTATAGGCATTAAAAATAAAATAGTAGATAATATATCCCCAAAACGACTATCTTCTGTAATTACTGTCACACTTTTCATGTAATTGGTAGGCATTAATGTATTTGGATCAATGATATGGTGATATCGTTTCCCCTCATACTCATAAAAACGTTCATAACCACCACTGGTAACTACACTGATATCTTTTCCATATACCACTTTATAAACTTCTCCTGTATCACTATTAGGATCTTCTATTCCAATCGAAAATTTGTCTTTATGGGAAGGAACACCAACTTTTACATTTCCACCTGCATTGATGACATAATTGGTAATACCAATTGATTCTAGATACTTTCCTACCATTTCTGTCGCATACCCTTTGGCAAGAGCCCCCAAATCAATATTGACATGTGTATTTTGCATTTGATAATTTTCAAGTAAAATAATATCTTCTATAGAAGCAGTATCACTAATTTTGAGTTCATCTAACGTTGGAACACCTTCTTGTTTGTCTCTATATTGTTTCCATACATCTAAAACGTTTCCCATACTGATATCAATTAAACCATTACTTTTAACATACCATTCTTTTCCATAAAGAATCATATCGTAAAGTCTCGAATCTATAGTGAGAGTATCTGTCTTTAGTGAATTGTTATGAATGGTGTATAAATTGACCACTCCATCATAAGGTTGATTGCGGTCTGCAAGTTGATGATATTCCTTGTAAATTGTATCAATTTGTTCAAATGCTTGTTCTACTTTTTTAGAATCCTTTTCATATAATTTTACATAAATATAAGTATCCATGTAAAAGAAATTTTGAATGTATTCTTTTTGGTCTTTTGGTTGTATTTGAATGAATACCAGTAAACCTACAGCTAAAATCAAAACGAGTATCCATATTCCTTTATTGAATTTTTCTTGCATATAATCTCTACCTTCTAATTTTCTTATTATCAGTTTACTATAATTTGTTATAAATTTCAAGGAACATAAATCAATTGAAAAACAAAAAAGAAAGTAAATTACTTTCCATCCAATACCTGATAATATAAATCTGCTAATTGTTTTCCAGCTCGCTTGATTTCTCTTTCCGCAACCATTTTGTATCCTTCTTCAGTCAGATTCGGTAATTTTCCTTCTATAATTGCCTTTGTTTTTTCTTCATATTCTTCAATCGTTTTTGCTTTATATACATGCTTTCCATCTTTCAAAAATTCAAAAATTGGAATATCCGATATCAATGTTGGAATTTTTTCTGTCAATGCTTCTAAAATTGGAATTCCTTCAGTTTCTTCTAATGTGGGAAAAATATATAAATCTGCTCCACTATATGCACCACGTAAAACACTTGGTTCAACATATCCAGCAAATACAAGATTATCTAATTTAGTCCGTACTGCTTTTTTGATTTTCCTTGGAGAGAAAGTAAGTGGCGAATATCCAAACCAAATAAACTTGTATTGTGGCAACCTTTTAGCAAGTTCGACAAATGTCAAAATACCCTTTCGTTCTAAATAAAGACCTACTCCCATAATAACTTTATCTGTTTCTTGATATCCAAAATCGCGTCTAAATTTTTTACCATTTTCTTCATTTCGCTCAAAAAAAGACATATCAATTCCATTAGAAATTGCTGTAATAGGACGATTCAAGTGATAATTTTCTAATAGCTTTTTACTATATTCAGTAGGAGTGACAATATGATCGCCTAATCGATAACACTTACAAATCCATTTTTTAAATAAAGGTGCGATTTGATTGGAAAAAATAAAACTATTACGAAAATCTTCTTCTGTAGAATGGGCATGATAAATTACTTTTTTCCCTAATTTTCTAGCTTTCTTTGCCATATAGTATGATTTTGGACCATAGAAATTAATATGAATAATATCATAGTCCTTACATTTAGGATCCGTTGTATATTCGATTTTATTATCCTCCAAAGCTTTCATCTGATGTTGTATGGCCTTTCCAAGTCCAGATTTTCCATTCAATTTTGCAAACTCAGTATATAATAGTACTTTCATAGTGAATCACCTATTTTATTGTATCATATTTACTAGTAAATTACCATACTGACCAAAATCACATCTTCACCAATTTTTTCAATTTGTTTCCATTTGACTTCCATTTCATCTTTATTACTAAAGATATTGGTGATAAATTTTGATTTTTGGACAATCAAAGATTCCATATTACCCTCTTTATCAATCACAACATCAATAATATTTCCAATTTTCTTGCCATCGTCTATATTGACTATATCCTTATTTTGTAAATCTGATAAACGCATAAGATATCACCAATTCATTATATGAAAAAAAGAGGACTTTTATCCTGCTTTTATTTTATTCATATAGTAATGAATTTTACTAGCCCAAGTTGTACTTGCTGCATATTTTACACCAATTTGTTCAGGTGTAATCAGCCCTTGCGCTATATAATTTTTATATAAATTATTTAAAAATGCATCAATTCCTTGATCTAATGTATCAAAGGCACGATATGATCCCCCATTGCATCCAGGTCTTCCCTTCATTCCGCCCACATTATTACAAGCCTCAACTAGTTTACTACAAGTTCCGTTGCATCCAGTTTCATGCAGAACAATCGCAACAGCCAAGTAAGGATCTATTCCAAGTTCCAAACTTCTGGTTGCAAATTTTTCTCCTGTTCCTGCTACCTTACCTTTTAAAGAACGATTTAATTTCGCAATCAATTCATCCATGGTAAGACCATCATAAACTATTTTATTTTCAGCCTCTTTTTGTAAATATTCTAATACAACTGTACTTTTAAATGGTGCATAAGCAACATTATTGTCATTGCTTTCAAATAATTTGCGATTATTAGAATCCAACGTATTTTTTAAGAAAATACCACCGATAGCTAATAACAGGATACTAAGAAGAGAACCTATTATTTTAAATAATTTATTCTGTTCTATTTTCACAATTTCACCTCAATGTAATTTAAAAGAACAACTTCATTTTACCGTATCTTTTTTATTTTGTCAAATTGCTGTAAATCAGAAAAGACAGTTATACTGCCCACTTCTACTTTATGCCATTGTAAAAACAATTATGCCAATTGTATAAAAAAAGAAAGGATTGTACAAGATAGAAGCAGAAAGGAGATTTTTATGGCACGTCATAAAGTAGAAATTTGTGGCGTGAATACTGCGAATATTAAAGTTTTAACTGCTGAAGAAATGAATCAATTGTTTGCCCGTTTGCAAAAAGGAGATCTAACAGCGAAAGATGAACTCATTCAAGGAAATTTGAAGTTAGTACTCTCTATTTTAAAAAAATACAACAATCGTACAGATAACATGGATGATTTGTTTCAAGTAGGTGTAATTGGATTAATCAAAGCCATCGATAATTTTGATTTAGAAAAAGAAGTGAAATTTTCCACTTATGCAGTTCCTATGATATTAGGAGAAGTGAGACGTTATTTAAGAGATAGTGGTAGTATTCGGGTAGCAAGAAGTATCAAAGATATCGCATATCACGCGATGAAAGTCAAAGAAGAACTCACAAACGACAATGGAAAAGAACCTTCTGTTGCAGAAATTGCGCAAAAACTCAATATGACAGAATATGAAGTTAGTAATGCCATGGATTCCATGCGAGACACCATTAGTATGTTTGAACCAATTTATAATGATGGTGGCGATACAATCTATTTGGCCGATCAATTGGAAGATAAAAAAGACTCACATTATTCCTTAGACATGAAAATTGCTTTGAGAGACGCAATGAAACATTTAAAGGAAAAAGAGCGACATATTTTATATGAACGATATATTATAGGGAAAACTCAATTGGAACTTGCCGAAGAAATTGGAATATCACAGGCACAAATTTCCAGACTGGAAAAAAGCGGTTTAGAAAATATCAAGAAAAAGATTTTATAATTTATTTCATATAAAAGAAAGGAAAACATATGATTTATCTATTGATTTTTCTTGCCAAGGTAATCGAAATTTCATTAGGTACCTTGCGCATGATTGTAGTTGCGAATGGAAAAAAATGGATCGGTGCTTTTCTACAACTCGCAATTGCCTTAGTCTGGATATTTTCAACTGGTGCTGTATTAATAGGAATCAATGAAGATTGGCTAAAAATTGGTGTATTTGCAATCGGTTCTTTTGTTGGCTCTTATGTAGGATGTTATATAGAAGAAAAACTAGCAATGGGTTCTAATTTGATCACATGTATTACAGATTCCAAAAATAAAAAAATGTTAGAGGATCTCAGAAATGCTGGATATGCAGTTACTGTCATGCAAGGTTGTGGTATGGAAAGCAACAAAGAAATTTATTTAATTATGACACCAAGAAAAAAACGACACAATGCCGTTTTGATTATAAAAAAACATGATCAAAACTGTATGATTGTTTCTGAAAATGCAGTTTCTGTAAACGGAGGACATACACCTTAATCAACCGTCTAGTACATAGCTATTTTTGACAACTTAACAGTGCACTATTAACTCGATTTAAAATTTAGCTTATAAAAACAAATGTTATATTTGTTTTTTAGATGATACAGTTGGATTTTCGTAAATATATGTTGATAAAGTATTAATTAACTCTTCAGGTAATATACCATTTTTAACACATTCACTAAAAACATTCATCAAACTTTCTAGTTTTATAGCAGTGGAAGATAAGTCCTCTATAAGCTGTCTCATTACTACATCAGTAGTATTTCCTTTTGCTTCTAGATTTGGAGCTAAATTACCATTATTATTATTGATTATTAAATCATAAATATCATTTGTGTATATATATTGTGATGTTCCATTATCCTTTTTCACTATATATTTGCTTTCCATAAAATTCACCTCATACAAATATGATAACATACTTTTACCTAAATTAAACACTTTTTTAATATATATTAAAATTTATTATATTTTTATTCAGAGTTGTTATGTCCGTGGTAGACATCTTTCCACAAATACGCATTATCTGTAATAATATAAGCATCAGAATTTATTTTATTCAAATCCTTTTTTCCAATTCCCCAAAGAAATATTTCTTTGTTTTTTTGAAAATGAATATCTTTCGTAACAATAAAATCAAAGAGTGAAGTATCTTTATTATGATTGATCATTTCCCCCATAATAAGACCAACCTTATATTCTGGATGTTGTTTTTTAAACTGTCTTAAAAATACATCATCAAAACTACTAATATAAAGGTTTAATTTTGGATAATTTTGAATGGTTTCAAATAGCAATTCCGATATAGAGCTATCTTTTACTTCAATCATAATTATCTTTGTATTCTGAACTTCTTTTAAAAAAGCATCTAATGTACAAATTTTTTGTAATTCCTTACCAAAATGATATTGTTCTAACTCTGTTAATGTCATATATTTTACAATTCCAGTTCCATCACTTGTCCAAGATATCGTTGGATTATGAATGATGACAAGCTGATTGTCTTTGGTTTTTCGAACATCTAACTCTACTCCTGCAATATAATCAGTTGCCAAAGT
Source organism: uncultured Bacilli bacterium (assembly GCA_910576795.1). Lineage (GTDB taxonomy): Bacteria > Bacillota_I > Bacilli_A > RF39 > UBA660 > UBA5026. The sequence goes on from CAJTIX010000012.1 coordinate 35,412, forward strand.
TGTGAGTAAGGCCTTTTTCGTATTCTCTGAATATCCATGATTGTTATTTCCACGATGCGCAATCCATTTTCGCATATATATCCCCTATTACATCTTATGAAAAAAGTACAGTTTCATGTATCAATTTATAAACTGTACTAAAATATCATTAGATAGATATAAATACTTTTCTGGAATTTGTAAATATCCATTCTGAATTTGTAATTTTCCTTCTTTTAATAACTTGGAAATGGGAAAGACAGATTCTATGCTTCTTCCATATTTTTGTTTGAATAAAAGCATATTTACCCCTTCTAATTTTCGTAGTCCAAGTATGATTTCATTTTCCATTTTTGTTTTTTGATCAATCTTTTCTTTTTCTAAACGAAAAGAATAACTACAGTAGTTTGTAAAACTACGTGTATTGGTATAACGAACTTCTTTGATATATCCACTTGCTCCTAAACCAAAACCATAATAATATTGATTATTCCAATAGGTTAAATTATGCATAGAAGCATATCCCTTTTTTGCAAAATTACTAATTTCATAATGTTCATATCCATTTTGTTTTAAAGTGTTACAAATTTCTTCATACATTTGGGCGTCCAATTCTTCTTCAATTGATGTTACATGTTGAAGATAAAAAGAAGTATTTGGTTCAATCATAAGAGAATAAGTTGAAATATGAGGAATATTCAATTTTAAAAAATCACATAAATCCGATTTTACTTCTTCAATAGTTTCATTTGGTAAAGCATACATCAAATCAATATTGATATTTTGAAATCCATATTTTTTTAAAATAGAAATGGTTTGAATAACTTGTTCTTTTGTGTGATAGCGATTCATATTTTTTAAATATTTAGAATGAAATGTTTGTACACCAATGCTAATGCGATTGACTCCATATGCTCTCATACATTTTATCTTTTCTTCTGTTAAAGACTCTACATTGCATTCTATGGTATATTCATATTCTTTTTGAAAATGAAATGTATTCATTATTTTTAATAATTGTTCTAGCTCACTTACATCTAAAGATGTTGGAGTTCCACCTCCAATATAAATGGTTTTTAGTGGCTCTCCTTGATAGTTATTTTTGATTTCTTGTTCTAAGGCAATCAAATACTTTGAAACCCATTTTTTTTGATATAGGAATTTGGCAAAATCACAATAATGACAAATATGGTTACAAAAAGGAATATGTATATAAGCTGATTCTATCATTTCTTTTTCTTCTTTTCTTTTAAATAAGATTTAATTTCTGTTACAATTTGATATTGCTTTTCTACTGGATATTGATTTAATTTTTGAAAACTAACATATCTTCCTACTTCTGTTAACATTAATTTTATAATACAAAGTTCCATGTAAACTTCTTTTTCACTTGTTATTTTATCATTGTTATCTTCCACACGAATCTCCCCTTTTTCATCACATTTCATTCTTTGCTTCTACAGATTGGTATTTCTTTACAAATTGTCCTTTCTCATTTTTTTCTCTATTCAAATAGAACTTATTATCTAGATAATGTTGTGTACCTATCCGTCCGCCTAATATCCCAGAAATTTTTCTTTTTGTCCGAATGTATTGTTGTGTTTCTCTACTTAATAAATGAGATACAAATGGATGATATAGATAAAGAAGCTCTGTACTAGAACAGCGAATTTGAAAATATTCTATTAAATTTTTTATATCATAATTTTGTTGATTCAAATACAATGTAATGAAATTAGCTGATTTTATCAATGTTTTAAAATAAGATGAATGAGTCCGTTTTTCGAGTTCTATCATCAATTCATCGTCCTGAATTAAATTAGATAGTTTGCAAAAAATTTCATTTTTATTGTCATTTTTATTTTCTTTACACTCCTCTAAATTATCTATAAGCTCTGCAAATTTAATTAATTTTTGACTATCTTGTTGTAATATAGATTGCCTTTGCTTTTCTATTTCACAAATATGATTCCACATTGTTTGATTATCTTTTTGATAACATTGCTCTAAACTGTCTTGATCTATATTAAATATAGGACCTAAATCACGAAAAAGAATAAAGTGATTTTGATAATATTCATATATTTTCATTTTCTTTTTAGAAATATTATTGATACATATAAAACCTTTTACAGTATCTGAAATATCAACAAAAACAGTGGTACCTAATGTATCATCAATATCTGTTCCTCGAGTTAAGTTTATTCCATATTTCTGTTCCATATCTTGGATTGTCAAATTTGAGTTATT
>CAJTIX010000013.1 GCA_910576795.1 uncultured Bacilli bacterium
ATCATATTTTCCATTATAGAACTTTTTCATTTCATCACCTCTACTTATAACATACAAGATGATTTTTCTTTTTCCTTCAAAAAAAAGAAACATTTCAGTTTCTCTTAAAAATTCATCATCTGCATCATTGCAAATAATAGCAATAATAAAATTCCACCACCAGTAACTACCAACATAGTCATTGTTTTATTTTCCATCGTATCTAGACGATTCTTATATTTTTGTTCACGTGCTTTATTTTGTAATGTTGATACTGTTCTTGCAAATAAAACCAGTTGTTCTTGTTTGTTCTCCTGTGATCCTAACCCCAAGCGATAAAGCAAGCGCATCATTCTCATAGAATCTCTTACTGGGTATTCCTTCGCAAAATCCATATAAGGATTTACACTAGAATCACCTGCTTCAATCTTAGTAATCAATTTTTCAAGACCTGGCTTAAAAATTTCAGGAGCTGTATCTATTGATTTACGAATTGCTACTGGAACTGTATAGTGTTGTACTAAGATTTCCAAACTCTTTAAATAGTATGGCAACATTTGATTAATGTTATTTAAATTTGCTCTATAATATCTCTGTAGACTTGTATATGGTAATTTAAATACCAAAAATCCTAAAATAAATGCGAATAAGACATTTACGAATGATAGATTAGAGAGCATGAAGATAAATATAATGAATACAATTATGACAACTCCATTACGCAAGCGTTTTGAAAATTCACGGTTTACATCTACTTCATTCCCATAACGTACTGCTAACAAGAATTTATAGTCATCCTCCATTAAAAATCGAAAATATGGTTCTGCATCTGTTAAAAATTTTTGTGTATCAATTTTCTTATTGTACTCTAATACAAATAAGATGATTAGTGCGATTAAAATAAATTCCATTATTCAGCCCCCACATTCTCATTGTAGTATTTCTCACCAGAAAGTAAGAAATATGTATTGATAATAATAATAGCGTGTAATAACAGTTGAACCAAACCATTGTCTAATAATTTAATATAAGATTCTACACCCAATAAAAATTGAACTAACATAACCATTAAGTATAAAATAATACCAAATTGTAAGAACTTTTTATGGAATTGTGCTCTATCTAGACGATCTCTATATACGTTTTCTACTAGCATATCGATATCAAGTGACATATTTTCAAGTGCATCACTTGAATTTTTGGAACCTTCATTGGTAATTTGTAAGAATAATTGATGCATATTTTTTACGATAAAATAATCATATTTTTGATTCATGAATTGAATAGATTGTTCTATTGTACCATTTTCATATGCCAAATCAATCATTGTTTTTACATCAGATTTTACAGGGTCTTCTAAAACACCCGATTCATAAACACCTTCTAGGGCTTTAATAAATGATTGAGTGGTTGCGAATTCCATAATCGTATTGGTCGTATATACTTGAATTTGCTCGAAAATAAATTCACTATAAATTCTTTTACATCTTAGATAAGTAAGGTAAGGAATTGTTATAACTGCAACTACCGCATATACAAGTGACAATAATAAGTTGTAGAAATATAAATAAGAGATTACTGCAGCTGCTACTGCAAAAATGATAACCTGTAATGTATATTGTTTCTTAGTATATTCTTGTCCAAGTTCCTTTACTTTTTCCCTTACTTCTTTAAAAGAATAAGGAGCATACTTATCATAAACATTTCCTACTTGTTTTGAAATGTATTTATATACATTTGTTCCCGCACTATTTCGGTAAGCAAGAATAAATATGATTACAAAAGCAATTAGGATAAATACGAATATTTCCATTTAAATACCTCCTTTATTCATATGAAATATTTTGGTTTACAGTTCCAAATACTGATGCTTGTGGAGCTGTATGGGTTATGGGTTCGTTTGTATGGATTACATTAGGAGATAAAACGACTCCTTGTGTATCCAAGTAATCCAGTAAATATTTGGATGGCTGATTTCTGACTACTTTTCCTGATGTTGATTTTTGATAAATGACATTATGTTTTGCTTCATTGTTTTCTGTTACATAAAATTCAGTAACTTCTGCGATTTCACGAACAAAACGCTTAGTCACTTTATCTTGGTATCCACGTACATATACACCCAATTGTATGTATCTGTAAATGGTTTTTAGAAATTGATCAATATCTTGATTGGTTTCTAACAAGCTATACATACGATGTGGTATAGAAATTGCTTTATCTGCATGTATCGTTGATAAAATGTAATGTCCTGATGAGATAGAATTACGGACTGCCATTACTGCTTCTGCGCTACGCACCTCTGATAATAAAATCCATTTTGGATTTTGTCGCATACAAGTAACAAGTACATCAGAATAAGATGCAATGTTATTGGTTTTCATCGCAACAATATCACGATGTGGAAAAATTCGGTCTAAGTGCAATTCTAAAGTATCTTCAACTGTTATAATTTTCTCATCTTCTTTTGTATGAGAAGCTAAATATTTAATAAACTCTGTCTTTCCAGATCCTGTTTCTCCACATACAATAATATTACAATGTCCAAGAACACACTGAATTAGAAAATCATGAATATCTAAATCAATGTATTTTTCTTGTAACAGTTTGTCTTTCTCCAATCTTATTTTTGCTGGAGTTTTACGAATTACACAGGCAATTCCATTACGTGCAATTGATTCGTGGATAAAATTGAGACGCAATTCTGCACCTTCTGCATCCAAGAAGGGATGAGCCATATTAAATGACTTTCCCATTACATTGGAACATTGGAATGCTAACTTTTCAATTAATGCATCATTGATATTTGGATTTTCAATTCGAAAGTTACCTTTGGATAATGTTTTTAAATAGATTTGTCCACCATTACTGTAGGAAATATCAGTAATGTCATCATCCTCTAAATAAGGTTTGATAGGCCCAAAATCAATTTGGGAGAACATATTATCATTCATAGATTAACCTTCTGTTTGCTGTATTGCTGCATTTAATTCATCATTAGGTACAGTATTGGCATTGATGAAATCTCTTAATGTTTGTGAACTTACCATAGTACTTCCTTCAGGTACAACTGCAGTTCCACCATGTGGTACTGGGAATAATTCAGCTGAGAAAGCAGTCATGTATTTTCCTTTTAATAATAATACATTGATATCTGGTTTTACACCAAAGATTAAACTGCTTGGAACACGTGCTTCTTCACTGTTTTCAAATACATTTCTTCCAGATGCATCTTTTACAGCTAATACTTTTACGTTTTCTACTAATTTACCAACCATAAGTTGTCCATTTTCGTTAACAGCTTTCATGTAAATATCAATATAGTTACCTGGGAAAATAGAATTTCCATAAGTTTTATCCATTGTAACAGCCATGTTGTATGGTACTTCTCCATCTGCTACTTCAACAAAGGCAGAATCTGGTAAATCTGATTCATTTACTACAACTCCACTATAGAACATACTTCCTTTTGGAATTACAGTGTTATAATTACTATATTTTCCAATGACGAATGCAGCAGAGCGAATGACATTACTTTGTAATACAACTGGTGCTACATCCACATATTCAACCATATCTGAAGTGATTTTGGTTCTAGGTTGAATGGTTTGTGCCGCAACTGGAATATTAGTTACTGGATTTACCATTCTGTTGATTTGGATACGATATCCAAAAAATAGGACTAAGATAATCGCGATTACTCCAATAATCGTAACTGTGTTTTTGTTTCTGAAAAATCTTTTTAATGCAATCATTAAATTATTCATATATTTTCCTTCCTCTCTTTAATATGGTGTTTCCAATATTGCATCCAGACGATTGGATATATCAAATTCTATAATCTCGTCTGTTACATTGGATTCCAATGTAGATGAAACTCTTAAACTTACCTTTGGTGGTGTTTCATTTACATCATATATGTCCACTCTATAAGTATTTCCAATGGTTACACTTTCTGCAAACCTTCTTATAAAGTTTTCAACAAATTTTTCTCGATCGATACGTACAGTACCTGTTTTACGATAAGATGCTAGATCAACAGCGTCATACATAGCCGCCTCTGTAATTTCTTTGAGTAAAATATAATTTTGTTCATCTGTATTGGTAGCAGTTTGGAAAAAGAAGATAAAAGCAATGGATGTAACACCTAACATGATGACAAAGATACCCCAAAATGATTCTTTCACTTCTTTTCACCTCTAACTTTCTGCGCAACCATAGAAGTCGCTTTTTGCGCCTGAGCTACAAACTCCACCAATTAGTCCTGAGATAGATTCTCTTAAAAATTGATTACTCAAACATGCAACTCCATTGGAATTACATTCTAATGTGAAGTCAGCATAGCCACCTACTTTTTCTTGTGAATCATTATATTTACGAATTTCTTTGATGGTATTGGTATCTAAGATAAAGGTATATAATGGTTCTTTTTGATAAACAGCATTTCCTTCTACATTACGGTTATATAAAATCTGATTTTTTACTAATAATTCACTATTCCAGTTGGAACCTGGATATCTTCCTAAATGTGGATCCAAACTAAACTTATTGGTTGTATAACTGACACCTGCACCTGCTGTTTTCCCTGGGAATGGATTTCTAAGGGAAATGGTTCTATAGATAATTCTTTGTCCACCTGGACATACGGTATCTTTACAATATTGTAATGCGGCTTCTAACCCCATATGAATATTTGCAAATACACATGGTTTAATATCCATACCATCATTAAATGTTCCCTTTGGACAGTGGTAATCTACATTATTACTACATATTGCATTTACACAATAATCATAACTGTTACCATTATTTAAACAAGCGGTAATTTTAATACTACTATCATTTGGACAGAATTTATCACCTGATCCGTTTGGACATAATGTTGAGACGCAATGTTGAAAACTAGAATTTTTTAAGCAATCTGTAATATTTATGGTTTGGTCACTTGGACAATATGTTTCAACTGTTGCATTACAATATTTTAATTGTGCGTCTGCACAGGTCATAGGATTAGCACTTGTACTTGCATTATAAATAATTGGATATAAATCTTCTCCAGCATGTTCTGTTCCATCTGGACAAACACATTCATCAGATGGTGCATTCATGACAGAGTAGTTACAAGTATATGGTTTGGATTGCGCTAATTGCGTAAATTTTCCATTTTCTCCTAAACTATTTACTATAATATTTAAGTTATATAGTTTACCTACTTTCGCATTATATGATGTAGGTAAAAAACTATAACCAACATCAATTACATCCCCAATTGGACTCACAAGAGGTTTATTATCTTTTTTACTAACATAGCGATATATATTATCCGGTAGAGAATAGGTAGTTATTGCTGTTACACTAATTGTTCTTTCGTCAATTGTTTTCATTAAATTTGTTAAACAACTTACTGTATTACATCCACTTTTATCAAATTCATAATGGTATTCTGCATTACACCCATCACAAGCATACTGTGTATTTCCGATTAGACTATAAGTAGCACCATATTCGTTATCATCATATGAAATAGAAGTATCACTTGTAAATTGATATAAATCTTCTGGAGATATACTATAGTTAGCACAAGTATTTAATTCTGTTATTATCTTACTAGCCATTTCATAAGAATCAAAATATTGTCCACAATATTTAATGTGATTTTCATATCTAGTTACTTCATTTTGCGCTTGTGTCTGTTTTTCCTTCACTGTTCTTAAATTACTATTAGCTGTTGCAAGTTGCACATTGAACGAATTTAGACTTTCATTGATGCCACCAATTGCTCCTGCTGCAGATGCAGCTTCAGTTTGATATCTTGAACAATTTTTATTAATGTATTCATTATAACAATTTTGATATCCCACTTGCCCTACCTTTTCACAATTGGTTTTTGCTTGACTTTGACATTTTGCTAAATTGCCATTGGCTTGATTTTGTTCTTGTTCATATTTAGCTTTTTGGGATTCATATTGTCCTATTGTCTGCTTAATAGAATTTACTTGATTCTCTACAGTTTTAACTTCTTCATTCACTTTATTTAAGTTGGCTTTTGCATCACTTAATGCCTTACTATAGGTATTTTCGCAAGTACCACCGTTCCGTCTAATTGTTTCATAAGAGGATCTATACCTGTTTACAATATCTATAGCATTATTATAATCTTCACTAACTTTAGTATCATTTGCAATTACTAATTTACATGTTTTATATCCCCTATAACTTAAGCTATATAGATTTTTCCATACCGTATGTTCTGTTGCGGTAGAAGTAGGCCAAACAATACTAGTCCCTAACGAAATTGGACTAGAAATTCCTCCAGGATAATTGACATATACTTCCTCTTTACAATAAAGCTTACAGTAATCACTTACTTTTGTTTCTAAGGTTCCTTCTTCAATTGTAGTTCCACAAACGCTTGTATCCATTTCAGTATGATATTTTGCAGTCGTCATTTGATTGTCATTTACACACACAGGTGGATTTCCTACTACTTTTACTCCATATCCATCTGGACAAGTATTTGTATTTGGACAATTTTCGGAAACACACTCAGCATATTCTTTTCCACTGTTGATACAAGCTGTTATATCTATTGAATCATTTGGACTAGGACAATATGTTTTGTCTGGATCCTTTACGACTGTATCATTTGGACAAACATTTCCAGGTAGTCCTGTTAAGAATTTTTGATATCTTCCACCATTTTTATATTCATATACGTATAGCTTTCCTTTATATACGTTTCCTTTATCTAATTCTTCTAAGAAGTTGTTTCTATAGTCTGTTTGTATTTTTCCAATTAGATTTTCTGGAACTTTATTACTTTTTAAATACGTTACAAGCGCTTCTGATGCATCTCTATTAAAATTTGTTCGAAAGGTTCCATCAGATGCATTTGGGTTTGTTGCTTCCTCCCATATTGCAACTTGCGCAGTAAGATATTTAAGTTGTCCATCCTGCGTATTGATATTTGCTTTGCGTCCATATTCATAGGCAACTCTCATTCTATATGTTATATTTGATCCTGCAGCCTTCCTAATATAGGCATTTTTTGTCGCATTATCGATACTATATCCTGGATTCAAGCAAAAAGCAAGTTGCATTCCACCAGTGCTATCCTTTAATGATGCTATATATAAAGTTTTTTGCGTCAGCTGGAATTGAAATTTTACACTTGCTTTTTCCATCAATGTTGCACAATATTGTTCTTCGGCTTTGACATTACCTGCAAATAAAATTAGAGATAATGCGAATATAGTCATTATTTTTTTCACCAATATACACCCCCTAAAATAGGTCATTTTTTTTGTTATAACGATAAATGATAACAATTCCCCCAATAATAAAAATTGGTAAAATGATATAATAATAATTTAAATAGAATTCCAAAACATAATCATAAATTCCTTTTACTTCTTCTTTTGGAGTTTCTGGAACTGGCTTTTCTTCTGTTATCTTTGAGTTTTCTACTTTTTGTTTAAATTCTTCATAAGAAAGTGTCATTTGTGTCCATTTTTGACAGAGAGCATGACTTTCCATCCCAATACATACTGCATCTTGATAATAAGGATTATAAGGTGGCAGATTGACGTAATGTGAATATAAAGTATCATCATCACACAAAATATCACTTGTATAAATATCAAAACGATAACTTGTATTGGCTTGTAGATTTGAAATAACAAGTTCATTTCCTTGATAAGAATAAGTACGACCATTTTTAATATCTTTTATGATAAAGCCTTCTGGAATATTGGATAAAATAACTTGAAATGTAATCGTTCCATTTGCTTCTGTATAAGTATAACTTGTTTTGATATTGCTTGCTAGAGTTTGATACTGAGCCTTTTTTTCATTTGAGCAAAGAATTGCTTTCGTTTGCAATGGAATACTTAACAATAATAAGCCTAAAATGATTACAAATCGTTTCATCCTATCTATCCTTTCTTTTTTATTATAACATGAATTCCTTATTCTACAAGTAATTATACTATTTTTTGACATTATTTTACAACAATCTGGTAAATATATTCACGAAATGTAAAAGATATTGTAATATGTTCTGCATACATTAATTCTTTCGGTACTTCAATATAATATGTATTTTCTTCCTTTTTTTGTGTTGGTTTTACTTGTTTAAAATTGCTACTAATGGATTTACTTTCCCCATTTATTTCATATGTAATAGTTGCGAAATCTCTAAATATTGTATATAAATCTGATAATTTTTTGATAGTCGAATCTTCATCTAACGTAAAATCCCCAACTAACTTAAGTAATGTTTTTTGATAAGTTCCACTCGTACTTGGTCTTATATATTCAATTCCTGTAAAACAATTATTTTCTGTAACACAGTATGTGTAACTACTGGTGAAATCATCATTCATTTCATAAATGTCTATTTTTAGTTTACTATTTTTTAAGATACTCTTATTTAATGAAATTTCTTGTCCCAATGTATAAGGTCCGATTATGGTTTTTACTTCATCATCAATTGGGTGAATCGCAATCGCAATTGTTTTATCATTGTTATCTTTATATTTTAAAGTGATTTTATCTGTTTTTATATTATCTGGTAATTCATATACCAATATATATTCTTGGAAATTAGTTGTCATATATTCATTGTGATATAAATTTCCCAAATCATAAACATCTTCCTTATAAGTATCTATTGATGTATAATTTTTTCCATTCACATCTAAGCTAAATCGTTCTGGAGTAAATTTCTTTTTATTCACAGGGTGAATGGAACGGACTTGATATTGTATGACTAATATTTTTTTGTTTTCTGTAAGTACTCGATTGTGATAATCAGTAGTTGTAATATAGCTATTTTTAATATTTAACATGTATTCTGTTGTTGTAAAAGCCTCATTTTGTTTATAAATTTTGTGGTATACACCGACATTTAAATAAACAATAAAACAAATGAGAGCAATCAAGAGTAAAACTATCATATGGATCATGAATTTATTTTCTATATATACGTATTTGGCATGCCTTAAACTCTTACGAATTTTTCGCTTGAATTGATCTGTATCTAACTCCATATCAATCTCAAATTCTTCATTGTCTTCAGACGAAATTTTTAAGTCTTCCAAATCTTGATCAAAATCGAATTTTTTAATATTAAATCCAGTGGCCCTGATGCCCACAATGATTAAACTAAGTGATTGAAAAATGAGTGAAAATAAACTGAAATCACGAATCAATTTTAGGGTTCTTATATCTAATAATCCTATTTCCAATGTTTTAATATTCGTATAGCTATATATAAAAACAAATGCTACAAATCCGTAAATTAGAATATTAAATATATAGAAACGGATAGGTTTCTTTTTAAAATTCATCAATGTTAAGATAACAAATGTTAAAAGAAGAATACCAATGATAACAATGAACATCATCGGACGAAATAAAGTAGATGTAATATCAGTTCCAATTGTAGAAAGGTTGGAATTCATATATTCCCCAATAAAACGAAAAATACTATTTGTTTTTAACAACAAGTAAACTGTCATAATAGTTAAGGCGAAATGAATTACTTTAAAATATTTGATTAAAAATGCAAATGGTTTTCTAAATAACATAATCCACCTTCCTATTCTAATATTTATAGTATAACGTAATTTTTTTAAAATTTAAAGTATTTTTTCTAAAATACAATTTATTTTATGATAATCTATTTTATACATTTTAATTGTAAATAATTGTCAAATCTTTAAAATAAGGTATACTTTCAATAGAGCAGTTTGGTATTATATACACAAGGAGGAATAAATTATGGATTACATGCGTGTTGCATTCGAACGAATTGATCAAATGGAAAAAGTATTAGAACAATTACAAGTACAATTAAATATGCAACAACATTTGATGCTTGCAAATTGTCAATTTTTGACACCAGAGCAAAGAAGTAATGAATTTGCTACATATCAAAATGCAATATTAGAAATGCAAAATCAACAAAAAAATGCTGCACCTGGAAATATTGTCAAATAAAACATATTATTGGAACTATTGAACTATAAATCAATAGTTTTTTTATCTTTTCTTTTTTTGATTATAATGATATAGTATTGTTAAATGAACTTAGAGAGGAGAGGTCATGAAAACAAACGAAAATTATTTTTTAGGAATTATAGGCGGACTGATTGGGGGATTAGTTTCCTCTATTCCATGGATTCTACTTTATATCTATGGTAACATGATGTTTTCTTTATTGGCTGTGTTTATTGCGATGGGGGCATTTTATGGGTATCAATTGTTTAAAGGAAAAAAAGATCAAAAATTACCCATTATTATTACTGCACTCTCTTTGGTCTCTGTTAGCATTGTGACACTTGTAATCATTCCACTTTTACTACTATCAAAAAATGGTATAGAGGCAAATTTAAATCAGTTAGAATGGTTATATCAAAATTCAGAATTCACAAATGCGATTATAAGAGATTATATTATTTCACTTGTATTTACTTTACTAGGAATTCATGGAGTGATTACACAAATAAAAAGAGGAGATACCCCCAAATTTTTAAATCCAAATCAAAACCATCCATTACAACAAGAATCTTTAGAACAGATTGCAATCCTAAAAGAAGCTTTTCAGAAAAAAGAAGCCATGGATAAGAAACATGCTGTAGCAAAAGAAAGTATTTTAGAACAATTAACAGATGTAGATAATGCTTCTACTATCTTCCGCACACTTTGTACACAAAAAATTATTCGCAAATGCAAAAAAAATTACTACTTTGATGAAGCATGTGAAAAAAGTGTTCTTCGCAGATTTTTGTTAATCTACTTTGGTATTATGAAATGGATTATTCTCCTATTTATCGTTTTGATAATTCCTATTTTATTCTTATAAATAAGAATGAAAGCACTTTGGCATCTCTATTTTGATAGAGATGTTTTTCTTTGTAACTGGGTGTATAAATTCCAAATGATAGGCATGTAGAGCAAGTCTAGGAAAGGAATTTTTATCCCCATACTTGACATCTCCCAATACTGGATGTCCTAGTTCCTTCATATGCACACGAATTTGATTTTTCCTTCCTGTATCTAAATGTACGTCTAACAAAGATGTATTCTTTTTTTCAGCTAAAACTTGATAATGTGTAATCGCTTCTTTCCCTACTTTATTTTTACTAGAGTAAACCATATGTGTTTGTGTTTCTTTTAACCAGGTATGTATAGTTCCGTTTGGTTTCAACCCAATACCTTGTACCAGTGCATAATACCCTCTTATTTTTACAATGGAATTCCAATTATCTTGCATAATATTTTTTGTTTTTTCATTTTTTGCAAATAATAAAATTCCAGATGTGTCTTGATCCAAACGATGTAAAATAAATATTCGTTTATATGTTTTTTGATAGATATATTGACTTACGATGTGATATGCGGTTACCTCTTTTTCTTTTTCTGTAGCAATTGTGAGTAATCCTGCTGGTTTATCAACTGCAATCAAATCATTATCTTCATATAAAATTGGAATTTCATACTTTTGATATACAATTGGCTTGGGTTTGATGAAAATGGTCTGTTTTTCTTGAATAGGATAGTTCGCTTTGGTCACTACTTTACCATCTACTAGAATTGATCCGTTTTGAATCATTGTTTTTAATGCATTTTTAGATTGATTTTGTGTTTTTGTTAAATATTCTAATAATGTACTATTCTTCATATATATACCCTCCTTTAAAGGTTGACATATTTTTTTCTTTCATGTAATGTTTATAGTATATATTAACATAGTTCTAGGAGGAAAAGATATGCAAAAAGAAATAAATGAAAATCCCAGTTTTGGTATTATATTTTTAATACTACTATTTTCTTATTTTGGTTTAAAATCCATTTTGGGAGAAATAATAATGTATTTTTTAATAGGCGAGCTTATTTTTTTAGTTGGGGTAAATGCTGTCATTGTAGATATTAGAAAAATAAAAGCAAAGAAAGAGGAATACATAAATAAAGTTGATTTTGTAATGGTAATTATGGGGATTATTGTAATGTTAGCTACTCTATCAGGTAATTTTAATATTAAGCAACTTTTTATCGTATTTTGGGCTGCTATTTGGTTTTGTGTTTCCATTTTTTTTATCATAAAATCTACAACCGATTTGATTCTTATGAAAAGTAGTACTTTAGAAATAGAAGCGGTATGTATCGCACATAAAGAATCAGTAACAAGAAAAGTTCCAGCGGCTCAATACAGACCTCTTACTGGCAGAGGTGGAGTAACTGTATATGCACCAGTTTTTCAGTTTGTTTATCAAGGTCAAACCTACGAAGTTTGCAATGAAGTTTATGGTAATAATAGATTAGAAGTCGGCAATACTTACATGATTAAAATTAACCCCAAACATCCAGATATCTTTTATGATCAGAAAAGTTATTCTAAACTTATCTCTATCCTTATAGTTAGCATTTTTATGATTTTAATTGGAATTTTGTTTATAACTATTATTGCTTAATTTATATTTATTTCAATTTTAATATATTTAATCATTTTAATTAATAGGCATACACATTCCACTGTCTTGTTTTAATGTTGTGATTAGTTGCTTTTGATATACTTGTGGTTTAATGACTAATTCATAACACACATTCTTTATAAGTACAATAGTTGTTATAATTAGTTCAATTTTAATAAATTATTTTAATGATTATCTATATTATCTACTTCTATCAAAAATTTATCAAAATCTGAATTATATAATTTATCTTGCTTAATTCTGTATTTTTCAAATTCTGTTAAAGCCTTATCACACGCAATTTCATGAGATATCCTTCCTGTATCTTTTAATATATCTCTATCAAATAATTTCAAAAATTTATTTAACCTTTCTTCCCAATCTTTCATAGTCATTGGAATATTTCTTAAGGCTTGCTCTTCAGCAAAATCTAGATATGCGGATACTATTCTTCTTAAACTAAGCAATTCCTTTTCAGTTAGATAGTTTTTAGCAATTACTACATCATATTTATGAATTTTACTGCTTGGTGAACCATTCCAATTCGTAAGACCCATATTTTCTTTTTCAGAATCTGCACGATTATATATAACTTCTGCTGCAGTTTGCCCATGAATTGCAAAATGCATTTTATTTTGCACAGTTTTAAAAAATCTTTCAGTAATTATAGAATTCTTGTCGTAATCAATACTTGTAGCATATATATCAGTTATTTTTTGATAAAATTTTCTTTCAGAAAGTCTTATTTCACGAATTCTTTCTAATAATTCTTCAAAATATTCTTTTGTTAAAATAGAACCACTATTTTTAAGCCTTTCGTCATCCAGAGCAAAACCTTTTATAGTGTACTCTTTAACAATTTCATTTACCCATTTTCTAAATTGAATTGCTCTTTCATTATCAACTTTAAAACCGATTGATATTATCATTTGTAGGTTATAGTGAATAACATCTCTGGATACTTGCCTGCTTCCTTCATTTTGAACTATTCGAAATTTTCGAATAGTTGCATCTTCAGTTAATTCCTTATCTTCATAAATCTTTTTTATATGATAATTTATAGTATTAGGTTCTACATTATATAAAATAGATAGCATTTTTTGAGTTAGCCATATATTTTCATCTTCATATCTTACTTCAATACTATCTTTATCATCGCCTACTGCTGCAACATATGTTAAATATTCTGCTGCACTAGACCTTACACTTATATCTTTACTTTTTTTCACTATTTACCATCTCTTTCTATTTACTTTTTAACCATTTTTTAATTTCTCGTTTAGGAAGTAATTCAACTAGTTTCCTCATACCTGCTTACTCATATGAGGAAACATATACTCCTCAGACAATCTGCTTTTAAAAATTCGTAATTTTTACTAAAAATCATCAAACTTTCATCAATTTTCAGTGTTTTTTTACACTCTACTGAATAGTTGATTTTCCA
Source organism: uncultured Bacilli bacterium (assembly GCA_910576795.1). GTDB lineage: Bacteria > Bacillota_I > Bacilli_A > RF39 > UBA660 > UBA5026. Next base: position 13,900 of record CAJTIX010000013.1, read on the forward strand.
TTTATTTATAATGGTTTAACGCCTATTAAGCATGCATACACATTCTACATGGTAAGTTTGAGGAAACATATCCACTGGAGTTAATTCTTTTATATGATACTTTTCTTTTAATTGATTCAAGTCTCTTGCAAGGGTAACAGGGTCGCATGAAACATAAACAATACGTTTCGCACCACTTTGTTTTAAATATGTAATTGTTTTTTGGTCCAGTCCACTACGAGGTGGATCTACAATAATAACAGAATATTTATCCACTATTTTATCTACAATATTCGAAACATCATTACAAATAAATTCCATGTTATGTATATGATTTAATTTCTGATTCTCTAATGCATCCTGAACTGCATGTTTATTCATCTCAATTCCCAATACATTATGGCAATACTTACTGATATAAATCCCAATCGTTCCTGTCCCACAATATAAATCTAGAACAGAATCTTCTGTTTGAACGTTCGCATATTTTAATACAATATCATATAATTTTTTTGCCTGATTCGTATTAACCTGAAAGAAGGAACCTGGCGATATCTTAAATACACAATCTCCTATTTTTTCTTCTATAAAAGGCATTCCATAAATACAATTTAGTTTTTCCTTTTTTACATAGATAGAACTTACATATTCTTTCAATGTCTCTACTATTTTTGTAGTATCTATATTCGTTTTCATATCAAAAATCACCATTGTTTGATTGGTATTTTTACTAGCCCTGATTGTAATTTGTGAACAACTACTAATATCTAATGTAGATAGTATTGGAATTAGTTTCTGAATATTAGGATCTACCAAATTACATTGTTCAACAGGAACAATTGTATTTGTTTTTTGAGCAAAATAACCTAATTTTTGTTTTACTTGAAATGTGGCTTTATTTCTGTAATTCCATTCTTCTGAAGCCACTATGGGTTGAATCGAAAATAAAACACTAGAATCCATAAACTTATTCAATATTTCTTTTACCTTTTCTTCTTTCCATTCCAATTGTTTTTTATATGACATATGCATAATATGACATCCGCCGCATTGATTATAATAGGGACATTTCACTTTGTTCCGACTGCTACTTTGCTTGTAATAAGCAACTACTTGTGCTTCTTTTAACTGTTTTTTTTCTTTTACAATTTTGATTTCGACTTGTTCATCTGGTAAAGCATTTTCAACGAAGATAATAGGTCCATTTTCTCTTATAATGCCACGACCTTGATGATCTAATTTTTCAATTTTATATAGTTTTTCCATAATGAACCACCTAAAAGTATTATAGCATTTGACAAAAGGAAAAGAAACACTTAAAATAAGGAAAGCGAGATGATTACATGACAAAATTAAAAATTCAAAAACTATATTATATATTTTTGCGAACAACCGTAAACTATAATTATTACAAATATTATTTTGAAAGTTGTCAAACCATTACTGAATTGAATCAAGAAAGCTCGAAATTATGGGCTGAATATTTACAAGAATTTCACTTTTTTTCATTTTATCCAAAAGATTGTTTGATGCTTGCTTATCAAGATAAAGTCAAAAAACTAATTTAAAAAAAGCGCAAAGCTTTTTTCTTATACTTTTTTTGGTTTTGTACATACTATCACTAGAAATATGGTGATAATATGTTAGAAAATATCGAAGAAATCGTAAATCGAATTAAACAAGAAACGAATGATTTATCAGATATCATTTACCGAAAAAAGACGATTCAAAAAAAGACAATCTATATTATTTATAATGAACCACTTACTTCAAGTGATAAAATTAGTGACTTTATTGTAAGAAGTTTAAATCATATCGAACAAGAAAAAATACCTTCTTCCGCTATGTTGGAACATATAGAAAATGACATTAGCAACTTTAAAGTAAAAAGAGTATCGGATTATGATCAAATCTGTTTTTATTTACACCGTGGATTTACCATTTTACTAATTGAAGGTGCGAAAGCGGCACTGGTTTTAGAAACCAAGGCTAATATTGCAAGAGGAATTAATCAACCAGAAACAGAAAGTACTGTCCGTGGCGCCAAGGATGCCTTTGTTGAGGACTATCAAATCAATTTAGGATTGATCAAGAAAAGAATCAAAACCAATGATTTATGGATACAAGGATTTAATATTGGAAAATATACCGCAACACAAATAGGTGTTCTGTCAATTCATGGAATTGTCAAAGAAGAATTGGTTAACCAAGTGGCAGAACAACTACAGAAAATCGATATTTATGGCATTATCGATAGTGGAATGATTAAAAACTTAATTGAAAAAGAAACCAAATCCATTTTTCCAACCATCATTACAACTGAGAGACCTGATATCGTTTCCAAAGCTTTATTGGAAGGAAAAGTTGCGATTGTCGTAGACAATAGCCCCTATGTTCTAATTGTTCCTGGTGTATTAAATGACTATTTCAAAACCATGGAAGATGTATATGGAAAAGGCATGAATATCACTTTTACCAGAATTATCAAATTTTTAGCCTTTATCATCGCGTTATTTACACCAGCTGTTTATATTGCCCTAATTACCTACAACCAAGAAATGATTCCGACCGATCTACTTGCTGATTTCGCAACCCAAAGGGATGGTGTGCCTTTCCCTGCCTTCTTTGAAGGAATTATTATGATTATTTCCTTTGAAATTTTAAGAGAAAGTGACTTGCGTGTTCCCAGTTTTAGTGGAAGCGCCCTATCCATTGTTGGTGCTTTGATTTTGGGAGATGCTGCTGTAAGTGCTGGAATTGTATCACCCATCATGATTATTGTAATCGCCATTACAGCAATCAGTTCCTTACCCTTTACAGAATATGAACTAGAAAATGCACTCAGATGGTATCGATTGTTATTTATGCTTGGTGCTTCTTTCTTAGGAATCGTAGGCGTTCTTGCAGTGACAATTTTCTTTATTGTTAGATTGAGTCATTTGGAATCATTTGGAAAACCATATCTTATGCCTTTCGTACCAACCATTTTTGATTCCCTAAAAAACAGTGTTGTCAAATTTCCACTCAAATCTCTCAATAAACGCCAACCTTATTTATCAGATAATCGGATCAAGCAAAGGAGGAAAAAGGGATGAAACTATATAAATGGATAATACCATGTCTATTCTTACTATTGTTTACAGGGTGCTACAACTATAGAGAACTCAATCAAATTGCGTTAACCAGTGCGATTGGAATAGACAAAACGGAAGATGGTAAAGAATATGTTGTGACTGTCCAAGTTTTAAATACACAAAAACAAGGAAGTGATTCCAATTACAGTGGAAGTCAACCAAAATTCATTTTATATGAGCAAAAAGGACCTACTTTGCAACATGCTTTGCGCACTATTATTTTAGAATCACCACGAAGACTTTACGTGAACCATCTTAATCTTTTAATGATTAGTGAGGATGTTGCTAAAGAAGGAATTCAAGAAATATTAGACTTCTTTGCCCGCAATACAGAATTTCGGAAAGATTTCTTAGTTGTCATCAGTAGAGAAGAAACTCCAGAAGATGTGATGCAAATTTTAACACCGCTAGAAACGCTCAACTCAAAAAATATTCGTGATAGCATTACTGCCGATGCCAAATTCTATGGCATGGCTACAAAAGTAACTTTTGAAGATTTACTAAATACATATTTAAATCGACGAACTAATGTTGTGCTTCCCTCTGTAGAAGTGGTTGGAAATATCAAAAAAGGTGAAGGAGAGGATAATATCAAACAGTCCATTCCTGATGCAACAGTAAAACTGAGACCACTCGCTATTTTTAATGGTGAAAAAATGATTGGATATCTTACGGAAGAAGAAAGTCGAGTTTACAATTATGTACAAGGCAATATTCAAAATTCCATTCTTACAAGTAGTTGTTCTGAAAATGGTCTATTCACCTCAGAAATTATCTCAACCAAAACCAAATTAAAACCAGATATAGAAAAAATGAAAATTACGATGCAAGTAAAAGCAAATGCAAGTATCAAAGAAATCAATTGTAACATGAATTTATTAGATTCGAATTCTATTCAGATATTGGAAAATAAAATCAATCAAGAGATGGAGGAAGTCATTGAAGAAGACGTTACTAAAATCATTGAGACTTATAAAACAGATATATTTGGTTTTGAAGAACTATTATATAAAACAGATCCTACTTCTTATAAAAAATTAAAAGAACAATATGGAGATGAATTGATTGAAAATTTAGAATTTGAAGTGAATTCTAATGTAAAATTACAAACAAAAGGAAACATTGTAAAGGAGATTACACGATGAAAAATAAAATCAATTGTTTACAATATAGTACAATGGTAGTTCTAATTATGGTATCTGCATTTATGGGAATTGGAGTTTACTGTCTTGTACAAGCCGCAGGTATCGATGCCTATATTACCATACCACTGGGGATGATTGTTGGAATTCCTGTCTTACTTTTGTTTCTTTATATTGCCAATTATGAACCCGATTTAGCACTCCCCAAAAAATTGGAAAAATTGTATGGCAAAAGGTTAGGAAAAGTCGTAACTTTAATATGTGCAATTTTCATCTTTATTTTTGCAAATAATTATATGTTTAATTTAATCAATTTCATCGTATCGCAATTTTTGCCTGAAACACCTCTACTTGTTGTGGGAATCGTCTTTGCGGTTCTTACTATTTATACCAATACCAAGGGTATTGAAACCATTTCAAGAGTCAGTTTACTACTACTCACAATCAATTTGATTTTATTTGCAATTGGTTTTATTGGATTAATACCCAGTATCGATACTTCTAATTTAAAACCCTTTTTGGAATTTGGAATTGGAAGACCTTTGCAAGCAACATTCTATTTTGTAACATTGATGATTATGCCTATTTTTGCATTACTCATTGTACCAAAAAATCAGGTTGTAAATCCTGAGAAATACAATAAGTCAATTGTCATTTCCTATCTTGTTTCATTATTTATTATTTTTGGATTTTGTATTATTACTTTGGGTATTTTAGGCATTCATCTGGCCAGTATTTATCAATATCCTGAATATATTATTTTAAAACACGTCAATCTTTTTGGATTTTTAGACCGTATTGAAAATATCATAACTGCACAGTGGATTTTTGGTTTATTTTTCTGTGTTGCTTTTGCGGTTTATTATATTGGCAATAGTATTAAATTAGAACATAATAGTAAAATGCTTCCTACTAGTATTGTGACATTGATGTTACTGGCAAGTGTTTATTTGATACCAAATAACACCTTTTTCAACGTATATATCTATTATGTTGCACCTATTTTAAGAGTTGCATCACTTGTCGTTTTTATCATCATTGCGATATCCATTTTTATCAAAAAAAGAAAAAAGAATTCGGATTAAAGTGAATTCTTTTATTTTAGTAAACTATAAATGAGAAAGATAATTCCAGCAATGACAATTCCGGTAATCACAGATAAAACTGTTTTCATGATTTTTGGGTTCCACTTTGGTTTCATCTGTTCAGAAATCTGTTCAAAATCATCATCACCAAAATTAAGACTAGATGTATAAAAAGATTGATCCATTTCTTCTTTTTCTTTCTTTTTCATTTGGTCTTCTTTTTTAGCCTCTTCTAACAAGGCTTTGATGGAATCACGATTTTCAATTACTGTGTTTTCCTCTGATTTTAAATCATCAAACAGATCCAAACTAAGCTCCCTGGTTGCAAGTTGATTGAGTTCGCTATTACTTGTAATGGTATCAATCAATTCCCTTAGTTCATCTGGATGTTCATTCTTTTGCATACTTTTTTCTTTTAGATTTTTTAAAATATTATATCCTGTATGATCAAGACGATGATATTTTTCTTCCTCTTTTTTGTTATTTTTAGCTTTATTTAAAATATCACGTATGTCATAATTTTTTTCTGCTTCAAATGTCGGTTTTTCTTCTTCCACCGTTTGAATCGGTTCTTTTATCATTTGTCTAAATTGTCTTTGTTTTTGATATTGCTCCCTATTTTTTAACATATTTTTAATTTTGGTGATATCGACCTCATTTGATTTTTCAATGGTTGCAATTCCTTCAATGTTACTATATTCCCCATCCTCGTAAATTTCGCGATATAATTCCTGATTTCGCTCACTTCTTTTGGATGTATGATTACTTGGTTTATAGTAACGCTCCATTCTACTTGTCAAGCATATCACCTCTATTCTTATAATAACATAATTTTTCATTTTTTAAAACATTTACTTGCATATTGATTTGTTTTTTTTATATAATGGAACTGGTGATGTTATGAAGAAAGTAAAAGTGAATCAAGAATTATGTATCGGTTGCGGAGCTTGTCAAGCAATCGCAGAATCTGTATTTCAATTAAACGATGAGGGATTTGCAGAAACTAAGAATGAAAGTAATACAGTAGATACAATGGAAGAAGAACTAAAAAATGATGTAATGGATGCTCTAGAAGGTTGTCCAACATCTGCCATTTTTATGGAAGAAGAAAAGGAAGCTGCATAAACAGTTCCTTTTTATTTATAACGATAATGAACAGTATCATCTATTCTTCTATGGTATACAAATCCTGCACCTAACGCAGTTTTTATACTTCTTATATTGTTCTTTTGAATGGCCAAATCAATTGCTTGGACTTTTTTCATATTTTGAATCAAATATTCCTTCAATTCTTTTAATAATATAACACCCAAATGATTTCCTCTATAATCCTCATGAATAGCATAATCGATTGCCAAAGTTCCTTTAAAATCACAATTTCCTAGATATAAGTATCCAATTAGGTTTGATGTATTAGCTAACAGATAAGCTGTTTCTAATTCTAATTCACCTAAATTTTCAGTTGAAAATAAATATTGTTCTATTGTATTTTTAAAATACATAAAAATGAGCGAATCTGCTATTAACTCTCGTTTAAATTTTCTATGTAAATACATTTCACTATCATACTCAACTATCGATAATGTATCCATATTCCATTGCATAGTATCACCCACTGAATAGCTACTATATCATATTTTAAAAAAATTGCAAATTCTAACCATCTAACATTATTTTTCATTTCAATATTTTGCCCATTCCTGATATAAAACGGAATACTTCATTTTTTCATTATGCGTTATAAATTTGGTACTTGATTACAAAAAAAATGTACTTTTTTTGTACATTTATATTTCCTTACTTACTTCATAATATAATTTCTTAACCTCTTTAGGAGACAACATACGATATTCTCCTGATTTTAATCCTACTAAATTCAAGAATGAAATTTGTTCTCTCTTTAATTTTAAAACGGTATAACCAATTGCTTCAAACATTTTTTTCACTTGGTGATTTCTACCCTCATGAATGGTCAACTCCACAATAGAAGTATCTGTTTTTTTATCGTATTTTTTAATACGTGCTTTTGCCTTACTAGTACTTTTTCCATCTATCACAACACCCATTTGTAAAGCCCTAATTTGTTCTTTTCCAATTAACCCTTTTACCTTTGCTATATAAACTTTATCGATCTGATTTTTCGGATGCATTAAAGCATTCGCAAGAACTCCATCATTTGTAAGCAATAAAATTCCTGTGGTATCATAATCCAATCTTCCAATAGGGTAAATACGCATTTGTGTATCAATGAGATCCACTACCGTTTTTCTTTGTTTGTCATCATTTGTGGTGGTTACAACACCACGAGGTTTATATAATAAAAAATAGACTTTTTGTTCTTCTTTCTGTAATACATTGCCATCAATTTCAATCTCATCTGTATTACTCACCTTTGTTCCTAGTTCGTAAATCACATTCCCATTCACTTTCACTTTTCCCTTTTGAATCAGTTCTTCTGCTTTTCTTCTTGATGTATAACCACTGTTCGCAATTACTTTCTGCAATCTCTCCATATCGTTTCACCTATCGCTTATTATACTGAAATTTTTTAAAAAGTGCAACGAAAAAGATTATACTATTTACAAGTATAACCCTTTGATTCCATTTCCTTTTTCGCATCCTTTAATGATTGTCTAACATTACCAATACTCAGTTCTTTTTTGGCTTCTTTATCCATTTTTTTGAGATCTGCATCAATCGTAACAGATAAGATATTATCGGTACTACTGGTAGAAAAGGAAATTCCTTTTTTTCCTTCTAAATTTACATATTGTTGTTTTAATATAGACCATAAATCATCTACATAATGAACATAACTACCTGAAATTTCAATTTCAGAATAGATACTCATTTTGATAACTTCATGTCCTTGAAATGTGATATTCAAAGCTTCCTTTAATTCTAAATTCTCAGATGAAGTTTCTGTTTTGGTACAATGCAATTTCTCTATCTTATTACAACCTGAAGATAAAATCATCATCATAAGTACCAAACTGCATAATACGACCTTTTTCATTTCATTCCTCCACCTGTTTCATTATAACGCAATTCATATCTATAGTCAATTTTAACCAAAAAAGCAATTGACAATGAGAATCGCAGAAACAATACCAATCACATCTGCAGCAAGGCCAGCCCATAAGGAATATCTAATTTTTTTGATTCCAATACTTCCAAAATAAAGTGTCAAAATATAAAAAGTCGTATCGGTGGAACCCTGGATTACAGAACCCAATCTTCCAATCAGACTATCTGGTCCATAAGTTACAAACAGGTTATTTAAAATCGCCAAAGAGGAACTTCCGGAGATAGGCCTTAATAACATCATAGGAAAGATTTCGGTTGGAACATTGAGGCTTGCGAAAGCTGGTTTTAAGAGCGTAAACACATAATTTAAAATATCACTTTTTAAAAATAAATTAATACCAAAAATCATCCCTAACAAACAAGGAAACATAGTAAATACCATATCAAAACTCTCTGTTGCACCTTCCACAAATACGTCATACACATTTACTTTTTTGTAAATTCCATAACAAACCACAATCAATACCAATAATGGAATGACATAACTCGAAATCTGTTCTATCATATACTACCTTCTTTTTGCGAGTATACGGTCAATGATAAGACCTCCTATCGTAGAAATAAGTGTTGCTAAAATGCAAGCAAAGACAATTTCTGTTGGGTTTTTACTACCATACATCATACGAAGGGAAATAATCGTAGTGGGTATAATCGTCACTCCACTTGTATTGAGTACCAAAAACGTAATCATACTACGGGATGCGGTATCTTTTTGATCATTTAAACTTTGCAAAGACTTCATTGCTTTTAACCCAAATGGTGTGGCAGCATTTCCAAGTCCAAACATATTGGCTGTAATATTAGATGCAATGAGACTGAGCGACTCATGACCCTTCGGGATCTCTGGAAACAACTTTCGTAAAATAGGGGAAAGTGCATTCGATAATTGATTCAAAAGCCCCGATTCGGTTGCGATATTCATAATTCCTAGCCATAAAGCCATAACAGGAAATATTTTAATGATCATATCCAGACTGCTCTTCGTACTTTCCAGTATTTCATTATTTAAAACATCTACTTTACCTGTAAATAAACATACAATAACTCCAATTACAATAAAACAACCCCATATTTTATTTACCATAAATTTTGAAACCATTCCTTTATTTTTGTAAAAAAACTTTTTTTAGGTTTTACAATTGGAGAAGCATATATAGGTTCTTTTCTGACTTCTTTATCCCCTAAGTATAAGTAGATGGTCCCAATCTCGGTTTCTTCTTTGATAGTTTTGTTTTTGATAAATTGGTATTCCATATGAAGTGTTTCTTTTTCCCCTTCTTGTAATGGATATGTGATATTATTTTTAATATAAACTTGATAATTTTTATAGTATTCTTCTTCAATTTCTAGATTTCCCTTTTTTAACACTTGATAATTTTGATAATTTGAAAAACCATATTCAAATAAATTTTTATGGTCTAAAAAATCATTTCCATCATTGAGTGTAACAACAACCAAATTTAGATTATCTTTGGATGCACTGGTAACAAGTGTTCTTCTTGCTTTCTTGGTAAAACCCGTTTTCCCACCTGTTGTATAATCATATTGATTTAATAATTTATTTTTATTATACCAAATGTAAGTATTCATATTGGTTTTTAATTTATACTTCTTTGTTCCTGTAATTTTGGCAAATTCAGGATTTTGCATGGCGTAACTCATCAAAATTGCCATATCATAAGCAGTAGAATAGTTTCCTTCTTCCTCATCGTCTAAACCATTGGGATTATAAAAGGTAGTATCTTTCATTCCTAATTCAACTGCCTTTTGGTTCATTTGATTTACAAATTCATCTACACTTCCAGCTACATAGTGCGCAATGGCTAAAGAAGCATCGTTTCCACTACGTAACATGAGTCCATATACCAAATCTTCTAAAGTAAGTATTTCTCCTTTTTTGACATAAATTCCTGACCCATGTGCACCGCTGATTTCATCTCCAATGGTGACTTTATTTTTCAATTTTCCACTTTCAACCGCAAGTATTGCAGTCATTACTTTGGAAATACTTGCGACACTTCTCACTTCATGAATGTTACTTGCATATAAAATACGTCCACTATCTTGATCCATTAAAATGGCAGAACTGGCACTGGTTCCAATCGCTTTCGCTGTGAAAGGAATACATAAAAGAAAGAGAAATACTATTATTTTTTTCATACAATTCACCTAAAAAAGTATATGAAAAAATGGACAAATTATGATTGACTTTCACAAAAAAATCATGTGAATTACATGACTTTTTAATACACATACATTCCATGAATTTTGCGTTCATCTACATCACTGATGGAATCCAATTTCCATTCATCATCTACTTTAGATAACGTCAAATCTAGTGTATATTTTACTGTATCTTTGACTTCTTTTAATTGTTTCAGACGATACGTAACGAATAATGATTTGTCATATTCTCCATTTGTATTTTTGAATTCATCTGGATGTTCTTCTAGATATCGATCTGCATCATTCATCGCTTTGGAATAATCGGTTACTTCGATTTCGACAGTTACTGTTGCAGTATCACCGTCTATTTTCTCATCTTTGACATCATATTTTAGTTCTTTATAATGTTTTTTCATCAATTCTTTATAGGATGCACGATGTTCGGTATTGAAGTTTTCTTCTTCCGCAACAATTTTATCTAATTGTGAAATCACCTCATCATCTAATGTTTGATAGTTTTGAAAAAACATTTCTACTTTTTTTGTTGGTGTATTCATTAATTTCTTGTTACATCCACAACCTGTAAATAATGTGAGTGCAGATAAAATGACAATTAATTTCTTCATATATTTCCTCCTTATTACTATTTTGTTAATTATTTTTAAGAATATACAATAATCCTATTATTTTCTTATTTTGATGTAGAAATCAGTTCAAAAAAGGCATTCAATTTACTACCGATGGACTCGAAATTTCGGTCTAATGCATACTCTAAATCTTGTAATATTTTTTCTTTACTTTCTTCTTTTTTATTAAAACATTCATAATACAAATATTTGAGTTGTTGGATTGCATTTTCCTCTTTTAGTTTTTTTAAATTACGACGAATTGATTTTTCCATTTCTATTTCTTTTCTTGTCTTAAATCCTGTATTTTTAGCTCTTTTTAGGATTTGATAGGCAATCGTTTCTTCTTTCAATCGTGTGACTACTTCTAACACTTCTAATTCCTCATCTACTAATAAATGACTTTTTTCCACACGATTATTTTTGATTAGAAGTGCAAGCGTTTCTGAACCATCGCTAAGTAGACAACAATACTCGATGTATTTAATATCTTTTCCTGAAAATAATTCTGTTTTATTTTGAAATTTATTTAAAAATTCAGAATCAAAACAAATGCTATTTTCCTTGATTTCTTTTAATTGATTACTTGTAATTTTAAACAATGGAATTTTTCTTACATTGATTATGTTATCATTTGGATTCCAATCATAAAAATCATAAAGCGTATCATGAAAATTGAGTAAAATATCATATATGTAATTCATATTTATGTCCTCCTGGTATAAAAATGGCCAAACTAATTAAAATGATCCCTGCAAATGCAGATAGACATTCTATTCTTCTAATTATAAAATTGACATATTCTAAAAAATTATACCCAATTGTGAGCAAATTGAGATAACTTATTATATAAACACCACCAACCACAGTCAGTCCAAATCCAATTAGAAAGAAAAAAATGCGTGCAATCACAGTATCACCTAATTCATTGTATTAGATTAAGAGATATTTTATTAGCCATATAAATAAAAAAATCGTTTTGATACGATTCTCTTACTTTAAAATATGTGAAATATGCTCGCGATTCCATTTATGATTAATGTTGATGCTACCATTGTGGTCATGATAGAAAAAATTGCAAAACTCACCTTAATGAGTACTTCCTTTTTAGATTGTACTGCGCTTATAATGTAAAACAATCCAAACAGGTAAATGAGAATATTGTCTATCCATAATACAATATCAAACGGTTTACTCACCAATAAACCATTCAAGTCAGTCGTATCATAAGAACAGCTATAGATTATATTGGTATAAAGCAAAGCACTCATTACCAAACTAATGATTGTTAAAATGATAAGTACAATTCCTACTATTTTTTCAAAGTTTTTGATTTCTTTTTTCATATTACAAATTCCTTTCATATTCATTATATATGAGAATTTGCTTTTCTTCATCTTTTTTATGATTGGCTTGACTATGTATTTACAATCTATAATTGTTCTAAAAATTCGGATTCATTCCATATTGTAATTCCTAAAGTCTTGGCTTTTTCATATTTGCTACCAGGATCTTTTCCTACTAAAACGACACTCGTCTTTTTGGTTACACTACCTGTTACTTTTCCTCCACGTTTCTCAATTTCAGCACTTGCCTCTTCTCTTGTCATTTGTTCTAAGGTGCCCGTCAATACAAAAGTCTTATCTTGAAATATTTCGTTTGATATGATATTGGTACCATGATATTCCATTGTCAAACCAAGCGCTTTCAATTCCGAAATGAGTTTTAAATTTTTTTCATCGTGTATATATTCGATAATACTTTTCGCAATCATTTCTCCAATGTTATCAATCGCAACCAATTCTTCATATGTTGTTTGTAAGAAGTTTTCCATTGTCTGATAGTACTCAGCTAAAATTTTAGCTGTTTTTTTACCCACATAACGAATCCCTATCGCGAAAAGCAAGCGATCCAATGGATTTTTTTTACTCTCTTCTATACTTTCTAATAAATTGGAAATACTTTTAGAACCAAACCCCTCTAATTCCATTAGTTCTTCTTTATGATTTTTTAAAAAATAGAAATCGACAAATGTTTTTAAATAACCCATATTATAGAAATCTTCGATAATACGTTCACCGAAACCATCAATATACATCGCGTCTCTAGAAACAAAGTGAATCAAACCTTCTATATTTCGTGCTGGGCAATGTGTATTTGGACAAAAGTGATGGGCATCTTTTTTGATTAAAGTACTACCACACATTGGACATTCTGTAATCATTTGAAATGGAGTTGTATTTTCTTTTCTTCTTTCTAATTTTACCTCTACAACTTCTGGTATGACATCACCCGCTTTTCGTATGGATACCACGTCCCCGATTCGGACATCTTTATCATTGCAATAGTCCTCATTATGTAATGTCGCTTTGGATACTAAGGAACCTGCGACATGAACAGGAGAGAAGATTGCATTTGGTGTTATTTTTCCTGTTCTTCCGACTGTAAATTTGATTTCTTTTAGTGTTGTTAAAACTTCAACAGCCGGAAATTTATATGCGATTCCCCATCTTGGTACTCTAGAAGTAAATCCTAGTTTTTCTTCATCAGCTAGACTGTTTACTTTCAATACAACACCATCAATTTCATAAGGTAAACTTTCTCTTTTTTGAGAAAATTCATCAATTACTGCAATAACTTCTTTGGCATTATGTGCAACAGTATTCAATTTATGATTGGTTACAAACCCAAGTTCTCTTAAAAATTCCAAAGATTCTGATTGTGTTTTGATGCCATAGTCCTCTGGATTAGGCAAAAAATAAGCCATGAAATCTAAATTTCTAGAAGCAGTGATTTTACTATCCAACTGTCTAACAGAACCTGCAGCTGCATTTCTTGGATTGGCAAACAAAGGTTCTTTTTTCTTTTCTCTTTCTATATTAGCTTTTTCAAAAGAAGCTTTACTCATATAGATTTCGCCACGCACTTCAATATCAATATCTTTTTTTAAATGAAGAGGAACTGATTTAATGGTTCTAACATTGTTAGTAATGTTTTCTCCTGTAATTCCATCCCCTCTTGTTGCAGCCTGAACCAATACACCCTTCTGATATATAAGAGAACCTGACAAACCATCCATTTTTGGTTCTACTGTATATGTAGGATTCGATATGGTTTTACGAATTCGTTCATCAAAAGCGACAATTTCATCTTCATTAAAAATATCATCAAAGGAAAGCATTGGTACTTTATGAGTTACCTTTGTAAATTGATCCAGTACTTCTCCTCCAACACGGTTTGTTGGAGAATCTTCTTTTTTGAATTCTGGATATTTTTCTTCTAATGATAGCAATTCTTTATAATAATCGTCATACTCCTGATCCGTGATCGTTGGATGATCTAAAACGTAATATTCATAACTTGCCTTATTTATAATTTCTATAAGTTCTTTGATCCTACTTTCTATCATTCTTATCACCATTCTTATTATATCAAATATTTGGTTATCTAAAAATAAATATATTGTTTTTAATTCACAAATGCGCGCTATGACACTAATAGAACGTGATATTATGGAAATTACTATTTAAAAAGTTTCTGTTTTCATTTAGGGACAATTCTAAGAAAAATACATTAAAAAATCAAGAGTATAGATCAATTCATCTCGTTTGCTCTTGATTTTAGTTATGACTTCAAAATAAGATCCGCATCATGATTTCAAATTTTTTTAGTCTTTATGCAGCGCATTATAAACAATGTAGAAAATGAGTAATCCTCCAAAGAATAATCCAATCCATAAAAGGGGATTGCTTCCATTTGCGATAATCCAATCTTGAAATTTTTTTGCTCCTTCATTGATACTATCTACAATACTCAATAACATATTATTCACCTGATACCTTTCTATATGTTTTATGACCTTTTAACAATTTTTTAATACCATGAGGATGTGGAAATGCAACTGTTAAAATACTAGTTTCAATTCCAACAATGACGCCAACGCCAAATGTTTCATGTTCAATCTTCTCTCCAACTTGATATTCTATCGAAGAATCGATATGTTCTTCTTTGTGAATCCAATTTGAATTGGTTGTTTTTGTTTCCTCGTCTATATCCAAGTAATTTTCATCTATTTCATCTATGAAACGACTTGGCATATTATAGCTTAAATCTCCAAAGATAGTTCTCTTTCGTGCATTGACCAAATGGAGTGTCTTTTTAGCTCTCGTTACGGCTACATAACATAGTCTTCTTTCTTCTTCAATTTGTTCTATATCCATAAGAGAATTGCTGTGAGGAAAAATACCTTCTTCCATTCCAATTAAGAAAACATGATCAAACTCAAGTCCCTTTGCAGAATGAACAGTCATCAGTGTTACAACATCCACATTATTTTTATGTTCTTCTATGTCGGATACAAGACTAATTTCATTCAAAAAGTCTTCTAAAGATATAATACCATTTTTTTCTTCAAATGTCTTGGTTATTGTTTTAAATTCTTCCAAATTTTCTAAACGAATATCTGCCTCTAATGATTTTTCCTTTTCTAGTTCTTCTTTGATTCCCGTTTTTTCTAAGATTAGATCTACTAATTCCGTTAAGGAACAATCCACTTTTTGAATATCTTCTATCATATGTTTGAATGATAGTAATTTTCCTTCTGTAATCGTATCATATAAGCTACTATTTTCGCTCATTGCTTTCAAACCTAATGATTCTAATGTTTTGTCACCAATACCTCTTTTGGGGATATTGACAACACGCATAAAAGAGACATCATCATTTGTATTATATATTAATTTTAAATAACAAATCAAATCTTTGATTTCTTTTCTATTGTAGAAATAAAAACTTCCAACTACTTTATAAGGAATGTTTTCCTTTAAAAGCTTTTCTTCCATATTTCTAGATTGCGCATTGGTTCGATATAATACTGCAATTTCTTTTTCTTTTACACCTTGTTTTAATAGTTTTTCAATTTCAGTCATTACATAAAATGCTTCATCTTTTTCATTTTCTGCTTTATGGTATTTGATTTTAATTCCTTCTTCATTTTGCGTCCAAAGATTTTTTTCTTTCCTTTGTTTGTTATTTTTAATAATGTTATTTGCCACATTCAAAATATTTTGAGTAGAACGATAATTTTCTTCTAGTAAAATTACTTTCGTATTTTTAAAATCTTTCTCAAAATTCAATATATTTTTATAATCCGCGCCTCTCCACGCATAAATAGCCTGTGAATCATCTCCAACTACACAAATATTTTTGTATTTGTCGCTCAACATTTTTGTTAGCAGATATTGCGCTTTATTGGTATCCTGATATTCATCGATTAAGATATATTCGAATTTTTCTTGATATTTTTTTAAAATTTCTGGATGGCTAGAAAAAAGTTCAATCGGTTTCATGAGCAAATCGTCAAAATCCAAGGAATTATTGGTTTTTAATTTTTTTTCATAGCGTTCATATACCTTAACAACAACTTCCTCATAAGTAGTTGCTGCATATTTTTCATATTCCTTTGCATTCAATAATTCATTTTTTGCGCCACTGATTTTATTCCGAATTGCTTTAGGGTTATATTCTTTTGGATCATAACCCAATTCCTTAATAATTTTTTTAATAATAGTTAAGGTATCGTCACTATCCATAATGGTAAAATTGGATTGATACCCTAATATCTCATAATTTTCTTTCATCAGTTGTAATCCAAAGGAATGAAATGTGGAAATTTGAATTTTGTATGCTATAGAGCCTAATATAGAAAGGACACGTTCTTTCATTTCATGTGCAGCTTTATTGGTAAATGTAATCGCTAAAATATGATTTGGATTGATCTTTTTTTCCTGTACCAAATAAGCTACTCGGGTCGTTAATACTCTTGTTTTTCCACTCCCTGCACCGGCAAGCACCAAAACAGGCCCTTCTGTTGTTATGACTGCCTCTTTTTGACTTTCGTTTAAAAAATCTAAATTCATAAAATCACTTCCTATGTCTCTTGTGTATATAAATCACGGTAAATTTTAGAAGATTTTAATAACGATTCATGTGTACCTTCTGCAACGATTTTTCCTCGATCTAATACAAATATTTTATCACAATCAATTATAGTACTTAAGCGATGTGCGATTACAACAACTGTTTTATTTTTTCCTATATTTTTAAGTGTATTTTGAATTTTTGCCTGTGTTGTATTATCCAGTGCACTTGTTGCCTCATCTAGTAAGATAATGGGGGTATCTTTCACTAGAGCCCTAGCAATCGCAAGGCGTTGTCTTTCTCCGCCACTAAAATTTACCCCACCTTCTCCAACAATTGTATCATACTGATTTGATAGGCTTTCAATCAATTCATCTAGGCAAACCAATTTGCATATTTCTTTCATTTTTTTTATTTTTAATTTTGGATTTGCCAACATTAAATTTTCTTTAATCGTCAAATGAAAAAGATAGGGATTTTGTCCAATAACTGCGATATTGTTACGAATACTATCTTCTGTGAGTGCGTCAATTGAATAGTGATCTAAATATATATTACCTTTTTCTATATCATATAATTTGGATAATAAGTTGAATATAGTAGTTTTTCCACTTCCACTTTTTCCCACAAATGCAACCGTTTGATTGGCTTCTATTTTAAAATCTATTTTCTTTAAAACTTCCGTTTCTTGATATTTAAAAGAAACTTGTCTAAATTGAATATCGCCTGCCAATTTCTTAGTCTTTTTTAATCCATAAGCTTCTTGTTCATAAGTTTCACTATCCATTAATTCTATAATTCTTTCTGAATATAAATTAAATGTACTTAATTTTTCGGCTAAATTTGATACATTAATTACAAATGAATAAATATTACTACGATACATCCATAGAATTAACAAATTAGTACTGGATAATTTTCCTTCAATAATCAAATAACCGCCTAGTAGTAAAAGTAAAAAAGACAGTGTTTCTCTTGTGCAATAATATAATGTCCAAAACATATATGTCTGTTTATTGGTTTCTAATCTTTTAGCAAAATTTTTTTGAAATGTCTTTTCTACATATCCTAAATAGGTTGACTTTAAATCTAATAATTTAATATCTTTTGTTCCTTGAACTAGGTTATTGAGTACTGTTGTATTTTGTTCATTAATTTGTTTATTTTCTTTTTTTCTTCTTACCAAAACAGAAATACGATACTTTTGAATGATAAATAAAATACAAATGGATAAAGTATAAAATAAACCTACAACAGGATGAATCCAATAAACATAAAAAATGATACCAATATTTGTAATAATTCCAATAATATAATCTTGAATATCAGTGAATAACTCCGTGATATCGCTTGGATCGTTTTTGATTCTTTCTAAAAAAACACCAGATTCATGTTGATCTAGTACTTTACTTTTGATTCTGACATAAGCATTACACACTTTC
This sequence comes from uncultured Bacilli bacterium, assembly GCA_910576795.1. Lineage (GTDB taxonomy): Bacteria > Bacillota_I > Bacilli_A > RF39 > UBA660 > UBA5026. Next base: position 32,480 of record CAJTIX010000013.1, read on the forward strand.
ATGCGAATATTCAAAATCGAGCGAAATTTTACACTAGAAAATAAAACATTGGACAAATAATGAAGCAGTTGCATCAATAATCTTGTCATCAAAAGAATAAGAGCCAAGAATATAGCTTTTTCTAGATGCAACTTTGTAATGTTGGTTACAATGTTGGCATCTATTATAGGTTCAATAAAACTCATGGAACTTGTAATCAACCCTAGTAATCCAATCAGTACAAATTGTTTACCAAAACCATGAAAAAAAATCTTGCATTTTTGAATAAAATGGTATTTTCTTTTCATTAAAGCACCTTTTACCTATCTTTCCTTTCCTCTATGATAGTTTTCCAAATGATTTTTTACCACACTGATATCATTTCCCATTTTGATTTGACATTTTATTTCATCATTTTCTTTTACAAGGTCATACCAAATTCTATATGTATTTGCATCTTCAAAAAACGTCATCAAATCCTCAATTGTTTGAATTTGAAATTCTGATGGTTTTTGAGGAAACATAAATAAAATCGATTTCCCATTTTCTTTCATCGCGTCTGAATGATAGGAAGTGGTATCAAGTATTACAATATTACCCCAAGATACAAAGTTCAAACACATATCTTGTAATTCTTTATTTTCTAGATAATGCATTTCTAAACTTTCCACATACGATTGGTTATCATCTTCATTTGTATGTGAGATAATCTCGTAATTATTTTGTTCATTTCCATGTACTAATACAATCTTAAAAGGCAATTTATCATTCATGAAATGTCCTCCGTTTCTTTCACAATATATATAGGTCTATTCTTAGTTTCTAAATACGTTTTAGATAAATATTGTCCCATAATTCCTGTGCAAAATAATTGAATACCACCTACAAAAAAGACAATGCATACCATAGATGGCCAACCACCTGTTGGATCACCGAATATGAGCGTTTTTATAATGATGACAATAATAGCAATAAAGGACACAATACAAAATAAAAGTCCAATCACACCTGATAACATTAAAGGCACTGTAGAAAATGCTGTGATTCCATCTAATGCATAAATAAATAACTTCCAAAAAGACCATTTGGTTTCTCCAGCTACTCTTTTTACATTCTCATACTCAATCCATTTAGTCTTGAATCCTACAAAACTAAATAACCCTTTTGAATAACGATTGTATTCTTTTAATGATAGAATCGCATCGACTACTTTTCTTGTCATCAAACGATAATCTCTTGCACCATCCACCATCTCGACTTTAGACATCTTATTAATTAATTTATAAAAACATCTGGCAAAAAAACTACGAATTGGAGGTTCTCCTTTTCTTGTAACACGTCTAGTGCCAACAGAATCATATCCCTCTTTTTTGATTGCATCATACATTTCAATTAACAAATGAGGAGGGTCCTGCAAATCCGCATCCATTAAAGTAATATAGTCCCCTTTAGCGTATTCTAATCCTGCATACATCGCAGCTTCTTTTCCAAAATTTCTAGAGAAAGATACATATCTTACTCGTTTGTCTTTTTGATGTAATTCTTTAATCACATCTAATGTTTGATCCTTAGAACCATCATTGATAAACAAAAATTCAAAATTGAGTTCACTCATTTGTTCTGAAAGTGCGGAAATTTCTTTATAAAAGTAAGGAATTGCATCCTGTTCATTATAACAAGAAACAATTACGGATAATAATTGTTTTTTCATACTAAACTTCTCTCCTTTGATAGAATAGGTTGTGACTAGCGCATGTAATAACGCTTGCCATGATTGTAATCATTAATATAATAAAATAGAAGTCACTATACAAATTAAACCATAGTAATAAGGTAATTGCAAGAAATAATCCCCACATAATTTCAAATAAATAGTTGTGTTTTTCATATCTACACGTAATAAAGAAAATATAAGATATCAGCCATCCAATTGCGATTGCATCTATAGATTTCATTTTGGTAGATAATAGAAAATAGAAAATACTCTCTAGCGTCGTAGCACATACTACATAAAAGATATCTAGCATTCTATGTTTCTGTTTTGCTGGATTAGTTGTTTCTATATAATTCGTAATCAAATTTATCATTTGTTGATTTCCAAGCTCACATTTTTTAGGTTCAAATGTCTCTATTTTTGAAATGGCTTCCTGTAAGTCATCCACACTATGACAACCGATTAAATATTCTGCATTTTCAAATTTTTCAATGATTTGAATTTGGTGGTCATTTTCATGTTCTCCATACATTTTGAGTCTTGGAACAGCGATAATTTTTTTATCATGTTTCATCGCATCTAATATAGTTCCAACACCACCATGTGTAATGACATAATCACATTTTTCCATATATGCTAGAAATTGTTTCATAGGAATCATTTTATGAATTTCCATATATTCAGATTTATAAGTGGTCGTTCCTGCTTGGACAATGACTTTTTCTTGTATTGTACCATCCATTATGAGACGTTCCACTTCTTTTAATAAACGTTCAAATTTTTTATCTTGTGTTCCTAATACAACGAATATCATTTGAAAATCCACCCCCCAAATTTCGATTTTGGATATACTTTTAACATACTTTCCCATTGTACAATAAATAAGTCGGCAAAAAGATAAATGAGTTTCCCAGTAGCTGTTTTATTTTCACTGTTGGCAAATGTTTCAATATAAATAACTTTACTACCCATAATTTTTGCGATTGAACACATTGGTCCTGCTGTATGTGAGCCAGTTGTTACAATATAATCGGGTCTGAAGCGTAAATAATGATATAGACTAATCAAACAGTTGATGAGTAGAATAAATGGATAAATCAGCATATTGTGTTTTGTTCCATAACATAAATAAGAAGTCCGATTTGGATATTTTTCTTTTAAAAATTTGGTGGCCGTCGTCTTTTCTGTCATAAAATAGGAATCATATTTAGAAAATAAGGATTCTAATTGTAACAATTCGTTTAAATGTCCTCCTTGGCTTGAAATCCATAGTACTTTTTTCATGATATACTCTTTTCTAATAAAGAAATCCACTCTTTTTTGATTTCTTTCATCTGATATTTTTCTGCTTTTTTATATCCATTATCTCCCATAATAATTCTCCTGTTTTGATTTTGAATCAATTCACAAATTCGTTTTGCCATTTGTTGTTGATCTCGGTTTGGAATCAAATATCCATCCCAGTTATTACTAATAAGGAGGTTTGCCCCTTCTGCGCTATCAAAGGCAACACAAGGAAGTCCATATGAAAATCCTTCTAGTAATACAATTCCAAATGATTCTGTATAAGAGGCCATTACATAGATTGAGGATTTTAATAAGTATTGATTGATATAATCTTTATCTTGAAATCCATGTAATGTAACAACATTTTCTAAATCATATTGTTTGATTTTTTGTTCTATTAAATTTCGTTCTACTCCATCTCCAATGATATCTAACTTCCAATCAGGATTTTTTTTATGTACTAGATCGAACACATCCATTAAATCTAAATAACCTTTTTCATGGGATAGTCTACCAACAGATATCATTCTTTTTTCCATTCGGTTAGATATTTCTTTTGGTAGATTCTCGATTGCATTTGGAATATAGAAACAAGGGCATTTGACTTTAGATTCATAAAATTGTTTTAATTCTGGTGATACAACAACAAAGGCATCTAAGTTTTGAACCGATTTTATTATCCTTTTTGCATATTTTTGATTTCCATGCGGATGGTTATGCTCCCATCCAATTTTATATATATCCTTTTTTGCATATTTTCCCAACCATTTGTTATGGATATCACGGGTGGAAATGATAATGTCACTGTCACAACTTTGAATGGCCTTTATCATTTTTTGTTTTCCATTCCTCACAGTAAGATAACTCTTCCAAGTATCCTTTATAAGTTCTATTATTTTTCCCCTTTTGATATAGTCTCTAAATAATTCTTTCCATAGTTGTATCCAATGAAAATGTAAAAAGTTAAGTTTATACGATTCTACTTTTTTCGCAAGATCGCCCGAAAGTAGATATTGAATCGAAATCTTTTCATTAAATGAATAAGTTTTTAGGTGTTCAAATTGATAGGTGGATATAATTTCGAATTGATATTGATCACATAATGAATCGGAAAGCATATGAATACACTTTTCAATTCCACCATATCCTAGATGAAGTGCTAAAACGGTTATCTTTTTCATCTAAATCACCAATTTTATTATACGATAAATTGTGATATTAGTAAAGAAAACGACCTGTACCAAAACATTACTTTACAGAAAAAGAACCTATTTCAGTTCTTCAATTTGTTCTTTCATCAATCCTGTTACTTTCGATATAAAAGCAATATCCACTTGTTCATCCAACATATTTTTAGCAATTTCAATACTTCTTTTTTCATGCCCTTTTTCATATCCTTGGCGCTCTGCATAATCAAGTCTATTGTTCATAACTTTGTTTGCCACTTTCTCTGCATTATATACTCCTATGATATTATGTTCTCTACAAATTCTTCTAATCTCATCAATCGCTTCATCCATATACTCTTCACCTCTTA
>CAJTIX010000014.1 GCA_910576795.1 uncultured Bacilli bacterium
CTAAAACCTACTTATGGAAAGGATTTATGGATACTGGAAACCGCTTAACCGATCCCTATTTTCATTATCCAGTTGTTTTAATTGATAAAGAAAAAATAGAAAAAAGTGAAACACAGGAATATATTATGGTACCAGTGCATACCATAGAGGAAAGTACCATGATCCCCTGTATCAGAGCAGATACATTTGAGATTATTGGAAAAGGTATTTGTAACCATGTGTGGATTGGACTATGTAATAATCCCATTCAAATGGAAGGAATTGATTGTTTGTTGCACCCAAAATTAATGGAGGAATCAATATGATTAAAAAAATAATGCAGTGGGTTAAAAGTATTTTTATAGAAGAAGAAAATATCTTTTTTATCGGAAGTGCGGATAAATTACCAGAACCATTATCCAAAGAAGAAGAAGTATCCTATGTAGAACGTTCTATGAATGGAGATTTAGAGGCAAGAAGTAAATTGATTGAACACAATTTAAGACTGGTTGTATTTCTTTCTAAAAAATATGAAAATACAGGAATTGATTTGGAAGATTTAGTCAGTATTGGAACAATTGGTTTGATTAAAGGTGTCAACACTTACAAATTAGATAAGAATATCAAATTAGCAACCTATGCTTCCCGTTGTATTGATAATGAGATTTTAATGTTTTTGAGAAAAAATAAAAAAAGAAGAACAGAAATTAGTTTTGAGGACAGTTTAAGTTATGATTCAGAAGGAAATGAGCTTCATTTAGAAGATATTTTAGGAACCGAAAGCGATATTGTAACAAAAGGATTAGAAGAAGAAACTGAAAGAAAAATGCTTCATAGTGAGATTGCAAAATTAAATGAAAGAGATAAAGAAATTATGACATTAAGATATGGGTTAAAATCAGGACGTGAAATGACACAAAAAGATGTTGCTCAAGTATTGGGTATTAGTCAATCTTATATTTCTCGGATTGAAAAGAAAGTCATTCGTAGATTAAAAGGAATTAGTAAAGCAGCTTAAATACCAAATTGGTATTTTTGTTTTGTATAAATATGATATTTTGTTACATAAAATATGTGAAAATGTCAAAAATAAATTTATTAGCACACACATATTGACAATGCTAATAGAATATACTATAATGAAGTAGCAGTCGGATAAATAGAATGCTAAGGTGATGTAATTGTTAAGTAAAAGAGAAGAAGAATTATTAAAATTAATTGTGGAAAACTACATTAAGATGGCAAGACCAGTTAGTTCTAAATCTTTATGTAAAACACTAAAATGTTCTAGTGCGACCATTCGAAATGAAATGAGCTTTCTAGAAGATTTGAATTTACTTGAGAAAACCCATACATCTTCAGGACGTGTGCCAAGTGAAAAAGGATATCGGTATTATGTAGACCATATCATGCAACCGAAAGAATTAACAGGGGATGATATGTTAAAACTACAAACGGTATTTAAAAATCAATCATTGGTACTTAGTGATGCGATTGCAAAAAGTATGGAAATCATCTCAGATCTTACCAATTATACTTCGATTGTACTTGGTTCTTCATCCAAAGAAAACCGTATCAGTAAGATTGAAGCGATTCCAATTGATGAAAACAACATGGTAACTATTGTAGTAACCGACAAGGGTCATGTGGAACACAAAAATGTCATGCTAGAAGAAAAAGTTTCTGCCCTAGAAATCAAACAGACAGTGGATTTGATTAACAAATTTTTAATTGGAACGCCTATTGATGAAGTAAGTGCTAAACTCGAATTTGAAGTCAAACCTCAAATTGGGGCATCTTTGAAACAGCAGAAAGCGATTTATGACGCTTTATATAATGTTTTGACTGACTTACATGATACACCAAATGTACATGTGACAAAACCAAGCAATATATTGAAACAACCAGAATTCAATGATGCGGATAAGATACGTAATATTTTAGATAAATTTGAAGACAAAGAATTTATTCAAAATGTGGTAGAAAATGACGATGATGAATCTGGTATCAATATTTATATTGGTAGTGAAAATGCATTCGATGATGATGTAACCGTAATCAAGACCAACTATTCTGTTGGGGGAGAAGAAGGAACCATAGCTTTGATTGGTCCCAAACGAATGGAATATGATCGTGTTACAACCTTATTAGAATTTATCAAAAATCATATCAATGAATAAAGGAGGAACTATAATGGAAAAAGAAATGGAACATTGTGAGTGCGAGAACTGTAATTGTCCTCATGAAGAAGAAACTTGTGAGTGTGAACATACTTGCGGATGTGATGATTGCACTTGTGATGAAGAATCTAGTGGAGAAAACCGCGACTTAAAAAAAGAAAAAAAGGATAAAAAGGATAAACATAAAGATAAAATCAAAGAATTAGAACAACAAGTGAAAGAATTGGAAGATAAAAGTTTACGAGATAAAGCAGAACTAATCAATTATCGTAAACGAAAAGATGAAGAAATGTCTCGTATTTTAAAATATAGTAATGAAGATATTGTCAAACAACTTCTTCCAGTAGTCGATAATTTTGAAAGGGCCATCAAAATGGACGATCAAAATTTAGATGATCAAGTTTCTAAATTTTTAGAAGGATTTAAAATGATTTATTGTAACTTAACCAATATTTTAGAAAATGTAGAAGTCAAAGCAATTGATGGGTCTAATAAACCATTTGATCCAGCGTACCATGAAGCAGTTCTAACAGAAAAACAAGAAGGAGTAGAACCAGGACAGGTATTAGAAGTGTTACAAAAAGGATATTTACTCAAAGATAGAGTGATAAGACCAGCAATGGTTAAAGTAAGTGAATAATGGATTGCCAATATTTTATTGATAAGCAAACATTGCAAATCTATGAAGAACATCCTAGCGTATTTACCTGTGATAAAAAAATAGCGAAGACCATTGTCAATTTAAATCGTTTAGGATATGTGACAAAATCAAGTTGCGAGGGACATTATGATTTTTGTTATGTGGAAGAAAAAAATTGCCCTATTGAATTCCTAGAAGAAATTCAAAAAGACAAAACTTGTAAAATCAAAGAAATTCGTGAAGATAGCTTTGATTATTGGTCAGAAGTAACAGGAAAAACAATCTATATTGCATTTATAGAAAAGTATGATTTTAAAGAATTACCAGAAGGGTTTTTGATGAGTGAAAATGGAAATTTATATCACGAATTATACTTTTATGAAAAAGAAAAAAGACGTTCTAAAGAAGACGTTGAAAAAGAAATAGACCATTACTTGAATATTTTAGAAAAATGGTCAGAAAAGTTAGAGAGGAAAGATAAATATGAGTAAAATAATAGGAATTGATTTAGGAACAACCAATAGTTGTGTTGCTGTACGTGAAGGTGGTGAAACAAAAGTCATCGCCAATGCCGAAGGAAATCGTACGACACCATCAGTTGTTGCATTTGGAAAAGATGGAGAAATTATCGTTGGTGTAAAAGCAAAAAACCAAATGATTACAAATCCAGATGTTATTTATTCTGTGAAAAGATTAATGGGTACCAATGAAAAAGTACATGCAAATGGAAAAGATTATACTCCACAAGAAGTATCTGCAATGATTTTGAGTGATCTAAAGAAAACTGCAGAAGCATATCTTGGAGAAAAAGTAAATAAAGCGGTTATTACAGTACCAGCCTACTTCAATGATGCGCAAAGACAAGCAACCAAAGATGCAGGAAAAATTGCCGGATTAGAAGTTGAAAGAATTATCAACGAACCAACTGCTGCAGCATTAGCGTATGGTATGGAACAAGATAAAAATGAAAAAATTCTTGTTTATGACTTAGGTGGAGGTACATTTGATGTTTCAATTCTAGAACTAGGAGATGGCGTATACGAAGTATTATCAACAAGTGGAAATAACCATTTAGGTGGAGATGACTTCGATCAAAGAATTATGGATTATTTAGTCAGTGAATTCAAAAAAGAAAATGGAATTGACTTAACAAGTGATAAAATGGCAATGCAAAGAGTGAAAGATGCTGCCGAAAAAGCGAAAAAAGATTTATCAGGAATGTCTTCTACAGAAGTTTCTATACCATTTATTACCCAAAGTGAAAATGGACCAATCCATTTAGCTGTTACACTTACAAAAGCAAAATTTGAAGAATTAGTAGATGATTTATTAACTTCTACATTAGAACCAGTTCGTAATGCTTTAAAAGATGCAAATTTAACCAAAAATGACATTGATAAAGTATTATTAGTAGGTGGATCTACTCGTATTCCAAAAGTAGTGGATTTAATCAAACAAGAACTTGGAAAGGAACCTTCTAAAGGAGTAAACCCAGACGAAGTAGTTGCGATGGGTGCTGCTATCCAAGGTGGAGTTTTAACAGGAGAAGTTGAAGATATTGTCTTACTAGATGTAACACCACTTTCTTTAGGTATTGAAACAATGGGTAATGTAATGACTGTATTGATTCCAAGAAATACAACAATCCCTACTAGTAAATCACAAGTATTCTCAACTGCTGCTGATAATCAACCAGCTGTAGACATTCATGTATTACAAGGAGAACGTCCAATGGCTGCTGATAACAAGACATTAGGTAGATTCCAATTAACGAATATCCCAGCAGCTCCAAGAGGTGTGCCACAAATTGAAGTTACATTTGATATCGATGCCAATGGTATTGTTAATGTAAAAGCAAAAGATTTAGGAACCAATAAAGAACAATCTATTACCATTACATCATCTACATCATTAACAGATGAAGAAATTGACAAGATGGTAAAAGAAGCAGAAGCCAATAAAGAAGCCGATGAAAAACGAAAAGCGGAAGCAGAAACTCGTAATGAAGCAGAACAACTTGTTTTCCAAACTGAAAAATCAATTAAAGATTTAGGAGATAAAATCAGTAAAGAAGATCAAGAAAAAGCGGAAGCAGAAATCAAAGAATTAAAAGAAGCATTAGAAAAAAATAATCTAGATGATATTAAGACTAAAAAAGATAAATTACAAGAAACTGCTATGGCATTCGCAACAAAAGTGTATGAAGAAGCTGCAAAAGCCGCACAGGAAGCTGGAGCAAATGAAACAAACACAAATGAATCAAATGATAAAAAAAATGACGATGTTATTGATGCTGAATTTGAAGAAAAATAAGACTGAAGTTCTAGGAAACTAGAACTTTCATCCTATATAAAAGAAATGGAGAATAAAAGTGGAACAATTGAAAACAAGAAATGAAATAGATGAGAAGTACAAATGGAATTTAAAAGACATTTATAAAAGTGAAACAGAAGTATTAGAAGCGCTAAAAGAAATAGAAAAACAAATGAATGAACTAATTTCTTATCAAGGAAAAATTATGCAAGATAGTAACACCTTATATGCATTTTATCAACTTCATGATAGAGTATCTCGGTTAATAGAAAAAGTAGGAACCTATGTACTCTTATATTTGGATGAAGATACGACTAATTCTTCTGCACAGTCACTTAAAATGAAAGTAATGCATGTATTGGAACGTGTGGAAGAACAAGCATCCTTCATTGGACCTGAAATGTTAAAAACACCATTTTCCGTTGTAGAAGAGTATATAAAAGAAAATCCTGAATTGGAATTGTATCGTTTTGATTTAGAAAAAATATACCGTTTTCAAAAATATACTTTAACGGAAAGAGAAGAAGAAATCATCTCTATGGCATCTAGTGCACTTGGAACATCTGATGAAGTATTTACACATTTGGATAATACGGATATTCATTATGGTAAAATCAAGAATGAAGAAGGACAAGAAGTTGAATTAACCAATGAAAACTATAGTGTTTATATTGAAAGTAAAAATAGAAGTGTTCGTAAAAATGCGTTTGAAACCTTATATCACTATTGGGAAGGTATCAAAAACACGGTTGCAGCTACTTTAAAAGGACAAATTAAAGCAACTTTATTTCAAAGTCGAGTACACCATTATAATAGTTCTTTAGAAGCAAGTTTGTATGCAGATAATATTGATCTTTCTGTATATCATAATTTGATTGATACCGTTCATAAAAATTTAGATAAAATGTATGACTTTATGGCATTCAAAAAGCATATGTTAGGTGTAGATGAACTGCATATGTATGATATTCATGTCGATTTGATTGAAGAAACAAGTAAAACGTATTCATATGAAGAAACGAAAAAAATTATTTTAGAGGCTTTAAAACCATTAGGAGAACAATATGTATTTGATTTAAAAAAAGGACTAGAAAGTGGTTGGGTGGATGTTTATCCAACAATGAATAAAAAATCAGGAGCTTATTGTACTGCTAGTTATGAAACGCATCCTTATGTATTACTCAACTATTATGGAAATATAGGATCTGTGAGTACAGCAGCCCATGAACTAGGTCATGCGATGCATTATTATTATTCCATTCAAAATCAACCTTCTGTTTATTATAGTTATCCTATTTTCTCTGCTGAAATTGCTTCCACAGTGAATGAAGTTTTATTAAATGAATACATGTATGAGCATGCAGAAAGTAAAAATGAAAAGATTGTCATTCTAACCAAATTTTTATCCAATGTAAGAGCTACCATTTACCGCCAAACTATGTTTGCAGAATTTGAAATGATTATGCATGAAAAAGAAGCAAAAGGGATTCCATTAACAGAAAAAGAATTCAGCGATACGTATTATGAATTAAATCGTTTATACTATGGAGACAATGTTGTAAGTGATGACTTAATCCGTTATGAATGGGAAAGAATACCACATTTTTATACACCATTTTATGTATACAAATACGCAACTGGGTTATCTGCCGCATTAGCAATCGCAACTAAAATTTTAGCAGGTGATACAGAGGTAAGGGACAAATATATAGAATTTTTATCGAGTGGTGATTCTGATTATCCATTAGAATTGTTAAAGAAAGTTGGAGTGGATATGAATACACCAGTTCCAATTGAAGAAGCATTACATCTATTTGATGTAAAATTACAAGAATTAAAAAAATTATGTGAAGAATAGACATCTAGAAAGGAGTATGTGTTATGAATAAAAGAGATTATTATGAGGTTTTAGGTGTAGGTAAAAATGCAACTGAAGCTGAAATCAAAAGTGCCTTTCGTACACTCGCAAAAAAATATCATCCAGATGTATCTAAAGAACCAGATGCAGCAGAAAAATTTAAAGAAGCACAAGAAGCTTACGCAGTATTATCAGATGCTGAAAAAAGACGCCAATATGATCAATATGGTCATGCAGCCTTCGATCAAATGGGTGGAGGTGCTGGAGGATTTGATTTCTCTGGATTTGACTTTTCTGATATTTTTGGAGATTTATTTGGAAGTGGCTTTGGATTTGGCGGTGGAAGATCAACTAATCGTGCAAGACAAGGGCAAGATAGTTTATTACGCATGGATTTGACTTTTGAAGAAGCTGTATTTGGATGTAAGAAAGAAGTAGAACTGAATATTCAAGAAAACTGTGATACTTGTCATGGCAAAGGTGGATTTGATGAAGAAACTTGTTCTACTTGCCATGGTAGTGGACAGATGACTTCTGAACAAAGAACACTATTTGGAACATTTATGACCAAAACCACCTGTTCTACTTGTGGAGGAAAAGGGCGTACCTATAAAACAAAATGTTCTACTTGTAAAGGAACAGGTAAGATAAGAACCCATAAGGTCAAAGAAGTCAAAATTCCAGCAGGTGTTGATACAGGCAATCGATTACGCTTAGCTGGTGCTGGAGAAGCAGGATATAATGGTGGACCTAATGGAGATGTTTATATTGAATTTAGAGTCAAAGAACATCCATTATATGAACGTGATGGAAATGATATTTATTTAAAATTACCAATTACGATTACCGATGCAGTATTGGGTACAAAAAGAGATGTACCGACACTATATGGTACTGTTAAATTGGCAATTCCAGCAGGAAGTTCTAGTGGAGATAAACACCGCTTAAAAGGAAAAGGGATTGAAGATGTTCAAACAGGAAGAAAAGGAGATATGTATGTCATATTAGATATTCATATTCCAAAAAAACTTTCCAAAGAACAGAAAAAATTATTTGAAGAACTTGCACAAACAAAACTAGATGATAGTAATACCTTTGAGCAAGTAAAAAAATATTTATAAGGGAGAATTTTATGAAAAATCAAACCAATATCATCGCACCTATTGTAACAGGTGTATGCATTAGTTCCATTGCAGTGTTTTTACATGACCAACATAAAAAAGGAACATTAAAAGCATATTTAGAAGAATGGAAAAATAATGTATTACAACAACATTATGAAAAATATGCACCTCAAGCAAACTTAGAAAAAACTTATCCAGAATTTCCGAGTGATAAAACTTATATTATGTTAAAAAGAACCAATCGTTCTAATTAAAAAGTATAGAAATATACTTTTTTGAATGAAAGAATAGATTGCGAATTTTTAGATATTATGATATTATCGTATAGGAAATGAAGTGATAAAATGCAAATACCAAATTTAACTGAAGCAAAAAAACGAAGTAATCAAGAAATTTTTATAAAAACAGATGAATACATTGTAAAAGAAGACTTAAAAAAATTAGGAATTGGGAAACATTATTTTGTAAAAACATACGGTTGTCAAATGAATGAACATGATGGTGAAAATATCAAAGCAATTTTAGAAGATATGTCTTTTACAGAATGTGAGACTATGGAAGAAGCAGACGTTATTTTACTCAACACTTGTGCGATTCGTGAGAATGCTCATAATAAAGTTTTTGGCTATTTAGGAAGAGTCAAACATTTAAAAGAAAGCAAACCAAATGTGATTGCGGGTATTTGTGGTTGTATGGCACAAGAAGAAGTTGTAGTAGAAGAAATCATGAAAAAACATAAATATTTAGATTTTGTGTTTGGAACTCATAACATTCATGAACTTCCAATGATTTTAAATCATACAATAGAAACCAAATCACAACAAATTCAAGTATATAGTAAAGAAGGAGACATCATAGAAAATATTCCAGTCAAAAGAACTTCCCAATATAAAGCTTGGGTTAACATTATGTATGGATGTGATAAATTTTGTACCTATTGCATTGTACCTTACACAAGGGGAAAACAACGCAGTAGAAGACACGAAGATATCATTGCAGAAGTAAATGAACTCAAAAAAGAGGGATATCAAGAAGTAACATTATTAGGACAAAATGTAAACGCATATGGAAAAGATTTATCAGAAGATTACAGAATGGAACATTTACTTACTGATGTAGCAAATACTGGTATCGCAAGAGTACGTTTTGTTACAAGCCATCCTTGGGATTTTACAGATGAAATGATAGATGTGATTGCGGCATATGATAACATCATGCCTTATATTCATCTACCTTTACAATCAGGTTCTTCACGTATTTTAAAATTAATGGGGAGAAGATATACAAAAGAAAGTTATCTAGAATTGGCACATAAAATCAAAGAGCGTATACCAAATTGTGCTTTTACAACAGATATCATTGTAGGCTTCCCAGGGGAAACAGAAGCAGATTTTGAAGAAACATTAGAAGTTGTAAACGAATTAAAATATGATTCAGCTTTTACCTTTATTTTTTCACCAAGAGTAGGAACACCTGCTGCCAAAATGGAAGATGATACCCCACTTTCCATAAAAGAAGAAAGGTTGCAGATTTTAAACAATTTAGTCAACCAACATGCATTAGAAGCCAATCAAAAATACTTAAATAAAGTGGTGCCTGTTTTATTAGAAGGCATCAGTGAAAAAAATGACCAACTATTAATGGGATATACAGATACAATGAAATTGGTCAATGTGAAAGCAGACGCAAAATGGCTTGGGAAAATTGTAAATGTAAAAATTACAGATGTAAAAACGTGGAGTATGGATGGAGAGGTTGTAGAGGAAATATAGAAAGGAATTTATATGAAAAAAAAGAATAAGGATAAATTAGATAAAGAGGATTTATGGACCCTTGCGGCCATTTTTGGTGTGAATATACTTTCATTGTGTATTGCGCTGCGTTTATTTTCCTATGAAATGGGGTGTGATGTCCCTAATTCAGAGATTGTAGTAGATGATACAGATGATTTAGATACATGGTTTCATTATAACTTAGAAAATAACACCGTTTTATTACAGGCAAAACAGATAGAAGATATTACATCTTTTGAAGCGTTGAATGCCTATTTGGAAGGTAGTATCACTTTTCATACAGAAGTAACTGAGATAGACGACTATGAAGAACGAACATTATGGATAGAGGCAGATAGAGAAAAACCAAGAAAAGTCATTCCTCGTATTTTGTATCAGAAAATCAATACATTGATTCAGCAATACCAATGTAACCACTTGATATTATATAATCTAGGAAATGAAATTGACTTTTCTAAACTAAACATTTCAAATATTCCGTGGTTGACTTTAGATAGTTTACAAAAGGAATTTCAATATACACCATTTTCCAACTTGAATTATGCACAATTGGATATTAAAATGCCACTTACAGAGCCTCTTAAAAATTGGCTTTCTCACTTGGATTTGCATCAAACCAATTTGAATTTAATTGATTGGAATCGATTATATACAGATTCCTGTGCAACCGAAATTTCCTATTTGGAGTTTTTGGTCCAAGAAAATGTGGATTTAAGTGAGGCAACCTTGTCGATTGAACTCGTGGATCCTACTGCTTCCGATCTATGTTTAATAGAACAAATCAATGCACGTCAGATTTATTTTGGCTATTGTTTATTTCATCCACCAGTCGATGATGAATTTATTAATTTAGACTTCCATCTGAATCCAAATATAGAACATTTCTTTATTGATTTTTCTGCTTTAGTAGATCATTATGATTTTACTTTAGGAAACATAAGAATAGATTCTAAAAATTCTAACTTGTTATTTGGAATCCGTTCCACTTTAGATTGCAATTTAAAATTAACAGAAGAAACGGTAATGGAGTTACCAGATTGTACTTCTTTGGCACTACATAGTTGTAAATGTACTAGCGGAAAATTTCTAGAAACGCTTACTAATATCAATAAACTTTCTGGGATATTGCACATAGGAGATACATTTGTCAATATTGCATATCAAAAAGAAGGAGAAAGAACTTTCGAGGAAATCAAGCAGGAAATCCAAGAAGCAATTGGTTTTTCATATACCAAATAAAAGGAGAACACTATGGAAAATATACATTATGAAAAATTACTAATCGATAGCGATATTTGGGAATCTACAATCGATCATACAAAGGATGTTTTTTCTGAATGGTATACTTCTATTATCATTGCCTCTGAAAAATTAAAGCAAATGAAAAAATTTATGAATAGACCAGATAGAATGGAATATTTATATATCAGCCAAAGTTTGCTTAGAATTTATATTATGCAACAAAGATATCAAATGCATTGTTGCTTAATCAACAATGGTTTCAATGATATTTTGGATATTGACCATATTCATGAAGTAAAAAGTCTAGAAGATGTACAAAAAGTGCTTTAAACTACGATTGTAGTTTTTTCTTTTTTTTGATATAATAAATCTGGTGAAATATATGGCAAAAATAAAGGTAATGGATGAATTACTTGCCAATAAAATTGCTGCTGGAGAAGTAGTAGAAAGATGTGCAAGTGTAGTCAAAGAATTGGTAGAAAATAGTATTGATGCAGGAAGTAGTGAAATCAAAATTGATTTATTAGAAGCAGGTACAGTTCAAATCAAAGTAACCGATAATGGAAGTGGTATGGACAAAGAAGATGCGGTTATGGCATTTGGAAGACATGCGACTAGTAAGTTAAAAAATGAAGACGACTTATTTCATATCATGACATTAGGATTTCGTGGAGAAGCTTTAGCAAGTATCGCAAGTGTGAGTGAGGTAAATTTAAAAACGTGTGTTCAAGATATAGGAACAGAAGTCATAATTCATGGTGGTAAGATGGTTTCCGTAGAACCATGTGAGGCAAGAAAAGGGACAATTATGACAATTGATCACTTATTTTATAATACACCAGCTCGTTTAAAACATATGAAAAGTTTGTATACAGAACTTGCAAGCATTACAGATTATGTGAATAAAATTGCCCTTTCTCATCCTGAAATCAAATTTGTTTTAACCAATAACAATACTACATTACTCAATACAGACGGAAGTAATAACTTATTAAAAACAATCTCAGCTGTTTATGGAATGGATATTGCTAGAAAAATGGTAGAAGTAAATATAGAAGATTCTGATTATACCATTACTGGATATATGTCATTACCAGAGATACATCGCTCTAGTCGTAATGGAATGGTGACAATTGTCAATGGTCGTGTTGTGCGTAATATGGACTTGAATCGTGTGATCAATGATAGTTATCACTCTTATAAACCAGATAATCGTTATCCTATTGTTGTATTTAATATTGAAGTGGATCCTACATTGGTAGATGTGAATGTGCATCCAACCAAAATGGATATTAAATTTTCCAAAATGGAAGAATTACAAACATTGATGACTCAAATGATTCAAGAACAACTCAAAAGTCGTTCTTTGATTCCTCATATTGAGGTCGAACAAGAAACAATCGAAGAAAAACCTGTTTATCAAGAACAGACATTAGATTTCAGTCGTGTTGCAGAAACAGAAGATTATATTGTAATAGAAGATGATGTGAAAGAAAATGTCCCATTATTTGAACCAAAGGAAAATAAAGAAGAAGTGATAGAAAAATCATCCAACCATTTACCTGAATTATATCCAGTTGGTTTGGTTCATGGAACCTATATCATTTGTCAAAATGAAAAAGGGATGTACATGATTGATCAGCATGCAGCAAAAGAAAGAATCAATTATGAAACATTTAAAAAAAGATTAGGTAATCCAAATCAAGAAAGTACTCCATTATTATTTCCAATGACTTTTGAGTTCTCAAATCAAGAATTTATCATTTTAAAAGAAAATTTTGAAATTTTAAGAAACATGAATTTTGAAGTAGACGAATTTGGGCTTAACTCTATTATTGTAAAAGCACATCCAATTTGGCTTCCTAAGGGATATGAAAAAGATGCGACTTTCAAAATTATGGAGACATTATTAGAAGTGGAAAAAGATTTTTCTATTGAAAAATTTAATGAAAAAATAGCCACTATGATGGCTTGTAAACTTGCGATTAAAGCAAATGAAAATATTACAGAGTTAGAAATGGAACAACTCATTCAAGATTTGAAAAATTGTGAGAATCCATACAATTGTCCACATGGTAGACCCACTATTATCTTTTATTCCAATTATGATTTAGAAAAACTATTTAAAAGAAGTGGTTTTGAATTACCAAAATGGTAAATAATGTAGAAATCTGTAATATACAATCAAATATATATTTTCCTTTTACAAATTAATATTTATTTTAATAATATATTGACATTGTTTTTTATAGTTGATATAGTGGAAAATATGTATGAGGGGGAAAGATTATGAAAATAAAGTTGAAAAAACTTATGTTTATGATGAGTTTATACATGTTTCTATTAGTAGGCTGTGGTAGCAAAAAAGATAATAAAGGGGAATTGAATGATTTGCTAAATGCTGTGACACGTTTAGAGTTGGAAATAGAATCCCTTAAGGATGAGCAAAATAATTTAATCGAGCAATTCAGTATGCAATAAGAAAAAAATGATGAATTAGAAAAATTAATTTTACAAATGTTACAAAAATTAGAACAAAAAAATAATGTGGACGCAGCTGATTTGTATACTTATTTATATGAGGAAAATCTGTTACGTCAAAATAATGGTCAAAAATTTCACTTTTGTTATGTTGTAAGATTGGACGAAAAAGGAAATCCAATATTTAGTGAAATAGGACCAGAATTTAAAATAATCCAAACAGATAATTCTAAAATTTTGGTAAATGCCTCAAACGAAACCAAAGTTTACTTACGTGATTTTGAAACTTTAGGAAGACCTTTTTATTTCAATGGGTACGATCCAACTTACGGTGGAAAAGATAGTGTAGAAGGATATTGTGGTTGGGTATTACCAGTTTATAATGGTAATACCTATAGCCTATATGATTTTGATACATTCGAACCGCTCCTTATTAATTGTGATATAGATGAAGATTATATATGGTATGGTGCTGATTTATTCTGGGACCCATTGTATTGCTTTTATTTAGAAGCATATGATCCAATCTATGGAGGACATGATGTTCAGGATGGTGGTTGTGGATTGGTATGTCGTATATCAAAAGACGACGTTTACTATTTAGTAGATGCAAATGACTTTAGTCTAATATTAGATAGCAATTTTATAAATCATGTATATGCATATACCGATAATGATGATGGAATTACAAGGGCAGTATTTAATTATTGTTATCAGGATGAATGGGGAGTTGATATTGAGTATACAACACGTATAGCAGATGATATCATTCCTTATAAATCAGATGTTTTAATAAAAAAATAAATGAATTCAAAAAGATAGACTAATATACAATTTTTTGATATAATGTATTAGTCTTTTTATGTATATAAAAAAGAAAGGAGTATTTATGAGTAAAATTAAACTATTTAGTCTAGGTGGACTAAATGAAAATGGAAAAAATATGTATATTGTTGAAGTGGACAAAGACATATTTGTATTAGATGCGGGATTAAAATATGCGGATGATAAAATGTTAGGAGTAGACTATATCATTCCTAATTTTGACTATTTGAAAGAAAACAAAAAGAATGTCAAAGGTATTTTTGTAACACATGGGCATGATAGTCAAATGGGGGCTATACCTGATATTTTAAGAGAAATACCAGAACTAAATATTTATGGAACGGCTTTTACAATTGAAATCATCAAAAACGAATTAGAAGATGAGGGAATAAAGAATGCACATTTACATACGATTATTCCTCATAAAAAAATGAATTTTGGAGAAGTTTCTATCTTTCCAATTTCACTAACACATTCTGTTCCAGGAACTGTTGGATATGTTATTAACACAAAAGATGGTGCGATTGTCTATACAGGTAATTTTGTATTTGACCAATCTATGATGGGGGCTTATAAAACAGACATTGGAAAACTTGCTTATGTTGGAAAACAAGGCGTTTTATGTTTGATGAGTGAATCATTATATGCAGATAAGAGGGGATATACCTCTCCAAATAATCGTACCACTTCCATTATAAGGGAAACCCTAGATCAGAGTGATGGACGTATCTTATTTAATATTTTTCAAGCACAAGTATACCGAATTCAAGAATTATTTAATGAAATTATGAATACAGATCGTAATGTAGTTATTATGGGTAAAAAAATGGAAGCGATTATTCAAAAAGCAATTGACATGGGATTTATTTCTTTTGATAAAAATAGACTTTCTAATATTCATCATCTACATGATTCCAATATTGTGGTTTTAATATCAGATGAAAGAGAAAAACCATTTTCTAATATTGCACGAATTATTAAAGGATATGATAAATTCATTAAAATTACAGAAGAAGATACTGTTGTATTTGCGTCACCTGTTTATGAAGGAATGGAAAAAAGTGCGACAAAAGTATTTGATGATATTGCCAAAATTGGATCGAATTTAGTCATTATCCCAACAAAAAAATATTTAGGACATCATGCTTCTAGTGAAGATTTGATGATGATGTTGAATCTAATGAATCCTGCCTATTATTTTCCAGTGATTGGAGAATACCGTCATCAAGTTGCGAATGCAGAAGCAGCCATTACTATGGGATACTCAGAAGATCGTATTTTATTACGATTAAATGGGGATGTAGTTACATTTGAAAATGGTGTAGTAAAACCTGATACTGAAAAAGTAAAAGTAGATGACATTCTAATTGATGGAAAAACTGTTGGTGACATCGGAGAATTGGTATTAAAAGATAGAGAACTATTGAGTGAAAATGGGATTGTAATTGTTAGTGCAACTTTAGATCATACAACCAAAGAAGTACTTGCAGGCCCAGAAATATTAACAAGAGGATTTATATATGTAAAAGATAATATTGACTTGATTAAAGAAGCAGAAAAAATATCTTTGAATGTTATTCATGAAAATAGCAAACCAAATTATGTTGATTTCAATAAAATTAAATCAAGTATTAGAGATCAATTAGGAAAATATCTTTATCAAGAAACAGAATGCAAACCGATGATTTTAATTGTGATTCAAGAAGTCTAATGATTGACAATAAAAGAAACTATTAGTATAATAAGCATAGCAAAAATCATAAAATAGTTTGCAAAGTAGTAAATATAACTGTTTGCTATTTGTAAACGGGGGGGGGTAATACCCTCTTTTTATTGTAGGAAGGAATGAGCAAAATGAAAAGAAAAGGATTTACACTAATTGAATTACTGGCGGTGATTGTAATACTTGCGGTAATTGCAATGATTGCAACACCAATGATTATGAACGTGATTGAAAAAGTAAGGAAAAGTGCATTTGAATCCAGTATCAAAGGTGCTTTTGATGGAATTGATTATTATTTGTTAGAAAATGAAATGACAAATATTCCTGAAGAAGGAATTTTTATAGAAGAATTATCATTAAAAAATAATCATTTTGAATCAGGAATGTTTGTAAAAAATGAGGAAGGGAAAATAGAAGCAGTAAATATCAGTAATGGGGTATACTGTGGATATGGAGAAGAAGATAGTCTTGTAATTACAAAAGGAAAATGTGATGAAAAAAAACCAGAAGTACCAATATGGAAGGAAAAAAGTGTAACAGAAGATAAAGTAATTTTGAATTATGAATCAGAAGATAAAATAATTTGTTATTATGGGACAAATGAAAATGAAATCAATCAAAAAGGAATAAATAAAGACCAACACTGCGAATATCCAATAGAAGCTATATATGCGAAAGTCTGTGCTGTTAGTAGTAGTGGAACAAAAAGTTGTTCTGACCCTAAAAAATTAGGGGAATATCTCATTCAAAATGGGAAATTGCTAGTAGAATTTGAGCCTTATAACACTGTATTGACACAATTCGATAATCATTTCAATGTATTTTTTGTAAGCGGAGGAAATCGCAAAGGAATGTATACAAAAGAACCTATTGATTTTCAAAAATATAGCTATCTTTATGCAGATTTGGATGTAGAATTATATATACCACAAGACTATGAAGGAGGTACATCAAATCCAGACTTTAACATCGCTATTCCTAAAAACGTAGAAGATTATTTGACAGTAGGAAAAAATATTTTACCTTACGCATCCAAACTTATCATTAGAGGTCAAAATGTTTCTGGCGGTTGGAAAGAAAAAATAAAAAGGAATACATATTCTTTGAATGTTACCAATGTTAATGAATCCGCATCTTTTGGTATTAGACGAAATCAAACAATAGCAGAGGGAAGCGCAAATATTTATAATGTATGGTTACAATATACAGACTAAAAAAAGTAATCTTGGATTTTCCTTTTTATTATGATATAGTAAGATATAATTTGAAAGGAGTAATTTTATGAAAGAACAAACAAGACTATTGTTACAGAAAATAAGAGAAGACATTCATACATCATTAGATTTGAAAGTAGGAATGATGAACAAAATCATATAGCGAATTATGTATCTAAGGCGTGCAATCATCCTGTTTATTATCAACATGGATTTTATAAAAGTGCAAGTGTCTTTAAAGCGGAATTGTATTCAGTAACTACTTCAAGAGAAGATTGTGATTATTGTTTGCTACAATGTTTAGAATGTGGTGCTTTTAAAGGAATTTATAAACCTAGAAAAGGAAATACTAATAATTGGATTCAAATAAAAGGAGAATCTCCACTTATTATTTCTTCTACAAATTCATATGAGGAAATCCGCAAAGAATACTTAAATGCCTGTCTAGAAAAAAGAGAGAAAGAAGTAATCAAAATATTTAGAAAAAGGTACAAAACTATCTAAAACATGGAAAGTTGAAATATACAATTCATAAAATACAAATTTGTGTATTTTTTTCTTGTCTCTACATATAATTCTATGGTATAATACATATGGCTTTTTCAAATAAACACATTATGGATTGTAATGCCTTGTGCCGTTTGGTGGTGTTATTTCGAAATAATGGAAGAAAATAACAAAAGGAGGAACTAAAATATGGCAGTAGTGTCAATGAGTTATTTACTAGAAGCGGGTGTTCACTTTGGTCATCAAACCAAAAGATGGAACCCAAAAATGAAAGAGTATATTTTTACAGCAAGAGATGAAATTTACATTATCGATTTACAAAAAACAGCGAAAAAAATAGAAGAAGCTTATGCAGCTTTAAAAGCAATTGCAGAGCAAGGTGGAAAAGTACTTTTTGTAGGTACTAGAAAACAAGCAAGTGAAGCTATTAAAGAAGAAGCAATTCGTTCCAATTCTTATTACGTATCCGAAAGATGGTTGGGTGGAACATTAACCAACTTCAAAACTATCCGTAAGAGAGTAAAAAGATTAGAAGAAATTGAAAAAATGGAACAAGATGGAACATTTGATTTATTACCAAAGAAAGAAGTAATTGGTCTTAAAAAGGAATATGACAAATTGAATAAAATCTTATGTGGTATTCGTGAAATGACAAAATTACCAAGTGCTTTATACATTGTAGATCCTTCTAAAGAAGATATTGCAATCAAAGAAGCAAGAAAATTAAATATTCCAGTATTTGGTATTGTAGATACCAATTGTGATCCAGATATGGTAGATTATGTCATTCCTGGAAATGACGATGCCATTCGTGCTGTAAAACTAATCACAGGTGTTATGGCAAATGCAGTGGTAGAAGCAAATGGTGGAAAAATTGTAGATTATATCAAAGAAGATGATAAAAATAGTAGTGCAGAAGCTATTATGGAACGTGCTTTAGAATCTGTAAAACGTAAAGAAGATCGTCCAAGAAGATTTGAAGGAAGAAATAATCGCAATGATAAATTCCATGGAAATCATAAAAATGTAAATTCAGATAATAAAAAATCTTTCGAAAAAACTGAAGTAAAAAATGAAAGTCCAAAAACTGAAGTTGTAGAAAAAGTAGTTGAAAAAGAAGAAGCCAAGAAAGACTTATCTACATTAACAGTAACTGAGCTTCGTGAAATGGCAAAAGCGAAGGAAGTAAAAGGATATTCAACTATGAAAAAAGCAGAGCTTTTAGAAGCTTTAAAATAAAAAGAAAGATGATTCATTCATCTTTTTTCATAAAAAGGAGGAAAATTATGATAAGTGCAAGTTTAGTAAAAGAATTAAGAGAAAAATCTGGTGCTGGAATGTTAGATTGCAAAAAAGCATTAGAAGCAAACAATGGTGATATCAATGCATCTATGGATTGGTTAAGAGAAAAAGGAATCTCTAAAGCTGCAAAGAAAGCAGATCGTATTGCAGCTGAAGGTTTAGCAAGTATCTTAGTGCGCGGAAATGAAGCTGTTATTGTAGAAATTAACTCTGAAACAGATTTTGTTGCCAAAAACGAAGAATTTACAGGTATGGTTTCAACAGTTTTAGAAGCGTTAATGAATGGAAATGTTACTACTGTAGAAGAAGCATTAGAACTTCCTTGTGAAGATGGTACATTAAATGATTTGATTGTTAATAAAACTGCTAAAATAGGAGAAAAATTATCTTTAAGAAGATTTATGAAAGTTAGTAAATCTGATAGTGAATTCTTTGGAGAATATATTCATATGGGTGGTAAAATTGCAGTTTTAACTATTATTGATGGTGGAAATGCTGAAGTTGCAAAAGATGTTGCAATGCATGCAGCTGCTATGAAACCAGAATATGTGAAGAAAGAAAATGTTCCTGCAGAACAATTAGAAAAAGAAAGAACAGTTTTAAAAGAACAAGCAATCAATGAAGGAAAACCAGCTGATATTGCTGAAAAAATGGTAGAAGGGCGTATTCAAAAGTATTACAAAGAGATTTGTTTAGAGGAACAACCTTTTATCAAAGATGGAGATCTTTCTGTTGGAACTTATGTGAAGAATAACAATGGAATGATTGTCAATATGGTTCGTTATGAAGTTGGCGAAGGAATTGAAAAAAGAGAAGAAGACTTTGCAGCTGAAGTGGCAAAACAAATCAACGGATAAGAGCTTTTGCTCTTTTTTTGTACTAAAGTGATTCTATTAAAATTCTTCATTTTAAAGGCTTATATGTTAGATTATAGTGATAATTATACTACTTTTTAAACAAAAACTTAAAATTAGTGATATAATATGCTTGCAGGAGGTTTTATATTTATGAGCGAAGTTTATTCAAAAGGTGAAGATTGTGTATGGTTGGCACAACAATTAAAAACGCAAATGGATGGATATGTATCATTTAATCAATTTGGAATAGATAATCCAATATTAACTGGGGTATATAATAAAGATGGTATAGGCGGACCATGGTATAGTTTGGAAGATGTGAGATTTTATATTAAATTTTGTAAAGGAGAATTTTTAAGAATTCAAATAGAACTTGGTTGTAATAGCAATGAAAGTGTGATATCTGCTATGGATGAATTAATAAAAGCTTTAGTCTCAGTTAAACAAGGGGCTATACCAATTGGCTATCCATTAGCTATTTATAGAACTGATAATAGTTTAACAAGCGAATATGCATTCAAAAATCAAGCAATGATCATTGAAAAACTAAAAAATAACATTATGTTTGATGATGGTTATATAGAAAATTTAAAATTGTTAAGAACTTGTAATAATTGTAATCATAGTTTATTTGTGTTTGAAGTGGAGTCAGAGAGTGAAAACTTATATTGTACAAATTGTTGTTATAAACAAACACAGGAAAATGATATGTGCATAAATCATGAATTTGAAGATGGTAAAGAGCCAATTATTAAAGTTTTATGTAAAAGTATTTGCGATAATAAATAAAAAATTGTTATCACTATTATAGTAAAGATTTTAGTGGCTATCCTATTAGTCTCGTACATAAGTGTATACTTTAATACTATGAATTCATAGTATTTTTTGTAGAAAATTTACAATAATAAATCAATTGATAATTTTTACTATCAATTTACTACATTAAAAAATTACTGTGTTTTCTTATAAAAATTTAATTGTAGGTAAAAACTTTATATTTTAAAGCATATATGTAAAAAAATCCCATTATTTTACTACTAATTTACTACTTTATAAATTGAATTAATACATGAATTGTGTTATCTTTTAAATTACAGAAATAATTTCAAATTTCAAAATAAATTTATATAATTCCAATGAATGATTAAATATGATAAAATAAATATTATTCGAGGTGATGACTTATTATGGATAAATATAAAATTCTTATAATTGATTTAGATGATACATTGATAGATAATTTAGAAAACGTAAGATATGCATATACTAGAATGGTTCAATCAGTTGGAAATGAGTATTCTGAAGATGGATTTAAAAAATGGTATGAGATAGATAAAAAATTTTGGAAAGATTGGCAAGATGGTTTAATAGAACTACCTGAGCATTTAAAAAAGGAAACTGGAAAGAAAAGTGAAGAATTTTTAAATTGGCTGAGAGCACAAAGGGTTTTAATCTATTTTGATAATCGCATAAGTTTAGATAAAGCAATAGAATTAAATAATCTTTTTATGAATTCACTAACTGAAGTTGTTATTGCAATAGATGGTGCTTATGACACATTAAAATACTTAAATGAAAAATATTATATTATTATTGCTACTAATGGGCCTAAAATTGCAACAAAAGACAAACTATCTAAAATAAGATGTTTAGATTTTGTAAATGAAGTTTTATCGGCTGATATGTTTGGATATATGAAACCAAGAAAAGAATTTTTTGAAGCAATTCAAAATTTATTAAAAAATTATAATAATGAGGAATATTTAATAATTGGCGATTCACTTAAATCTGATGTTGGTTTTGCAATGAATTGTGAATTCGATAGTTGTTGGTTTAATAAAAATAATGAGGAATTAACTGAATCGTATAAACCAACTATGATTATAAAAAAATTAAAAGAATTGAAAAAAATATTGTAACAACATTCTTTTGTTTTAAAATCATATAATTAATAATTTATTATTTGCCCAGTAAATATTTTGCTACATGCTTCGTGCTACATAATAAGGGTAATACTATCCTTATTATGATGAAGACTTTAATGGCTACGCCATAAGTCTTGTCCACAAATATATTTAACTAATATGGCATTGCATATAGTAGTTTTTTAGTTTCTATACAATTAAATTATATAAATTTCAATTCTATAATTTTTACTACCAATTTACTACTTTTAAAAACAAAAATATGAGAAGTTATAACAATTTATGTAAAATCTTTCAAAAATAAAAACGCTATTAATACTTATAAATAAAGGATATAACAACATTTAAGAATATATAAATAGTTACTTAAAAAATACTATATTTTTTATAAACAAAATGTGATATGATAACACTAGGTGATTGTATGGATTTTTCTGAAAAACAAAAACTGAAACAATTAAATCGTGTTGCTGTTCGTAAACTATGGCCTTATTTTACAAAAGAGGATATTTCCTTATATGACAACGGTTATATTGGATTCCATCCCGATATTACAGATGAAATCGTGGATGAAATTACATCAAAAATAGAATTATTAGATGAATATATGCACCAGTATTATCAAACGGCTCAACTCGATTTTCATCATCAGTCCGAACGAGGTTGTCATATTTTATCTAGTGTTTTTTGTCTTGCAAATCCTTCTTGGAAACTCGTTCAGGGCGTTTTCGATTTTGAGGACAAAAATCAAGTATACTATCATTCTTGGGTGAAAAAAGAGAATATTGTTTTTGATCCTGCTATGCGTGTTGTAACTACAGAATCTTTATATGAAGAATTTTTCCTTCCTAAATATTGCTATCAAAAAGAAGAATTAATTGCTTTATTAGAACAAACAGGAATGTTTACATATTACGAAGAAGATTTGAAAGATGGTTGTGTTAATCCGATCGGACAAATGTTTTATTATAGAACAGAAAAAGCCAAACAAGCTGCTTCTGAAATCATAGAAAAACTAGAACAATTTTTACAAAGTAAAATCAAATAAATTTCTTGAATATTTAGAATGACTATATTATAATAATGTTATAGGAGAGATAAAATGGAACAAATTTTAGAAGAAACTGAACTTAGAATGGAATCAGCCATTGAAAACTTAGAAAAAAGATTATTAAATATTCGCGCAGGAAGAGCGAATCCTGCCATTTTGGATCATGTTATGGTATCATATTATGGAGTAGATACACCTTTGAAACAATTAGCTACGATATCTGTTCCAGAAGCAAGACAACTTTGCATTAAACCCTTTGATCGTTCTAGCATTGGATTGATTGAAAAAGGTATTTTTGAAGCCAATATTGGTCTTACTCCAAATAACAATGGAGAAACCATTATCTTAAATATTCCAGCTCTTACAGAAGAGACGAGAAGAGATTATGTAAAACAAGCTAAGGCAATTGCAGAAGAAGCAAAAATTGCCCTTCGTAACATTAGACAAGACGGAATGAACGACATAAAAAAATTAGAAATACCAGAAGATAATATAAAATCATTACAAGATGAAATTCAAGAGTTGATTCAAAAATATAATAAAATAGTAGATGACAAAGCAAAAGAAAAAGAACAAGAATTGATGAGCATATAATCTTTGCTCTTTTTTCTTCCTGTTTGATAAAATTTATGTTAAAATGAATAAAGGTGAGCAATATGGAACAACTGAATCGTAGTGAACTTAGAAAGAAAATAATGACAATTTTATATCAAATAAATGTATATCAAAACAATAAAATAGAATATAACATTGATTCTATCATCAAAGAAGTTTTAGAAATTGATAATGAATTTGTAAAAGAAATGGTATATGGTGTAATTACTTATAAAAAGGATATTGATCAACTTGCCAATACTTATTTAGAAGGTTGGACAATTGATCGTTTGGGGAATACCGATTCTGCGATTTTAAGACTTGGAATTTATGAATTACTATATACAGATACACCAGATGTTGTCTGCATCAATGAAGCAGTAGAACTTGCGAAAGTCTATAGTGATGATAGTGTTCGAAAAATGATTAATAGTGTACTTGATAAAGTATATCACAACAAATAGGAGAATTTATGGATGATAAATATTTAACCGTTACAGCTCTTACACGATATTTAAAATACAAATTTGATAGTGATTCTAATTTAAGAAAAGTATTTCTACGTGGCGAAATATCTAACTTTAAATCTCATACCACAGGACATTTGTATTTTTCAATCAAAGATGAAAATAGTAAAATCAATGCGATTATGTTTCGTACACATGCATCTAAATTGAATTTTATTCCAAACGAAGGTATGAAAGTACTAGTAACAGGTGCTATTAGTGTTTATGAAGCAACTGGAAATTATCAAATTTATGTAGAAGATTTGATAGAAGATGGAATCGGAAATTTATATGTTGCTTTTGAAAAACTAAAAAAGAAACTAGAAATAGAAGGATTATTTGATCCAAAGTACAAAAAAGAAATTCCTAAAATTCCAGAAAAAATAGGAATCATAACTGCATCTACAGGTGCCGCTGTAAGAGATATCATTTCTACGATTCGAAGAAGATTTCCCATTTGTCAAACGTATTTATTTCCTTGTTTGGTACAAGGAGATAGTGCAGCAGCTGATATTGTAAAAAAAATCAAACAAGCTAGTACCTACGACTTAGATGTATTGATTGTAGGTCGTGGTGGTGGCGCTTTTGAGGACTTAAATTGCTTTAATGATGAAGAAGTGGCACGTACCATTTTTGCATCTAAGATTCCGGTAATTAGTGCAGTTGGACATGAAATCGATTATACCATTGCGGATTTTGTGTCCGACTTAAGAGCACCAACACCAACAGGAGCAGCTGAACTTGCGGTTCCCAATTTAGTCGACTTGAAACATATCTTAACCCAATATCAAATTCGATTAAATGAAACCATTATGAAAAAAATAAAAATGCAAAAACTATATTTAGAAAGTTTCAAAAGTTCATTTGTAATCAAAAATCCAATGTTACTTTTCGAAAATAAAAAACAAAAATTGGATATCACTTATGAAAAACTAGTACATATCATGCAAAAACATATGGTAGAAAAAAGATTGATGCTAAAAGAATTACAGAATCACTATATATTAAAAAATCCAAAACAATTATATGAACCTTATCAGAACAAACTGAAAATTAATATAGAAAAATTAGAACTATTAAATCCACTTGGTGTATTAAAAAGAGGATATTCTCTTACTTATCATAATGATACTTTATTACATAGTGTCAAAAAAGTCCAAAAAGGAGACTCTATTAAAGTCAAATTACAAGATGGAACCATTTATACAAAAATTGAAGAAATTATAGGAGGATAATATGGAAAAAGAAAAGAAATTTGAAGAAAATTTAAAAGAACTAGAAGAAATTATCAATGCATTAGAAACCGGAGAAATTGACTTAGATGAATCTATTTTAAAATACACAACTGCTATGCAATTGGTAAAAGTATGTGATGAAAAACTAAAAAACGTAGAAGAACAAGTGAGTAAAATGGTTTTAGAAAATGGCGAAATAGAAGATTTTGAACCAATTGACAATTAATACCTTATTGGGTATTTTTTTCATGTCTAAAAAAAGAGAGAAAATACATAATAATAATGTAGTCTGCCAAAGAAGGAGATGTAAAAATGATTTTTAAAAAATTTAAAAAATCAGCAACATTATTACTTCTTTCATTATTTATTATGCCATTTCAAGTCTTTGCTTATTCAGAATATTTGATTCCAGGTGGCGAAAACATCGGAATACAAATACATTCGAAAGGTATTTTAGTAGTTGGTATCTATGAGGTCAATGGAACGTATCCCGCAAGTGATGCAGGACTCATGATAGGTGACAAAATTACAAAAATCAATGATCAAAATGTCGAAAACATCAATGATATGATTGCTAAAATCAATGCTTCAGAATCACTTGATTTAAAAGTGACTTATGAAAGAGCAAATAAAACCTTGAATACCACATTACACATTATCAAAGAAGAAGATGTATTTAAAACTGGTTTGTATGTAAAAGATAGTGTTACTGGAATTGGTACCTTAAGTTTTATAGATCCTAATACCAAAATATTTGGTGCATTGGGACATGAAATTACAGAAAAAAATACAGGAAAAATTTTAGAAGTAAAAGATGGCAAAATTTTTAATGCAGCCGTGACTGGTATTGATCGTAGTGAAGAAGGAACTCCAGGTAGCAAAAATGCAAAATTTGATATGACCAGTCAAAATGGTACCATAAAGGAAAACACAGAAAGTGGAATATTTGGTACCTTTACAGGCGAAATTCCAAACAAAAAATTATATAAAGTTGCTTCCTTTGAAGACATAAAATTAGGGGAAGCCAAAATATTGACTGTAATTTCTGGAAATGAAATTGGAGAATATGATATTCAAATTTTAAAAGTAAATAATAATCAAAATCAAAAAACAAAAAATATTTTATTTGAAATTACAGATCCAAAGTTACTTGAAAGAACAGGCGGAGTTGTACAAGGAATGAGTGGTTCTACAATTATACAAGGAGATTATATTGTAGGTGCTGTTACGCATGTAGTTGTCGATGCGCCTAATAAAGGTTACGGAATTTTAGTTGTAAATATGTTGGAAGAAGCAGAAAATTAGAACCAAATTGGCTCTAATTTTTCTTGTATATCGTACTATTTTATACTATAATAGAAATAGAATTGTGAGGTAACAAGATGGAAAACTCTAATCTAGAAGTTCCTACTCATGTAGCAATTATCATGGATGGCAATCGTAGGTGGGCAAAATCGCGTGGCCTAAATAGTAAAGATGGACATTATGCTGGTATGGAACGTATGAAAAGTTTAAGTGAGTATATTTTTCAAAAAGGTGTCCAGATTTTAAGCATTTTTGCTTTTTCAACGGAGAACTTTAAGAGAAGTCAGTCAGAAGTAGATTATCTGATGAAATTATTTATTCACGCTTTTCAAAATGAATTTGAGTTCTATAAAGACAAAAATATTCGCATTGTATTTTCAGGAAGAAAGGAGCCTTTATCCGATAAAGTATGGGCAGCAATGCAAGAAGTGGTAGAAAGTACAAAAAACAATACAGGTGGAATTTTAAATATATGTTTAAACTATGGAGGGCATGCAGAAATCATAGATGCTTGTAAGAAAATTTATGAAGATGCTGTTCAAAACAAAATAGATATAAAAGAATTAAATGAAGAAGTATTTACACAATATTTATATCAAAATTTAAAACCAATTGATTTTATGATTCGAACCAGTGGAGAACTACGTATCAGTAATTTTATGCTTTGGCAACTTTCCTACGCAGAATTCTATTTTACAGATACTTATTTTCCTGATTTTGATGAATCAGAATTTGAAAAAGCAATATTAGAATATAACAAAAGAACCCGCAAATTTGGAGGTGAAAGTAATGATACAAAGAACCATTAGTGCCATAGTTGCACTTCTCATAATTGTGCCACTTTTTCTCATTGGAGGAATCTCTTTTACAATCACTATTTACATCTTATCTATTTTAGGATTATGGGAATTTTTACGAATGATGGAAAGCAAAAAAGAATTGCCAATTTTTATCAGTTTTATTTCTTATGTTGCTCTTACTTTCTTAGTACTTGGGAATTTGTCTTCCAATACATTACTATTTACTATTGATTATCGTGTGATTGCAGGTCTATTTTTGGTATTTTTAATTCCTACCGTTTTATATCATGAAGCTGAAATATATAGTATAAAAGATGCCTTTTATTTAATTGGTGGTATTTTCTTCTTAGGAACAAGTTTTTCCTTCCTAATCGCTTTGCGACACTATCAAATGAATATTTTACTCTATCTGTTTCTCATAACAATGTTTACAGACACATATGCTTTCATAGTAGGCAGTTTAATTGGAAAGCATAAATTACTATCTTCTATATCACCAAATAAAACTTGGGAAGGAACTATAGGTGGAACCTTATTTGGCGTAGGGATTGCAGTTATTTTTTATCACACTGTAGTAGATCCTACCTTAGTGCTCTCTATTTTGATTCCTATGACTTTTTTTCTATCCATTTTAGGACAGTTTGGTGATTTGGTATTTTCCGCAATCAAAAGATATTATGGAAAAAAAGATTTTTCAAATATTATGCCAGGACATGGTGGTATTCTGGATCGTATGGATAGTATGATATTTGTAGTACTTGGATTTATTTTCTTTCATTCCATATTATAGAAAAGAGGCAATTATGACACTCATTTATTTTATTTTAGTTTTAAGTATTACCATATTGATTCATGAATTGGGTCATTTCCTATTTGCTAAAAAAGCAGGAATTTATGTATATGAATTTTCATTAGGAATGGGGCCTAGAATTTTCCATTTTAAACGAAAAAATGATGAAACTGTTTATGCGATTCGCTTGTTTCCAATTGGGGGATTTGTAAGCATGGCAGGAGAGGATATAGAATCTGATGATGCAGTCCCAGCCGAAAAACAAATGTGTAACAAACCTTGGTTTCAAAGATTTATGACCATATCAGCAGGGGTACTATTTAACTTCATTCTTGCGATTGTTCTTTTGTTTATCGTCGCACTCATTCATGGGACACCTGAAACCAAACCATATATTGATACACTGGATTCTGCTTATCCTATTGCAAATACACAAATTACTTCCGGGGACTTAATTACAGAAATCAATGGAAAAAAGATACGTTCGATGGATCGATTGTTGCTAGAACTGCAAATCCATACAGGAGAAACACTTGCAATTACAGTCAAACATGAAAATGGAGAAATAGAAACAGTATCTGTCAATCCAGTTTTAACAGAAGAAGATGGTGTCAAAGGATATCGTTATGGATTTACATTAAAAAATGAAACCAAAACAGGAATCTTACCAGCTATCCAATATGCATTTGTGAAAACAGGTAGTTTAATGGAACAAATGGGTATGATTGTTGGTTATTTACTGACAGGAAAACTGAGTCTTGATAATTTAGCGGGACCTATTGGAATCTTTCAAATTGTTGGGGATACTGCAAAAGCAGGTTTTATCAATTTACTATATTTAATTGCTTATTTATGTATCAATGTTGGATTTATCAATTTTATTCCACTACCTGCATTTGATGGAGGAAGACTTCTCTTTTTAATCATAGAAAAAATAAAAGGAAGTCGCATCAGTCCAAAAGTGGAAAATACAATTCATAGTATTGGTTTTCTATTGCTTATGATTTTGATGGTTTTTATCACATACCATGATATCATTCGCTTATTTCATTAAAGGGGTGTTTCATGCAAGGGCAAATAGAAGAAGTACTTGTATGTTGTAAACATTATGACACAATATTAAATTTTTCATATCCAAAACATGATTATATTACTCAAAAACTGATATCTTCTTATCAAGAGTATTTATTTCAGATAGATCAAATCGATCAAAAAACAATACATATGATGAAGCAACTAGATCAAGTCATGTATGTATATGTGACTTCCTCTCATTTTTATCGCTTTGTACAAAACTATTATATCAAAGATACCAGTATTTCTTTTGGTGATACTACAGATATCATAGCTTTATATCATGACTATATTAAGGATGAAATCGGATCAACAAAGACAACGAAATGGATTTAGTTTCGTTTTTTTTTGTTTAGAAGAAGGAAATAGACTTTTTATTTACTATATTAATATTGAGGAGGTGAATTATGAATCAAAAAATCAAAAGATATCTTTATCATTACAGAAAAGAAATTGGAATAGGAGTTGTTTGTTTTTCTATTTGTTTTCTTTTCTTAATCTTGTTGCTACCAAAGTCAAAAGCAAGTAGTGGGAAACCAGAAGAGCCTTTGATAATAGAGCCTATTATTGAGACAACAGAATCGATACAAGAGGAGAGTGTTATTCGAGTAGATATCAAAGGAGCAGTTGTATCGCCAGGTGTTTATGAAATGAGACAAGGTTCAAGGGTAAATGATGTTATTTATCAAGCTGGTGGTGTTTTAGAAAATGCGGATTTATCGCGTATCAATTTAAGTAAGCATGTAGTAGATGAAATGGTAATTATTGTATATACCAAAGAGGAAATTGCTGCATTACAAACCAATCAAACAAAAATTGAATATGTTTATATAGAACCAGATTGTACTTGTCCAGACAATGTCAATGATGCTTGTATTATGCAAAAACCAACGGATGCAAATTCATCTGTTTCTGATAAGATTTCTTTGAATGTAGCAACTCAAGAAGAATTAGAAACATTACCAGGAATTGGCGAATCTAAAGCAAAAATAATCATAGAATATCGCGAAAAAAAGCCCTTTGAAACAATTGATGAATTAAAGGAAATTAAAGGAATCGGAGAAAAAATATTTGAAAAAATCAAAGATAATATTACGATATAGTTTTCTATTATTCTTTGTTGGTGCTCTTTTATTTGTCCGAGTACAAAAGCTTCACAGTCATTATGATATAAAAGAAACGGAAGTGGAAGGGATTCTATGGTCTTATCAAATAGACGGAAATCAACTCAAAGCAGAGATCAAAGCAAAAGAACTGATTTTGATACAATACTATTTTCAAACTGAGCAAGAAAAAATAGATTTTGAACAACAATATCACTTAGGAGATACACTAAAATTAATAGGTACTTTCAAACGACCTACTAGCAATCGTAATTTTCATTTATTTGATTATCAAAATTATTTAAAATCGAAAAAGATATTCTGGATATTAAATGCCAGTCAAATCAATCATATCAAACATACAAAAAATCCATTATTTATTTGGAAAGGTGAGCTATATAGACAAATCAATAAAAGAGAAAATGCAGCTTATTTTAAGTATCTACTATTGGGTGATTCAAGTGAAATAGATACTAATTTCAAAGACAACGCACAATTTCTTGGAATCAGTCATCTATTTGCGATTTCAGGTATGCACGTTCATCTATTGGTAGGAATGCTTTTATGGATAATCCAAAAAATAATGCATAAAAAATCGGTACAAGGTGTCATTCTCTTTTGTTTTCTCATCTTCTATTGTTTCCTTACCAATTTTTCTCCATCGGTTGTAAGAGCAAGTAGTTTCTTTCTGTTATTATGGTTGAAAAAACAGAAAAAGTGGAGAATTTCTTCTCTTTTTCTTTTAGGAACTATTTTTATAGGAATGCTTTTCTATAATCCTTATTATATTTATCATTTGGGATTTTTATTGAGTTTTTTGGTTAGTTTTGCGTTATTATATTATAGTCGATTTCAAAAAAAACAGAGTTACTTCAAACAACTATTTCAAACTTCTTGGATTTCTTTTTGGATAGGTCTTCCTATACTCATACGCAATTTTTTTCGTGTCAATTTTCTAACTCCTATTTGGAATTTATTTTTTGTTCCATTTGTATCACTTTTATTATTTCCCGCCTGCTGTATCTGTCTGCTGTGTCCTTTTTTAAATACCATTTTGGATTGTCTTTTTTGGATTTTAAATAGATGTATGGAAATTGGAAATCAAATTACACTATTTGAATTTTCATTTGCTTATATATCATTGCCGATATTATTTTGTTACTATATGATAATCGGATATGCATTATCTTTCTTTTTCAAAAGAAATTATAAGTCTTTTTTTCTATTGTTTATCATACTATTTCTTCATTATCATATTGGAATATGGAGAATGTATTCGACTTTAACAATGTTAGATGTTGGACAAGGAGATTCTATCTTAATTCAGTTTCCACATAATCAAGGCAATATATTAATCGATACGGGAGGAACCATATCTTATTCTAAAGAAAAATGGAAACAGAAGAAAAAAGAGTATTCCATAGGGGAGTCAATTACCATTCCTTATTTGCGTTCCGTTGGAATTCATGGTTTGGATTATTTGATTTTAACTCATGGTGATATCGATCATATAGGAGAGGCAATAAATTTAATTGATAATTTTAAGGTCCAAAATGTGATTTTTAATAATGATGATTATAATGGACTAGAAACTGAATTGATTCAGGTATTAGAAAAGAAAAAGATCAATTATTATAAAGGATTAAAAGAATTAAAAATAGGCGATAATAAATTATCCTTTTTAAATACAAAAGAATATGGAAATGAAAATGATAATTCTAATGTAATTTGTTTGAATATAAATCATTATAAATTTCTATTTATGGGAGATGCTGGCGTAAATAAAGAGAAGGATATAATAGAAAAATATAAATTAACTGATATAGACTTCTTAAAAGTAGGACATCATGGATCAAATACATCTTCAGGCCAATATTTTATAAGTAATATCGCTCCTAAAAATTGTCTTATTTCAGTAGGTAAGAACAATAGGTATGGGCATCCAAAAGAAAGTGTAATGGATATATTAGATGATTATTGTGATATTTATAGAACTGATTTAAAAGGAAGTATACAAATACTAATAAATCAAAATAGCTACAAAATTAGAACTTATAGTCCATAATGAGTATAAATAGATTATTATAATGTGATGAAAAACAAAAAATTAACCAGAATAATTGTGTATACAAAATTCCATGAGTCGAATATATTATGGATAGGGGATACAATTGAATTTACTTTTGAAAAGAATATCACTATAAAACATGTTATTTGGCTCGCTAATCGCAAGTTAGCGTTTATATAGATCAAGGAACAATTCTGTTCCTTTTTAAATGGATATATGTTATAATATAGCTACTAAGGGAGGTTTTGCTATGAAAATAGAAAAAACAAATTTGAATGATTGTTATATTTTAACACCAAATGTACCAGAAGATGAAAGAGGCTACTTTTCTGTTCCATTTAATATAGAGGAAGTAGAAAAATTAGGTTTTTATAAAAATTTTCAAACCAATGAAAGTGGAAATTCTAAAGGTATTTTAAGAGGAATGCATTTTCAAGATACACCTGATA
Source organism: uncultured Bacilli bacterium (assembly GCA_910576795.1). Taxonomy (GTDB): domain Bacteria; phylum Bacillota_I; class Bacilli_A; order RF39; family UBA660; genus UBA5026. The sequence goes on from CAJTIX010000014.1 coordinate 32,939, forward strand.
CACAAACAAAAATTGTAAGAGTAATCAATGGGGCAGTTATAGACGTAGTCGTAGATATGAGAAAGGACTCATCTACATATGGACAATATACATCTGCTTTATTGACCAAAGAAAATTGGAAAATGCTTTATGTTCCTAGAGGATTTGCCCATGGTTTTCTGGCTTTGGAAGATGATACTCGATTTCAATATTTTGTAGATAATATCTACTCTCCTAAAAAAGATGGTGGAATTTTATGGAATGATCCTGAGATCAAAATTCCATGGGAACAATGGTGCAAAGAATATGGAATTCAATTTGATCAGATTATGTTAAAAGAAGCAGATATGAAAAGACCTAGATTAAAAGATTGTAATGTAAACTTTTATTCTAAATATAGATATTTGGTTACAGGTGTAACGGGTCAACTTGGATATGATGTTGTACGTGAATTAAACTCTCGTGGTATCTATGATGTTCTAGCATTAGGTAGTAATGAAATGGATATTACGAATAAAAGACGTGTCGAAGATATTATTAGAAGTTATCAACCAGAAATCATAATTCATTGTGGAGCCTATACCAATGTCAAAAATGCAGAAACAGAAGAAGGAAAGCTATTAGCACATAACATCAATGTGATGGGAACTAGAAATATGGTAAGAGCAGCTGAAGATGTAGATGCAAAATTCATCTATGTATCAACAGACTATGTATTTGATGGAAAAAAAGGGACACCTTATGAAATACAGGATGCAACAAATCCACTCAATGTGTATGGGCAGTCCAAACTACTCGGAGAAGAAATTGCAAAAACTTATTCTAAAAGCTATATTGTAAGAACATCATGGGTTTTTGGTAGCCACAGTAAAACACCAAACTTCATTGAAAATATATTAAAACAAGCACAAACAAAAGACAAATTAACAGTAGTAAACGACCAATTGGGTAGTCCAACCTATACAGTAGATTTGGCAAAATTCTTAGTAGATTTATCTGCAACAGACGCATATGGACTTTATCAAGCACATAATGAAGGCTATTGTTCTTGGTATGATTTTGCTGCTTATGCACTACAGGAAGCTGGAATTTCAACACCTATTGAACCAATCACAAGCAACACATATCCATCTAGTGTAGAAAGACCAATGGATTCTAGAATGAGTACTACTTCTTTAAGTGAAAATCATTTTTCATTATTACCAGAGTGGGAAAATGCAGTAAAAAGATATATAAAAGAGAAAAAATAAAAACGTAATAGATAGGATTGGTGATTTTATTGTTTGACTTAGATATTATAGAAAAAGATTGGAAAAAAAATTCACGTGCACTGAGCGAAAAAGAAATAATAGATATTTTTAAAGAAGACCATGCAACTATCCCTCAATATGAAGAAAGTATGAAAGATTGGCATAAAAAACTAGAATTAGTTCTAGAAACTATATCAGCTGAAGAAAGATTATTAAAAAAGATTTTAGGTGACCGTTCTGAAATATCAGAACAAGTAATACTTGCAAAATATCCAGAACCTCAGAAACAACATTTAAGCAAAGAAAATCAAAAAAGAGTTGTAGATGGATCAATGCATTTAGTATTTCAATATGTTAGATATTATTATAATCTGTTTCATTCTAGAATTAAACAAGAAATATTGTATTATTTATTATTAGAAACCCTAATTAATGTTGCAAAATATATGGTACATTGCGGTGACACAATATTTACTTTGTATGTCATACAAAGCTTTGAGAATGCTATTACTAAATACATTTCAAACATAGAAAAAGTTTCCTTTAAAGAAGCAAAAACGATAGTTGTATGTTATGAGTGCCTATCATTTGATGAAAAATTTTTAGGAACTCCAGTAATTGGTGAAAATAAAGTAAGGACCAAAGAAATATTAGAAAAACATAGTCTCTCATATGAAAAACAAGAATACCCTGTTAACCCATTTGAATTAAAATTTTTGATGAAAAATGAAATTTCAAAAGATGAACTAATGGAAAGAATAAATACAAACGTTTTTTTTGAAGATTATAATTGTGTATTAGAAAGTTTAAACGAGGACGAAAAGATAGTAATGCAACTATCCTATGATAATTATGGATACCTTGGCTTAACATATGAAGAAATTGCTAATTTTCTTGGAATAGAGAAAAATAAAGTTGCTAGTATAAAGAAAAGAGCTTTAAGAAATGTTAGAAAAAATACTGTATTAAATCAATATAGATAATAATCTATTAATTAACACGTTTGCTAGTCAAAATGATAAAAACGTATCGGTGAATACGTTTTTTCATATAATTTTCATTTTTTACCATACTAATATTGGTGATTTCTAATGCAAATAAGACTTGGTTATGTAGCACTCCCAGTTGCACTTTCAATTACTTCCTCTTCTACTGTAACTTATTCACATTATAAAAAAATAGGAAAGAAAAGAGGAAATGAAAAAATTCATCAAACAATTTTATCTAATATTAATGCATTAAAAGAAATTTTAAAATATAATGTATGCAATGATATTACCTTTTTTCGTATGACATGTAATTTGATTCCACTTGGAACACATCCTGATGTACATTATGAAGTATGGAAAAAGTACCAAAAAGAATGGGATGAAATTGGTAGATATATTCAAACACATCAACTACGTATTGATTTACATCCTGATCAATTTTGTGTCCTCAATAGTACCAATCCAATCGTTATTGAAAATACAATTCGAACACTTACATTTTACCAACATTTATTAGAGGCATTTCATCTAGATAGTGTATTGGTATTACATATTGGAAGTAGTGTAGGTGGTAAAAAAGAAGCTATGAGACGCTTTGCGGATAATTTCAAACAATTAGATCCTAAATTACAAAAGATGATTGTATTAGAAAATGATGACAAAATCTTTAATATTCGTAATACACTTTCTTTATGTGAAAAACTAAACATTCCAATGGTACTAGATTATCATCATTATAAATGTAACCATAACCGTGAAAAAATAGAAGATTATATAGAACGCATTTTTGCAACCTGGTCAAACCGTAAAGAAAATCCTAAAATTCATATATCTTCACCAAAAAACAAAAAAGAAAAAAGAAGCCATCATGATTATATTAATAGTGATGATTTTATAACCTTTATAAAAAAAATTGAATTTACAAATCAAGATTTTGATGTTATGATAGAAGCTAAAATGAAAGAAGAGGCATTGTTCCGTTTGGTAAGAGAATTGAAGTATAAAACAGAATACAAATTTATCAATGAAACAACTTTTTTAGTGTAAAAATATTAACAATTTGATATAAACCTTCTTTTATAAGTAATAATAAAAGAAATTAAGCTAAATTTACTACTATTTTACTACGCTTAAAAATTTTTCACTTTCAAGATAAAAGATTTTCATAAGATGTGATATAATATATAGAAATGGAGGGTTTTATGGAAAAGATTATCAAATATATAGACTGTGATGGAGTAATACTTGACACTGAATTTGGTTTATTTGATGAATATAATAGACTCAAAAATGAGGGAATAGATATAAAAAGGCTAACCTATTTACAACAATTAGATTGGCAAAAATGGATAAGACAAGCAATGATTATTAACGATGCAATTACTATAATAAAAGAACACAATCCAGATGGTATTGAAATTTTAACAAAAGTCCATTCTTTATCAGAAG
>CAJTIX010000015.1 GCA_910576795.1 uncultured Bacilli bacterium
GTATGATGAAAGATATGTAATCCAAATCAATATCGATGATTTTGATGCATATGGATTAGGTGAACTCATATATGAGTTTAGATTAATGGAAGTGAAACATCACCTAATAGAGAATGAAAATTATAGATCCTACCATATTAATCTATCCAAAACAGAAGATTCGTGTTATACTAATGATGAAAGTTAATTGGTGAATATCTTAAAAATATTCAAGGCAACAAATGAAGAAGAATTGGATTGTTTAAGAGGTGAAGAGTATATGGATGAAGCGATTGATGAAATCAGAAGAATTTGTAGAGAACATAATATCATAGGAGTATATAATGCAGAGAAAGTAGCAAACAAAGTAATGAACAATAGGTTAGATTATGCGAAACAACAAGGTAGAGAAGAAGGAATAGAAAAGATTGCTAAGAATATGTTGAATGAGCAAGCGAATATATCTTTTATTTCTAAAGTAACAGGATTAACAAAAGAGCAAATAGAAGAGTTAAAATATATTGAATCATAAACAATGGACTTTGGAATTTGGCTAATGGCATTCAAAAAATCTTAAAAAAGATTCTTTTTTTTTCGAAATAAAAAGGAAATCACAAAAAGACCTTGTATGTTATTAGTGAGGTGGAAATCATGAAGAAAAAGAAGTGGAATAAAATTTGGGGTATATTTTTCTTTGCTTTTATTGCGTGTACAGTTTTTTGTATAGAGATTGTGTATGCGAAACCAAGTAATGATCGATTTTATGAAGGTGAATATATTTATGGTACTTATTACAAGGAACATAAAAATGGGTATACCTATTATAAAACAGCTCGTTTTTTAGAAAGGTCAGATGGACAATTTGCGTACTGTCTTCAACCATTTGTGGATTTTGTAAATGGTAGATTACAAATTGCTTACGATAGTGATTATGCAGCAGTTACGCATATGTCCCAAGAACAATGGAACCGTGTTTTATTGCTTGCTTATTACGGATATCAGTATGGTAATCATGTGGAAGCCAAATGGTATGCCTTGACACAACTTATGATATGGAGAACTGTTGACCCTGTGAGTGATATGTACTTTACAGATTATTTAGATGGAAATCGAATTACCTTATATGAAAATGAGATGGCAGAATTGGAACAGTTGATTTCTAATCATCAAAGGATGCCATATTTTGGTTCTACAAATTATACAATTTCTTTGGGGGAGACAATTTCTTTAAAGGATGAAAATGGGGTTATTTCTGGGTTTACTGTTTCTAATGACGCAATTGTGTCTACGAATGTGAGTGGAAATACACTAACTATTACTGGAAATCAGTTAGGAAAAACAGATATTTATTTTACAAAAAAAGATACCAAATATCATAATGTTCCAATTGTATATATAGATTCTGAAAGTCAAGATTTGCTTGTGGTAGGTTCCTATGAACCATTGGTTCATAAGATTGGAGTAAATGTAGTTGGTGGTAAAATTCGTGTTACTAAAGTGGATAGTGAACTTGGGTCTTCTACTGCCCAGGGAGAGGGTTCATTAGTGGGAGCTATTTATCATGTTTATGATCAAAGTCATAATCTTGTTTCTGTATTGACAATAGGAAATGATATGACAGCTACTACAGATTTTTTACCATTAGGGGATTATACGATTGAAGAGGTGAAAAGTAGTTTAGGATATCAAATTGATTCTACAGTACATCATGTTACAATTCATTCTAATGATATAGTTGATGTTCAGGTGAGGGAACCAGTCATTAAAGGTAGAATCAAAATCACAAAAGTAGATAGTGAAACCAATATGTGTAAGGCACAAGGAGAGGCAACATTGATAGGTGCAAGATATGGAATATATAATTCAAAAAACGAATTAGTTGAAATATTAATAATAGGAAAAGATTGTACAGCAATTTCAAATCTTTTACCCTATGGCAATTATGAAGTGAGAGAATTAACTTCGTCAACAGGATACCAAATTGATACCAAAAGATATCCAGTCAAGATAGAGAATGAAAAAACTGTTTCGGTTACTTCTAAAGAATCTATTGTTAAGGGTAGAATCAAAATCACAAAAGTAGATAGTGAAACCAATATGTGTAAGGCACAAGGAGAAGCAACATTGATAGGGGCAAAATATGGAATATACAATTCAAAAAATGAATTAGTTGAAACATTAATAATAGGAAAAGATTGTACAGCAATTTCAAATCTTTTACTCTATGGCAATTATGAAGTGAGAGAATTAACCTCGTCAACAGGATACCAAATTGATCCCAAAAAATATCCAGTCAAGATAGAAAATGAAAGTACTGTTTTGGTTACTTCTAAAGAATCTATCATTAAAGGTAGAATCAAAATCACAAAAGTAGATAGTGAAACCAATATGTGTAAGGCACAAGGAGAAGCAACATTGATAGGGGCAAAATATGGAATATACAATTCGAAAAACGAATTGGTTGAAACATTAATAATAGGAAAAGATTGTACAGCGATTTCAAATCTTTTACCCTATGGTAATTATGAAATTAGGGAATTGTCCAGTAGTAAAGGGTATTATTTGAATCCAGAGGTGTATAATGTGTCCATTTTAAAAGATATTCATTATCCTGTTACTGTGAAAGAAGAAGTGATACAAAATCAATTCCAATTTTATAAATTTTATGGAGTTGAAGATACAGGAGTGATTCATGCAGAAGCTAATGCACAATTTCAAATTCTAAATAAATCTGGGAAAATAGTATCTACTATAGTAACAGATGCGAATGGGTATGCAACAGTTACGCTACCATATGGTGTTTACACAGTAAAGCAAGTATCTGGAATGAGTGGTTATCAATGGATTACACCAATCACCATCGAAGTTTTAGAACAAACATCACTTATTCAAAATGTATATTTGAAAGACGGTTCTATTATGGCAAAGTTAAAACTATTGAAGATAGATTCTGAAACCAAAGAACTGATTCCAATATCAGGAGTTACATTCAAAATCAAGGATCAGAATACAAAAGAATATATTTGCCAAACAACAGATGAGGTCATATGTGAATTTCAAACCAATGAAAATGGAATTTTATATACACCATTACCTTTCAGTAGTGGAACCTACCTCATAGAAGAAATAAAAGCGCCTAATGGTTATTTACTTGCAACTGAACCATTAGAATTTTCCATTGAAGAAAGTGCAGATTTAATTGTTGATTCCATTTATGGGCCCGTAATAGAATTCTATTTCGAAAATCAACCTGTCAAAGGTAAACTGGAAATTCATAAAATGGGTGAAAAAGTAGTGATCCAAGAGGATACTTTCTTTTATGAATCCATTCCATTGCCAGATGTGTTATTTGGTTTATATGATGTGGATGGGAAGTTCATTACAGAATTGATTACGGATTCAAATGGATATGCAGAAGTAGGAAATTTAAAACTTGGAACTTATATCTTAAAAGAACTTAAAAGTAACTTAGGACATATGGAAGAGAAACAATCATATACTTTTACACTCACATATCAAGATGCATCAACACCTACTATTGTAAAGACACTTACGATTTCAAATCAATTACCAAAAGGAAAATTGTTGTTTCAAAAGTTAGATGCGGTTACAAAAAATCCCATTTCCAATACGGAGATAAAAATTGATACAGAAGATGGAAGTTGTCTCTATCATGGAAGTACAGATGAAAATGGACAAATTATTGTACCTAATTTATATGTAGGAAAATTTTATATAGAAGAAATCAAAAGTGCGGTTGGGTATCAACTGCGTGATGATCGATTATCATTTGATATTACCGAAAATGAGCAATTGATTCAAGTACAAATGGAAAATGAAAAAATAAAAGGAGAATTAGAATTTATGAAAATAGATAAAGATACAAAACAACCCTTATCGGATACAACGATCGAGGTTTATACAGAAAACGGGAAATTAGTAAGAAGTGGTGTTACAAATGCAGAAGGAAAAATTCGTTTTGAAGGATTAGATTATGGAAAATACTATATTGCAGAAAAAGAGGCAAAAGAAGGGTATACCATTTTTCGAGGAAGACTTTACTTTGAAGTCAAAGAAGAAAATGAGATTGTCAAAGTGACAATGGAAGACGCAAGAATAGTTGGTGGAGTAGGATTCGTCAAAGTAGAAAAGGGAACCAACATTCCATTACCAGGTACCACAGTTGCGATTTATACAGAAAAGGATGAGTTCATAAGAAGTGGAACAACCGACCAAGATGGTAAAATTCTTTTTGAAAATCTCAAATATGGTAAGTATTACATTATTGAACAAGAGGCACCTGTTGGATATCGTTTATTTGAAGGAAAGCTACCTTTTGAAATCAAAGAAAATGATGGTGTTGTAATTGTAAGGATGGAAGATACTAAAATAAAGGGTACACTAGAATTTTTGAAAGTAGAAGAAAATACCAATAAACCACTATCTGATGCAGTGATCGCACTCTATACAGAGGAAGGTGAATTTGTAAGGAGTGGTATTACAGATTCTAAGGGTAAGATTGTTTTCCAAGAGTTGGAATATGGAAGATATTATTTGGTTGAAAAAGAACCTCCAAAGGGATATACCCAATTGGAGAAAAAAATCTATTTTGAAATCAAAGAAGAAAATGAACTGGTTACGATTACAATGGAAAATGCCAAAATAATAGAAGTACCAGATACTGCCTCCATACGTTATAGTCGCTTTTCTTATGTAGGAATGTTATTATTGATTTTTGGTTTCGTGTTTATTACCTATGGGAAAACTTTATCCATCTAAAGTAATACAAATTGGAGTATTCTTTCTGTTATCTGCAAGTATTTTATTTGAGACAGATGTGTATCAACAAAAACGTATTCAAAAAAGGGAAATGGATACGGTGGATGCTTTTTTAGAACAACAAACATTAACATATTCAGAAGATGCAGCCGATTATGTAAATACCAAAGTTGTAAACTATATTGCCGTTTTAGAAATTCCAAAAATTCATTTGAAAAAGGGATTATTTGCGATAGGTGATAGTAGAAACAATGTGGATCAAAATATTCAAATTTTAAAAGAATCCCATTTTCCAAATGAACCAAATGGAAATTTAATTTTGGCAGGACATTCTGGAATTGGACCATCCGCTTATTTCAATCATTTGAAAGATTTAGCAATAAATGACTTGATCTATTTCTATTATCAAGGAGTGAAATATACATATCATCTTTCTCTTTCCTATGAAATGGAAAAAACAGGTTATTTTACAGTTCCTAGTGAACCAAATACACTTATATTGATTACTTGTAAGATGGATACACAGAAGCAACTTGTTTTCGTTGCATCCTTATATAAGCAAGAGAATATATAAAAAAGGGGGAATTTAATTTTCCCTCTTTTGATAGCTATCACACATGGTTAGTTTTTTATCCCCATCGGATTTTCCACAGTTACAGATTTTAATTTCTTCTAATTTGCATTTGTTCCAAAGACAGTTGCAGTGACAACAATCATGGACAGTACAATCAATCATTTGATTTGGTTCTCTTTTCATCTTATCACCTATATCTAGTATGGATTAAATTGTTAAAATAATTCATAAATATAGATTCACAGAATAATATGATATAGGTGAAATTATGGACAAGATTCGAATTGGTATTCCAAGAAGTATTCATTATTATTACTATGGTGATTTATGGAGATGTTTTTTTGAAAAATTAGGCTTGGATGTAATAATTAGTCCAAAAACCAACCGTGAAATTATGGAAAGAGGCATGCAAGTGGCGAATGATGAAATGTGTCTTTCCATGAAAAATTTCCTTGGACATATTTCTTATTTGCAAGACAAATGTGATTATATAATCATTCCACGGATTGATAATTATGGAGTTCAAAATCAAACTTGTACGAATTTTTTAGCAATTTATGATATTGTCAAAAATATGTTTCCTTCATCCATACTGAGTTATAACATTGATGTTGCGCATCATGAAACAGAGGAAAAAGGGTTTATGGAAATGGGAAAACAACTTGGTTTTACGAAAAAAGAAACACAACAGGCTTATTTAAATGCGAAAGCATCTGTACAAAATAAAAAACAATCTCTCATTCAACAAAATTTGAAAAAATTAAATTCTTCCAAAGAAAAAGTATTATTGGTAGGACATCCCTATAATGTCTATGACGAATACATTGGAAGACCGATTATTTCTTTTTTAGAAAAATTGAATGTAGAAGTCATTTATAGTGACCTTTTTTATTCTAGTATTACGGGGAAGATGTCTAAGCAACTTTCTAGTGAGTTGTATTGGAAATTCAATAAAGAAAGCATTGGGGCAATTCCTGTTGTCAAAGATCAAATTGATGGAATTATCTTTTTATCGACGTTTCCATGTGGACCAGATTCCTTGGTCAATGAACTCGTCATGCGAAAAATAGAATTACCATATTTGAATTTGATTTTAGACGATGTAGATGGTATGGCTGGTTTTGAAACCCGTTTGGAAAGTTTTGTGGATATCATACAAGAAAGGAAACGGAAATATGCCTAAAAAAACAATTTCATTCCCACACATGGGAAATTATAGTATTCCTGTAGAATATTTACTCCGTCATATTATAGATGCCAATATTATGGTAGCACCAAAGATCAGTGCGAGGACAATTGAGCTTGGAACCAAACATAGTCCTGAATTTGTTTGTACACCTTTCAAATATACATTAGGTACTTTTATTGAAGCATTGGATTTAAAAGCCGATGTTCTTATGCAAGCGGGTGGTGGATGTCGTTATGGATATTATAGTGAATTACAAAATCAAATTTTAGAGGATTTAGGATATCAATTTACGTATATCAATTTGGTGAGTGCAGGAAAAACAGATATCCGTAAAATTTATAAAGAATTCAAAAAAATAGATCCCCATTTTCATGTACTTAAGGCACTTTATTATCTGTTTCTTACCTCTAAGATGATTAAATACATGGACCATGTGGATGATTACATTCGTATGCATATTGGCTTTGAAGTCGAAAAAGATTCCTTTATCAATGCCAATCAAAAAATGCTTGATGATTTTAAAAAGGCAAAGAATTTTCTTTCTCTTCACAGGATGTATCGAAAACATTTTCGTAACATCAAAAAAATTCCTGTGAATAAACCTGATCATTGTTTCAAAATTGGCGTCATTGGGGAGCTTTATACATTAATGGAACCTTTTGCGAATTATGACTTAGAAATGACTTTGGCAAAATATGGAATTGAGGTCAAACGGTATACCAATGCCCATTATTTGTTGTTTGAAAAAAAACGAGAAGTAAAAAAATATCTAAGATATGCGAAAGAATATGTAAAATACCGAATGGGTGCGGATGCGGCTGATAATATTGGGAGAACAAAATATTTATGTACACATCATTATGATGGTATTATTCATATCAAATCTTCCTTTTGTACACCAGAAATTGGAGCAATGCCTATTATTAGTAAAATCTGTAATCATTATGATGTTCCCGTTTTGTTTCTTTCTTTTGATGCCAATACTTCAAAAGTAGGAATTGAAACGCGGTTAGAAGCTTTTTACGATATGATTGAAATGAGGCGAAAAAAATGAAACCATGTTATTTAGGGATTGATATTGGATCCATTTCCACGAAGGGCGTGATTTTAGATGAGAACAATGAAATTATTCGTTCTTTGTATATTTGGACAGAAGGAAATCCGATTGAAGCAGTTAGAAATTTATTAGACGGTTTAAAAAATGATTTGCCAGACTGTTACGAAATCAAAGGAATTGGTACTACTGGAAGTGCTCGTAAGTTAATTGGATTAATGGTAGATGCAAATATCGTCAAAAATGAGATTACAGCTCATGCGATTGGAACACTCTCGATTTATCCGGATGTACGCACCATATTAGAAATTGGTGGGCAGGATTCTAAAATTATATTACTAGAAAATGGAATTATAACAGATTATTCTATGAATACGTTATGTGCAGCGGGAACAGGTTCTTTTTTATCGAGTCAGGCGAAACGTCTAGGAATCCCAATCGAAGAATTTGGTTCCATGGCACTAGAAAGTAAAAATCCTGTCAAAATTGCGGCCCGTTGTACCGTATTTGCAGAGTCGGATTTGATTCATAAAGCCCAATTAGGGTATGAAAAAAAAGACATTGTTGCAGGTCTTTGTAAAAGTATTGTTCTCAATTATCTAAATAATGTAGGAAAAGGAAAAAAAATAAAAGGACCTATTGTTTTTCAAGGTGGTGTAAGTAAAAATAAAGGAGTTCTTAAGTATTTTGAAGAGATATTAGGAGAAAAAGTAATAGTGGATCCTAATAGCCATTTGATGGGAGCAATTGGAATTGCGATTTTGGCACACAATAATGCAGATGGAAAAACTTACGATTTGAATATCAAAAATATTACATTTGAAACCAAGGGAATGGAGTGTAATCGTTGCAGCAATCATTGTGAATTGTTGAAGATATATAAAGATCAAAAATTGGTCGATTCTTGGGGAAGTAAATGTGGAAAATTTTAGTAATGCCTTGATTTATTCTTCCCACCTATGTTATGATAACCACAATTAAAGGAAGGGTTATCGTATATGGGAAAATTTGGTATGTTTCAAAAAAATTTAATAGATAAAAAAATAAGTTGTTTCTTTTCAGAAGGTCAATTTTTAGATTTGGGTATGCTTACTGTAAATACAAATGATGAAAAAATAATAGATACAATTATTCAAATGTTATATGATGCAAAGCAGTATGCAGTATTAAACGACATTTATCTCGTTTCTTCTAAAAACCAAATACAAAGAAGAAAATGCTTGCTTCGTTTTTACGAAAAACAATGTGATACATTAAAGCAAAAAATAAGTAATTCTTCTAAAAATAGTAAAGAATTTGTTGATTTGCTATATATGATGATTGTGCATACTCTTTCTACACCAGAAAGTACACCTTCGTATGGAAGTGACTTGGTTGATCTATGGGTTCCAATTGCTTCTTCTTCTGATATCATTTGTTGTGCATCACTTATTTTGAATAATTATCCAAAGAAAAAAGAATTGCTTAGAAATACTCTAATTCACCATAACAATCTTTTTCATTTATACCAATTCATTCAGCTTTCTACTTTTGAAACATTGGATTTGGAGTTAATTAGCTATGTATTTCACTCTATTGAATGGCAATATTATCAAATTCAAGAGAATGAACATTATAAATCTAAAATTCCAAAAGAACAAATCATCTTAATGTATCAAAATCTAAAAGAATTGGTTATGAAATACAATCGTGAAAAAATAGATACCATTCAACAAAATTGGAAAATCAATGGGTTTCAGAAATCAGATTTGAAACTTCCTTCCAATCCAGTTTTATCATTACTTGATATTGCACCGATTTCCGAAGAAGAAAGAAAAAAGATTCTTATGGAGATACACTGTAGTGACGAATTTCAAAATGAACTATTAGAAGCATTTGGTCAACGTAAGAAAGACAATAGTAAGATTGAACTATTGGATTTATACTATGTGTTATACGTTAATCCAATTCAAAAGCAAATGCAACAAGAAAAAGAACAAAATATGATATCAAAAATTCAATCACGTAATATAGAATATTTATTACAAATTGAAAGACAATTGCAAATAGGACAAATTAATGAAGAAAATATCATTGGTGCAATTTGTGGGCAACATGTAAGACCTATATTTGGATTATTTTCCTATCTTACAAATTTACCATTAGAAGACTTAATTTCAATTGCTTCTAATATTACCTTTATCAATCCAACGATGAGAGAACAACTCCTTGCTTATTTGAAACGTTGTAAAACAGATATATCCGCATATAATGAAGAAATGCAAACACTGGATATTGAATATGTAAAAAGTAAATTGTTATATGAAAAATATCAAAGAAGAGAAGAAAGTTTTAAAACGATTTGACGAAATTGACATTTTAAAATGAATAGTGTATAAATGAATTTAAAAGGAAGTGGCGTATGGCAAAAAAATTGGTCATTGTGGAGTCACCTGCTAAGGTAAAACCAATTGGAAAATATTTAGGTAATGATTATTTGGTTACCTCATCTAAGGGACATATTAGAGATTTGTCTACAAAAGGAAAGTATGGTCTTGGGGTGGATATTGAAAATCATTTTGAACCAAATTATACAACGATTAAAGGAAAGAAAAGCGTAATAGATGAACTCAAAAAAGATGTCAAAAAAACAGACTTTGTTTATCTTGCAACCGATCCTGACCGTGAAGGAGAAGCAATTAGTTGGCATTTATACGATGTTTTGGGATTAAATGAGAACAACTCAGACCGTATTGTATTTAATGAAATTACCAAAAATGCAGTTGTAGAATCATTGAATCACGCGAGAAAGATTGATCAAAATTTGGTCAATTCCCAAGAAACTAGAAGAATTTTAGACCGTATTATTGGGTTTCGTTTGAGTAAATTAATGCAGTCTAAAACGAGTGGATCGAGTGCTGGTCGTGTACAAAGTGTGGCTTTGAAGTTAATTGTAGATAGAGAACGTGAAATCGAAGCTTTTCAAAAAGAGGAGTATTGGACGATTACGGCTCATTTTAAAGAAATGGATGCCGATTTATATGAGTATAATCATAAAAAGTTAGAAATTAAGGATGAAATTGCCTGCAATGAAATATTAAATCAATTAAGTAATGCTTTTCAAATTGAAAGTGTTGATAAAAAAGAAAAGAGTAAGACAAGTCCTATGCCATTTATTACCAGTACCTTACAACAAGTAGCTTCTTCTAAACTGGGAATGCGTACGAAAAAGACAATGATGGTTGCTCAAAAATTATATGAGGGAATTGAACTTGCAGATGAAACTGTCGGACTCATTACTTATATGCGTACCGATTCTACTAGACTTTCTAGTGATTTTATTCAAGATACTTTTCATTATATTGAAGCCAAATTTGGTAAAGAATATATAGGAACTGTTAAAAAGAGTAAAAAAACAGAAAATGTCCAAGATGCACATGAGGCCATTAGACCAACGAGTATTAAAAGAGATCCACTATCTGTCAAGCCTTATTTGACGGATGAAGAATATAAATTGTATCGTCTTATTTATTATCGTACACTTGCAAGTCTTATGAGTGCTGCAAAAACCAACAATACAACTGTTATTTTAGATAATAATAATTATCAATTTAAAACAACAGGACAAATTATTACATTTGATGGTTATTTAAAAATATATGCAGATTATGAGGATACCACCGAAAAATCTTTACCACCACTTGATTCTTATCAATCCAATGTACTGGTTTCCAATCAAATTGATAAAGAACAACATTTTACACAACCTCCTGCTCGTTATACAGAAGCAAAATTGGTTCAAGCGATGGAAGAACTTGGAATTGGACGTCCAAGTACTTATTCCAAAACAATGGAAACCATTCAGGCAAGAGGGTATGCAACTATAACTGATA
Source organism: uncultured Bacilli bacterium (assembly GCA_910576795.1). Classification (GTDB taxonomy): domain Bacteria; phylum Bacillota_I; class Bacilli_A; order RF39; family UBA660; genus UBA5026. Next base: position 11,448 of record CAJTIX010000015.1, read on the forward strand.
AAAAATTTATACCTACTGAGATTGGAATTGAAGTCACAGATAAATTACAGGAACATTTTAGTCATATTATTAATGTAAAATATACTGCTGATATGGAAGATGATTTGGATAAAATTGCAGAGGGTAATCAAATTTGGTATGAAACATTGGACAAATTTTATAAAGATTTTGAGCCTGCATTAAAAGATGCATTTGATAAAATGGAAAAAAAGAAACCTGAAAAGGTGGGGGAAGATTGTCCAAATTGTGGAAATCCGCTCGTTATTCGAAAGGGAAGATATGGTTCATTTATTGCTTGCAGTAATTATCCAGAATGTAAATATATTAAATCAGATCCAAAACAAGTAGTGGAAATTTGTGATTGTCCAAATTGTGATGGTAAGATTATAGAAAAGAAAAGTAAAAAAGGAAAAATTTTCTATGGATGTAACAATTATCCATCTTGTCAAACTGCGTATTGGGATCAACCTACAGGTGAAAAATGTCCTGAGTGTGGAAGTATGTTAACAACGAAAAAAAACAAAGTGAAATGTAGTGGTTGTGACTATGAAAAATAGTCACTTTTTCTTTGATTCAAAATATGGTATACTGAAATTAGGTGGTAGTATGGCAAAATATAGTTTATGGGTAACAGATGATCTTATGAATCGATTTTGCGTTCCAATGAGTAGGGATGGGAAAACTTGTAAGGAAAAAGTTGATTTATATGAAATTGATTTGTTAACAGTTTGGCTTGGAAAAGAGGCATTTATTGAGCAATTAAAAAAGACCAATCTTGCCCCTAAAGATTTTAATTGGAATCATATACAAGGTTATATTCAGTATCAGAGAAATCGTAGGTCATATTTTTTGCCATTACTGTTTGAGCGAGATCAATTGTTGATTGATATTTTGAATTTTCAAAATCATTATCGGTGTCATGAAGGTTTAAGTGAAACACAGATATTAGATATGTTCAAAAAAACCTCTCTTCCTATTGAATTTAAAAGAATTCTGTTTTCTCTTACAAACTATAGAAATTTGATTTTAGAAGAAATTCAAAATTGTCCATATATGTTAGAAGATAGATATCTATCAAAACAAATGACACAAAAGTTTCATTCGTGTATACAATCCAGTGATTATAATGAACAGTTGGAATACAAAAATGATATTTTGGTGCACATGTTATCCTATATTACTTTTAGAAGATTAAAAACAATGGAATATAGTTGTGATATAAAACAATTATTAAGTGGTCAACTCAATACACAAATCAAAGAGGAATGGGATGAAGAGGAAAAAGATCCAGATCAAGACGCATTTTTAACAGATGATGAAAAGAAATTGATGTATGGATAATTACCTTATAAAATTTATAGAATATTTAAAATTGAAAAATCATTCAAAATATACTGTTATATCCTATCAGAATGATTTAGAAAACTTTCAACAATTTTTAATATGTGAGTCGATATCTGTTAAGGATGTGGATTATAAAATTATTCGTAATTATTTATCCTATTTATATTCTAAAAACTATTCTAAAAGGACCATTGCAAGACATATTAGTTGTTTAAGAAGTTTATATCATTATTTGATGAAAGAACATATTATTACTAAAAATCCAATGAAATTGATTTCTAATCCAAAATTGGATCAAACACTTCCTAAATTTTTATACACAAATGAACTAGAAGACTTACTACTGATTCCAGATCAAACGACACCGCTAGGGATGAGGGATGCGGTAATGTTGGAACTTATGTATTCAACTGGTGTGCGTGTGAGTGAACTTGTGTCTATACAGTTGAAAGATATTCTTCTTTATGAACGAAAAATTAAGGTCATGGGAAAAGGAAGTAAAGAACGCTATGTATTATATGGTTCCAGACTTCAAACCTTATTTGATAAATATTTATCTGGAATGAGATCCAACTTACTGAAAGATAAAAACAATGATTTTCTTTTATTAAATCATTTAGGAAATCCTTTAACAACTGCAGGGGTTCGTACAATTCTAAATAAAATCATACAAAAAGGTGCTTTAAAATTTCACATTAGTCCCCATGTACTTAGACATACTTTTGCAACCCATATGTTAAATGAAGGAGCCGATTTAAAAAGTGTTCAGGAATTACTTGGACATGAAAATTTGTCTACAACTCAAATTTATACGCATGTATCCAATGAACGGTTGCGACAAGTATATTTAAATGCTCATCCTAGAGCGGGAAAAAAATAGATTTCATCTTATAAGGGATGAAATTTTTATATGAATTGATTTGATTCTGTTGAAAGTTTAATTATTAAATTTTTTATTGACAATAAAAAGAAATCAAATTATAATAGCAAGTTAATAAAGGGGGATTGTTATGAAAAAGAAATTAAAATCACTTTTATTTGCTCTATCTTTTATACTTACAACAGGTGGATGTGCGAATGAACAAGAACAAGATAAATCAAGTAAAGAAGGTGGTATCACAGTTTCCATTTCGTTACCAGAGCTACCAATAGAAGATATACAAGAGGTTTCTGAGGTGAAAGTGCCAACAGAGGAAGAATTGATAGAAGAAATATATCAATATTTAGAACACACAAAAATACCTTATTCACAAGATGAATATTTATTAACAGATGAAGAAATTGATCAGCTGTTGGATTATACACAAAGTACAACTGTTTGTGGTTGGGAAAATGATTTTGATTATTATGATTTCCGTTATTCTGGTTTAATTGAGACTATTTTAAAAAATTCACAAAAATATGTAAGAAATCATCCAAAGTATGTATCTGGAGATAAAATTGTTATTGATGGGATTAATTTACAAGAGGAAGTATATCAAATATTAATTGATATATTAGTAGATATAAATTGTGATGGTTCCTTAAATGATATTGATGAAGATATATGTCGTTTAAAGGATACTTCAATTGTGTTTACGCCAATTTATTTTGAAGATGGTATTACAGGGGATGTTGTCGGAGAATACGTAGCAGAAGAAAATGTTATTATTATATATTATCAAACTCTTCAAAAATTTTTGGATGATGATAATACATTGAATGATTTGTTGCGGGAAACTTTAGAACATGAAATAAATCATGTTCGACAATATGCATGCCCACATAGATTAGAAAATGGTCAATTATATGACATTCTAACATATCAAGATGATTGTGTATGTTTTCTAATTGAAAGTTCTGCTGAATCAGAATTATATGCAATGAATAATGATATCGATATATATGATTATGGCTTTTTCTATAATTGGAATAAAATACCAAATAGCTACCTAGATTATACTTATTCTTCTGAACGTTCTCATGAAGGAATGTTATTGATGCTGAATTTGTTTCAACCGGGTAAAACAATCCAAGAATATTATGAAGCAATATATGATTCTGATTATAAAAAATTTTTTGAATTTTTCGATGTAAAAAATGCAGAAGATGCAAAAGAATTGATGGATATTATTTATAATATAGATACGTTATATGATAGAACTAACTTTAGTGAAGAGTATTTTGGCACTTACCAACCTTATGGATATGAAATAAGATCTGCTATTGGATGTAATTACACTTCTAGAATATTCAATAAAGTATTAATGAATCTTATAAATTATACTTTAGAAAATGATGATTTTACGTTGGAAGAAAATTTAATCATGTTTAATATTGTAAAGGGTATTATTACATCAGCTGCTGATTATCCAAAGGTAATTGGTGCTGAGCAATATACAAAAGAGGAATTGTCAGATCATATTAGAGATTTAGAAATTGTTAGTGCTTATGATGAAATATTAGTACAGTATATCTATGAATCTGAAAATAAATATGTACAATTTTTACAATTACATTATGGGGTTACAGAAGAAGAAATTAGAAAGTTAGAAAATGAAAAAGTAGCTTCTGTAATTCGTTATATTCAACACCCATTTGAATATGATGAATTATCAAAAAATATAGTTATTTCTTTGAAAGAAAGATTTCCATTATTCACATATGTTGTTTTTCCAAATGCATATAATATTGATGATTATAATGATTTTTTAGAAGAAAATCATGCAGTTTTAATTAAGTAAATAGGACCTGTTCTATGAATATAAAATGAAATTTTTAAATGAATTGAACTGTAAACATAAAGGAAAATCCACTTGAATAAAATAGATTGGTTTGTTATAATTATTTTGTTATGATAAAGGGAGGCTATGATATGGCGAAATATGTATATCTATTCCATGAGGGAAATAAAGATATGAGGGATTTGCTTGGTGGAAAAGGAGCAAATTTAGCAGAAATGACCAATATTGGATTACCAGTTCCAAGTGGGTTTACTGTGACAACAGAAGCTTGTAATCAATATTATCAAGATGGAGAAAAAATTAGTGAAGAAATTCAAAATGAAGTATTTCAAAAAATGTCTGAATTAGAATCCAAAACAGGAAAACAATTTGGAAATTCAGAAAATCCGCTTTTGGTATCTGTACGTAGTGGGGCACGTGCAAGTATGCCAGGAATGATGGATACCATTTTAAACCTAGGATTAAATGATGTAGTAGCAGAAGGATTTGCTTTAAAAACAAATAATAAACGTTTTGTATATGATTCTTATCGTCGTTTCATTAGTATGTTTGCAGACGTTGTAAAAGGCTTTGATAAAAATCAATTCGAACGTATTTTAGAAGAGAAAAAGGTTCAAGAGCATGCTGAATTCGATACCGACTTAACAGCAGATGATATGTATGAAATTACACAATCTTATAAAAAATTATATGAAGAATTGGATGGAAATCCATTTCCACAAGATTCAAAAGTGCAACTGCTAGAAGCAGTGCAAGCAGTATTCCGTTCTTGGAATAATGATCGAGCAAAAGTATATCGTAAAATGAATGAAATTCCAGATAGTTGGGGAACTGCTGTTAACGTGCAAGAAATGGTATATGGAAATAGTGGGGAAACATCAGGAACAGGTGTTGCATTTACACGTAATCCAGCAACAGGTGAAAAGAAACTGTATGGGGAATATTTGATGAATGCGCAAGGTGAAGATGTCGTTGCGGGAATTCGTACACCTGCTAGTATTGAAACTTTAAAAGAAGTGATGCCAGAGGTATATGATCAATTTACCGAAATTGCAAGCACATTAGAAAATCATTATAAAGATATGCAAGATATGGAATTTACCATTGAAAATGGGAAATTATTTATGCTACAAACACGTAATGGAAAACGTACTGCAAGTGCAGGGTTAAAAGTTGCACTCGACTTATTAAATGAAGGTATGATTACAGAAGAAGAAGCTGTTTTACGTGTAAGTCCAAATGATTTGGATCAGTTGTTGCATCCAACATTTGAAGCAACTGCCCTCAAAAATGGTAAAGTCATTGCCGAAGGTCTTGCAGCTTCTCCAGGAGCGGGAACTGGTCGTATTTACTTCCATGCCAAAGATGTAATAGAGGCAAGTGAACGAGGAGAAGAAACTTTACTTGTTCGTTTGGAAACATCTCCAGAAGATATTTCTGGTATGGCAAAAGCCAATGGAATTTTAACAGTACGTGGTGGTATGACATCTCATGCAGCCGTGGTTGCACGTGGTATGGGAAGATGTTGTGTTTGTGGATGTAGTAGTTTAATCGTTGATGAAGAAGGTAAAACTTTAACAACATCAGATGGAACTGTTTATCACGAAGGAGACTATTTATCAATTGATGGTAGTACAGGAATGGTATATGGGGAACAAATAGAAACTGTTGAACCAAGTATTAGTGGTGACTTTGAAACTTTCATGAATATGGCAGATAAATATCGTAAGTTGAAAGTAAAAGTAAATGCAGATACACCAACAGATGCTGCTCAAGCTATGAAATTTGGTGCAGAAGGTATTGGTCTTTGTCGTACAGAGCATATGTTCTTTAGTGATGAAAGAATTTTCCAAGTACGTAGAATGATTACAGCTGAAACTAAGGAACAAAGAATTGAAGCATTGAATCAACTTTTGGAAATGCAAAGAGGAGACTTTGTGGAATTATTTAGAACGATGAAAGGACTTCCTGTTACGATTCGTTATTTGGATCCACCTTTACATGAATTCTTACCACATACAGATGATGAAATTCAAGCGCTAGCAGATTCTCTTTCTATGACATTTGAAGCTTTAAAAGAAAGAATTGATTCTTTGAAAGAATTCAATCCTATGATGGGACATAGAGGATGTAGATTGGATGTAACTTATCCTGAAATTGCTGTAATGCAAACAAGAGCTGTTTTAGAAGCTGCAATTATGGTTTCACGTGAAGGAATTGCAGTAAAACCACAAATTATGATTCCTTTAATTACTGATTTAACAGAATTAAAATATGTCAAAGGATTGGTTACTGAGATTGCAGAAAAGGTATTAGAAGTAAATCAAACTAGAATTGATTATCAAGTAGGAACAATGATTGAAACTCCAAGAGCTTGTATGTTAGCAGATGAACTTGCAACAGAAGCAGAATTCTTTAGTTTTGGTACCAATGATTTGACACAACTTACATTTGGTTTTTCTAGAGATGATGCTTCAAAATTCTTAAAAGATTATTATGATAAGAAGATATTTGAACATGATCCATTTGCTAAAATAGACCAAAAAGGTGTCGGATTACTAATGCAATATGCAATTACAAGTGGAAGAAAAACAAGACCTGAAATTGAACTTGGAATTTGTGGTGAACATGCTGGAGAACCAAGCAGTGTTGCATTCTGTAATATGATAGGACTTAATTATGTATCATGTTCTCCATATCGTGTCCCAGTTGCTCGTTTGGCTGCAGCACAAGCAAGTATACGCGAAAAGGCCAACAAATAGAAAAAGTTTAGAAAATTATTGACAAATCTCATTAATGTATGATATAAGTATATTGAGTAGTACTCAGGAAACTTTCGAAGCCCTGAGTCATTTTTGTTATGAGGGGGATTTAATGAAAGAATATAAGACAAATGAAGAATTATTAGAACATTTAATTTCTAAAAATGTATTAGTCAATAATAAACAAGATGCATTAAATAAAATTGAAAAATACACATATTATTCTATTATAAATAGTTATAAAACAACTTTCAAAAATCCTGATGGTAATTATAAAGATAGAGTTTCTTTTGATGAAATATATGCTTTATATAATTTCGATAAAAATATAAAATATTTATTTTTAAAACATTCTTTAGAAATTGAAATACAAATAAAAGCATTAATGGCAAATCATATTTCTAAAGTGTATGGAATTCAAGATTATTTAAAAGAAGAAAATTTTGATGATAAGTTTGAGGATTACATTAAGAGTAGACTAATTGAAAAAATAAATAAAGAAATAGATGATGATTATAAAGTTCACTCTGCTATTACCCATTACAAAGATAAATATGGATTTATTCCACTATTTGTGCTTACAAAGATATTAACTTTCGGAGTTATAAGTAGTTATTATGGGTTATTAAAGCAATCTGATCAACAAGAGATTGCTAAGCATTTTAAACTTTCTGATAGATTGCTAAAACAAATATTGAAAAATTTAACTATGATAAGAAATATAAGTGCGCACAATGATAGATTATTTTGTTTTAGAAGTAAATACTATATGAATTATAAAGAAATAGATAAAGCATACAAAAGACCAAATAATGAAACTAATTTATATATGATGATGACTTCTATGAAATATTTTTTGGAAGATGAATTTGGTATATTTAAAAAGGATTTTCTTAATGAAGTAATAATATTAAAAAATAGTTTAAATTCTATTGATATAGAAGATATTTTAAATATTATGGGCTTTCCAAAGAATAAATTGGACTTAAATGATATATAATATTAATGAGTGGTACTTAGAAAACTTTAGAAGCTCTAAGTCATTCAGAACCTAGTTTTCAAAGCTAGGTTTTTATGTTATAATCTTCTTAAATGCAAAATATAATTCAGTATCTAAATTAAATTATATGTAATTGCCTCCCAAACGAAACAGTAGCCCAAGCAAGTATACGCGAAAAGGCCAACAAATAGAAAATGGTTATGATGTCTCTTTAACCCGTATAATCATTACAAAAGATGATATTTTAAGATATTCGAATATCATTCCTGAATGTAAAAATGTAAGGTTAAAGAAATCTATTATAATTAATATTTATATCTAAATTAGGCTAGGATATTAGAAATTGAACTGATAAGATAAATGTAGACAGAAAAAAACTGTCTGCATTTTTTGTTATAATAAAATTGGAGGTAAAATATGACAAGAATAAAACAAGAACCAAATACATATTGGTCAAAAGAAGAAAAGATAAGAATAGTAAGAAAAGTTATAGATGAAGGAAAATCAAGTTATGCCGTTGCTAAAGAAGAAAATATATCTTCAAGCGGGATGATTAGAAGATGGGTAAAAAAATATATAGAAAAAGGTCCAGATTCATTAGAGAACAAGAAGAAACCGGGAAATCCTTTAAGTAAATATGCTAATAAAAAGAATCTTACTGAAATGGAACAATTACAATATGAAAATATGAAATTAAGAATCGAGAATGAACGATTAAAAAAAGGATACCTAGTGAAAGGAGATGGTTCAGTTGTAGTATTCAAGAAATAAAACAAAGAGAATTTGAAATCGTTGAAATATTAAGTAAAGAATATTCAGTAAAGTCATTATGTGAAGTAATGACTATATCAAGAAGTGGTTATTATAAATGGTTAAAAACAAAAGATACATTAAATAATTATGAATTAAATAGAAAAAATTTAGGAGAATTAATAAAAGATATTCATAAAAAGAAGCCAAGTTATGGATATAGAAGAGTAAACGCCATTATACAAAGAGAAACAGGATTGATAGTCTCAAATAACCTAGTTCATAAAGTATGTAAATTATTAAAAATAAGAAGTAAAGATAGGCATTATTCAACTTATAAAAAGCCAGGAGAAGAATCGGTTAAATATCCTAATTTAATAAATGGTAATTGGAATACATCAAGACCATTAGAAAAAGTTGTAACTGATACAACAATGATATGGTTTAAAAAGCAAAGATATGATTGGACATATTATGTAGATGTGTTTAATGATGAAATAATAGGTTCAAATGTAAAACCTTTTCTACATTGTAGTAATCCACTCAATCATAAATTGGCCTTAGAGAATATGTTAGAAGGTAAAATAAAAAGAGGATATGAATCTCAAGATACAATTATGCACAGCGATCAAGGAATCATATACTCATCAATTGCACTTTCTCAAGTACATAAAGATTATACCATAACAAGGTCTATGTCGAGAATAGCAAAACCAACAGATAATCCGATTATTGAATCTAAAAATGGTTGGTTAAAAAAAGAAATGTATATCGACTTTAATCAAAATGAATATGAAACAGTTGAAGATTATATAAATGCAATAATAGAAGACCATAATAATTATAGACCAAGTTATGCTTTACAATATAAAACCCCAATTGAGTATAGAACTCAATTAGGGTTCAATTAGAACTTTTTCTGTCTACTTTTTATTGACTAGTTCAATATTAGAAATCTTAGTCTTTTTTTATTGTATACGACAAAGAATTGGGGGTATTAAAAGTACGATCAATTTATATTATACAAATTAAAAAGAAGATTACTTGTAATATTAGTGAATTTTTGTTAATATATCTAGTAATCCCAAACCACTTTATATAGTATAAAAATTAAGAGTTATATCAATGTTAATGAAGAAGGAGAGATAATAATGTATAATATATATGCTAACGAAGAAGAAAAATTGAAATGGCAAATTAAACATTCTTCGTTAGGAAAAATTTCAAATAGACAAGTAACATATCAAGAATGTCGTGACTTTGCTTGTCAAAATATTGTAAATAGTTTAACTAAAATTCCAGAAATAAACGATTCTTCTACTATTATTGATTTACCTTTAAATACCGATTTTCATTTTTTAACTAGGGTTGATACATATATGATGGATGGATCTTATGATCCATATCATTATTACCAAGAATTTGAAAATCGTGATTTTATTTCTTTTTCTACTACTCATAATTTAAATATTTCTCATTATAAATACTATGGTAGTAATATAAGACTTGCATATAATATTACTCCAGATCTAATTGCTCATATATTCCCTTGTGATAGTGATACAAATATTCGTGCTGAGAAGGAAGATGAACTTACTGATATTCCAAGTTTATGGCTTACATTAAAAGAATTGAATAATATCACGTTAAAATTAAATACATATGATCAGATTACCTGTAAAACTAAAAAAGATGGTAAAATTATAAAACCATCTTGTATTGTTGCGATTAATGAATTGGATGAAAATATTATTAGAGTTGCCAAGGAATTTGGAATAGGAATTATTATAGTTCATCCTAACCCAAGAGCATGCTGTAATTGTAGTGATTTATATTCAGATTATTTTGAACTTCAAAGAGTAAATGAAAAAGTAAAAAAAATATGCAAAGTTGACATTTCACATCATTATTATTTTTAAATAAAAAGTTTCTTATAAAGCAATATTATGTTAGTATGTCAAAATATTTGGGAGTATTATATAGCACAAATTGAATATACTATCAGTTTTTGGTGAATTTGACAAAATTTTCAAAATCAGTATAATGAAAAAAGACAAAAGAAATCCAAATATAGTGGGAGAAAACTATGAAACAAGAATTGATTAGTATCATTGTACTTGCTTATAATGCAGAAAAGTATATAAAGGAATGTTTAGAATCCATATGTAAACAAACTTATCAAAATTTAGAAATTCTAGTCATTTTAGATGGTTGTACAGATAAAACTAAGTCTATTGTTCAACGATTTGTAAAAAAAGACAATCGTATACGTGTGCTATCTCATGAAAATAAAGGAACTTGTTATTGCCGTATTGAAGGTTATGAAAATGCAAATGGGACTTATATTATGTATGTAGATAGTGATGATTGGATTGAAAAAAACATGGTAGAAGTCATGTATCAAAATTTACTAGAATATGAAGTTGATATCGTTCATTGTCAATACAAAAGACAAAAAGAAAAGGAAATTAAAATTCCTAAAAATATTTTGAATCGTAATGTTAAAATGAATGTTGAAGAATATGAACCACAATTTTTTGATTTGTTGTACCATACTCAAAACTGTAATTCCATTTGTCGTCAATTGATTTGTAAAAAAATAATGAGTGAAATCACAAAAGTAAATCCTAATTTACTATACAATGAAGATTTGGCTTGTAATTTAGTCATTTACAAAGAGATGAAATCCATATTGTTTATACCAGATGAATTATATGTTTATCGCAAAAATATGGGTGGGATTACCAAATCAATTGAGGTAGAATGGATACGAAAAAAAATAAGGGATATGTGTCAAGTGCATTATACGCTATATAATGCAGTATCCGATTTTGGTATCAAAGATAAAAAACGTTATAAAGGATTTGCCGTTATACAAATGCTTTATCAACTTACATACTTGTTTTATCAGTTAAAACAGACCAAAAAATATACAAAATTTGAATTGTTGGCATATATGGAATCCATATGTCACCAAAAAGAAGTAAAAGAAATGCTAGATTATTTACGTAAAAATCCAGATCATGTTAGTTTAAAAGAAATGGGGATTTCTACATATCATACAGCTACTTTCTTATTAAAAGAAAAATATAAAGTATTATATCATTATTATCAATGGATATATACTATGGTTTTAATGGTAGAAAGAAAATTTGAAAAATGAAAAAAATTATAAAATGGTTATTTGTCATTCTATGGATGATACTTCTTTTTCTATTTTCTAGTGAATCTGGTATGGAATCTACTAAAACCAGTCAATTTTTTGTAACGAAAGCAGAATCTATTTTACTGCATTGGGTTCCTAATATTTCTTTGGACATCATTGTATTTTTGATTCGAAAAGCTGCACACTTTTTTCTATATATGATATTAGGTATTTTGGTTTCTAATGCTACTTATGATAAAAAAGGGAAACAGTTGTCCTTTATAATCTGTTTGTTGTATGCTTGTACGGATGAGTTGCATCAACTTTTTGTGGATGGACGTTCTGGTGAATTCAAAGACGTTTGTTTAGATTTTGTGGGTTCTAGCATTGGAATTTATCTATATTATTGGTTTCACAGAAAAAAGATTGAAGATTAAATCTTTTTTTGGTATAGGTAGATGTGATAAATTTGAGTTTTCTGAATAGGATTGGATTGGATGGATAGAAATGAATTTGAATGGTATTTTATTTTTAGACCGATTTCCCAAATTAGATTTACATGGGTATGATAGGGAAACTGCAAGAGTTGCAATCAACGATTTTGTCCGTGATAATTTAAAAATGCAAAATGAAATCTGCTTAATTATTCATGGGATAGGAACTGGAATTCTTTATCAAACAACACATGATACATTGAAAAAAAATAAGAATGTATTACAATATCAAATTCATTATTTTAATCCAGGATGTACCATTGTGCAGTTAAAATTTGACAAAGAAAAAGCATAATGTTATAATAGCCAACCATGAAAGGGAAAAATGCTTTCAAAACTGCAAAAATTGTTAATTTTTGGAGATTTTTGTTTGCATTTGACAAATAATAGGTTTTATGTTATTATACAGGGCATAAACGAAGGGGGAATTTATATGTATGAAGGAAAACCAACCAATTTTTCAGTAAGAAATGTAATGATACAATTCTTATTTGTAGCCTTATTTATCTTTATTTTAATATGGCTATTTCCTATGAAGAGTGATTTAAAAAATGCACTTAACGGAATCAATAAAGAGAATAATGTTTCTGTGTTTTATGATCAAATCTTCAACAATAATGTAGTTGCAATGAAAGATGCAGCAAAAAGTTATTATACAACAGAGAGATTACCAAAAACAGTAGGCGAAACTGTAAAAATGACATTGGGAGATATGTTAAATCAAAAAATTATTTTACCTTTTGTAGATCGTAAAGGTGAACAATGTGATTTAGTAGATTCTTATGTGGAAGTGGTAAAACACAAAAATGAGTTTGTCATGAAAGTAAATTTGAAATGTGCAGACCAAGAAAATTACCTATTGGTATATATGGGATGTTATGATTATTGTCAAACTGCTATTTGTGAAAAACAACCAACTGATGTAAAACAACCTGTTGTTTATCCATCAAAGCCAGTTGTAAATAATACAGTAAACAACACTACAATTAACAATAACACTACAATCAATAATAATACTACAATCAATAATAACATTACTAATAATAACAATGTGGTAATCAATCCACCATCCAAACCAGAGGAACCAGAAAAACCAGATCCAAAACCTGAAGAACCTGAAAAGGAATATGAATGGGAATATGTAAAAAAGATTGATAATAGCCATTGGGAAGAAAGTGACTGGTCTGAATACTCAACAACACCAGTGAAGGCTGATAAATATACAGCAGTTCGTACCAAAACAACACAACAAAAGGTATTGGTAGGATATAATGTAACTACAACTACAGATAAGTCCAAACCAATTTATGCTACAAAAGTGTTAGACGCAGGAACTGAAACAATCTTAGTATGTAATAAATATGATTATGTTACATCTGGAGAAGTAACTACTGGGGATCAATGGGAATATGTAGGATTAGACACTTACTATGAAAAACCAAATCAAGCTGGATATAAATATGAATTTGTTCGTTTTGTAGATGAAGGTTGTCGTAACAGTAACAATTGTTCTTCTACAGTTGGAATGATTTTCAAAGTATGGAAAAAATCTACAAAAAATTTATCAGAATATAAATGTGTAGATTCATCTTACCAAACAATTAAACTTACAACTGAAGTAAAATATGTTTCAGGATATGAAACTACAACTTCAAAAACACCAGTATATGAAACACGTGAAGTAAAAACATATAGTTATAAAACGAGAAAGTATGTTTCAGATATTACAGAAGATAAAAAATGGAGTATCTATAATGATAAAAAATTGTTAGATGCTGGATATCAATATACTGGAGAAAAAAGAGAAAAAACAGAAAAATAATTAGGGGAGTTAGAAAGGGTTGAAAAATATGACAAAAAAGGAATTACGAGATGAGTTAAAAAATTTCAGAAATACTATATTTTCAAGTACTTTAGGGATTGACAAAAAAATTAATCAATTGATTGATTTAGTCAATTCTAGTGATATTAGTGAATCAAGTAAAAGAAAAATGATTAAAAAAGTGTATAAAAATCAAAAGAGAGTAGAAAAAGAGTTTCAAAAGGCATGGGATAAGAAAATACCATTTTGGAAAAAACATATAAAGGGAATTGCAACAGGAGTTGCTGGAGTTGTAACAACAGGAGTTGTAGGAGCAGCAGCTATATATACAAGTGGAAAAGAAGCTTCTGCAGAAGAATGTGAACAAACAGCTGTTAATTCTATAATGGATTGGGACAAAAATAAGTTTGTAGTACCACAAAGTATAGAAATGATTCGTCCAGATTTGATGATTCCAAATGCATTACCTTCTAATTTGCATTTTGATCCAAATGATAATGCTTCATTGATCAAACAAGCTATTACATTTATTACAAATAGTCTTCCTTGTGGTATTGATTTTTCATCACAAAAGGGTATTAGTAACTATATGGATTTATATATTGTAACAAATCTTGATTGGCTTGATCCTATGGATTTGGCTCGCTTGGCTTACTACTATGATACACCACAATCTATAGTTGATGGTTATGAATATAGTATAAATCAAATTGCAACGGATTTATTAACAGTTACACCAGATACGATGTTAAGTTATGATTTTGTTGCTGATATAGATAGTCGAGATATATTAATGCAATTTCAAACTCTAATGGCACAATACAATGTGGCAGAAAGTCAAAAAGAAAAAGCAGAATTAGAAGAAGCAATCAAATCTTTCTTATATGACCATTTCACATTACAAGATGGACGTGGTGCTTATCCTCACGTGATTTATGAAATCATAGGAAGATTTTCAAAAGCGGCAGATTTGCGATTACCAAATGGGTTGCCAAAAGAATTGACAGAAATTTTATGTGAAGATTTAGATGATTGTTTTACAACTGTCAAAAACGGTGATAAAAAGAAAAGTGAAAGAGCGGAAGCTTTAACTGCTATTTTTGAAACATTAGAAAGTAAGTTAAGAATGACAGCTGAATATCGTTGTCAAGACTTGTCCGTTGTTGCAAAAATTGAAACCTTAACTGGTGCACAAATAGAAGTTATTATTCATGATTCTGTAAAATTAAGTTATAAAGATTTTGTAGCAAATCCAACTTATGAATATATTGGAAGGGGAACTTCTACCAATAGATCATCAAATGTGGTAGAATCTGTAACTTTACCAAATGGGCAAGAAGTTTCTAAAGATCAAGTACAAGAACTTGGATTGGATCCAGAAACTGTTACATCAGAACAATATGAGAATGCTGTAATTCAACAATTTGAACAAAATGCACAACAAGAACCAGGTCATACAGTAGCAGATAGTAATGGAAATGTTGTAGCAAATGGTTCTGAAGCAGATGCGAAATTAGCAAAACAAGGGGCAACAGATGCTTTCAATGATGGATATAATGGAAGACCTTTTAGTCCTAAGTATGGTGGAAGTTATTTAGCTGGATATACAATGAGCCATTACAATTCGGGTAAGCAAGCTAAAGAAGAAGCTGAAAAAGATAATAGTTCAACAACTTTTGAACCTGTAAATGGTACTCCTGAAAATATAGGGGAAACGATTACAGAAGAGGGATTTAAAGAAGATGCAAAACCAGATACTACAAATCCTGGAAATCAAAATTCTAATCCAAAAGAAGAAACTAGTTATATACCAGTTGAAAATAGTACTTCTGAAAATATAGAAGAAACCATTACAGAGGAAGGTTTTATTGAAACTGAAACACACTTTGAACCAATTGCTTCTTTATCACAGTTAAAAGCAATGCGTGCAACATTGGATACCATTTTAACGAATCCAACCATATATTTTGATTCAGAAAATGCGTTGTTTGCATTTGGTAATGAGGTATATGATCTTTCTGAAAAGAGTATGAAAATGTAAAATTGGGTAGTGTAAACTACCTTTTTCTTTGTTTGACTTTTTCAGTATAGGATGTTATAATTTGAGTACAGTAGAGTAGGAGGCGTATTATGAAAGAAACATATTTATTTGATTACATAAACGAAAATGAATTTCATAAATTAGAACGCTCCTTAAAAAAGTATAATATGTTGGCATATAAAAAGTTATATTTTGAATATTATCCTAGTTTAAAGGAAGGCCATTTTTTAGGAGAAGTCATTTCTACCAACAAAACCAATGGTACTGTGACTTATAAATTAAAGCTACCTACTGATATGTTATTTGCTAAAGTACACGGTGCAATTGAATTATATTATATTGTTTATGAAAGAGAAAAAATTATCATGTTAGATAAATTAGAACCTGTTGATATTTTATCAGAAGGACATCAATCTGAATTGGTTACATATAAAGGTGTTATGGTTTCAAAAGAACATTCTGATAAAGATATTTTTAAAATTAACTTATTGAATATGATTCAAAAATAAAGGAGACAATTCCTTTATTTTTTGTAATATTTGATTGTTTTGAATAAGATTACTTATTCTTTATAAAATCATAGTTATTATCATATATTTTTTGAAATAGTTTTTCTATTTTATCTTTTTTGATTTGAAATACTAAATTTTTATTACGATATCTGCCAGCATCTTGTCCACTTTTTCCAATTCTGGATATTAGGTCGACATTTATTTTTTCGTTTTCAAGTAATTCTAAAAATGTTTCAAAATTAATTCATTTATAAATTGTCATTTTATAATATCTAAAATATTGATTAGAATTCCATTTTTTCTGACTTGCATATATAACTTCTAATGTATTTAATGTATTAGAAAGCTCATAATTCTAGCGGTCAGGTTCGAGTTTTATAACAAAAAACAGGCTTGTAACCTGTTACTATCTAATAATGGTGCAGGTGAAGGGACTTGAACCCCCATGCCGTAAGGCACTAGATCCTAAGTCTAGCGCGTCTGCCAATTTCGCCACACCTGCACTTAGTTGGTGGACCCTGATGGACTCGAACCATCGACCGCCCGGTTATGAGCCGGATGCTCTAACCAACTGAGCTAAGGGTCCATTCGCATCACTGCCTTTATATCATAGCATATTACTTTATTTTATGCAATAAAATTAGGTAAAATTCAGAAAAAAAGTCAATTTTTTGTCAATATTTCTTATAGTATAATAGGTGATTGAAATGATAGGAAATACCCCTATGATAAAAATAAAATATCGATACAAAGGAGCAGAAAAAAGTGTATATGCAAAATTAGAATCGTATAATTTGACAGGAAGTATTAAAGATCGTGTCGCATATTATATTTTAAATAAAGCAAAAGAAAGAGGAGAACTAAAGCCCAATATACCAATTGTAGAAGCAACCAGTGGAAATACAGGAATTTCTTTGGCTTCCTTAGCAGCTTATTACCATCATCCATGTCATATTTATATGCCTGACTGGGTGAGCGTAGAACGTATGCGTATTATGGAACTTCTTGGTGCTCATGTAAC
This sequence comes from uncultured Bacilli bacterium, assembly GCA_910576795.1. Classification (GTDB taxonomy): domain Bacteria; phylum Bacillota_I; class Bacilli_A; order RF39; family UBA660; genus UBA5026. The sequence goes on from CAJTIX010000015.1 coordinate 29,062, forward strand.
ACTATTCTCCAAAGAAGAAGGTGGTTTTTCAAGGTGTATTGAAGAAGCTAAAAAATTTGCGATAGAAAATAATGGTTTTTTAACTAACCAATTTTCCAATGTAGATAATGTGCTTGCCCATTATGAAACTACAGGAAAGGAAATTGTAGATAATCTATCTCAAATAGATGGTTTTGTATCTGGTATTGGAACAGGTGGAACATTAATGGGAATTGGAAGACGCATTTTAGATAAAAACAATCAGGCAACAATATGTGCCTTGGAGCCAGATACCATGGCTTTATTATCAGGAGGAATTGTAACTTCTCATAAAATAGAAGGAATTGGAGACGATTTTATCCCAGAGATTATAGACGAAAATTACATTCATAAAGTTCTGCAAATTCATGATACTGATGCGATTGAGATGGCACGAAAGTTAGGAAGAGAATTAGGCTTAGGTGTTGGTATTTCATCAGGAGCCAATATGATTGGTGCAATTTTACTAGAAGAAGAAATTGGTGGAAATGTTGTGACGGTTTTTCCAGATGACAATAAAAAATATTTAACAACTGATCTGGCATCTTCTAACCAAATGGATGCGCCTATTTCAAATCAAATAGAACTACTGGATTATCAAGTTGTGTAAGATTGTGGGAAAATTTAAAGTTCCTTTTCTTTCGAAAACAGGTATGTTATAATAACAGGGAAGGGTGAATACTATGAGATTATATAATACATTAACAAGACAAGTGGAAGAATTTGTCCCACGTGACCCTAAGAACGTAAAAATGTATACTTGTGGGCCAACCGTATATCATTATGCCCATATTGGAAATTTACGTACCTATATTTTTGAAGACATCTTAGAGCGTACACTCAATTACATTGGGTATTCTGTAAATCGTGTTATGAATATTACAGATGTTGGACATTTGAGCAGTGATTCAGATTCTGGTGAAGATAAAATGCTTAAGGGTGCGAAACGAGAACATAAATCAGTTTTAGAAATTGCGGAATTTTATACAGAAGCCTTTTTAAAAGATATGGACGATTTACATATCAAAAGACCTGCTACCATTTGTAAAGCAACAGAACATATAAAGGATTACCTTAAAATCATTGACCAATTGATGGAAAAGGGATATGCATATCAATCTGGTGGAAATGTATATTTTGATATTTCTAAATTAGAAGATTATTATATACTAACCAATCACAAAATAGATGATATGGTTGTTGGGGTTCGTGAAGGAGTAGAAGAGGATACTTATAAAAGAAACCAAGCGGATTTTGCTTTATGGTTTACAAAATCTAAGTTTGAAGATCAAGAATTGAAATGGGATTCCAAATATGGAGTAGGATATCCTGGATGGCATATTGAATGCTCGGGTATTGGTATTGCCCAGTTAGGAGAATATTTGGATATTCATTGTGGTGGAGTGGATAACATTTTTCCACATCATACCAATGAAATTGCCCAAAGTGAAGCTTATTTGGGACATAAATGGTGCAACTACTGGTGTCATGGGGAACATTTGAATGATGCAACAGGGAAGATGAGCAAATCTAAGGGTGAATTTTTGACATTATCTCTTTTAAAAGAAAAAGGATATCATCCACTTGCATATCGTTTGTTCTGTTTGAGTTCACATTACCGCAAACAACTTGTATTTTCCTATGAAAATTTAGATAGCGCTGTTTCAGCATATGAAAAGTTAATACGAAAAGTGAAATTGTTACAACAAGAGACAATGGGAGATATACAAACCGATTTGTATTCCTTATTTCAAACTCGGTTTCAGGAGGCTTTAGAGCAGGATTTGAATACTGCCAATGCCCTTACTGTTTTATATGACGTGTTAAAAGAGGAACAAATGAATACAGCAACCAAACTTGCTTTGGTAGAAAACTTTGAAACAGTTTTAGCGCTTGGATTATTGGAAAAAAAAGAAACAGTAATGGAGGAAGACATGAAATCTTATATCCAAACAAGGATTGAAGAAAGAAATGTTGCTAAGCAAAATAAAGATTATACTTTGGCTGATCAAATTCGGCAAGAGCTATTGGAAAAAGGAATTGTGTTAAAGGATACTAAAGAAGGTACCATATACGAAATAGAAACGAGGTAGTTTATGAATTATTTTACATTAGGTTATGAAAATATGATTACAATTATTTTGTCAGTGATTGGTTTTGTGATTGTTTTAGTAGCGCAGTTAAGAATCAATTCTGCCTATGCAAAAAGTAAAGCAATAGATTCAAAAAAAGGATTCTCTGGACAGGAAATAGCCCGTATGATTTTAGATAAAAATGGTCTATCTGATATTCATGTTGTAGAAACCAAAGGAACTTTGACTGATCATTATGATCCAAGTAGAAAAGTAGTAAGGCTATCAACAGAAGTATTTCATGGAACTTCTATTGCCTCTATTTCTGTTGCGGCACATGAATGTGGTCATGCGATTCAGGATAAAGAAAACTATCATTTTATGAGAATTCGTAGTGCTTTGGTTCCTTTTGTAAACTTGGTGAGTTACTTGGGATATTTTGCGGTAATTGTTTCTTTGCTTGCTGGAATTACAGGATATTTGATGATAGGTATTTTGATTTTACTTGCCACTATTTTATTTCAATTAGTGACTCTGCCTGTTGAGTTTGATGCCTCTAAAAGAGCGGGTATTCAGTTAGAACAACTAGGAATTGTTGATTTGGAAGAACAGTCAGATGTGAAAAGTATGCTTGGTGCTGCTGCACTGACTTATGTAGCAAGTCTAATTTCTTCTGTATTAAACTTATTACGTTTGATTTTGATGTTTCAAGATCGCAATGATTGAAATTTATATTATAAAAAAATCTTCAAAAACCATGTTTGAAGACACCTGATTGAGGGTAAATTGAGTTTACATTTATCTTATGGGTGTTTTTTTATTTTAAAAATATTGTTTATTATTGGTAAGCCTTTATTTTCAAGCATATAACTAGAATTTTTAATTGAATTTACTACTTTTCAGGATAAAATAATGAAAAAATAAAACGAGAGTGGATTAGCCATTGAGATAAAAGGGCTAATCCATTTTAAAATAT
>CAJTIX010000016.1 GCA_910576795.1 uncultured Bacilli bacterium
TGATTAAGATACCCCGCTGCTTGCCGCGGGGTAGTTCATTAAATATATTACTATTGTAAGAAATAAGGTAAATACATTATTAAATATAATTGAAAAAATTGGAGTTAAAAATTCTCAATCTATTCAAGATATTCTTATTGACTTGGATATAACATTGGATGAAAGTGGAAATATATCAAAAGATGACATAATTCGTTTAATTATACCTACTGTATATAATGTAAACGACCTAAATACAAAATTAGAAAGAGTAAACAATTTATCTACTTATTTAACATTTAAGATGTCGAGACATTCATTAATGCGTGATGAGATTTCAGAAGCTGAAATCTATCCTAGCCAATCATTGCAAATTAAGGATTTACGGTATGATTATATCCAGGGTAATATTAGATTATCTGAAAATCAACGAAAACAACTTGAAGAAGAGCGAAGAGAAAGTTCAAAAAAATTTGCTAAAATGTTTTTAAATTTGTAGGATTAGAATTAATTTTAAGTTAGTAATTATTATTACCTATAGATGTTTATAAGAACAGGCACAATTGAGGTAAAAGTCGCACCACTTGCGATTATTATATAAATAAAGTTCATAGTATTTGATATTATGAGCTTTTTTCTTTGTCTAAGGGAGTTGATGAATATTTATGAAAACAACCATAGAAAATTTAGAATTTTCTTGTGAGATTAGGAAAAAAACAAAAATGAAAGTTAGTATGGGGAATCTAGAAATAAATTATATAGTAGGGCTTCTCATTAAATTTAAACGAAACAATAACAGTTCAGTAAATTGTTAAATCGGCTTTTTATTGCCCATTTTGATAAAAAAACTTAATACCTAAAGTCACTTTTATTTTAGCAGTACATTCAAATTGAACATACTACTTTGTTAACAGTCTGAAAAAAACGGATAAACCTTTCTTTTCCTATTAAAATTCATTTGTAATTAGAACGTATGTTTGATATAATGAATATAGATGGTAGGATGATACTATGAAGAAATATATCAAAGGAATCTATAAAAGAAATATTTTTTCTTCTGATAAAGGGTTTGTGATTGGAATATTAAAAGTGAAAGAAACCAATGAAGAAGAATTACAAACATATATTGATAAAACAATTACTTTTACAGGTTATTTTGCAGACTTAAAAGAAGAAGATATTTATTTGTTATATGGAGACACTGTCAATCATCCAAAATATGGTTTTCAATTTCAAGTAACCGAATATGAGCATGTAAAACCAGAAGATAAGGATGGTATTATTGCTTTTTTATCAAGTGATTTATTTCCGGGAATTGGAGAAAGGATGGCAAGTTCCATCATTGAAACTTTAGGCGAACAAGCTTTGGATCGTATTTTAGAAGAACCAGAATGTTTGAATTTAGTTCCTAAACTCTCTTTTAAAAAACAAAAACAAATCTATGATCATTTAATACAATATGAGGAAAGTCATAAAACAATTGTGTATTTAACAGAACTTGGTTTTTCAATGAAAGATGCTTTATCCATTTATCACTGTTATAAAAGTAATACCATTTTAGAATTGGAACATAATATTTATAGATGTATTGATGATGTAGAGGAAATTTCTTTTTCAAAAGTAGATCCGATTGCTTTAAAATTAAATATTGATTTTCTAGATGAAAGACGCATCAGAGCAGGTTTGTTTGATCTTTGTAAAAAACTTTCTTTTGAAACAGGAGATACTTATTTTACATTAGAAGAAATATATGAAAATACGACTCGTTTTTTACATGCAGAATTGGATTTTTCTTTATTTCAAACTTATATGAAAGATTTATGTTTGGAAAATAAACTTGTGGTAGAAGATGGTTATTATTATTTGAAGACAATCTATTCAGCAGAACAATATATTGTAAAGAGAATCATACAATTGGTACAAAAAGAGGAAAAACAATATAAAAAATTGGATGAACAAATTAGTGCATTAGAAATAGAAGGGCAAATCGAATACAATGAGGCACAAAAAAAGGCAATCAAGGAATCTTTACAAAAACATGTCACGATTATTACGGGAGGACCTGGAACAGGAAAAACTACCATTATTAAGGCGATTGTAGAAATGTATCAAAATCTCAATCATCTGTCATTAGAAGAAGCGGAAAAGCAGATTGCTTTATTGGCACCTACAGGTAGAGCTAGCAAACGAATGATGGAATCCACTTTATTTCCAGCAACTACAATTCATCGTTTTTTAAAATGGAACAAAGATAATAATGAATTTGCTGTGAATGAATGGAATCCTGCATTACAAAATTTAATTATTGTAGATGAGGTAAGCATGATTGATATTGAATTGTTTGGTCACTTATTAGAAGGGTTAAGTGCAAATATTCAATTGGTATTGGTTGGAGATTCCAATCAGCTTCCTAGTGTTGGTCCAGGACAAGTTTTAAAAGATTTATTGCTCAGTAGTTGTATTCCCACCATTCCTTTGGAATTACTCTATCGTCAAAGTAGTGATTCTTATATCCCAGTTCTTGCGGAGGAAATTAAAAACAATCAATTGAGTGAACAATACAAGAATACCACTAACGATTTTACTTTTTTAAATTGTTTACCAGAACAAATTGTACCAACATTACAAAAACTAGCTGAACAATTGATGGAAAAAGGATACGATTATAAGAGGGTACAAGTTATGGCACCTATGTATGCAGGTGTGAATGGGATTGATCATTTGAATCAGGTACTGCAATCGATATGGAATCCAAAGAATGAAACAAAACAGGAAATTCAAATTGGTGATGTAATATTTAGAGAAAATGATAAAGTATTACAACTGGTAAATATGCCAGAAGAAAACGTCTACAATGGTGATATTGGAATCATTCAATCTATTATTCCAGCACATCAAAGTAAAAGTAAAAAAAATGAAATATATGTGAATTATGACGGATTAGAAGTCAAATATTTACCAAAAGATTTTTCTAAAATCAAACATGGCTATATTATCAGTATTCATAAATCGCAAGGCAGTGAATTTGATATGGTTGTATTACCAATTTGTATGTCTTATTATAGGATGTTATATCGTAAACTGATTTATACCGGGATAACACGTGCCAAACGAAAATTGATTTTGATTGGAGAACCACAAGCATTTACTTATAGTATTTCGAATAACAATGAACGCATTCGTAAAACCAATTTATGTCAAAAATTGAAAAGTAGTTGTATAAATTAGTCTTTTTGTTACAAACTAAGAATGTATGTATAATATGCATACGGTTCATATTTTTTGGCGAGAAGGTGATAATATGAAATTTGTAAAGGATATGGCACTTATGGGCTTAGGTGCAGGGGCTGTTTTGGCGTATCAAAAATATAATAAGCCAGTCAAGAAAAGCGTAGAGAAAGCAGTAGACGCAACCATGAAAAAAGCAAATAAAAAGCTAGAAAATATGATGTAGTAAAAGAGTCCCAAAGGGCTCTTTTTTTGAATATAATCATCAATAGATGTTATGATATAATGAATGTAGGAGTTGATTCTGATGAAAAAGTGGTATTGGATTTTCTTTGTATTCTTATGTTTTATTATTTTATGGATACTCGATTATTACGGATTTTTGCCCAAAAAGACCTATACAGCTTTAGATTTTCAAATAGAAACTGTTTTATCTGGTATTGACTACAATCAAAATGGAATCGATGACTATCAAGATATTTTAATTGGTGCTAAAAAGGAAGCCAAACGAAAACCAAAATATATAAGTAAGTATTATAGTGAAGGATATCCTCCTGAAAATGAAGGTGTTTGCACAGATGTCATTTGGCGCGCTTTAAGGGAAGCTGGTTATGATTTAAAGAATTTGGTAACGGAAGATATTAAAAATAATAGAGATGCTTATCCAAATATTATAAATCCAGACTCTAATATTGATTTTAGAAGAGTAACCAATCTTAATATTTATTTCAATCGGAATGTACTTGTTTTAACTACAGACATTTCCGATATTCAGAGCTTTCAACCAGGAGATATTGTGGTCTTTGGCAATGAACATATTGGAATTCTATCCGATAAGAGGAATAAAAAGGGAATTCCTTATTTAATTCATAATGCAGGTCAACCAAGATTAGAAGAAGATACTCTAGAAAGATGGAATCGGAAAAAGAAAATAACAGGTCATTATCGATTTTCATTTGTGGAGACCAAATAAAAATCTTATATTTAAAAAATGATAAATTCAAAAAAATGTAGAGAAATCTACATTTTTTTAGCTACATATGTATTGGTTATAAGATAAACACTTGCATATTTTATATTAGAAAAGGAGGAATGATTATGAATTCTTGTAATAATTGTGGAGATTCATCGAGTAATATATATAAAGAAGCACTTGTTAAAAAGGCCGATGAAAAGCCATACCAATTAGTTGCTTCTGGAATTTTTAATGTGGATAGCTCTAACATTCAAGATTTGGCTTTACATTCTTATTTTTTTAATCAAGCAATAACCATTCATATGCAATATATGGAAGATAAAGAGGTGAATTATGAATCCATACAAAATAGCGGTATATGCAATCTGTAAAAATGAAGAACAATTTGTGGATCGTTGGGTCGATTCTATGCAAGAAGCAGATGCGATTTATGTATTAGATACAGGGTCAGTAGACCAAACAGTAGAAAAATTAAAAAAAAGAAATGTTTACGTGGAAACGGAAATAGTGGATCCTTGGCGATTTGATGTTGCGAGAAATCATTCACTGGATTTGGTTCCTCACGATATTGATATTTGTGTTTGTACTGATTTAGATGAAGTATTTGAATCTGGATGGCGCAAAAGATTAGAAGAGTCTTGGCTTCCAAGCACCACTCATGCTAGGTATAATTATAATTGGAGTTTTGATATAGAAGGAAAACCAGCAGTTAATTTCTATATTGAAAAAATTCATAAACGAGAAGGATATCATTGGACACATCCAGTGCATGAGGTACTAACATATACAGGAACAACTCCTGAAAGATTCATTACGATCGATGGTATTACACTCAATCATTATCCAGATTCAACCAAATCAAGATCAAGTTATTTGCCACTTTTGGAATTATCTGTGGAAGAAGACCCAGACGATGATCGCAATATGCATTATTTGGGTAGAGAATATATGTATTATGGAAAATGGAATGAATGCATTGATACATTGATTAGACATTTACATTTGAAAAGATCAACTTGGAAAGATGAACGATGTGCTTCTATGCGATTTATTGCTCGTTCTTATCAAGCTTTGAAACGCTATGATGAAGCTAAAATGTGGTTAGAAAAAGCCATACAGGAAGCTCCTTATTTAAGAGATCCTTATGTGGAACGTGCATTGCTTAGTTATCGTTTACAGGAATTTGAGGATGTCATTGCGTATGGAAAACAGGCATTACAAATAAAGACCCATACGAAAAGTTATATCAATGAAACATTTAGTTGGGATTCTACCATTTATGATATCATGTCGATTGCTTATTATTACCTAAATGATTATAAAAACGCTATCAAATACATCCATTTTGCTCTCGACATCAATCCAAACGATGAACGATTACAAAAAAACAAACAATGTTTAGAAGCACTTGATAAAGATACGTCAAAAGAGTAGTATAATTGTACTACTTTTTTGTTTTAATTATAGTATAAAAAAAGTAATACATTTACATATTACTTTCTTCTGATTCATATTTTGTAATTAATTCATCTAAATGTTCAATTTCAATTGTTTTTTCTTCCATCGCATCTTCCATAATAGACTGATGCATGGCGTTATCTTCTACAGATAGTGGATGCATATTATCGTAAAAATTAAAGATATATTCTAAGATACATAAGATTTGTAAATTCATACATACATACATAAATCCTTGTACAATACCCTTGATATTAGGAAGAAAGTGACTACATAAAATACACAAGATGGTGATAAATAGACAAGTTGTTTTGATTTTTCCAATGAAAAGGGATTCTGTTTTTCCACTTTTATAATGAAAATATAAATTGATGAATGCTAGTATGGTTTCTAATACAACAATAATCCATAAGAGAGAAAATAGGGAAGTAAGGCAAATGCTTAATCCGATTGCAAAAACTTTATCCGCAACCGCATCTAGTTTGGCACCTATCTCGCTTACTGTATTCCATTTACGGGCAAGATTTCCATCTAGAAAATCTGTAATAGCTGTGATACTTGCAAAGACAATCACAAGAGGAATTTGTTTCATGATTCCTAAGATAATGATAATGGGTGTCAAGATAATACGCATACCTGTTAACAGATTGGGTACCCAATTTTTATAATTTTTTATAATTGTTTTTAAATTACCTGATTTTATTTTAAGTTGTTTCATAACAATCCTCCAATAAATATATTGTAACAAATTCACAATGTAGAATCAATTGGTTGCATGAAAAAAGAAAAGAAACATATACTATAGTGTATCCGAATTGGATACATTTGGAAAACTATAGTGTTATGGTTTTCCTTTTTTGTCAACTTGTGTCATTTTTCTGATTGGACACTGTACATATAATGTTATTTTTGCTATAATATATGTAGAATATAATCGAATTATAGCAGAAAGAAGTGATAAAATGAAAAATAAAAGAATTGCTACATTTTTCTTATGCATTTTACTATTTTCATTCTTTCCTGTTATTGAAATTCATGCTGAAAATAAGATTGGAAATGTAACAAAGGGAAAAGTTCCATTCACCAAAAATGCTAACATAGAATCTCCAAACACGAATGATTATGTTGCACCAAATGTTTTACATTATTTGGATATGGGAGATGAAGTCATTAGTACTGGAGTCAAGGTCAAATCAACTGTCAGCACTTGTCAAACTGATTTTTATCAAGTCAATTATGTATTTAGTGATAACGGAATATCTTATACAGGATATGTTTGTGGTGACTATGTAAAATTTGATATTGATATTACACCTTATATCGAAGAATTTGAAAAACAAGGATTTCCAAAAAGTTATTGGAAATCTTTAGCGCTCTTAAAAGAAGCACATCCCAATTGGGTTTTTAAAGCGTATCAAACTGGTATTCAGTGGAATGATGCTTTGGACAATGAAGCTATTGTGGGAAAAAGTTTACTTCATAAAAACTATACAGGTAATGGGGGTTATTTAGATACTACAAGTGGCTCTTATAATATCCTTACTGATACATGGTATGGAAAGGATGGTTCTAATTGGTTTGCCGCTAATAGAGCGACTATCGCATATTATATGGACCCTAGAAATTTTTTAACAGAAATGTCTATTTTCATGTTTGAAGATTTATCTTATCAAGAAGAAACACATACCAAAGAAGTGGTAAAACAAGTGTTGGGAAGTGAATTTTTACAACAATATCTAGACACATTTATGGAAGCTGCAAAAACTTATAATATCAGTCCTATCCATCTTGCTTCTCGTGTACGCCAAGAAGTAGGAACTACTGTCAGTGTAACGACAAGTGGAGCAGAATTTACTTATGAGAACCAAACTTATAGTGGTCTTTATAATTTTTATAATATTGGAGCAACTTCAGGTGAAGATAGCTGGAAAAAAGGACTTGTTTGGGCTGGAGGAGGTGCCAAACAAGATACTTCTTATGGAAGACCATGGAACACTCCTGAAAAGGCGATTCTTGGAGGAGCACAATTATTGGCAGAAGATTATATTTCAGTTGGACAAGATACTATGTATTTTCAAAAATGGAATGTTGTTACCAACAATCCATTTACACATCAATATATGACCAATATCATGGCTCCTGTAAGTGAGGCATCTACTGTGTTTCGTTCCTATAGTAATTTAGGGCTTATTCAAAATGATGCAGAAGGAGTAACATTTACATTTACGATACCTGTTTATCAAGGACTCCCAGAAGAAAAATCAAGTTTACCTGCTACAGGAAATCCTAACCATTATCTAAAATCATTAACGGTTAATGGGGAAAGTGTGGATCATTTTCATTATGATACATTAGACTATAAGGTGTATGTAAGTGGCAATCAAGCAGAGATTAGTGCTTCTTCTATTAATCCAAATGCCAAAATAGAGGGAACTGGTAAAATTTCATTGAAAGAAAAAGAAACTAAACAGATCATAAAGGTAACTGCTCAAAATGGAAGTCAAAAGGAATATACAATTACTTTGATTCGTACTGATGATGCACAAGTATCTATACCTGATATTGTAAGTGAAGCAGGTTTCCGTATTGAAGACAAATATCTCTCTAAATTTTCTTTCAATCAAACTGTCTCAAATGTAAAAAATAAGTTAACCAGTGTTTATGGACGATTAGATATTACCATTATGGATAGCAATGGTAAAATAAAAACCGATGATAAAATCATTGGAACAGGCGATCAAATTAAAATAGAATTGAATGGCCAATATCAAATTTATCAAGTTGTGATATATGGAGATAACAATGGAGATGGGAAATTGGATTTAACAGACATTTTATATTTGCAAAGGCATTATCTTAAAGTAGAAGGTGGTCAATTAGTAGGTATCTATTACAAGGCAACAGACGTTGATCGAAACGGAACTGTTAATTTGACTGATTTATTACAATTTCAAAGACAATATCTTAAAATAGCGTCTATTGAACAATAAGGAGTTGAAGTATGAAAAAAAATATATGTAAATATCTTCTATTATGTATTTCCTTTTTCTTTCTTTGCATTTGTGGAACAGTCAAAGCAGCTTCCGCAAATGTATCGGTTCAAACATCATCATCGATGGTGGTTGTTGGAAGAAATTTTAATGTCACAGTAACTGTATCTAGTAATGTGGCACTTGCAAACTGGGAATATACACTTGCATATGACAGCAGTAAATTGGATTTGGTGAGTGGAACTCCATATATTATGGATATGGTAACTGCAACCAATGTGACAACCCGTAGTTATCAATATACTTTTCGTGCCAAAGCTAGTGGAAATGCCAATATTTATATACAATCTGCAGTGGTAAATGGTTTATATGATGGGGGCCTTGCAGTGAATCGTGGTTCCCGTTCTGTTACTTTGAAAACACAGGCTGAAATAGAAGCTTCTTATAGCAAAAACAATTATTTATCATCCCTAGGTGTTGAGGGAGTAGGACTATCTCCAGAATTCAATAAAGAGGTACTTGAATATACAGTAGAGTTAGAGCCTGGAACAACTGCTATTAATTTAGTAGGATCAGTTGAGGATCGAACAGCCACTTTAGAAGGTGTTGGCCCAAAAGAAGTTGCAGAAGGTGCCAATCGTTTTGAAGTAAAAGTGACTGCTCAAAATGGAAATGTAAGAACTTATGTTGTAGTAGTCAATGTCAAAGAATACAATCCAATTGAAGTAGAAATTGGTGGAAAAAAATACCGTGTTGTACGCAAACGTTCTGAGTTAACAGCTCCCGCCAATTATGCAGAAACAAATGTGACAATTGGAGAAGAAGAGGTACCATCTTACTATAGTGAAATTACAAAATATACATTAGTAGGATTAAAAGATGAAGAAGGAAATATTGGATATTATATCTATAATGCAGAAGAAAATAGTTATATAGAGTATAAAGAATTTGCTTTTCAAAGAATTGTATTGTATCCAATGGAGGCAAAGGAAATTCCATCTCGTTATCATCCTTCTGTTATTGTAATTAATGATCAGGAAGTAAAAGCATATAAATTGAAAGAATCTTCAAAATATGCACTTTTATACGGGATGAATGTCGAAACTGGAAAAGAAAATCTTTACTTATATAACAGTGAGGAAAATACATTACAAATTTATTTCCAAGAAGAAATAGAATTGTTAGAACAAGAAAAAGAAATGTATCAATTGGTTTGTTTATGCCTAGCAGGTGGTTGTTTCTTTTTATTATTGATTTTGATTATTGCTCTTTGTAGAAAAGGAAAGAAAAAAGAAAAATCGATTGAAGCGAGACATCAAAAAAGAAAAGAAAAAAAGAAAAAGAAGTATGAAAAATCTGATATTATCGAGGAATCAGTATCTGAATAAGGTACTGATTTTTGATTACAAAATTGTTTCTTTCTTCTAAATTCTTCTAAAATTACATAGAATTATGGTATAATACAATTAGGATGGTGATTGAATGAGAGTAATCATAAGTGCAGGTGGAACAGGTGGCCATATTTATCCTGCCTTAGCCATTGTAGATAAAATTAAAGAGCGTGAACCAAATAGTGAATTTTTATATATTGGAACACATAATCGCATGGAAAAAGATATCGTTCCTAAAAGAGGAATTCCATTTAAAACCATTGAGATATATGGATTTCAAAGGAAACATCTATTTAAGAATTTTAAAACACTCAAATGTTTTTTAAAAGGAATTCAAGAAGCAAAACATCTTATTAAAGAATTCAAACCTGATATTGTGATTGGTGTTGGCGGATATGTAACAGGACCTGTTATATATGCGGCTAAAAAATTAGGATATCCAACATTCATTCATGAACAAAATAGTGTTCCTGGGAAAGCCAATTTATTTTTAAGTAAATATACCGATAAAATTGGCGTATCATTTAAAACAACATTAAAGCATTTTCCAGAATATAAAACCATATTTACTGGAAATCCTTGTAGTGAAGCTGCCAAAAATTCCAAACAATCTGATAAAACCAAATATGGATTATCCAAAGACAAAAAATTAATCTATATTGTAATGGGTTCTTTGGGTTCGAGTAAAATGAATGATATTCTAGTCAAAACTATGAATTTATTTCAAAATAAAGAATATGAGATTTTATTTGTAACAGGAAAAGATTCTTATGAAACAGTATCTAAAAATAAATTTCCAAAAAATGTATTTATAGTACCTTATATTGAAAATCAAATTGAAATGATGCATAATGCTGATATTATGATTACCAGATGTGGAGCAACTACATTAAGTGAAATCATTGCTCTTAAAATTCCATCTATCTTAATTCCAAGTCCTTATGTACCAGATAATCATCAATATAAAAATGCGATGGATTTTATCAAACAAGATGCTGCTGTTTTAATTGAAGAAAAAGATTTAAAAGGAGATATCTTGGTTAGAACTGTAGATACGATGATTCGAGATACAGAAAGGTTAAAACAAATGCGAAAAAATTTGTCTACATTAGATATTCCTTCTAGTGCAACGACAATTTATGAAACCTTAAAAGAAATGGTGAAGTAATGTGATAAAAGAATTAAAAATGCGAAAATGTGGAAAAGTACTAGAAAATGTCAATTTGAAAGACTATACCACTTATAAATTACAAGGGAAAGCATCTTATTTGGTCGAGCCTACGACACAGGAAGAACTTTTCCGTTTATTAGAATATATCAAACAACAAAATCTTACATATAAGATTATTGGTGGGGGTTCTAATCTAATTTTTAATGGAGATTATCATGGTATTTTAATTCGCTTAAATGCTTTTGATAATTTAAAAATAGAAGACACTAGAGTACAAGTAGGTGCAGGATATCCTATGTTAAAACTTGCCCTTAAATTATCCCGTATGGGTTATACAGGACTTGAATTCGCAACAGGAATTCCAGGAACTGTAGGGGGTGCAGTATTCAATAACGCTGGTGCTTATGGAAGTGATATGGGGTATATTGTAGAAAGTGCTTTGGTCATTACTCCAGATTTAGAACTGAAAAGATTATATAATAAGGATCTAGCGTTCCATTACCGTACCTCTTTTTTGAAAAAAAATCCAGGGTATGTTTGTTTAGAAGTAAATTTGGTACTCAAAAGAGGTAACAAAGAAGAAATTATGGAAATTATTGAGGATCGTAAAAAGAGAAGACTGATGTCACAACCTTTGGAATCTCCAAGTGCAGGAAGTGTTTTTAGAAACCCAGAGGGATTATCTGCTTGGAAATTAATCGAAGATTTGGGACTCAAAGGATATCAAGTAGGGGGAGCCAAAGTCTCTGAAAAACATGCTAATTTCATTGTTACCAATGGTGCTGCCTCAGGCAAAGATGTCATTGCAGTCATTCAAAAGATACAAGCAGAAGTCAAAGAAAAAAATCAAATTGATTTATTATTAGAACAAGAAATTGTAGAATCATGAGGGATAGATATGAAAGCAAAGAAACCAGTCGCCAAACAAATCAAAAGGAAAAAGATATCCAAAAAACCTCCAATTCCGAACAAAAGAGGTCAAAAGATCAAACGTCGAAAAGTACGTATAGGTCGTATCTTATTGGCACTGGTTTTTCTTATATTTGTTGTATTTGTTTTTTCCAAATGTTTGGAAATCCCTATTCGTAATATTTATATTGAGGGAAATGTCCATTTAACGGATCAAGAGATTATAGAATTGGCAAGGGTTGAAAATTATCCATCTATTATCAAAACAAGCAAAACAGATATTCGAAAACGTCTCACCAAAGACCCTCGTATCATTTCTGCCCAGATTCAAAAAAAGAGGGGGAAAGAACTTTATATTAAAGTGGTTGAAAACCATGCTTTATTCTATCATCAGACTCTAAATATCACAGTACTAGCAGATTTAGGTGAAATTGATGAAAAATGGAATGCTCCAATCTTACTCAACTATATTCCAGATACCATTTATGAGACGTTTAAAATAAAAATGCAACAAATTAATTCTGATATTTTAGAACGTGTTTCTGAAATTATGTATCAACCAAGCAACGTAGATGAAGAGCGATTTTTATTTATTATGCGGGATGGAAATTATGTGTATTTGACTTTAGAAACATTAGAAAACATTAATAATTATGTGAATATTTATGCAGAATTTATTCATAAATATGATAATAAAAAAGGAATTTTAAATTTAGATTCAGGACAATATTTTACCTTATTACCATAATCATAGTTTTTCATAATGTAGAAAAACGCAACCAAAAAACTACTAATTTTTGTAATAATCAATGATAAAGTGATTGGCAAATATTACAAAAAATAATAGAGTAATTATGAAATAAAGACATTTTTATCCTTTGAACAAACTATATCATGTTTTTCTAAGTTAAAAATCTCATAAATTGGGATTTTTTTTGAAAATTCTTTTACTTTTTTGAAAATCTATAGTATAATTATGGATAGATTATAGGAGATGATCGTATGAAGCATGTATATACGAGCATAGATATCGGATCCGATACTGTGAAAGTTGTCGTGTGTGAGCTTTTTCAAAATAAACTCAATTTACTTGCAACATCATCTATAAAATCAAAAGGAATCAAAAAGGGACTAATTACAGATGTGTATGAGGCAAGCGAGAGTGTGAAAAAAGCCCTCAATGAAGTAGAACAAATGCTTGGAATACAAATCAAAAAAGTTCTGACTTCCATTCCAGGTTATCAAGCAGATTTTGTTATGATTAATGGTGAGATAGAATTGAATCGAGAAGAAATCATTGATGGAAAAGATGTGACATCTTTGTTGCAAATTGCGATGAAAGAAAAAACAGTACCTAATAAAGAAATGGTAACCGTTATTCCTATCGATTTCACATTGGATGAAAAAAAAGGTATCAAAGATCCCAAAGGAATGCAAGGAGCTCATTTATCAGTAAGAGCTGTTATGGTGATGTCTCCTAAAAAGAATATTTATTCAGTAGTAAGCTTGTTAGAAAGTGTTGGATTAGAAGTAATCGATATTTCCTTGAATAGCATAGGAGATTTTTATTCTGTAAGGGACAAAGATATCAAGAACTTGGTAGGTGCAGTCATCAATATTGGATATGAAACCACTTCAATTGCACTATATAACAAAGGTATTTTGGTCAAAAATTCTATGATGAGTATGGGTGGGAAAAATATTGACAATGACCTTTCCTATATTTATAAATTGAGTAACGAAGATGCATCTAGAATCAAAGAACGTTTTGCCCTAGCAAGCAAGAATTATGCGAGTGTGAATGATACCATAGAAGTGACCGATAAAACAGGTGAAATTGTTAAAATCAATCAATTAGAAGCTTCTGAGATTGTCATGTCTCGTATTGAAGAAATACTGGTCTTGGCAAGAAAAGAGATAAATATTTTGACAAAACGAGAAGTAGATTATATACTAATAACAGGTGGTACAAGCAGTATGAACAATTTTTCCTTAATTGCGGAAAGCGTTCTAGGAAAAGTAGCTATGATGGGCGATATTCGTTTGGTTGGACTTAGAAACAATAAATTTGCAACATCAGTTGGAAATATTGTTTATTTTATCAATAAATTAAAACTAAAAGGAAAAGATTATACCATGATTAGTAAAAGTGATATGGAAGAACTTTCATCCACGAAAAAAAGTTCCATCATTTCGAGTGAATCAATGTTAGGTAAAATATTTGGATACTTTTTTAGCGAATAAGGAGGATATATATGTTTGGATTAGAAATGGATCAATTAGCAAAAATAAAAGTAATCGGTGTAGGTGGTGGCGGTAATAACGCAGTTAACCGTATGATTGAATCAGGATTAAAAGGTGTTGATTTTATTGTAGCCAATACAGACCTACAAGTTTTGAATAACTCAAAAGCACCTATTAAAATACAAATTGGGGAAGAATTAACCAGTGGACTTGGTGCAGGAGCAAATCCTCAAATAGGGAAAGAAGCAGCTTTAGAAAGCCGTAATGAAATTGAAGCAGCTTTAGAAGGTGCTGACATGGTATTCATTACCTGTGGTATGGGTGGTGGAACTGGAACAGGTGCTGCTCCAGTGATTGCTGATATCGCACAAGAAATGGGTGCTTTGACAGTTGGAATTGTAACCAAACCATTCTCCTTTGAAGGAAAGAAAAGAATGGATCAAGCTCTTGCAGGCTTAGACGAATTAAAGAAACATGTAGATACTTTGATTATTATTCCAAATGATCGTTTAAGAGAAATTATTGATAAATCAACCTCACTTGTCGATTCGTTCAAAGAAGTAGATAACGTATTAAGAAGAGGTGTACAATCTATTTCTGATTTGATTGCGGTTGCAGGACTCATTAACCTAGACTTTGCAGATGTCAAAGCCGTTATGGAAAAACGTGGAAATGCACTAATTGGAATCGGTATGGGAATTGGGGAAAATCGTGCAACAGAAGCAGCACGACAAGCAGTGGAAAGCCCATTACTGGAAACCAGTATTAGTGGCGCAACCGATGCGATTATCAATGTAACAGGTGGACCAAATTTAACTTTGTTTGAAGTGGAAGAAGCTGCAGATGTGATTCGTACTTCTGCCAATACAGATATCAACACCATTTTTGGAGCTGTGATCAACGAAAACTTAACGGATGAAATTATTGTTACAGTTATCGCAACTGGATTTGAATCGAATAATAAAGAAAATTCTCGTAGTTTTACAAGAAGAGAAGAAATCAAAAATGAAGAAGAGAACAATCAAGATAGTGGCTCTGATGAAACAGATATACCATCTTTCTTAAGAAAACGTGTATTTTAAAGGTAGAGAAACATCTATCTTTTTTCTTGGTTTGCTTGACAGAAAAGACGGATTTAGACTATAATCTATATAGTAGGAAAAGGAGAGAAGTGTATGTTATTAGATGGTACTTTTTCAAATATCAATCCACTTTTTTTTATCGCAATTATTTTACTTATTTTAATTCTTTTTGTAGTAATTTCTCGTATTTTAAAAAAAGGTGGTCATTATCGGAATAAACTATTTGATTCTCTTGTTAAAAATTCAGAAACCATTTACCTTTTGTGTGACCATAATAAACGTGATATTATCTATATTACCAAAAACGTATATGATGTATTAGGATTGCATGAAATCGAAAAAGAAAAAACAGAAATAGAAATCATTGAAGAAATTTTCCATACACCAATTGTACAAAATGAATTACGGAGTTGGAATGGAGAAAAAGAATATGTGACCCAAATGTTTTCTTATCATAATCCTTTGTATCAACATACCAGATGGATTAAAATCAAAATTTATCCATTTATTGAGAAAGATTCCCAATATGATGTAATCCTGGTATCTGATGTTACAACAGAACATGATCAACAACACTTACTCGTATCTCAAACCAAAGACATCAAAGCAAGAGAACAACAATTGAATCAAATTACATCTATTTCTTATGACATGGAAATGAATGTCAATGTTTTAACAGGCGAAATGAATTTTCATAAGTTAAAAGCAGATGCATTATATTTAGGAAATGATACTTCTGGTGAATTTACAAGTACGTTCAAAGAAATGGTAGAAAAGTATATTTTAGAAGAGGACCAATCATCTGTTTTGACTATGCTTTCCATGGACCATTTCAAAGAATTGGTAGAGAAAGAAACATTGGAACCAATTTCTGTTCGTTACAGATTAAAGGAGAATGTAGATACCTATTTAGAAAGTACCGCATTTTTTACAGTGAGTAAAGGGGAAACAAAAGTAACGATTTTGACGAAAAATGTAACAGAAAATGCAGAGTATATGAGAAGACAAAATGCTTTATTGCAGGATGCTTTGAAACAAGCGGAGAAAGCAAATGACGCGAAATCAGAGTTTTTATCCATTATGTCTCATGAAATTAGAACACCATTAAATGCGATTATTGGGTTAAGTGAATCGGCTTTGGAAGAAGAATTGTCTACACCTGTTAGAGAAGATTTGGATAATATCAATAGTGCAAGTAACAATTTATTAGAAATCATTGATGGAATTTTAGATATTTCTAAAGTAGAAAAGGGTATTTTGGTTTTAGAGGAAAAAGAATATAATGTGGCAAAAATATTGAAAGATTTGATTGCCCTTACGAAAGAACGAATTGGTAAGAAGGAAATTCATTTACAAACAGAAATTGAAGAGAATATTCCTACTTCTTTGTTGGGTGATGGAGGTAAGTTCCGTCAAATTATGACCAATTTACTTGACAATGCGGTTCGTTATACAGATGCTGGCCAAATTACTTTAAAGGCCAAAGGAGAAGTACTCAAATCCAATTATAAATTGACATTGGAAGTAGTGGATACTGGTGTAGGTATGTCGGAAGATAAAATCAGTGAGATTCTATCAGATGGTGTAACTTCTAATACAGGATTAGCAATTGTCAAAAAATTGATTGATTTATTAAAAGGGGAATTAACGATTGAAAGTAGGGTAGGAAAAGGAACTACTATTTCTGTTACAGTTACCCAAAAAATAATAGATGAAACACCAATTGGTGATTTGGGAATTCATAAAGTAAGAAAAAGAAAGGCAACTCCATTTGATGCCTCTGGAAAACGTATTTTAGTAGTAGATGATAATAAGTTAAATTTGAAGGTAGCTACACGTTTACTAGAACCTTACCAGGTTACAATTGACAAAGTAGAAAGTGGACAAGAATGTATCGATTTGATTCAAAATGGGAATACATATGATTTGATTTTACTAGATCAAATGATGCCAGAAATGGATGGAACGGAAACATTAAAGCAATTGAAAGCAGATAGTAAATTCCATATACCTGTGATTGCTTTAACAGCAGATGCGATTGTAGGAAAAAAGGAAGCTTATTTAGCATCTGGGTTTGATGATTATTTATCCAAACCAATTGATAGTAATGAATTACATAATATTTTAAAGAAATATTTACAGAAATAGATATTTGAAAACTACGAATAATAGCATTATAAAAAACTGTATATAATTTTGAAGAGCTAGGTAATTATGATCTAGCAAATGGAGCAGTAGTGAGTGTGGTATATATCACACAAAGTCTAGGAATTTTCCTAGGAAGTAATTCAATCATATATATGGTTGAATTTTTGCTATTTGGAAATTAAATTTGAAATTAATTTGACAAATAGTATAAATTTGCTATAATATGCAAACAGAAAGAGGGAGACTATGGAAAAAACAAACTATAATCATAAATATTCAGAAAAAACGTTAGTTGGTGTAGATATATTGTCGCTAATTTCTCCTAATATTTTAAAAGAACTATGCAAAGGAAAGAGAGTAGATAAATCAGATTTAGAACAAATTAAACGAGCAATTAATAGTATACAAATTAATAAAAACCAAGTATATTTATTATTACATGACGTGTCAGATGTACTATCTAAAAATAAAAAATATTTAAATAGGATAACAAATATGTTAAAACAAATTGGAATTACAGCTCCAATCGTTTTCTATGGAAATGACTTTATTGGAGTTTGTAGAGAGTATCGATTTGATGTCGTTTGTACACAAAATAAAGAAATAGATTATGCCAATATGGATGTTATCTCCCAAAATATACTTGCAAAACAATTTAATGGTAACATACCAGCAGATTTATATTTAACTGACTGCATACCAGAATATATGCAGGTGATTTTACTAGAAAATAATGGAGATAATAAAAATATTCATTATGTAAATCATATTTATCAACTAGCAAATAAAATAGAGGATTGCAAACAAAATATTGTAGATAGAATTAATGAAATTTATAAATCTTATGAATATATTCCTAAAACGGGTATTGTATCTGTTGATAAAGAATATAAAAAATATTGGCTAGCAAGTAAATTTGAAAATAACACTGTTGATGTAGTTACACAAAAGTTATCTAGATTTGATTTTTTAAAATATCATAATCGTTTTCAACCATCAGAAGAGATAATATATTTGCCAAAAGAAGATTTAGAAATCAAGATTACAAAAGAGAAAAGAAATCAAATTGTAGAACAAGCATGTAAGGCATTTTTGGCATTAGGATTAAAAAAAGGTGATGTCGTTACAGTATGTTCTCCAAATTCTTTATCTGATTATGTATTAAGTACTGCACTCAATCATATTGGCATAATTGTAAATCCATTACATCCACTTGCTACTACAGATAAAGTAGAACGATATTTAAAAGAAACAAATCCTAAAATGTTTATATACTTTGATTTAGAATCAGAAGATGAAACAGTTAATATGGATTATATAATTGAAAAATATAACCTTAAAAAAGTAGTAAAATTATCTCCAATTGATATGTCAAATCCAATTATTAAAAAAGTATATGATATGCAAGTGAAACAAAAAAAGAAAAAAAATCAATATCATCCAAGATTTGTATTATCCAATCAAGAAAAATGTCTTACATTTGATGCATTATTAAAATGTGGAGATAATTACACAGGAAGTATTGATGTAGAACATTCACCTACAGATACAGCATATTATTATAGTACAGGAGGAACAACATCAGGAAAACCTAGTATTGTAGATTTGCCATATTCCATGATCAATTTAGCTTACTATAATTCTTATGGAATTAATATTGAAAAAGGTGACGCTGTATTTATCAATTATCCAAGATATATCGCATTTAGTGATGAAAATTGTACCCATTTGCCAGATAGCTTAGGAATGAAACTTGTATTAAGTCCATATGAGTATCCATCTTATTTTGGAAAAATTTTACAAAAATACAAAATTAAAGTTCTTCAAATGGCTCCTCAATTTTATGAAATGATGTTAGAAGATGAAAAAAATGGTGGATTTGATGGTATTGATTTATCTAGCATGAAATATATTGTTGCCGGTGGAGATAAAATGGATGATAATTTAAAAAGAAGAGTATTGGATTTATTTGCTCGTCATAACAATACAACAGTACAAATTATCATAGGGTATGGATGTACAGAAGTTGCAGGAAGCTCCTTTGTCCAATTATTTGATATTAATCGAAATATTCAGGAAGGAAATATTGGAATCCCATTGCCAATATTTGATGTCAAATTGATGGACGAGGATAATAAGGAAGTAATAGATAGTATTCAAAAAGGTAGACTATTGGTTGGTGGTCAAGGATATGTTATGAATGGTTATTTGAAAGATGAGCAAACAACCAAGGAAGTATTGGTTTCTGATTCAGAAAATCGTATGTGGTATGATACTGCTGATATTGTAGAATTTGTTTCAGATAATAACGTCAATGAATTGATTCCTAATGTAACTGCAAACTTTATTACAAGAGAGAAAAGATTTGTTATGATTACACGTGCCAATTGTTCTGGAAAAGCAATTCCAGATTCCATTGAAAAGCTAATTGTAGATACAATAGAAGGCGTAAGACAGTGCTGTGTTGTTGGTGTAAAAGAAAATGAAGAAGTTGTATTAAAAGCTGCGATTACATTAGAAGATGGCTATCAATTTTCAGAAGAGATGAGTGAACAAATTAAGTTGATCTCATCTGCAAAAGATATATTAAATACATTATCTGAAGTAAAGTGTATTGAGGAAATGCCATTAACAGATAGACAAAAAATTAAATATTTAGCAATTGAAGAAATGTTTCAAAATGAAATTACTAAAACAAAAGTAAAAACATTATAATAAGAAGTCTACAAAAGGTATAACCTGTAGACTTTTTTTGTGGTATAATAATTTCATGGAGGATGTATTATGAATATTAGTGTTTGTTTTTCAATTTTAAGCTTTATCTATATTATACTTTTAACAATTATATTTTTTTCTAAAAAAAGATTAATGACAAAAGAAAATCAAATTTATTCCATATTAATTGTTGTAAATTTAGTTGGAGTAATAATTGAACTTGCACTTGCATTTGTTGCTGTAAAATGTAATGAATATTTATTTATAAATGAAATTTTTGCCAAATTGTACCTTATTTATTTAATTACATGGCTTATGGTTTTTATAGCTTATATTGTTGTAATTTCATTTAACTATAGTGAAAAATTAAAAGTAGCCCGACGAGCTGGAATATTTATATATATTATTTTTCTCCTTCTTGTTTTCATTTTGCCAATCAAATTTTATTATAAACCAGGAAAACTTGTTTATAGTTACACTTATGGACCAGCTGTAAACTTAATATTTGTTGTTTCTACTATGGGAGCTGTGTTAGTGTCTATATGCTTATTGAAAAATTTAAAAAATATAAGAGAAAAGAAGTATGTACCAATAATATCATTTATTGTTTTGTGTATTTTGATAATGGTAATTCAAGCAATAAAACCTGATTTATTGCTTATGACTTCTATGGAGGCTTTTGTAACCTTTTTAATGTATTTTACCATTGAAAATCCAGATATGCGATTAATCGAACAACTCAATATCGCTCGTGATCAAGCAGAAAGAGCCAATAATGCCAAATCAGAATTTTTATCGAATATGTCTCATGAAATTAGAACCCCCTTAAATGCAATTGTTGGATTTAGTCAAGCATTATCAGAAGAAGAAAATGTACCAGAAGAAGCAAAAGATGAAATCAAAGATATCATGATGGCTTCTCAAAATTTACTGGAAATTGTAAATGGAATATTGGACATTTCTAAAATTGAAGCCAACAAACTAGAAATTGTAAACACAGAATATAGTTTAAATAATGTATTAGAAGAATTAACTGCTTTAACAAAATCTAGAATTGGGGAAAAACCAATTACATTAAGAACTGTATTTGATCCAAGTATTCCTAAAGTATTATATGGAGACTATGTCAGGCTCAAACAAATTGTCTTGAACTTACTAACCAATGCAGCCAAATATACCAAAGAAGGATATATCGAATTCAAAGTAGATTCTGTCATCAAAGAAGATATATGTAGGTTGATTATTTCTGTAGAAGATACAGGTATTGGTATTAAAAAAGAAAGTATTGATAAATTATTTAACAAATTTGAACGTTTGGATTTAGAAAAAAATATCACAATCGAGGGAACTGGACTTGGTCTTGCGATTACCAAAAAATTAGTCGAATTAATGAATGGAAATATTGTTGTCCAAAGTGAATATGGAAATGGTTCTAAATTTACAGTTGCGATTGATCAAAGAATTGTAGAAGGGAAAGAAGAACTTGTAACGAAAGTAAATACTGAAATAGAATTATTTGATGCAAAAGACAAAAAGATACTATTAGTGGATGATAACAAGATTAATCTCAAAGTAGCAGCTCGTTTATTACAAAGCTATCAAATGCAAATAGATCAAGTTGTGAGTGGACAAGAGTGTATTGACAAAATAAAAGAAGGAAATTCATATGATTTGATTTTACTGGATGATATGATGCCAAAAATGAGTGGAGTAGAAACCCTAAAAGAACTACAAAAAATAGAAGGATTTCAAATACCCACAATTGCTTTTACCGCAAATGCGATTTCTGGAATGAAAGAAAAATATTTGAATGATGGTTTCGATGATTATTTATCCAAACCTATCGATAAATTAGAACTCAATCAGTTGTTAATGAAATATTTGAAAAAAGGAGAAAAGTAAAATGAAAGATGTTACAATATTGAATGAAAATGGAATTGATGTAAATCACGGTCTAGAATTACTAGGAGATATGGAGATGTACGATGAAACACTACAAGATTTTATCACCGAATCTGAAACAAGAATACCACAAATACAAACATATAAAGAAGCAGGAGATCTGCCAAATTACGCAATTTTGGTACATGCTATGAAAAGTGATTCTAAATATTTAGGATTTACTAAACTAGCGGAACTTTCTTACAATCATGAAATGGAAAGTAAAGCTTCCAATGCGGAATATATCAATGCCCATTTTGAGGAATTGATGAAAGAGGCTGCACGTGTGATTGCGGTTGCAAAAACCTACTTAGGAGAATAAATAAAGACAAACAAAAAACCTATTAGCCAAAATAATAGGTTTTTATGTGCAAAAATTTTTATTCTGTTAGAATGGAATGATTATTATTTTGTAAAACTAATTTCATTTGTACGAAAAATATATTTTAATTCATTTTTCTTAATTTGAGGTAATTGAAATATATAATTTGTAAATCTCTATAACAGATATTGTCGATTTGCTTAATTTTATATCCAAATTTATCAAATATGTCATTTGTTATAAATATATACAAATAGTATAGTATATTTAGAAAGAAGGATGATTTATGAAAAATGAAATTATTATATTTGAAAATCAAGAAGTAAAATTGGAAGTTAATATGAAAGATGAAACTGTTTGGTTAAATAGAGAACAATTAGCGCAATTATTTGATAGAGATGTAAAAACAATTGGAAAGCATATTCATAATGCATTGCAGGAAGAACTAGACCGTTCAACTGTCGCAAATTTTGCGACAGTTCAGCAAGAGGGTAGTCGAAAGGTAGAACGGAATATAGAATACTATAATTTAGATATGATTATCAGTGTAGGTTACCGTGTCAAATCCCAAAACGGAATCCTATTTCGAAAATGGGCAAATCAAGTATTAAAAGATCATTTGATAAAAGGCTATACATTGAATCAAAAAAGATTAGATTATTTAGAAAAAACAGTGAAATTAATTGATATTGCAAATCGTATGGATGAAAGATTAGAAGGGAGTGATGCCAAAGAAATTTTAAAGGTAATTGGTGAATATTCAAAAGCATTAGATTTATTGGATGATTATGATCATAGAACGATAAAGAAAATAAAGGGAAAAACAAGCAACTCTATGATTACTTATGAAAATTGTATTGATGTCATTCGTAAACTCAAGTTTAATGAAAAAAGTAATTTATTCGCTTTAGAAAGAAATCAAGGATTGGATGGAATTATTGGAGATATCTATCAAACATTTGATGGAAAGGATGTGTATCCAACCTTAGAAGAAAAGGCCGCTAATTTTCTTTATATGATTGTAAAAAACCATGTATTTATCGATGGAAATAAGCGAATTGCTGCAACCTTATTCATTTATTTTTTACAGTTCTATGGAATTTTATATCAAAATGGTAGTCAAGTAATTGATAACAATACATTAACAGCGCTGACACTTCTCATTGCAGAATCGAACCCAAAAGAAAAAGGAATTATAACGGATTTAATTTTAAATTTTTTAAGTGAATAAGTTTTAAAAATCAGTGTTTGTAGAAACCTGATTTTTTTGCACAAATCATTTGAACAAATGTTCGAAATATGATATAATAGGAACCAATTGAGGTGAATGTATATGGATAAAATCATTGTAAAAGGTGCAAGAGAAAATAATTTGAAAAATATTTCCATCGAATTACCGAAAAATAAATTAATTGTAATGACAGGGGTATCGGGTAGTGGAAAAAGTAGTCTTGCTTTTGATACCATTTATGCAGAGGGTCAAAGAAGATATGTTGAAAGTTTAAGTGCTTATGCAAGACAATTTTTAGGAGGTAGTGAAAAACCAGATGTCGATAGTATTGAGGGTTTGTCTCCCTCTATTAGTATTGATCAAAAAACAACCAATAAAAATCCACGTAGTACAGTTGGAACTGTAACTGAAATCTATGACTATTTTAGACTCTTATATGCAAGAATTGGAATTCCTTATTGTCCAACACATCATAGACCAATTACGAGCCAAAGTATTGAGGAAATGGTCAACCAAATTATGAATTTGGAAATGGGTACGAAAATTCGTATTTTAAGTCCTGTTGTTCATGGAGAAAAAGGTACCCAAAAAGATCTACTCGATCACCTCAAAAAAGAAGGTTATGTAAGAGTTCGGATTGATGGTGCAGAATATGATTTAAATGATTCTATCGCGCTAGAAAAAAATAAGAAACATAATGTGGATGTCATTATTGATCGTTTGATTATGAAAGAGGAAATTCGTAGTCGTTTATATGAATCCATTGAAACTGCATCTAAACTAGCCAAAGGAAAAGTGGTGATAGATGTAGTTGGCGGTGAAGAAATTGTCATGAGTGAATCTTATGCTTGTCCAGATTGTGACTTTTCTTTACCAGAATTAGAGCCAAGGATGTTTTCATTTAATGCCCCATATGGAGCTTGTCCAGATTGTAAAGGACTTGGAATTAAATATAAACTAGATGAAGATCTAGTGATACCAGATAAAAATTTAAGTATTATAGAAGGCGCAATCAAAGCCATTAATATTGATGGTACCAATAATATTACCTATACAGAGTTAAATACCGTTTGTGATTATTATCACATTGATATGGATGCTCCAATCAAAGATTTAAAAAGAGAGCAACTAGATATTATTTTATACGGTTCAAAAGATTTGTTAGAATTTAATTATACTTCCAAAACAGGTAATACCAGAAAAACGAAAAATTATTATGAAGGAATTATTACCAATTTAGAACGTAGATATATTGAGACAAAAAGTACATGGATTAGGGAATGGATTGAACAATATATGACAGAATCTGTTTGTCCTACATGTAATGGAGCCCGATTAGATGCCTCTGTTTTATCTGTCTTAGTAGGTGGCAAAAATATTTATGAAATGACACAAATGAGCATAGGAGATTTATATCCATTTTTCCAACAATTAAAACTGAATAAAGAACAAACTGAGATTTCAAAATTGATTATCAAAGAGATCAATTCTCGTTTACAATTTTTAATCAATGTAGGCCTTTCTTATTTGACACTTTCTAGAAATGCAGGAACGCTATCTGGAGGAGAAGCCCAACGTATTCGTCTTGCAACTCAAATTGGATCTCGTTTAACAGGCGTTTTGTATGTGTTAGATGAACCTAGTATTGGACTCCATCAAAGGGACAATCAGCGATTGATCAATTCACTACTAGAAATGCGTGATTTAGGAAATACACTTATTGTCGTGGAACATGATACAGACACTATGTTAGCAAGTGATTATCTGGTAGATATTGGACCAGGTGCTGGTTTGCATGGCGGAGAGGTTATGGCTGCAGGAACCCCTGAAGAAGTGATGAAAAATCCTAACAGTTTAACTGGTAAATATTTATCAGGAAAAGAAAAAATAGAAGTTCCTAATCAGAGAAGAAATGGGAATAAAAAATATTTGGAGATCAAAGGTGCTAGTGAAAATAACTTAAAAAATATCAATGTGAAAATACCTTTAGGAACACTTACTTGTGTAACAGGTGTTTCAGGAAGTGGAAAATCTACATTGGTCAATGAAATTTTATATAAGATAGTATCTAATAATATTTATCGTTCCAAAGAAAAACCAGGTGCTTATAAAAGTGTAAAAGGTCTGGAACATATTGATAAAGTCATCGATATTTCACAAACCCCAATTGGAAGAACACCAAGAAGTAATCCAGCTACATATACAGGAGTATTCGATGACATTAGAGATGTCTTTACTGAAACCAAAGAAGCCAAATTACGTGGATATGATAAAGGAAGATTCTCGTTCAACGTCAAAGGAGGACGTTGTGAGGCTTGTTGGGGTGACGGTGTTAAAAAAATTGAAATGCACTTTTTACCAGATGTGTATGTTCCTTGTGAAGTATGTGGTGGAACAAGGTACAATAGAGAAACATTGGAAATCAAATTCAAAGGAAAGAGCATCTATGACGTACTTGAAATGCGTGTGGAAGAAGCTTTAGAATTTTTCGATAATTTTCCTAAAATCAAATCCAAATTACAGATGTTATCTGATGTAGGGCTTTCTTATATCAAATTAGGACAAGGATCTCCAACCTTATCTGGAGGAGAAGCAGGAAGAGTAAAGTTGGCGAAAGAATTGCAAAAAAAGCCAACTGGAAAGAGTCTATTTATTTTAGATGAACCAACGACTGGATTACATAGTGATGATATCAAAAAATTACTTGCAATTTTAAACCGAATTGTCGACAATGGAGATACCGTTTTGGTCATTGAACATAATTTGGATGTGATTAAAGTAGCTGACCATATCATTGATTTGGGTCCAGAAGGTGGAGACCAGGGTGGAACTGTAGTTGCGACTGGTACACCTGAAGAAGTCGCACAAGTTGAATCTAGTTATACAGGACAATTTTTAAAACCATTGTTAAAAAAATAATTCAAGAATCAAAGGAAACTCCAACATTTATCGACCAATTTTTCAAATTTATGTTGCAAATAATTAAAAATTGCATTATAATAACAAGCATGAAGGGCTAGTATAGACTTTATAAGGTTTATGCTAGCCTTTTTTGTAAAGAAAAATATCTTTTCCCATTTAAAATGTATTGGAGCGAACATATATTCTTGATATAATTAAATTATAAGGAAAGTGATAGAAAAATAATTGAATGAAGGCGTAAAAATAAATGGTAATAGTTCTAAATTTATTATAAATAGTAATAGAGGTAGAATAAAATAGAAATACTATTGAATTTTTAGGTATTTGGGAAGAAATTCATAATCCCACTTTTAATTATGGCGAATTCGCCATAATTAAAAGTCAAGCAGGTTTAAATAGTTATAAAATCAGCGTTAAAGAATGGGTAGAAAAAACAAATGCAATTGTAATAATGTCAAAAGCAGTAAGACATGATGAAACTTATGCACATAAAGATATCGCTTTCGAATTCGGAATGTGGATTAGTACTAAATTTAAAATAATATATATAAAGTGAGATAGTTGGAATAGAGTACGAGGAGGAAGTAAATATGGTAAAGATAAAGTCTTTTTTAACTAATAATGGTGATATGTTTTATATTAAACATAACAGTGATAATTTTACAATTATAGATTGTTGTATTGATGAAGAAAATAAAGATTCAATACTTAATGAATTAAAAAATGAAAGAGAAAATAAGCATGTAACAAGATTAATTTCTACTCATCCTGATGATGATCATATAAGAGGATTAAAATATTTAGCAGAGAATTTTTCAATACTTAATTTTTATTGTGTTGAAAATGAGGCAACAAAAGATGATTTAACAGATGATTTTAAAAAATATTGTGAATTGAGAGATTCAAAACAAGCTTTTTATTTATATAAAGGATGTAGTCGAAAGTGGATGAATGAATTTAGTCCTGAAAGAAAAAGTTCTGGAATAAATATTAAATGGCCAGATCCAGAAAATAGTGATTTTCAAAATGTCTTACAAGAAGCAAAAGATGGAAAAAGTCCTAATAATATTTCGCCTATAATAACTTATTCTTTAAAAAATAACATTACTGCATATTGGTTTGGAGATTTAGAAACTGATTATATGAATCAAATCAAAGATAATGTTGATTGGGTAGAAGCTGATATTGTTTTTGCTTCTCATCATGGTAGAAGTAGTGGTACGATTCCAAGCGATATTCTTGAAAAAATTAAACCTAAAATTATTATAATTGGAAATGCAAAAAGTAAAAATTTGAATTATTATCCTGGTTATGAAACCATAACACAAAACTCTGCTGAAAACATTGTGATCATTTGTGAAAATAATACTGCTGATTTTTTTGTAAGTAATTTCAATTATAATACCCCTCCTAATAACCTGAAAAAGATTCATGGAAAAAATCTAGAGGGATACACTTATATAGGAAGTTTAGAATTTAATGAGTAATTTTGGATTTAGAATTAATAAGTATGTTAAAGTTTCATTGATAATTGGCATTATTGATTTATTAGTTTTCTTAGTTGTTGGTAAAGCTTTGGATTATATGGTGGTTTTTAATTCGATAATAAGTAAATGGAAATATATTGGGTTATTTGTTGCGACTATTTTAATATGCATATATTTTATAGATGTACTGCTTTTTTATAAGCGCAATAATAAATTCAAATTTTTACTTATTTTTAAGGAACCTTTTAAAGATTGGAATAGATATATTGACAAAAATCTGAATATGATACCTAAACACAAAAAATTAGATTTTTACAATGACATTTATTATAAAGTTAAAAAAGAACAAAAAATTATGGGAATTATGGAAGACGAAATATTAATTCGTGATACTACAATTCATTTGATTTGCACGAATCCAATAATATTATTTATATTTTTCATGTTAGAAAAATATAAGTTTGTAATTTACATATATTGTTTAGTTATGCTTATTATAATATATGTTTTATTGAACTTGTTTTATAGAAATTATTTAAAATACTTTATAACTGAAACTTATGTTGAATTTTTAAATATGAGCAAATCAAAAAAGTAACAATTATATGAATATATTGTGTCTGTAAAAGAATTGGATAACCTATATAATGCATCCATTTTCATTGCTATATAGAAAATAATTATCAGACAATAAAAATGAATTAGCAAGTCCTAAAAATTCTCTAAATTGAGAATTTTTTTGCACTGTAAAACAAATGTTTCCAATTTTTGTATTTTGGTATACTTAAGTTGACAAATATAGAAAATTATTATAGAATGAATATAACAAACAAAGGGAAAATACATAAAATTATAATAAATAAGTATAAAATACATTCTGTTTGCTATTTGTAAACGGGGGGGTAACCCCTATTTTAATGTCAGAAAGAATAATAGGAGTGATATAATGAACGAAGAAATCATTACTTTACAAGAGTCGATAGAACAAGCAAAAGATATACGTGAAAGTAAATTATATAGAATACCAAAACGTATTATAGATATAATGGCAGGAATTGTTGGGGTAATTCTTTTAATTCCGATTACTATAATTGTAAAAATTTGTTATATTTGTCAACATGACAATAATCCTATTTTTTTCAAACAAGAACGTATTGGAAAAAATGGGAAACCAATCTATATTTATAAATTTCGTTCTATGGTTCCAAATGCGGATCAGGTACTTTTTGATATGTTAGAAAAAGATGAAGAAATGCGTCGTGAATATAAGCGTTATAAAAAATTAAAAAATGATCCAAGAATTACAAAAGTAGGAAAATTTATTCGCAATACTTCAATTGATGAGATACCACAATTCTTAAATTTATTAAAAGGCGACATGTCTTTAGTAGGACCAAGACCATACTTGTTTAGAGAAAAAGAGGATATGGGAGAATATTACGATACAATTATCAAATGCAAACCAGGAATTACTGGATATTGGCAAGTAAATGGTAGAAGTAATACGGATTTTGGTAAACGTTTGGTTTTGGATGAGTATTATTATTATCATCGTAATTTAAATTTAGATGCTAGAATTGTTGGAAAAACATTTGCACAAGTTGTTATGAAAAAAGATGTCATGTAAGGAGTTTTTATGAAAAATGTGTTTATTATTGGTGCAAAAGGAATACCCGCTAATTATGGCGGGTATGAAACATTTGTAGATGAATTGGTTACTCGAAAAAAGAGTAGAAAGATTCAATACCACATAGCTTGTATGAATCAACAGCAGGAAGAAAATATGTATAATGGTACAAGATGCTTCAATGTTAAAGTACCAAATATTGGACCTGCTAAAGCAATTTATTATGATGTTTTTGCACTCAAGAATATAGTCGATTATATAAAGAAAAATAAATTGGAAAGCGGTATTGTCTATGTACTTGCTTGTCGTATTGGACCATTTTTTAAATATTACGTAAAAAAATTACATAAATTGAATTTTGAAGTCTATGTCAATCCTGATGGACATGAATGGAAACGAGCAAAATGGAACTATTTTATAAAAAAATATTGGAAATTATCAGAACGTCTTATGGTGAAAAATGCGGATTTATTAATTTGTGACTCAATTAATATAGAAAAATATATCAAAGAGGACTATAAAAAATACAATCCTAATACTACTTATATTGCTTATGGTGCAGACACTACAAAATCTAATTTGAGTGATGATAGCCAAGAACTAAATGATTGGTATAAACAATTTAATATTCAAAAAAATGAATACTATTTAATTGTCGGAAGATTTGTACCAGAAAATAATTATGAGACAGTTATTATGGAATTTATGAAATCAAAATCCAAAAAAGATCTAGTTATTATAACAAATGTAGAACAAAATAAATTTTATGAAATGTTAAAGAAAACCACTTGTTTTGAAAAAGATAAAAGAATTAAATTTGTAGGTACAGTATATCATAAAGATTTAATTAAAAAAATAAGAGAAAATGCATATGGATATTTTCATGGACATGAAGTAGGTGGAACAAATCCTTCTTTATTAGAAGCTTTGGCATCTACTAAATTAAATTTATTATTAGATGTTGGATTTAATAGAGAAGTTGCACAAAATGGTGCAATTTATTGGAATAAGGAAACTAATAACCTAGCAGTTTTAATAAATAAGGTAGATAGTTTTACAAAAAAAGAAATAGAAGCGCTATCATA
>CAJTIX010000017.1 GCA_910576795.1 uncultured Bacilli bacterium
GTCTTCTCTATAAATACAATTATTAAAAACTCTACCATAGCCACCAGAATTTTTAACGATAAAATGATTTTTAATTTCTTTAGATATAGTAGTACAATCTTTATTTAATAAGATTCCTATATATTTAAAGGATTTATTTAAACTAATTTCCTTTTCTATTATTAATCTATCTTCTAATGATAGATGCTTATTATTACACATAAATAATAACTCCCTTCTAATATATAAGCACCATCAAGCAATTATTATAATCATTTGTAGACCCAATTTCTACCTTTTATTTTGTAAATTTTAATTCTATCCTTCTATGGAATTTACTTTTTCATGTGAGATTCAATTTTATTTGAGAAAATATAAATATTTTCATCTTTAATATTTAACAAATTTAATATATAATTATTATTAGACATAAGTTTATTCCTTTCAATGTTTTATTAGCAATTACATTGTATCAAACTTATGTCTATTTTGTTAAATAAAAATAGCGTGATGAATTTTTCACACCAACACTATTTATAATACAACCATAGTTTCAAAATCAATTTTTGATTTTTTTGTGCCCTAAAATAAGTAATTCATAATAAACTATTTAAGAGTTAATTTTTTTTGGTATAAATCTTCTAAGCAATCTTCAAAAGTAGAAAAAATTAGATTATTTCCACCTGCTATCATAAGATTGAGTGGGAAACCAAAGTTTTCAATTGAATTTCCTAATTCATCTGTTGTTATATTTTCGGATGAAGAAATTGTATGCCCATATTTTTGGTACCTAGAAATCATATTCAATGTAGAACCTGAAGTGTAGCCATACACCAATTTACCTAAAGCATCCGCATAACCGCACTCAAAACAGGTACCA
This sequence comes from uncultured Bacilli bacterium, assembly GCA_910576795.1. Lineage (GTDB taxonomy): Bacteria > Bacillota_I > Bacilli_A > RF39 > UBA660 > UBA5026. The sequence goes on from CAJTIX010000017.1 coordinate 860, forward strand.
CTATCTGGTTCAAATCCTCTAAAACTATTTAAGTTAGCAATGATTACATCAGATTGTTTGATTAAATCTTGGTTTGCGAATTTAATAATAGTTCCAGTTGCCCTTTTTCCATTTTCAAAATTTTCTATTTCATTATCCAATGGGGATAACCCAATAAACCCATACTTTTCACAAAGTTCTTTCTTTTTTTTCAGAACTAGAGACGCATTTTTAAGAAACACATCAGGGCCAGCTAAATAAATTTTTATTTTATTCATAAAACCTCCTAATAAATCCATGTACAACTATTTTTTGCATTTGACAGGACTTATTTAACTCTTCTTCTATTTATATTTAATTTAATCCTAGACGAAATAGAATTTCTATATTTTGCTAATATCATTTGATCTATTTCTTCCCAAGAATATTTAACCATTTCTTCTTTATTTATACCTAAATAAACTGCAAATAGTTCCTTCTCTCGGTTTTCCAATTCAATTTTATCTAATTGATGAATATATTCCATAACCATATCTTGTATTTCTTTACTAGGAAATACAGAAGTTAAGGTATATGTAATTTTAGGATTGTCTATCTCATTTTCTACTCTTTCACTTTTAACGTCTTTATCTAAATTTTGAATTCTATTTAATTTTCTTAAATATAGTTGATTAGCAATATAGTCAACTATATTTTGCACTCCATCCCTAAATAAAGAATTTAATCGCCTTTTATAAAATTGTTGTCCTTCATTTTGAGAAAATATTCTATATTTTATTTGCTCAATAATTTGCTGATCATTTAAATTATCCATAAAACCTCCCAATAAATCCATATTCATTATTTTTGTATTGACACTTAATAAAAATAGCTTACCGATTCTTCTTGTTTTCACTAAACTCCATTTTTTAGTATAAAGTTTTTTTATAAACCTTAACATTTATATTTCCATATGCTTTTGCATCCCATCTTTCATTTCTATATTTACCATCTATAATTTTTGTACAAGCATGTACATAATCACGATCTGATATTTCATTAGCTTTTTCAAATAATTCAACAAAATGTTGTCTCATATCTTCTTTATATTTTCCTGAATCCCTAAACAGATTAGGTCCATTTAGAATAATATTTTTTTGCTCATTATTTGATTGGTCATATCTTCTCTCATAACTTAATAAAGAGAAATATTCAGAATGTCCTAGATTCCTCTCACATTCTAAATTTGGTACTTTCATATTGATAGACATACCACTTGTCCACACTGTATCATCATATGCTGCAATTAAACGCATATCACTGTTACTATCCTCACCACATCTAAGTCCAAGTTTTTTTCCTTCTTCAAAAAATAATTTAACAGTCCCTTGATATAAATTAAACTTAACTAAATTTTTAAATAATTCCACATTCATTAGAATTTGCTTACCTTCTTCAGATATATTTTCTGATTTTAAAATAGATGTTTCTAACATTATTAATGCATTTATATAATCCATTATTTCTTTACTAAATATATTATTATACCCTTTAGCATACTCTAAAAACTTGTTTTGTTCATTAATCATTACACTTTGTCTTGACACAATAATTTCCCCCTGAAATCTATATACCGCCGTATTTGGCAGTTTCTTACAATTTTGGCACTTAAAAACAGCTTACCAATTTTTTATTTTCACTTTTATAAGCAATTTCGTGCTATAAAAATTATAGCATTTTTTCTTAATTTAGACAATAGCTTTACAGCAACTCTTATTCGTCAGTTTCATAATAATAAGATGTTTCTATCCCTTTAAAAAAGCTTTCTAGACTAAAATCATCTGTTAAATTATTTTCAATCAAAGTTTTGATTTCTAGAGTATTAACTGGACTTCTTTCCATTGCTTGTAGATACAATTTTTTATCTATATCCTTCCAGTTAACAATTTTATTTAAATTTTTTTTCAATATTAAATCTAACCAAATTCTTGTACTACGACCATTACCTTCTAAAAAAGGATGTGCGATATTCATTTCTACATATTTATCTATAATTTCATTTAAAGTAGTTTCATTCATAGTTTCGATTTTGTTTAACATATCTTCTAAATATAAAGGATTTCCAAATCTAAAATTTCCTTTTGAAATACTTTCTTTTCTAATAGAGCCTGCAAAACCATATAGCCCATCAAAAAGATATTTATGTATTTGTTGTAATCCCTTTATAGTTCCAATTTCGATATGATTAATATCGCCACTTGAAAATAACTTTTTGGCATTTTCTAAACTTTTTTGATCTATTTCGTTCATTATAGTCACCCCATTTCAGCTTTTTAATTCCGCCTTTGCTCTATAAAAATTATAGCACTTTTCCTTATTTTTAGCAAAATTAAAAAGCATTGCAACCCCTTTATTTACAATGCCTTTCTCTATATTTTTAAGTCAAAGATTTGACTCTTTTAACATCTGGCACGTGGTAAGAAGGGCTTTCCAACTCTTTTGTTTTCACTTTACTATTTTATTATTTATCTTTTTTAATCAATTTTTTTGAATTTGACTCTTTCACTAATAATTTCAAATCTTCATAACTACACCTAGCAAGATTTTTATTTTTATACCTTTTATTAAAAGTAACCTCTTCACCAAACCAATCTGGAATACTGAAATTCATTGCTTGTTCTTCAGTTTCAAATTCTATTTCTATTGTAGATAAACCATCTAATTCACCACTATAAATATCTAATTCAGCAGTCATATCAATTCCAAGTGATATATAGTACCTTCTTTTTTCTATAACCCTTCCACTAATCAAGTTTGATAATATTGTAAATGTTTTTTCTGCAATAGGTATTTCTTCTTCTGGCCTAGATAAGTCACCTTTTCCTTTTTGTGTTAAATAAAACTCAATATCATTCATACTTCTAATTCTTATCTCAGGATCAAAACTTAAATAACCTTGAGTTAAATTTTTGAATGGAAATTGCATTAAATTTGATGATAATTCTTTTACAAAGAACTTTCTTTCTATTTCCATTAAAACCCTCCTAAAATCTATATCTACTACCTATTTGGTAGGTTTTTGCATTTGGCACGTAATCAAAAAAGCTTTCCAACTTTTTTGCTTTCACTACTTACTTTATAAATTATAGTCTCTCTTTATTATTTTTCCAGCTTTTCCTTCCCTCACAATGTGAATATCATTACCTTCTACTTTTACAATAGTTGACGAAACACTATCTATAACACCATTATCATAAATATAATCTATATGTTTTTTCAAATTTTCATCCAATAACGAAACATCAGTTATAGCAGGGCTACCACTAATATTAGCACTTGTTGAAAAAATCGGCCTCTGTAACATCTTAATAATTTTTATTAAATTGTCATTGCAAGGAATTCTAACTCCTACATAAGTAACAGTGCTATTATACTCGGAAGGGAGATTTCCATTTTTTTGTAATTCAATAGTAAGAGAATAATTACTATATTTTTTAAATAAAGATTCTTCTAAATCATTAATACTTTTAGTATATTTCCTAGCCATTTCGATGCTATCAACAAGTAAAACCAACTGTTTAGTCTTATCTCTATTCTTTGCAAGGTGTACCTTTTCTATTGACTTCTTATTAAGTGCATCTCCCATAATGCCATATATTGTATCTGTTGGTAAAAGACAAAGTCCGCCACTATTAATGACCTCTACTATTTTCTCATAATCCATACTATATCAACTAATTTCCTAATAATCTATATCTACCACCGTATTTGGCAGTCTTTTACAATTTTGGCAGGGGTGGCAGGAGTTGAACCCACATGAACGGTTTTGGAGACCGTCATTCTACCATTGAATTACACCCCTAAGACATATAAAGTATAACATAAAATATGAATATATACAATATTTTATGTATACAAATTCAAAATATATAGTTCAAACTTTATTTTGATACACATATACTATTTTAGGTGATAATATGGCAATTATTAAATATACAACCGCCGAAAGGGACTTACTGGCAAGATTAATGCGTGCAGAAGCAGTTGGTGAAGGTGACTTAGGAATGTTAATGGTGGGAAATGTTGGGGTCAACCGTGTTTTAGCAAACTGTCTTACATTTAATGATGTTAGAAATATACAACAAATGATCTATCAAACACCAGGGGGATTTAGTGGAAAAGATAGCCCATTATTTTTCAGTAAACCAACTTTAAAAGAACAAGAACTCGCAGATCGAGTAATTCGCGGTGAATATTTCCATCCTGCCACCAATGCCTTATGGTTCTATGCGCCAAGTACGGGACAAAGTTGTAAAGCATTATGGTGGGATCAGCAAAATACAGGCAGATATAAAAATCATTGTTTTTATCAACCATATGCTGGAGAATGTAAGGAAATACACTAAAAAACTTCATACGAAGTTTTTTATATTGCAATAATATCTCCAGGTTGAATTTGAGAGTCATCCAACCTATTCTTTTCCATAATTTTCTTCACATCTGTATGATACAAACCTGCAATTTGATACAGATTTTCACCATTACTTACAGAATGTACAATTGATTTATCTTTGGGTATTTTTATAATATCACCCATCTGTATTAGATTACTTTTTTTATGATTGTATTCCATTAACTCTTTCATATCTACGTGAAACTTTTTACAAATTTGATACAGATTTTCACCTTTTCCAACCACATATGAAATACTTTTTTCTTCTTCTTTGATTTTAATCTTGTCACCCGTTCTTAATAAATTGTCAGTAAATCCATTTAACCACTTTAATTCATCTACATCCATATGAAACTTTTTTGCAACATTCCACATAGTATCTCCTTTTGTTACCTCATAATAATTTTGTTCCTTTTCACCACCAATATATTCATATACTGCATTTACAATTTGCTCTACACCATGGTCTAAATCTCCCCTATTTTGAACAAAAGGAAAAGAAATCCGTAATACCTGCATATTCGCACTACTTCTATGAATTGGATAATAATCTAGATGTGCATTACTACCTAATCTCTTTGTATGGCATATCACTTGTTCCCCATTGGACATAAGGTTGGAAGCTACACGATTTGGTAACTGGGAAGGTTGCTTTAATCCATAAACAATCTCGTATCCCTTTTTTGCATATACATGATTGGAGATTACAATTACATATTTATGATCCCCATATACTTCTGCCATCTTTTTGAATCGACTCCATGGAGAAATCGTTTCATCTTCATTACGTATGAGTGTAACAGGTACATTCAATTCCTTTAGTTTTTGATACATATACCTAGATAAATCTAACGTAATATTTTTCTCTGGAATATTATAAAGCAGACTTCCAATATCGTCTCCACCATGACTTGCATCTATAATGATCTTATAATTCATACAAATGCCCCCTAAAATATTGTATGTAATTAATGATTTTTGGAAACAAAAAAGAAGATTTCTCTTCTATTTCCATTTGATATAACTTTCTCTTCTACTGACCATAAGAAGAGGTAAGCACAACTGGTATGGTTTTCTCTTTTCCATCCCGAATAATAGTCAATGTGATGGTATTTCCAATACTATATTGATATAAAATATATTTAAAATGGCTAGACTCTGTAATTTCTTGATCTTCTATTTTGGTAATAATATCTCCTTTTTGAAGACCAGCTTTTGCTGCATCACTGCCATTTTCAACTGCTACAACCACTACTCCATTTTTCACATTATTTGGTATCTGAATTTGATAATTCCGTAGCAAATAGGGATTGTCTAAAGTCGCCAATTGAACACCTAAAGTTGGTCGTATGATTTTCTCACCATTTTCTAGCTGATCAATAGAGGCCATCGCAAGTTCAATCGGGATTGCAAATCCCATACCTTCCACTTCATCTTGAACAAGCTTTAATGAGGTAATTCCAATCACTTCACCATTGATATTGAGTAATGGACCACCACTATTTCCTGGATTAATCGCTGCATCCGTTTGTAAAACATCCATAATAAAACTTCCAGTAGACAACTTAACAGTTACTTTTCGATTTTGCCCAGATAAAATCCCTTTGGTTACCGTTCCTATGTATTTACTTCCAAGTGGAGAACCTACTGTAAAAACAGTATCACCTAACTCTGCATTGGTACTATCGCCTAACGATGCAACCTGAAGTACTTCATCAGCAGCAATGGATAAAACGGCAATATCCGAATACTCATCACTACCCAATAACGCTGCATCAATTTCTTTCCCCTGTGAAGTCAATACCTTAATAGAGGCTGCCTCTTCAATCACATGATGATTGGTCAGAATATAACCTTTTTCCCCCTCTTTTTTATAGACAAAACCAGTTCCTGTCCCTATCAAATTCCCCTTTGTATCATACTCTTCTACTACCACAACAGCATCATAAATTTTATCAATTGCCGATTTAATGGTATTGGTTTCATGTAAAGTGACATCTTGTACAGTTTTGGTCACTGTTTCCTGTGGATATGTTCGGTATACAATAATAGTCCCACATACACCCGCCATTATACATATACAACCTACAACAAAATAAGTAAATTTCTGTTTCATAATCCTCCTATAAAGTTTTAATTTCTCTCCAATGATCTGGAAAACCAATTTTATTTAAAATAAGGTTCAGCGGAACTACATCCACTTTCCCATCTAGTACATCTATTTCATATCCAATTTCATTAATCAGTTGCACAAATTCTGGTTCACTGAGCATCTGCTTCATGATTATGATGACTGCAAATAAATCATTTTTACCATAATTATATTCATCATCCGTCATATCAATTGAAAGCAAATAATGATATTTCGTATCTGGAATAGAGCGTTGGGTTCTATGGTCATATAAAATTTCCTCATGCGCACATAGATTTCTAAAATTAGATAATAAGTTTAAATAAATAGACAATGTTTCTGGATCTACATTATAAAATTCTGCAATTTCCAATTGATCTTCATTCTTTAAAATATTATACAATTCTGAAATAATTCCAAAAGAAAGGACTTTTACCAAAATCCACATTGGGATATATCCATAATTACTGATATAATGCATAGTTGCAGTATGTTGATTTCCATTGACACGGATTTGACGTTTCATTTTATTTAACACATCATGTACTTGTCTTGTTTTCATATGGTCTTGGCAAAAGTTTTTGGGATTTAAATAATCCTTCTCTTTAAAACCATATTTTCTGGATAATTGGTAACTGATAATAGATTTGATGTTGTTTTCAATTATCAAAATATATTTAAAAATAATATTGCGCATTCTACGATCAAATGTAAACATCGCGTACAATTCTTCAAAAGTAGTCCCTTCTATAAAACCACTTTCTTTTGTAGAGCGCATAAACAAATGTCGATATCCATTGATAAAGAAGTAATTTTCTCGAAATAAAATGGCCATTGCTTTTTGTGTATCTTCGACAACAAGCCCTTTTGATTTCAAAATTTCGACCTGTTCATCTAATGTTTTGAATATTTTATTTTTTGCCATATCGTCACCTACCATCATCGTTACTATTATAACATAAATTTTTCAAAAGATTGTGTTTTTTTATGTGAAAAATCCAGCTTCTATTCACTGGATTTTTGTTTCATATATTCAAGCACACCTTCTGTAATGGCAGTTGTGATTTTATTTTGATAAGTTTCTTGTTTCAATAAATAGCGATCACTACTATTACTTAGGAAACCTGCTTCAATGAGTATCCCCGGTCTTTCCACTCTTTTTTGTAAATATAATACATCTGTTTTTTTAAGATTTCGTTTACTTCCCAAATGTTCTTTCAATTGTTCTTGCATAATTTTTGCGATTTTTTCATTTTCGGGATTGATATCATCATAGTAAACTTCTGCACCTCTCCAAATGCCTGTTTCTTCTGCATTCAAATGGATTGATAAGAATAAATCACAATCAGAACGATTGATAATATTTCCCCTTCTCGATAAATCACTGCGTTTTCGATTTATGGTATTGGTCACAGATAAGTCATAGTCTCCATAACGTGTCATATATACAATGGCTCCTAAAGAAAGAAGTTTTTCTTGTAATTTTTCACTAATTTGCAAATTCAGTTCTGCCTCTTTAATCTCCTTATACATAGCTCCTGGGTCGCTCCCTCCGTGTCCAGGATCTATATAAATGACTTTCCCCAATAATGGAAATTCATTATCTTGAGCGGATGCAAAACTAAAACTAAATATCCCAATCATAAGTAAAAATAATGTTCCTAATTTATATTTGAGCATAAAGTTCACCTATTAAACTATATGTCATTTCAAAAGAAATATCATGATTATTTTATTAAATATTGACAATTTCTGCTTTACATAACGAAACAAAAGCAGGATTACTATTATTAGGGCCTACCACTACAACCATACCATACTCACTTCGTATGATTGTACCTTGTGCTACTGTCTGACCTCCTGCATTGATATCAACACTTGCAGTTCCTACTGGTAAATAAGAGCGAAGAGCTGCCTCACAATTGGCATCACATCCAGTTGGTAATGGATTTGGTGCAGGCAAATATGTAATTGCATTGTTATAAGTACTACTCGTAATGGTAATAGATGCAATTCTACAAATAGAGACTGCTTCTTCTGGAACCCCTTGATTGTTTAATAGCTGAAATAAACCCGAATTTGGATTAGTATTAGGTGATGGTAATAAACTACCAGGTCTTCCGCTTACATTATTTCCGCTTTCCATAGCAATAATTAAATTGTCATTGGGATATAATGTAATAATTTGTTGAATAACATTACGCATTTGGTCTACACAAAAGCAAGTAGTTGAGTTGGCAGTACTACCTGTTGGCCCTGTTGGTCCCGTTGCTCCTGTTGGTCCTGTCGGTCCTGTTGCTCCTGTTGCTCCCGTTGCTCCTGTTGGTCCCGTTGCTCCTGTTGGTCCCGTTGCTCCTGTTGGTCCCGTTGCTCCTGTTGGCCCTGTTGCCCCTGTTGGTCCCGTTGCTCCTGTTGGTCCACCAGATGGCCCAGTCGGCCCAGTCGGTCCTGTTGGACCAATCATGCTAAAACACTGTGGTTTACAGCAAGCATCATTTTCAATTTTTTTTAATGCCCTATCATATAAATTCATAAAAGTTTCTCCTTTCTATATATCATATGTAGATAAGGAAACTTGTAAAGTATGAATATAACAATTCTTTTTGAACACAATCATTCAATGAAAAATATTTCAAATTATTGATTCTAATTAAAATATAAAAGAATACTGTTACTTTTTTGACATAATATGAATTAAAGAAGGTAAAGGAATGTGATTTGTTTATGAAAAAAATAAGTTATTATCTATTTATGCTCACACTTTTGGTTTTCCCAATATCTATATGTGCGAGTGGAAATGGAATTACTGAAGTTGCAAGTGAACTGGAATTAGAGGAATGCTTACGAAATGGAAGCATATGTAAATTGACCAAAGATATCGCAATTCGATATACAATGGGGTCCCATGGAGATACTATACTAGATCTAAATGGTCATACCATTAGCCCAACGAGTGACATGAAAATCAATGGTGGATTTATTGTAGTCGAAAATAATTCAAAACTTACAATAAATGACACAACGGGAAACGGGCTCATCACAACAGGAGCATCCAATCATAATGTTTCAGCAGCAATTCAACTTTTAAGAGAAGACCCTGCTGATGATGATGCTGCTGAGCTCATCATAAACGGCGGTACCATAGAAGGATATCAATATGGAATTGTGGGAAATGACAAAAGACACCATACCAAAATAACCATTAATGATGGAAACATTCTTGGTTTAAATAAAACGAATAGTGTTGGAATCTATCAGCCACAAATGGGAGAAATTGTTGTAAATGGTGGTGTAATAAAGGGCAGTACTGGAATTGAAATACGATCTGGGAATTTAACAGTAAACAATGGAACTATTACAGGAAATGCATCCAGTTTCTCAAAAACAGTGAATGAAAATGATGCGACTACAACAGGGGTTGGAGTGGCAATCGCACAATATGTAACCAAAAATCCAATACAAGTTTCCATTCATGGCGGAGATATCAGTGGAGAATATGCCCTATATGAATGGAATCCCCACAATAACAGTCAAACAGATTTAGATAAAATTGCAATTAGTATTACAGGTGGAAATTTTAAAAGTACCCTAAATAATGGGTTTGCTATATACAGTCAAAACTTTAAGAAATTTATCACTGGAGGTAATTTCAATACCCCAGTTACAGAATACCTTAATGAAAATGCTACCTTAACTGCTAATGTCACATTAGATCATGTAAATATGATGAAAGGCGAAAGTAATGCAGCTTGGATATTCTTTACAGTAGGAGGTATTGTAATATTAGGAATTTTATCATTTATAGTATATAAAAGAAAAAATGTGTAACCCACATTTTTTTCATAACCAATTTGGACATTGTAAATAATAACCTACTACTCACTTTCCCATCTTCCATAAATTCCGCAAGGCAATATCAAATGATTGGTCTCTATTGGTAATCCAACCTCTCCTGCCTCCACTTTACCATTTGGGTATCGCTTTAACATAGTCGTCTTTAATATATTTTCTAGTACTGTAGAAGAAATTCCAGTTGTATAGGAATTTACCAAGAAAAACAAAGGTTCATCACTCATTATTTTCATACAGGCTTGAATCAAATGAAAAATATTATGTTCAAATTTCCATACCTCTCCATTTGGTCCACGTCCATAAGAAGGAGGATCCATAATAATGGCATCATACTTGTTTCCTCTTCGTGCTTCCCTTTCTACAAATTTTAAACAATCATCTACAATAAAACGAATCTTTTGATGTTCTAAATGTGATAAATGCATATTTTCTTTCGCCCATTCAGTCATACCTTTTGACGCATCTACATGAACCACCTCTACTGCTCCAGCCTTCGCGCACGCCATAGTAGCACCACCCGTATATGCAAATAAATTCAAAACCTTAATAGGTCGATTACTATTTTGTATTTTTTCCATCATATAATCCCAATTAACTGCTTGTTCTGGAAATAAACCTGTATGCTTAAAATTAGTAGGTGATACTTTAAATGTTAAACCTTTATAATCTACAGTCCAATATTCTGGTATCTTTTTTCGAAATTCCCACTCGCCACCACCTTTGGAACTACGATGATAAAAACCATCCAATTGGTTCCAGAAAGGATTATTTTCTACTGGCCATATTGCCTGTGGATCAGGTCTTCTTAAAATGATTCCATTCCAACTTTCTAATTTTTCCCCATTTCCGGCATCTATTATTTTATAACTTTCCCATTCATTGCTTAATCTCATACGTTTCACCATTTTCATTATACCACGAAAAAAGTCAAAGATTGACTTTTCTATAAAACTATTTGATGGTATGTGCTGTAATGATTGTGTAACGAGTCGCATGGATTGTAATTCTAATATGATCTATTTCACAATACCAATTCTTACCTTGTCGATATATATTACAATTTTTATCCAATACTTTAGCTTTACAGTATGCTACAACATCATCACAATCCACTTTTAGATTTCGCCGAATACGATCAACACCCATAACAGTTGTATGCACTTTATTCATATTAGATAATAAAAATTCTTTATTCATGTAAAATCAACTCCATATTTTTCAATTACGATATATCAAAGTTTTCTGTTTTCAAATCGGAATAATATCTACCGCTTTCTGCAGTAAATTTCAAAACACAATAATCAGGATCTGTTACACCTTTTGCATAAAATATGATATCTCCTTTTCTCCAAATTTTATTTTTGATTTCTTGATCTGTTAAAACTTCCATTTTTCCTCTCAACATAACCCCAGTATAATGAACCAATCCTTTGTGATAAAAGTATATACTAGAGTTTGGATTATTTTGATATTGTCCTACTCTCATAGATGAAGTATTGGTAGAAAAATAAAATTCTCTTAATCCATTTCGCAATCTTGGATTTAACATTGCCTTTACATTTGGATAATTTTCTGAATCAATTGAGCAGATAAAACTAACTTTCTGTTTTTTGATAAACTTTTCTATTTTCTTTAAATCCATAATATTTCCTTTCCATATAATATCAAATCTATCCAATAAACTATCTCTCATTTTCTTTCCAAAATTGAGAAATCATATGAGCAAGCTCTTTTGGTTGATCGATATTCACCTCATGAGAGGATTTTGCAACCACCTTCATAGTACTATTGGGAATACTCATACTGAATCGTTTCGCACTTTCTAGATTATTATAATCCTTAGAACCACATAAAATCAAACAGTTACATTTCACATTTTCTAAATTTTCTGATATTTTGATATGGTACATAGAATGAACCAATTGACAAAGTTCTCTCTTTGTAATACCCAGTTTTTCAAATGATTTTTTTGGCATTAGTTGAAATATAAAATTTTGAATATGAAATAAAACCTTTGGTATTCGATCAGGAGTTCCAATTAAAATGAGAGAATTCACCTTATCTGGATATTTTTTTGCATATTCAAGCGCCAATATACCACCTAAAGAAAGTCCACATAAGTTGAGCTTTTCGAAACTGCTATTACAATAATTCACAAAAGCATGTTCCAGATTGGAATATGACATTTCAGATAAATTATATTGTTGAAATAAATTTGGTGTTTCTACATCAAATTCCTTTAAATATTGTTTGGTTATATTCCAACTTTTTTCAGTTTGACCCAAACCATGTATCAGAATATTTTTCATAACACTCTATTTCCTATTTTCTTAATCACAATTCCAATTGCCGCAATCACCATAACAACTGCACAAATAAAATTTGCAATATTGTCCTCATTTTGGTCAATATCTAAAACGAGCTCGCAAAATGGATTGATGTATATGGTAACGAGTGCAAATAATATTAAACTAATAGAGATTTTATAGTGAATATCAATATTGGTAAAAGTACAGATTAACAAATCTAACCATAAAAATAGAAAGACAAATGTTGCGATTTGGAAACTTCCCATTAACCATTCTCCACCATAAACAGTATGAATAGTAAATAATAATAGATATACCAAAAATGTAAAAATAATTGCTATCTTAACCCATTTATATTGATTCTTCTTGAGATAAAAAGGGACACTTGTAATTGTAAAGGAAATGAGAATAGAGACAAATACAACCAAAAACCAAGATAATTTATGATCAATTACCAAATTACAAATAAAACAGGTAATAAGTCCTATCAAATATCCGATATTGATTGTATAAAATAGCCATTTTTTAATTGCTCTATACTTTTTCACTTCTTTTTTTTCTTGATGGAATAACTCGTCATCACAAGCTGTAAAAAATTCATGTTCGGAAATATTAAGTTCCTTACAAAGTCTGGTAATTACAGTAATATCAGGATAGGTGATTCCTCTTTCGTTGTGCAAATGACACACTTTCTCCTTCGCTAATTTCAGACTCATTTTCATAGTCTAAATCTAATACATATTCACCACCTATTTTTAATATAAATCTAATTACATTTGGATTAGGTGTTCCATCATTGTTATAGTCTCCAATTATTATACGATCAATCATATTGTTAAATGCCTCTCCATCAAATTCAGTTATTACTTCTGGATTTTCAAAATGTTTTTCTATTTCTCTAATTTGTTTTGAAAGCATTTTGTTCTCTGATACTAAAGCATCGTAACTTTTAATTTTTTCAGTTATAGCTTTTAACTTAGTATTGATTTCCTCTTCTTTTACAAGATACAACTCTTTATTATCAAAATCATCTAACTTTAAATCTAAAAGATTAGATAACCTTTTTTCCAATGTTTCTTTTTCCTTAAGAAGATTGTCTTTTTTCTTTTTATAGTCATTCTCACTAATTACATCTTTAATAGCATTTAACATAAGATCTTTTGTCTTATACTTATTTTTCATGACAGAGTTATATAATTCAATAAAAGCATTCTGTAATATTTCCTCTCTTATACCATGAGATTCAGCACAATCATTTGCTTCAACAACATGTTTATAACAAGTCCAATATACTCTTCTAAATCCACTTTTTCTTGCACCACTAACTCTTCTTGAATAATTCGTTCCACAAAAGCCACATACAATTTTACTACTAAAAGGATATCGCAAACTAAATCTACTATTATGACTTCCACCATCAGGAATAATTTTATTACTTCTCTTTTTTAATATTTCCTGTGCTTTGTCCCATACTTCTCTAGTAATAATAGGAATATGATGATCTTTTACATAGTACTTAGCTTTTTCACCATAATTACGCACTTTCTTATGTGTTAATGGGCTTACAGTATAATTCTTTTGTCCTAACAAATCCCCAACATATTTTTCCTGTGATATCATTGTTCTTACATATTGTTGAGACCATATTTTACCACCAGGAGAAGGTATGTTCATTTCATTTAGTTTTTTTGCAATAACTCTTGTTCCAATACCAGAAATATACCAATTAAAAATCATTCTAACTACTTCTGCCTCTTCTTCATTAATGATTAGTGTTTTAGTTTCTTTATCCCAATCATAACCATAAGGATTAGCTCTACCTACACATTCTCCACGTTTCATCATTGCTCTAAGTCCCAACTTTACATTTTGAGATGTAGATTCTGATTCTGCTTGAGCAAAAGCACTATATAAAGTCAAAAACATTTCACTATCTAATTCTAAAGTATGTATATTTTCTTTTTCAAAATATACATCTACCTTATGATCTCTCAAATCTCTAACATACTTCAAAGTATCTAAAGTATTTCTTGCAAATCTTGATATAGATTTTGCCAAAATGATATCAATTTTACCATTTAAAGCATCATCAATCATTCTTTGAAATTCAGTTCTATTTTTAACTTGTGTACCAGAGATACCTTCATCAGCATATATGCCAACAAATTCCCATTCAGGATTAGCTTTGATTTTTTCGGTATAATACTTAATTTGTGAACTATAACTATTTAATTGTTCTTCTGAATCACTACTTACTCTTGCATAAGCAGCAACCTTCTTCTTTGTATTTTTAGCGAAGCTATTATTATTTTCAGGTTTGAGATTAGCAGCTATAATCTCAACCTGTGCCATTTTTTCTCTCCTTCTTTAATTTATTTATATAGAAATTGAGCTGCACTTCTACATATCCATTATAACGCATTATTAACAATTTTACCGCCCTTTATTAGTAAAAAGTTTTAATTTTCTCTTTAAGGATATAAAATTGTTTTTCTGTAATTAAATTTAATTTCAACAATTTAGATATTATTGAAAGGTTTATTGTTTCATCTAATATATTATCTATTTCATTTTGTGTTAAGCTCTTGCCTTCATTCATCATTACCCCCTATTCTTTTTATTCTTTTATATAGCTTCACTACTAAATAGTGTTAATAAGATTCAGTATTTATTAATTTACCAGTTAAAACAATCTGATAACCTTTTCTATTTTGATTGCAAGTTATTAAAGTAATGTAATTATCATTAATTGGTCTTTTAAATACTGCTTTACCAGTCTTCTCAATATCATACTTATCAAAAATAACATAGTGATATTTAATTCCATTAAAATAAACATAGACACTATCATCTATGTTCATATTTGATAAATGCTTAAAATAAGCAATAGAACTATTCCCAGAATGAGCATATAAAATAAAATTTCCATACTCATTTGGATAATTACTACTTCTATCAGCGCTAATTGCATAATTTATAGAATAAAAATTTTTTGTGCTATTTACAATTCCACTTTTTAAGCTAATTACAGGAATCTCTAAGATAGCAGTATAATTTATTGTATTTTTCTTTTTTATCTTTTCTTCAACAATAGGCTCTATGATTTCCTGTTCTTCTTGTTCTTCAATAATCGAAGTTTCCTTAATATAATCCTCTATATTATCATTTGCCTTATTTTCAAGACTTTTAATATATATTGTATAAAATCCAATTATTGCAATCCCAATTATTAGTAATATCCATCCTATTTTTTTCATTACATTATTCTCTCCTTTGTTTCATCATAAATCATAATTCTAGTGGTACAATTTTTCTCATTTCTATAAACTGAAAAAGTATATTTTTCTTTATCAAATTCTTCTAGATTTTCCATAATATTATTTGGTAAAAACATATCTATATCAATTAAATAAGTATTTATATCTGGCATTAAGATATTTGCTTTAACATTAAGTAAAGCCTCTTGCATTAAACGATAAGCAATATTATTTAGAACATCTCTTTTAGGATTATCTTCAATTCTTGCTTTTCGTGTTTCCTTGTTTATTGATCTATTGATTGCTCGTTCAAAATTTCTTTCAGCATTCATAGTAACTTTTTTAACATGGTCTGCATCAATTTTTTCATATTCTTTTCTTAATTCTTCAACAGTATAGTAATTACTTGTAATTCTCTTTAATACTTGTGTTTGTCTTTCTACAGCTGTTAAATTTGCATATTCAGGATAAATATCACTATAAAGATAAGTATCTCTAAATATTGGATTACTAACTGTCGGAAAGATAATTGTTTTATACTTTAATCCAATTATTTCTGTTACTGTAAGTAATTCTTTTCCCATTAAAGAAGTTGTTTGATTTGCTCCCACTTTCATAGGATCTGTTGATTTACTCATTGAATTTGTTTCAATTGTTGACTTACCTAGTTTTTCTGAAATAACTTTTGCAGTTTCAACTGTATTTGTTTTTAAATATACTAAAGCACAGTTATCTTGGATAATACTTGCTACTTCTTTTCCATAAACTTGATTAAGTTGTGAAAACGATTGAATAAAGAATTGAAATCTCATACCCCTCGACCTAGCTACTGATACTAAAGTTTCAATAGAACTAAGTGGAGGACAATTCGCAAACTCATCTAATATCCACTCTACCTTTACTGGTAGTGTTCCATTATTCTCCGGAAGATTAGCAAACTTAGTTAAATCTTTCGTTAACATACCAATTATAATAGTAACTAACTGAAAGTAAGCTCGATCTTCATCTGGAACAATAATGTATAAAGCTGTAGGTTTACTTCCTAAGTCAGTAAAATTAAATTCATTTGTACTTGTAATATTCTCAACATTTAAATCATCAAATATTGCCATCTTTTCTCCAAAAACAGCGGTAATAGATTTATATGTATTATCAGCAGCAGACATTATAGAAGTAAGATAGTCCTTTGACAAACTACCATATTTCCTATTATTTAAATTCTTTTGTAAATAGTTTTGGTTTTCTTTTATTAAAGATGAATTTTGAAATTTCTTTACACTAGAAATATTAATCTTATTTTCACTAATCAATCCCAACTGATAGTCTTCTAAAAATACTCCAACAATTCCTATGAATAGCTGTTTAGCACTATTTATCCAAAACTTGTCATTTGTTTCTTTATCTACAAAAATCAAATCTGCTAATCCAATTACAAGTCTATTTGATTCAGCTTGATGTTTAGAACTCTTATTTTGATATTCACGAATCATGAGTAGTATTTCATCATTTGACTTACTATTTAAAAATTCTTTTAAATTATCTACTTGTAAATCCAAAGAATCGATACTATACATTTTTTTGTTTTCAATATTGCTTTTAATTTCTTTCTTATTATTAACAATAATATCTAACAAGTATTCCTCTAAATTAAATTTATCTTTTATTCTACTTAAATATACCTTATCATCAATTTCATCTATCTTAATTCGATTTACTTTAACAAAATGAGAGAAAAGAAAAAGCATTGTTTTATTATATTTACAATACTCTTTCCACTCATCTATGATAGGTTGCATTATATTGATTCTAATTGACTTACTCGGATCACGAAAGTTAATAGGAATAACATCATATTCATTCTCATCAAATACCTTACTGGTTGTCTTATAAATTTCACCTTTGGGATCTGTTACTACAACACTATGTTTCTCTTTAGATGTTGCAAACATAAGGCATTCTGGAATAACTACTGTTACTGATTTACCACTACCAGTTGAACCTATAAGCAAAAAATGAGGTGATTTATTATCTAAATAAACACTCTCAAACTTATTATTCTTTTTCTCATAATATACAGGAAAACCAACAGATTCACTATTTTTTACTTTTTCTTTTTTAAAAGTATTTTGAATTTCCTTTAAATCAGCAAACTTACTTGATCCATGTTCATTCTTATTAGTTAATTTTCTCTTACCAAATCTAGGTTCAAGAAATATAAATACAATAGCAATAATAACTAGGATAAGAAGTAAAATTTGTACCTGTGGAATAGAATCAAATCTAAGACTATCCATTTATAGACCAAACTCCATATTTCCTATTTCTGTCTCATCTTTATCTTTTGCTAACTGATATTCTTCTATTCTAATATTATACTTATCAATTGAATCATTTGATAGTTTACAATAATCATTATAAACTTTTTTAAAACTCTTACATTTATTCAACTCTATTCCATAAGTATAACTAAAACTTTTATCATTTACTTTCGTAATACAACCTAAATTAGACATAAGATAAAACTTTCCTTCTTTATCTTTTTCTTCTAAATAACCTTTAAAAATTTCATAATAAGGTTTTAATACTTCAATAGTATTTCCCTCTTGATATGGTAAATTCCATATATCGTATGAACTTAGATTATTATCTCTACAATATTCGTGAAATTTATTTTCTGCATATCGCCATTTTTCATTCACACTACCACTTAATTGTAGATTACCACCGATTATATCGTGAAATAAACACATCTCTCTATTATCAGTTAATTTTTTATCGTATTTCCCTTCAGTTAAATATTCCCATTTATTATATTCTCTAGGCCACCAATTATTTGATGCACTGGTAATAAAAATTCTATTATCTTTCTTTTTACTGATACTTTTTACAATTTCATAACTCATAATCCCCCTTTTATTACATTACTAAAGCATCTTGTTTAATTTTATTATTAAAAAAGTACTCTATATCATTTTTATATGCAGTTATATTCTTAGGTTTAGATTTTAATCTAATAAGACTACCATCAGACATAGAATTTACATCAAGATCTAATTCTTCATAATTTTGATTACATTCTAGTTTAATGGCTTTATCAATAAATGAATGATTATAATAAAATACAGTCATATTACAATCGTATTTATCTTTATATTCTTTTAAATTAAACCATTCTTTACCATCTTTTGTTTCATTAGACAAATCAATTTTTAACCAATGAACATATTTAAATTTCTTTTTATTAGAGTTTAATGATTTTATGTAATCATCACTTAATTCATATCCATTTAAAGTAGGACGCAAGTAACCCTCATATTGTAAATACCTGCAATCATATTCTGATACATCTTCTAATTCTTTTGAAGAAGATGATAAGTATCCTTGATGTTTTGGATTTACCTTATATTCAGTTATAAATTTATCCAATACATAATGTTCTAATACTTTTCTTATTTCAAGTTTAGAATTACTTATAATATCATCTGCTTTATTTCTAATTAAATCTGAACATTCACTATGAAAATTTAAATCAGTTAGTAAATATTCCACTTTATCATTAAATTCTTTATTCCCTTTTTTATATTCATTAGATAATCTAATTAAATCATAAGGAGATAAAGCATATTCCAACTTGGTTGAAATATTTTTCATGTTACCCAGCCTAGTGTTTTTAATATGACTAACTAAGTCTTTACGATAATTATCTTCTGTTGGATATCCAGAATAAATTGGCTCTAATTCATCATACATTAACTTTTGAAAATTGTATTCTATATATTTTTTTACTTCATCAACTGTATAATTACGATAAATAATTGTATCTAAATCATTGTCATCATTATCTTTTGAAAAAATCAAAG
The DNA here is from genome assembly GCA_910576795.1 of uncultured Bacilli bacterium. GTDB lineage: Bacteria > Bacillota_I > Bacilli_A > RF39 > UBA660 > UBA5026. Next base: position 20,680 of record CAJTIX010000017.1, read on the forward strand.
TATTAGTATCATTAATGTATCTTGTTTTTATACCCTTATAATGTAAATAATCAACTTTTTCTGCTAAATCTAAATCAATCTCAAATTTTTCTTCAGGATCGTATGCTTTCATAGTTGATTTTCCTTATCTTCTACTTTACCTTTGTCATTAAATTCAGTTAATTTTTCAATCTGAAAATGACTTACTAAATACTGGAACATTTCCTTTTCATCACAAAACTCTTCTTCTATATAACCAGTAACCAATAAAAAGCAAAGATTTCTATTTCTTATTCCTTCTGTTACCTCTCCAAATGTACCATCAGTACCTGTTCTAATAGCACAATTAGGTTGCCATTCATCTCTTGAATCTATGATTTCTTTAGCATCAGCATTGATTCCTAAAGCAATACAAGCAGTATCCATACCAATTGTATAATCTTTTATCTCAATATCACTTAAATATCTGATAGATCCTTCCTCATCAATTTTACAATCTCTTTTATCTTTTTGTAGTAATAAATAAAATTCAGTTCCTCGAATATCATAATCTTCAAATTTTGTTTTAACTGAATATACTTGTAAGTCTACATTCCAATCTTTTTCATTTAAATTATCTTTTTCATATCTACACCAAACAGCATCTTTATATGATGGATCTGATATCACAATATGATTTAAGTCTTTTATCAATCCTTTATATCTCATAATCCCCCTATTTTACAATCTCTTCATCATTACTCTTATTTTTACGAATACTGGCAAATAATTCTTCCATCTTTTTATCGTACTCACTAAATAAAGTATCTATTTTTTCTTTTCCAAATTTATCATTTAATTCTTCAATTTTATAATTAGTATATGTATTCCTCATAACCTCTTCATAAGCAACAGTATGATTGTAATTTGTGCATTTATATAACATATCAAAATGAACTTCCTCATCAGTTTTATGTATTACTTTAAGAGGTACATAAGAATGTTCTAATCTATCATCATATAAGCGATAAAAACCTTGCTCATCACAATAATCATCTATATAATTTTTATCTATATCTACCAACTCAACATCTGTGATATTCTTATTTAATTTTTGCATAAAAGTAACAATTCCATTCTTGTTATATTCTATATCACAATACCAGTTTTTTTCAAAGCCTATTAAACTCTTTGAATAACAATGATAATAATCTTGGGGAATATCCACCCTAAAGCAAAAATCACACCTTAAAAATCTTTCATGAGGATATTTTTTTAAAAATTCTTCTTTGCTTAAATTTTCAAATGAATATGGTTTATTTGGTCTTTCAATATCGCCAACTTCCACAAATACCTGCTTGCCATCTTCTGTAGGAACAACACCCCTTATTCGATGGTTATTTTCTTCATCAATATCACAGCCCATTTTAACTAATTTAATAGTAATATCACCATTATCATATTCTTTACGATTTAAATATTCTTTCATAGTACAGTCCCTTCAACTTCGATAAGTTCTTCTCTTTCTTTACCTAGTAACCATTTTTGAGCTTGTTCTTCTGTTTCAAATTCTTCTACATAACACTCATCTGTAGAATTGTCTACTGCTATAAAACCACTACTGATTTGATTACTATAGATTTTATCTTCCTTAATAGGTAAATCTTTATGATCCATCCAATTATCAATATACTCATCAAGTATTGATTGTGGTACTTTACTAAATTTATCATTATTTAGATAAAAAGTTTCAAATGTGTCTTTATCTCTACAATATAATGATTCATCATGATTCATAATCATAATACTTGCAAGTTCATCATCTCCATATAGAGATCTTGCCATTTTTAAAGCATCACCAAAATTATTAAAATGCTCATCATAAGAAGTAGCAAAACCTTGATCTCGATCCTCTTCTGTTTCCCACATTTCAATTCGATAATCATCTACATATTGTTTTAAAACATCTTTATTTACAATAATCATTCTATAATCATAGTCTTCTACTCTATATAAATTTAAAAAAACTCCAGTTTCACAGAGTTTATCTAATAAATCATTTTGTATATTAGGATTCACAAATATATAATTATCATCTAATTTTTTGTGAGGAAGATTGATTGTTAAATCATCCCAAAGTTCCCCATTTTTATTATTTAGTAAAATTGCTAATCTTCCACTAGGATATTCACCTAACTCTAAATATAAATCTTTATCTTGATAATTAACAATAGACTTCATTACATCATCTCCATTGTACTATCAAAAGAATCATTTACTAATTCACTAATATTTTTATCATAAGAGTTTTCAAGAAGTTTAGTAATTGCAATTGCTTTTGTTCCTCTATTATCACAATTTAAAATATCATAAACTTGTGAATAACGATAAGAGTGTAAAAATTGAGGACCTTCTGCATTAGCATATTCTTTAGCTGTAGAATCCGCCTCTTCAATCAAATCCATTAAGTCATTATCTTTTATGTATTCTAATATCTCTTTATTTTCATCTAAAAAAACTTTATAATTACTTTTCATTTTCCACCTCCAATTCTTCATCATAAGATAAATAGTTATTACAATAAAATTCCATATTTTTTGCAAAATCATCAGCATTTTTACAATGGTATGTTGCACCTGATCCATCTTCTGAACCTATCCACACTGTTTTTTCATTCTTATCATACTCTACATTAATATTAAATGAATTAGATAATGGCAAATGTTCTTTCGTTTTATCATCATACCAAACATTATCTCCATTAGTCTCAAAGTCATAAAAGTTCTCATCACAATCAAGACATTGATAAGAATATTCGATATTTTCACTTATAAATAGGTTATTATTACAATTCTTACAACAAGCATCAGTTAGTAATTGATGTTCTCTATCTGGCGATTCTAAACAAGAATGTGCAGCACTATAAATATATCCTAAAATTTCAAGAGAATTTTCTAATTCTTTTGCTGTTTCACTATCCATTCTAACTTCTGAATTTTCTAAAATATCATTGATATAATTATAAGCGACTTTTGCTTCTCTCATAGTTTCATAATCATTCATAGATAAATCACTTGTTTTTTTATCTAATATCATCATACTCATAACTACATTACCTCATAACTATCATCTTTTTCTCTATCTTCATTTAATCCATTAGGATTTATAAAATCATCCTTATAATCATTATCTACTACATAGCAATAATAATTCATAAGCATTACGAAGACACCTTCTCCAATAAAATCTCTTCTATAAACTTCACCTTTATCATCAATATGTTCCACTGCAACACCATTTCTTATTTTATCGGCTTCTGTTTGACCTACTCTAAGTGTTCCATTATTATTTATTTCTATTTCTATCATTTCTCCTCCAATCCCTTATCTTTATTTCTATGAAATTCTATTGCACTATCAACATTATCAATTACATTTTCTAATGAATCCCATGCACTAAGATCCAAAATATTATCATCTAATATAAGTTCATATTTCCCATCTGATTTTTCTTTAGTAAGCATACTATCAAAACTGATATCTAACTTTTTAAATATGTCATTATAATAATCAGTAAAACTAGACATATTATAATTGCCATTGTCAGCATCAAAGTATTCAAATGGAAGTTTAGTACTAAAATCTACATCATAATCTTTTGATACTTTTAATATAGCCTCTTTCTTCTCATCTAGTATTCCAAAATATTCTTCAAAAAGATTAAATAATTTTTCACTTATCAAATCTTCACTCATATCTTTATTAAACCAATCAATTTCTTCTATTACACTTTCCCAATAACTATGAGTAATTTTATAACCATACTCGATTGTTGCTTGTCCTTCTGAATAATGTAGTTCTACTGAATTACCAAAATTCATTACTCTAGCAACTGTATAAGAATCTTCATCATTCATCTCTTTAGGAGTAGTAATAATATCACCTTCAAGAAATCCAGTAGATGGAATCTTATCAATTGAAATATCACCTTCTAAATAACAATCTATTCCTAGTTCATCAAATAATTCATTTCTTAATTCCATATATTTAGAAAAGTAATCATCAAAATTGTCATAATCTTTTTCTGGAACATTATATTTCTTTATAAATGAATTAGCTCGATTAGTCCAATAAGCATCTTTTTTTCCCATTTTGAATAAATCTTTAATAGTCCAGTTATTCGCATATATTTCATTGTAATTCATAATGTCTTTATATAATTCATCTAAATCATCTGAAATATAGTCTTTAAGATATTCTAGTAAACATAAATCACCTAAATCATAATTTTTTCTAACCTCTTTTAAATCAATTTCATGTAATGGATATATCATAGTGAAACTCCTTCTAAATTATTCTCTCTATTATCTTGTATTGCTTGATTCTCCTTAATAGTCTCAATAATAGCTTCTTTATGAAACTTATAAAAATTAGTATGATTAAATCCACTAGTATCTATGACTTCACAATTGTTATTGCTTACAAACTCCATAAAATCCAACATTATACCCATATCTCTTGAAATATGATTTTGAGATCTAATAATCACTTTAGATATATTCTTATTTTCAATTTCATTTTTTAATTTACTTAATTCAGTTCTATTATCAATAGATATTCTACTTTTTATATAATCGCAATAATAATCGAAATCTTCATCAATCCCATAAATATCTTTTATTTGATTTTTTGTAAAAGTTCTATTATCTTTCCAACTTTCATAAACTGCTAATTTTCCCATAACTTCCTTTCATCATATAACAAGATCACATTCATTGTTTAGTTCTAACCTTCTATCATCATTAAATCTTGTTTCCAAATCACCATAACCGACTATTTTGTATTCTCCATCATTAATTCCTATAATTTCATCCAATCCATACTTTTTAATTTCTTCTTTTAAGACCTCTATATCTTCTTCTGAATAATTATCAATATAATAATCATTCCAATCTTCATCTGAAATATGACACATCGTAGCATCCGATTCACATACAGCATCGTATATATCCTGCAATAATTTTGAACAATTAGAAATTTTAGGTAATTTCAAATACTCTTTTATCTCATCGTATATTAAGGTTTGAAAAGCCCTTTTAATAAATTCTCCATTCATTTCAGAATCTTTATTTCCAATTGAATGTCTTAAATCGCATTCATCATAACTTGCAATTATATTAGCAACTTCCTTATTATCTTGAATAATAATTGCATTACAACGCATATCATCATAATCAGTTAACCATGTTCCTAAAATCTTAATATTACTATCTAATAATTTAGCTGTTTCTTTTTCTCTAGGTAATATAACATCAATCATCTCTTGTTCCATAAAATCAAAAGCGTCAAATTTTGATGGATCTACACCATCTACATAATAATAAGATAATGGAAATAAATCATAATCTTTAGAATTTCTATCAACCATATACTCATTAGTACATAAATCATAAGACATATATTCTTTACCTTCTGGTGATTGTAAATGGCCTGATCCATCATTATACTTATGCCAAAACCACCCTTCTCCTAATTTCTTACAGGGAACAATTTTTGCTTCCATATCATCGTAATCATCTTCTACCAAAACATCAGAATCAACTACAGAATCTATATTTTTTCTTTCTATTTCGATTTCTTTATTTAAATCATTATCAACCTTATTCCAATCTACTAAATTATTTAAAGAAGATATAAAATCTAATACATCTTCTTGTTTATTTAAATTTAGTTTTTTAAATTTACTTATCAACGATTTATCTTTAAAAGTGTCACCATCACAACTAACATAATCATCTCTTTCAGTTGAAAATAGTTCACAAGAAATTGATATATCATCTTTTTCTATATCTATTCTTTGTATATGAGAATCAGTCATATCAATATTTCTATAATCCCAATCTCCACATAATTCTGAAAACTTTTGTAATTTTTCTTTTAAACTCACTAAATCCCCCTTTTTAACTTAATTAAATAACATTTTCTGTTCCATCATTATCTTTTTCAAATTCTAAGTTATTTATCTCTTTCCATTGTTTACTTAAATGATTCCAACATTTATTCAAAAATTCATTTATTTCTTCTAAATCATTTTCACTTATGTTGTGAATTACCGCATGCCATTGTTCATATCCATGTCTTTGTAAAGCATGATGAAGATATAACACCATTTCATTTGTTTCTTCTCCGTCGTCATCTAATCCATGATCTAAGTCATAACGAAACATTAGATTATAATTTAAATCATAATCTAATCCTTCATGTAATTTAAAATCTTCCCAACTATCATATTCTGATGTTCTATTTCCTTCCCAAACTTCACAATAATAATCATGATCTGTAAATGTTTTTAGCATCTTATCCTCCCTTTCATTAATCCAATAAAAAAATCTTCTTATGGTAAATTAAAATTCTTTTTATTGGCTTTTGTTCTTTATCATATATTTGATAGCAATTACCCCAAAATAATTGCCATTTCCATAATATTTTTCTTTTCATATATCCTCTTTAAATTCCATAATAAAAGATCAATCATGAGATTGATCCATATCTAATAATTACCCCTTAATCAAAATAAAGTGCTACCGATATTCAGTAACACTTTAAAAAGAATAAAAAGGGGTTGACTAGTGTGATACTAGCACCAATTCGCCAATAAGTGAATTGGTTACACTTATTATACTTACTTTCATTTATATTTCAATATTATTTTTAAAACTAATCTGTTATTTCATAATAATATTTTGCCTCTTCATCTTTTAAATTTTCCATAGCATATTCATCAGCTTGTTTCCATAATAAATCATATACTCTTGCTACTGATTCATTACTTTCATAATGTTCAAAGATTTTCCAGTTTAATACCATTACTAACTCTGTTAAGAATTTATAATCATCTTTCCATTCATTAAAGGCTCTTTTAAAAGTATCTTTAATGGCATTTATTCCAAAATTATCAGCAATACTGAAATCTTGATAAAAGGTAGTAATTGGTTTATATCCTGTCATTTCTTCGATATTCCAATTTTTTATATTCATTTATTCCCCCTTTTTAACTCATATACTTTCTATGAGAAAACTTCACATTAGCTTGATTAACCATTGCATAGTGCATAGTTGTATCAATCTTAGTGTGTCCTAATAATTTTTGTACTTGTTCAATAGGCATACCTTTATCTATAGCCATAGTTGCCATCGTTCTTCTAAACTTATGTGGATGTACTTTTTTTATATTCATATTTTTACCTAGATTTCTTATAATAGATTCAATAGCTGATATAGTCATTCTATGATATGGTTTTATTTTAGAAACGAAAAGTGCTTCTTCATTATCAGTTCTTGTATTTAAATATTGTTTTAAATGAATTTTTGTTCTTGCATCAAAATATACTTCTCTTTGTTTATTACCTTTACCTAATACAATACAGGATCTATCTTCAAAATCAATATCAGTTATATTTAAATTTACTAATTCACCTATTCTAATCCCAGTAGAAATTAATAATTCTATTATCACAAGTTCTCTAATATGAAGACAACCATCCCTTAACTTTTCAATATTTTCATCTGTTAAAGTTTCTTTCACTACTGTTGCAGTTTTAACTCTATGTATTCTTCTAACTGGGCTTTTTAAAATATAATCTTCATCTTCTAACCATGCAAAGAAACTAGAAAACACTCGTCTAATATTATCCATAGTAACAGCATTACAAGTACTATTTTCTTTATAAAATGAAAAATATATTCTTATATCATCAGTTGTAATATCTTTTATTGACTTATCTATATATTCAATAAATTTTGATAAAATATCTTGATAATACTTAAGTGTTCTGCTGGAACAACCTTCTATATCTTTAGAAGCCAAAAACATATTTAAAAATTTATTGTTTTCTTGTTGCATCACACCTCCTTCCTAATTTTTACCTATAAAAAACTATTGATTGAAATATTTTAAACTTTAAATTTCTTCTTTTGTATCAGTAGTTTGTTCTCTTATTTCTTTATATTTATTTTTTAGCCTTTTTGAAGATAATGCTATTTCATTAACTACATCATCAACACACCAACAATCACTTGGTAAATATTTTCTTTCATAAAAATAGTTTTTACATATTTTTGATATATCACACACTATATGATATAGTTTTACTTCATCTTCATCTGATATTCTTTTTTTCATCTGTCCCCCTTTCTTCCAAATAAAAAGAGCATTTTTGCTCTGCAAATTGTAATTTAGCGAATAGTAACTTAATTTTCTTTTTTATTAAACATATGGCGTACTTTATCTATTCGATTATTTGGTCTACGTGATTGAATAACTGGTTCACAAGTAGCAATTTGATAACCTTTTAATTCTGTCAAAAAAACTGCTTGCCCATTTGTATATAGAGTTAAAGTATTACGATATTCATTAATACAACGTACAGGAATATGTCCTGTAAAAATAATTTCATCATTTTTTGATTGACTAGTTTCAATTATTGCACAATGTTTTTGTGCATCATTATATGCACGAGAAAGGTATCCCTGTGGTGTAAAAAGTATAAACGAAAGATATGGCTCTAATAATTGCGTTCCCGCTTTTTTCAATGTTTGTTCAAGTACAATTGGGGCAAGAAAACGAAAATCCGAGGGAGTACTAACAGG
>CAJTIX010000018.1 GCA_910576795.1 uncultured Bacilli bacterium
GTGGGCGTAGGAAAATTGAGGAGAGCTAATCCTAGTACGAGAGGACCGGATTGGACATACCTCTGGTGTATCTGTTGTCACGCCAGTGGCAGTGCAGAGTAGCTATGTATGGAATGGATAACCGCTGAAAGCATCTAAGCGGGAAGCCAACTTCAAGATGAGTTTTCCCTTCTTTATGAAATAAGTTCCCTAGAAGACTACTAGGTTGATAGGCTAGAGGTGGAAGCATGGCGACATGTTGAGCTGACTAGTACTAATAGAACGAAGATTTAATCCTATTGTTATTTTCTAAATAATAGTTTGATTATAGATTACACATTATCATGTTTTCAGAGAATTATTTCTCTAAATATTTAAATTGGTAACGATAGCAAAGAGGATACACCTGTTCCCATCCCGAACAGAGATGTTGATAGATGTAACCCATAAAAGTTATTGTTACAAAAATAGTTAAAATTTTAGCCGTGTTGATAGCCTAGTGGACACACCCTTACCCATCCCGAACAAGGAAGTTAAGCACTAGAACGCCGAAAATAGTGTATGCGAAGATAGGAAAATGCGACTATTTTTTTTTGCTTAAAAAAGACTAAATCAGTTAAAATTTAGTCTTATTTTTATGTAATTTTTTCATTGGGTGTCATGCTAGGTGTCATGATTATTGGAAGTTTCTTCAAGTTGAGTACGGAAAGTAGTTAATTCATTTGCAAGAGTTATCTTTCTTTCTTTGTACATATGTCCATATTCATTACTAGTAGTTCTAATATCTTTATGCCTTAATCTTGTTTTAATATCTTCAAGTGTTTTACCCATATAGATTAGTAATGCTGCGTGGCTGTGTCTTAATTTATGTGGTGTAATATTTTTTTCAATTCCTGCTCGTTTTAAATACTTTTTAAGCATATCTCGTATTGCTCTATCGCCGATTACTTCACATTTACCTCTATCATTAGCAAATAGGTATCTACTAGTGATGTTATGTTCTTTCCTATATTCAAGAAAGGTTTTATAAGTTTCAACAGTTATATCATCAAGGAATAAGTCATCCATAGCCTCATCTGTTTTAGCCTTTGGTCTAATTTTACCCTTATAATATGTTTCAGTGATATTTAATGAAGTTCCTTGCTCTGTAGTTACTATACTATCTATTGAAAGTCCTAACAATTCACTAATTCTTAAACCTGTATAAAATAGTAGTTGTATTATAAATAAATCTCTAATATTATCAACAACAGATAATAACTTCATAAACTCTTGATAAGTAAGATATTCTTTTTCTTTTTTTACTTTCTTAAAGTTACCTACAACTCCTGCTGGGTTATATGAAATTAACCTTTTTCTAACACAATAATTAAGAAAAGCAGATAACTGCTTGTGTATTTTAATAAGTGTTTGATTACTTAATTTTTTATCTTTTTCTCGTGCACAAGTCATAGATAATAAATCATTATGAAATTTATAAATATGTTCTTCTGTAATCTCTGCAATTTTAACATTCCCTAGTTTCGGGAGTATTTGATTTTTAAATATTTCTTTTTTACCTTCAATTGTCGATTCTGCTAAATTGCCTTTTCTTTCTTCAAGTTCACATTCTTTAATATATGAAGCAAAAACCTCTTTAAAAAGTCCAGTTTTCTTAGGTTGATTATCTTGTTGTTGAAATTTTACTCGTTCTTCTGCAATGAAGTTTTGAGCCTCTTTAATTGTCTTTAAATTAATTTTTCTTTTTCTCGTACTTTTATTATATAGTTTGTCATACAATGGCAATATTACTGCATAAGTACCATTAGTATTATGTTTATAAATATATTCATAATTCGTTTTGGTATAATCATCCTTAAAATTTATCATTAATTAAATCTCCTATCTTTTCTAATTTTGAAATTAGTGCTATAATAGGAGTACAGAAAAAAAGTTGTTCTTAGCCGAATTAATTTTTTATTCTGTACGCTTTATAGCGTTTGGCTAGTGTTCGCAGCACTAGTCTTTTTTTATTTTTCTTTAAATTGTTCAGCAACCGATAACAAAACATCTATTTGGTCATCTGTTAAATGAGTAAAAATATCATTTAATTGTTTTCTTTTTTTAAAACTAGAATGGATTGGAGGTTGCTCATTCTCATTTTCTGTTAGTTGATATGTCGATATGCCAAAGTAATTTGCTAGTTTTTCTATTCTCTCTTTACTTGCATAACTATAACAACTAAGCCAATTACATATAGTAGAATATTTAAAACCTAAATCTTTAACTAAATCATCTCTACGCCTTCCGTGTAAATTCATATAGTATCGTAGGTTTTTACTAAATATCATACATTTTTTACGATTAGGTTTTTCCATGTTATCTCCTCCTTCATGTACTATATAATAACATATTATGGCAAAAAAATCAAACTTGAAAATCAAAAAAAATATCCATCTTATCCATAAAACTATTTACAAACATAAAAATATGTAGTATTATAATCAACTAGAAAGGGGGGATACCTCAAAAAAACAATATTTAACACTATATTTTTTTGGAAGAAAGTTATCCACTATGGATAACTAGAAAAGGAAGGAGAATTAAGATATGCGTTTAACTTTAAAAAATCTTAGACTTGATAAGGGTTGAAGTCTGGAACTAGCATCTAAAATATATGGTATTAAAGCAAAGACATTAAATGCTTATGAAACATATAAACAAGTTCCTAGTAGTCAGGAAGTAATAACAATTCTTAAAATTTTAAAAATGAATTATGATGAAGTGTTTTATGTCATATATGAAGATATTGCTAGACATTACAAAAGACCTAAATAAAAAATTAATTCGGCTAAGAACAGAATACTAAAAAGGAGTGAAATTTTATGAATGAAAGTATTATGTATGATATAAATGAATTGGCTTCGATTTTAAATGTAAGTGCAATATTTATTCGTAAATTAATGAGAGCGAAAGAAATTCCTTATTTAAAAATTGGAGCAAAATTATTGTTTGAAAAAAACGAAATTGATATGTGGTTAGATAAACATAGACATAATAGTGAATTATTAAATAATTAGAAAAGATAGGAGATGTAATTAACTATGAACGAGCCTTATATTAGAAAAGAAGATGAACTAACAATACTTGAGTTAGTTAATCACGTAGTAATGATATATGAAGAAGAACCGATTAAAATCTCAATTTGTGATTTAGAAAGGGGTTCTAACATAACTTTAAATAAAAATGAAATATTTGAAATATCTCAATTTGTTAAAGTAAATGATACTGGTTGCCCAAAATTAGTAATAGATAACATTTTAATTGACGCACGTCCTGACTGGTTAACAATTAGTATTGACAATAATTTAGTGGCTATAAGACCAGAGATGTTTGATAAAATAATCAAATATTTTGAAAAAAGCCAAAAAATTATGAAAGAGGGCAATGTTACGCAAAATATTTATAATAGTTTGATAAACTCAAACAATAGTCAAAATAATACACCTAATGAAGCAAAATCTATTGCTATAAAGGATAATCAAACTAAAAGCAACAAAACAATTTATGATAGTGTAATAGACACTATGAAAAATAATTTAGGAGGAAATAACAATGGAAAATAATATAAATAAAGAAAGAATAAAAAGATTTGGAGAAATAACAATGCTTAATATAGATACTGCAATAGATAGTGGTAAAATAAGAATATGTAATGAAAATGAATATATTGATAATATAGTAGTAACTATTGATGAAATAATGGGTTTATATTCTTTAGCATCTACCCAACATTATGTATTACTTGAAACTCAAGATAATAGATTTATTTATAAAGATGGTCATTTTGAAATACATAACTCATATGCATGTTTCGAGTTTACAAAAAAAGATTTTACGGCATTTGCAAATTATATTTATGAATTAATAAGTGAGGAGTCTGCATATGGAGAATAATAGTAATAACATTAATTCTGTGAGCATAGATAATATGCTCGCAGAGTTAAGTGTACCATATAATGACATGGAAGTACTTACAACTAGTTCTAAGGAACTAGACAAAGTGAATGAATATTTTGATAGTGTAACCTGCTCTAATAAAGAGATAGAAACATTGCTATACGAAGTAATAGGATATGCTTTAATGAAAACTGCTAAACTAAATAAAGCATTTATCTTTAAAGGCAATGGTCGCAACGGCAAGAGCAAGATTTTTCGAGTACTAGAGGCTCTGCTGGGGGCAAACCAATGCTCTCATGAGCATTTAGAATATTTATCGGGAAGTAAAGCAGGTGGTAAAACTACAGTTAATGTATTAAGAGGTCGTACTGTTAATATTGCAGAGGACCAAAAGCAACCGAAATATGTTAATACTTCTTTAATAACTAGACTTATATCGGGAGAAACTATCTCTATTGAGCAGAATGGCAATAATAAGGTTGATTTAATTCCTTATGCTACAATGCTATTTTCAGTAAATGAGGTTATAGACTTCAAAGAAACTGGAATTTATATAACAGATCGATTTGTAGTTATACCATTTAACAATACATTTACTGATGACAATAATAATAGAAATATTAACATAGGAGAGGAATTATGCCAACCTCTAGCATTGCAGATTATCGCAACTAGAGCCATTGAAGCATTTAAGAAAGTATTAGAAAATGGTAAGTTTAGTATTCCAACAGTCGTGGAAGAAGAAACTAGAAACTACTTTATGGAGTGCAACAATGTGGCAGAGTTTTGCAATTTATATCCAATAAAGACAATTATAATTAAATCAAAATATTATGATGAATATTGTAAATGGTGCAAAAATAATAATAGGAAAGCATTTAGTAACTCTAAATTTGGTAAAGAAGTTTTAACTTTAGGATATAGGGCTGAACGATATTCATTCGGTAATAAAAGAGAAACTTATTATGATTCTCCAAAATTTAATAATGCTGATAGCAGAAATATTTATAATGATTATCTAGTACAAATAGGTCTTACTGAAGAAACAGTGAGAAATTGTGGGGAAGATTATCTAAAAGAAAAATACAATGCTATTGCCTTTGATGATTATTTATGTGAAAATCTTTATAAGAAAACTGATGAAATTGAGAATGCTTAAATGTTTTACAATACCCCTGTGAGCCTCCTAGAGGCTCTAGGGGAAGTCTTATTATATAGGGCGTAAAAAAATTTGTAAAAATAGATATACCCCTGTAGGACTTATAGAAGTACCTAGAGGGGCTTTATTATGGAATGGTCCTATGCCACTATGCCACAGGCATGAATTAATTTTTATACAGTTAGCCTTAAATACATTCTTCCATTATTAAAGTACGAAGTACTTTAATAAGTGTATCATTTAAAGATACATTTTACGAAAAAACGCACTATGTTAGATACATGATTATGATGTTAAGTAAAAAGATGCCCTCATGTCATTAACAATAATTAAATTTAACATCAATAATCAAACTAACACAATGCGTTATACTTAAATATATAGATTATAAATAATGTCTATTTTGTAAATGCATACTTATAGATTTAATTCTTACATTAGACCATAAGAAAACTATAGATATTTCACTATAGTTAGTTCTTACAAATATTTTATTATTACATTTTTTATATACATTTATCTTTAAACTTTTATTTAATTATATGTCTTCTCTTAATTTATATCTTTTAACTATTATTTTTTTAATACTGATTTTTAGTAATATTATCGTTCTTATTTTTATTATTAGTACTTTTATTATTATGATTATTTAATATTCAGCCAGAACTATTTTTTTCTTCATCCCTCCCGTACTTCAAAATACCAAACATTCTTGTAATTCATTTATTGTAATTGGTATATACTAATATACGAGTTAGATTTCATTTTTAACTAAAGTTTTATCAATTAAGCCATATTTTAGCGCTTCTTCTGCATTAAACCATCTATCCTTTAACTGAATGTCGTGTCTAACTTGCTTTATGGTTTTACCTGTATTTTCTGCTAGTAGTTTAATAATGCGCTCATTCAATGTATTAGTATGTTCATAATCAATTTTCAATTCTCCAACTTTTCCCATATTAAATGATGAAACTTCATGTATCATAACTTCACTATTAGGTGTTATGTATCGTTTGCCTTTAGTTCCACCACTAAGAAGCACAGCAGCCATTGAAGCACAACGACCTATACATATTGTCTTAACATCACTTTTAACCATTTGCATAGCATCATAAATAGCCATTCCTGCTGATACTGCTCCACCTGGGGAATTGATATAGAATATTATATCCTTTTTACTTTTAATAGTATCTAGTTTCAATAATTGGCCGACTATTTCTTCTGCCACTTCTGCATCAATGGTTTTATTCAAACGAATTATACGATTATCAAGTAAATTAATATCAGATACTTTTTTAGGCTTAGTATCTTTCTTGGTTTTCTTTTTTGCTTTATTGTTACTCATATTCTTTATTCCTTCCTATATGTTATAAGTCTTTTTATTCCTTAAATGTTTAGTTTTATATGGTAAATTTAGTTTTTCAAAATCGTGTGAGTTCTCTCCGTGTATAGGTATAATTACATTAGGCTTAACAATATTACAAACTTCTGTAATACCTTCTTTAGTTGCGTGTCCACTGGTGTGTAAGTAGTGGTAATCTTTTGGAACAAACTTAACAATACTTTCATCAGCAGTAGATCCTTGCAAATATCCTAGCCATTGAGAATAGATAAATATATTATCTTTGAAGTTAGGACTATTAATAAACCTCTTTGAAAAGTAATTGCTTCGTACTAGCATACAAAAACCATTATCCAACATTTCTTGATAAAAATTTTTATCAAAACTCTTAACATTTGAAAAGTTGTAATAGTCTTTATATTTCTTGCTAGTCTTTGTTACATAATCAAGTATCTCCTTTTGGTAGACATCACATATAAATAATTTTTTTCCTGCTTCTTCGTTAGCATGGTAAAAAGAGGCAATTCTATCAATATTAGTAGAAGCACACATTATAAATACATACTTGTTATTTTTTATTAAGTCAACTGCTTCCTTTTGTAGCATAAGTTCGGACATAAAAACCTCATCAAGTCTTGAAAGGGTAGTGTGTTCACAAATAAGAACATCCACTTTTCCTATTTCCTTAAGTGCTTTAGGTATTGCATTCTCACTAGGACCGTGTGTACGAAAATCCCCAGTATGTAAAACTCTTTTACCTTCTGCTTCTATAAGAAACATATAACTATCAAATGCTGAATGATTAACTCGAATTGGAGTTAAAGTCATATCTCCAATTTTTAAAGGAATATCTTGTTCAAATGTTTTAAATGTTTCTAATCTATCAATATGCTCTTGTGTTATTTCTGCAACTTTAGGTTCTTGCATTTTCTTTTGATAAATAGTAAATATTTCTTTTGCCTGTTCCCCAATGTAGATAGGAATATCCTTTTTTACTTGCATATATTCGCCGATATGGTCTAAATGATAATGAGTTATAAACACAGCATTACATTTTTTACTAATCTTAGCGACATTCACTTTTACTTTGCTTGTACTATTTGGAAGATTAGAACCTACATCAATAAGTATCCTAGTACTTTTAGTTTTGGTTTCCGTTACACAACCCCCAATTTGATTAATACCCCTGTGAATTTTAATTTGCATAAGATATTATTCCTTTCTAACTTTGAGTTGCTAGTTTTTGATTACTTGATAAAAATGTTACTCTATCTGCAATTACACGAATTACATTATTTTCTATACTTTCAATTCTTCCTTTTATTCCTATTAGGTCATTCTTTTTACAATATTCAAATGTATTACTTCCAACATAACTTGTTAATTCAATAGGAATATAATCAGTGTCATATTTTCCATTTGCATTTTTAAAATTACGCATAACTTTCAACATTAGTTTATATGAAGTCTTATCCTCGCTTTCCATTTTTTCAATATCGTTGTTTATTCTGCCAATAAGTACAACATTGTTCATAATTTTTTACCTTCTTTCTAGCATACTAGTAATGTTTAAATTACTAGTATCTAATAATAAAATACCATAATCATTTTTATAAATCGTAACACAAAATAAAAAAACATTATCCGATTAGGATAATGGATACTATTAGCACAGAATCTATGCTAATTACAACTTTTTACTTTTTAATCCCAAAGATGTTGTTTTTCTACTTTTCATAAACTAATTATTTTTTGTTTCTAATGTTTTTTAAAGCTGTATCTTTGTCTGGATTTATAGAACGATAATGGGACATTCCATCAGCTGTTTCTTGATAAGCATACCATATAGTTTCGCTTTCATAATAGTCTATAATATGTTTATTAGTTGTAGTACATTTTACAAGAATTATTTCATCATCTGTTTTTTCTTTTGCTTTACATTTTAATTCATTTGATGTAACATCAGGCTCAAAAGCTAAAGTTAAAACACTCTTAGGAATTTCTTGTAATGCGTATCGTTCGGCTTCATATCCACCTTCTATACGACCACCATTACTACACATATTAACGAAAATAATTATTAGTACTATTATTGAAATTATACCACTGATTACTTTCAAAATATCGGGCTTGTCTGAACTATTTTCGTCTTGATTTGATGTTTTTCGCGTTATAGGCTCTGTCGATTGCTTAACTTCTGTTTTTTTGCTATCTGTATCTCTAATTGTTGCATTCCTCTCTAATTTTTTTTCATTTTCTTTTGTACTATTGTTTTCATAAGTTGGTACGCTTTCGTTAGAATCTCTTTTGTTTTGACTAGTAATACTATTTAATAACTCTAAAAGTTGCTTATCCTTTACAATATTAAGTTCTATGGGGTTACCACCAAATCTAACAATAGATAATACACCGTTTGACTCATCATAATTATAACCTTTGACATTAGAGTAGGGAATTTTAATAAGTTGGTCGTTTGTATTTATTGCAAAACTTTCATCTTTAATCTTTAGTATTGCTTCTTCTTTATTTTCTCCACTTAATAAAGTAGCATTTAACTTTCGCATATTTAGCCCTCCAAGTTTTTAATTGCATCATTGATTGCAGTAACCCAGTTTTTTTTTCCCGTAACTGCAAACACATCTTTACCAGAATTAGTTATAATTGTTAAATTATTAGATAAAAAGCCACCTGCTTCTACAGACTTGATATTTTCTAATTCAACTTCAAATTCTTTTTTTCCAGCATTAATTCTATGTCCTTCGAAATAAAGTGTTTCATTTGTTAAAATTAAATGTCCTCCTTTACTTCCAATTCCATGAAACCAATTCGCTGCGCCTTTTTTTAAAATTTCTTCTTTCATAAAGTTACTCCTCCTATACTCCAATATTATAGCATAAATAGATAAAATATACAATATTAAGCATATAAGTAAAATTATATATAGGAGGAAATAACATGAAAAATAACCTAAAACAAATAAGAACTTCAAAAGAC
Source organism: uncultured Bacilli bacterium (assembly GCA_910576795.1). Taxonomy (GTDB): domain Bacteria; phylum Bacillota_I; class Bacilli_A; order RF39; family UBA660; genus UBA5026. Next base: position 9,414 of record CAJTIX010000018.1, read on the forward strand.
TTATTGCAAACTAAAGTTGCTATGGACTTGAATATAACTCAAGAAACAGTTTCATCTTATGAAACGGGGCGTGTATTTCCTAGTTCTGATATGCTTATCAAGTTAGCAGATTACTATAATACTTCTATTGATTATTTACTTTGTAGAACAAAATATGATATTCCTATCAATGATATAAAGCCGAATAATATTAGTGATAGTGATTTTATTCTTTTAAATAAGATTAATAAACTATCGCCAAACTATAAATCAAAAGTAGAGGGTTATATTGACGGACTAAACGATAAATAGTTTATATATTTTAAATATTAAATATTAAATACTCTTAAATTATAATATTAATAAATATGCTATAATTAAGTATAAATAATAAATAACATATATTAGTTAAAGAATAGTAATAGAAAAGTAAAAGGTGTCATACTAGGTGTCATGAAATCTAAAATAAAGTGTAATAATTTATAATATTATATGACACCTTCAAAAAATTAAAAATCACGATAAAATAAGGGGTAATAGAATATAATAATAGTCAAAAGCGTCCATCCCGAACACAGAAGTTAAGCTCTTTAACGCCGACGATAGTGTAAGCGAAAATAGGTAGTTGCCAATTTTTTTGTGTCTAAAAAAACCTTACTTATTTCAAGGTTTTTATTCTGGATGATTGTTGATCTGCATATTTTGTAAGAATTTTCATATAATAAATTTGACAGGATGAAACTAGTTATGCTATAATCTTGTTACCGGAGGAAATATTTCCTTGTCAGGTCGATAGTTGGTGTCTGATTATTGATATTTAATTAAGTGTGCTATTGATGTACACCAGCCCAACTGGGGAAAAGTCCGAAAGGACTTTTTTTCATGTACATTTATGGGATCAATAATTTATAATCAATGAAGGATAAACTTTTATCTAATTCTATTGAATTATTAGCACTTATGCATCTACGCCTAACATATCCTGCAATCAAGTCCGCCGCTTGTACTACATAGCTAGCTTCAGATTTTTGATACACCAATTTGATATCAAGTTGATCAAATACTACTGGCGCATGAACTTTATTGTAGTTGTAATTTACAATACCATATTTGAGTTCCTCAATTAGACCATCTCTTAAATTATAGTAACCATTACTTTTAGTGGATTGTTCATCAATATTTAGTATAACTGTCAAAGGCTTATATGGATCAATTTTATTCTCAATAATTACTTTTTCCACTAGACCCTTTATAACTCTTCTTAAAGCGTAATCGATGTATCTTCCTCTAGATGCTTTATTTTCCATGATATGATCATATACTGAGTGATTTTTTATAATACAGGCGACCACAAAGTATTTTTTGATGTAGTTTAATATTCGTCTATTATCATCGGCTTCTAAATTATGACTTTTTAATTCAGGACAGTCTTTATGGTTACATGTTTCCTTTGTATTTTTACAATATTTACATTTTAATTCATTTACAATCTTTCTATACTGAGTTATAAATTTATCTTTTTCATTTTTACTAAAGAAAACAACTCCACCATATGTACATATTTCTTCTTTTGTTGTTAATTTTCCAGAATCATCTAGATTAATATATATGATCTGATTATTTGTAGATTTTTTGCATTGTGTTACTTTTTCTAATTCCGTATTCATTTGATATCCTCCCCACTAGTAAATATATAAGAAAACCCCTGTACTAGCGAGTTTAATAACAACAATCGTTATATTACTAAAACAATTGTACACTATTTTTGACCTTTGTTTCAAGCTATTTGTGTTATAATATTGGTAGGTGAAACTTATGGAGAAAGAAATTGAAATCAATAAGATATATAGCCATGATATTACAGAAGAAGACAATGTGAGGAAATTAATGGAAATCGTGAAGCAAAATGCATTTGAAGCAAATGTACAGATTGGAACTCCAAAAATTGTAATACATGAAGATGGTAGAAAAGAACTGGTGGTACCAGTAATTGGGACTTCTATAGAAGATCCTTCTGTAAAAACACGGTAATTTGATAAAAATAAGAAATGTACATTATAATCTTGTGTTCTTTTCTTTTTTTTTGCTATAATAACAGTAGGTGATAATAAATGGAGTTTAAAGTAACAACACGTAGTGAATTAGAAACAATTGAACTTGCTCAAAATTTTGAATCAGAAAAATTTCCAAATATGATTATTTGTTTAGATGGGGAATTAGGTAGTGGAAAAACTGTATTTACAAAAGGAATTGCCAATGCTTTAGGAATTACAGAAAGTATTACTTCTCCTACATTTACAATTATTAAAGAATACGATGGGGAATTACCACTTTATCATATGGATGTATATCGTTTAGATGGGAATACGGATGGTACTGGTATTGAAGAATACTTTACAAAAGGTGGAGTTGTTGTCATAGAATGGGCAGATACCATTAAAGATATTTTACCTAGTGAAAGATTACATATTAAATTTAAGATTGTAGATGAAAATAAGAGGATTTTAATATTAACCCCATATGGAAAGCAATACGAAGAACTATGTGAGGCGGTATTATGATTTCTCTTTTTTTAGACTCAGCGTCCACATACATGATGGTAGGAATTTATCGTGATACAGAGGAATTATATTTGAAAATAGAAGAAAATGATAATCAATTATCCGAAAAATTATTACCAGCAGTGAAAAAAGCATTTGATACAGTTGGTATTCCACTTTCCAATATAGATCGCATTTATGTGGTAAATGGGCCTGGTTCTTTTACAGGTGTTCGTATTGGCTGTTCTGTCGCAAAAACAATCGCATGGGCGTTAAAGAAAGAAATTATTCCCATTTCTGAATTAGAGTTACTTGCTTCTACAGATACAGGAGATCAGAATAAAATTCCTATGATAGACGCACGTCATAATTCCGTTTATACAGGAATATATGACGCAGAATTAAATTCACTCATGGAAGACTGTTATACCTCTTTAGATGAAATTTTGCCTAAAATAACTGAGAATACTGTGGTTATAAGTACAGATTCATATGATTTTGAAACAATGCTTCCAAAGGTGAATATTCCTCTAATTATTGAAAAACATAAACAAGACACCCCTGTAAATCCTCATGGATTAAATCCCAATTATCTAAAACGAACAGAGGCAGAAGAAAAACATGATTCAAATTGTGGATAATTCTAAAATTACAAAAGTTCAAAACTTAATTAGAACTTATTTTGGAAATACTATAGAAAATGACCCCTTTGTGCATTATCTAAAGTATGAAGATTGGAAAGGAATTTTATCCTATAGTCTGATTTACGATAGATTAGAACTCAATTATATATGGGTTGATGATCTGTATAGAAGACAAGGTATTGGGGAACAATTACTTTGCTTTCTAGACACGATTGCGGAAGAACAAAAAGTATCCAATATTTCTTTAGAAGTAGAGTGTAGCAATATGCCTGCCATTTCACTATATTTGAAATTGGGTTATAAAATCGTTGCAACAAGAGAAAAGTATTATCAAGGAAAAGATGGATATTTGATGGTGAAAGAGATGATAAAATGAAAGATACGTATATATTTGCGATTGAATCCAGTTGTGATGAAACGAGCGCTTCTATTGTCAAAAATGGTAGTGTAGAAATCGCAACTGTTGTGCTATCACAAATGGATATTCATGCGGAATATGGTGGGGTTGTCCCTGAAATTGCAAGCCGTCATCATATTGAAAATGTAACAATGGTACTAGAAGAAGTACTAGAGAAGTCAAACATGTCAATGGATGATATTGATGCGATTGCAGTTACCTATGGACCAGGGCTGATTGGTTCTTTACTAATTGGTGTACAAGTAGCCAAGACATTAAGTCTAGTTTATAATAAACCACTTGTTCCAGTACACCATATTGCTGGGCATATCTATGCGAATAATTTAGTTAAACCAATGGAATTTCCTCTAATTGCACTTGTTGTGAGTGGGGGACATACGAAACTTATTTATATGAAAGAGGATTATTCTTTTGAAGAAATTGGTGGTACTTTAGATGATGCCGTTGGAGAAGCTTATGATAAAGTTGCACGTGTTTTAGGACTTCCCTATCCAGGAGGACCTATGATAGATAAGTTATCTTTGGAGGGGCAAGATACCTATACATTGCCAATTCCATTAGATGATAATAGTTATAATTTCAGTTTTAGTGGATTGAAGAGTGCGGTAATCAATTTGGTACACAATGAGAAACAAAGGGGTAACGAAATTCGCATTGCCGATTTGGCTACCACTTTCCAAAACCGTGCGATTGATGTATTAACCAAAAAAACAATGCGTGCACTGAAAGAGTATCATGTAAAACATTTAATTATTGCAGGCGGTGTATCTGCGAATAAAATTTTACGCAACCGCTTTCAGGAACTTTGTTTAGAAAACAATATTGAATTAATAGTTCCAAAGATGAAATATTGCACCGATAATGCAGCAATGATTGGAGCAGCTGGTTATTATGCATATAAACTAGGTAGAAGAGCAGGTCTAGATTTGAATGCCAAAGCTACTGATTCATTAAAATAAAAAGGAGAGATAAAATGGAAAAAGCGAAAGTATATTTTACGAGAACAATTACACCAGAAAAAGTTGTGGAGATGTATCAAAAATTAGGAATTGAACTTCAAGGGAAAGTAGCAGTTAAAGTACACTCTGGAGAAGAAGGCAATCAAAACTATCTTCACCCTGAATTTATGAAACCGATGATTGCGTATGTAAATGGTACAGTAGTAGAATGTAATACTGCTTATGATGGAGAAAGAAATACTACCGAAAAACATCAAAAATTAATGGAAAATCATGGTTGGAATACCTACTTTGATGTAGATATCATGGATGCTGAGGGGCCAGATTTAGAACTTTCTATACCAAACGGAAAAGTCATTCAAAAAAATTTTGTAGGGAAAAATATACAAAATTATAATTCAATGTTAGTCCTATCGCATTTTAAGGGACATCCAATGGGTGGCTATGGAGGAGCATTAAAGCAATTATCTATCGGTTGTGCTTCTGCTTATGGAAAGGCTTATATACATGGTGCAGGTGTTCCAGAAGAAATTTGGACATCTAATCATGATCAATTCTTAAAATCGATGGCGGATGCTTCCAAATCAATCGTTGATTATTTCAAAGGCAATATTGCATATATCAATGTAATGTGCAATATGTCTGTTGATTGTGATTGTTGTAGTAAGGCAGAAGACCCTTGTATGCAAGATATTGGCATTTTAGCTTCATTAGATCCAGTTGCTTTAGACCAAGCTTGTATCGATTTGGTATATCAATCGGAAGATCATGGCAAAGACCATCTCATTGAAAGAATCGAATCTAGAAATGGAACACATACCATTGATTGTGCAGCAGATCTTAATATTGGTTCAAAAGAATATGAACTTATCAAAATTGACTCATAAAACTTCATAACGAAGTTTTTATTTTGATTCTATAAGCAAATTTAATATACATATTTGTAAAATGAAAGTAAAATATTATATGTTATATCATTTTTATTTCGCATACTTTCCAAAGCTATAGTATAATAAAAATGTATAATAAGATATTAACTTTATGTTAGAAGCTTCTAGCTAAAAAGAGGGGAATTCGTTATGAAAAAATATAAAAAGATAACAAACAAGGCTCTATTGTTAGGAATTATAAGTCTATCCATTTTGATTGGTATGGGTAATACTTCTGGTAGATTTGATATTAATATGAATATGAAAGAAAGTGGCAATACTATTGCTACGAGTATTAATGCAGAAACGAAAACAATATACTTGTCAGATTTGGATTATATTACAGATCATAATTGGTCATATAATGGTTGGAGTGGACACTCTATTGGAAAAAATAAAAACCAAGAAGGAGGAAATCTTAGTTTAATAATTGATGGTACAAGACGTTACTTCAGTAAAGGTTTAAGTGTTCATGCAAAAGGACAAGTTGTTTATGATATATCTCAATTTTCAACAAAATATCCACGTTTTATTGCTCAGATAGGTGTAGATGGTTCAAGAGGAACAAATGGTAGTATCTGGTTCCAATTCTATGCATCAAATGATGGACAAAATTGGACATCCTTATTAAAAACGGAAACAATGACTGGGTCAACGCCTGCTGAAACCATTGATTTAAATGTTGAAGGATATAAATATTTACGTATTTATGTCGATCCAGCTGGAAGTAATGCAGCAGATCATGGAACATTGGGTAATGCGAGATTGGTTCCAAAAGATTTTGATGAATCAGCTATGTTTTACGATAAACTTCATAATGTTGAATACTATGATAACATATTAAAAAATTGTAGTGTTGAAGAAAACTATAACAACAATTATCGTCTCGTTTTGGAAAGAGCATTCGTTCAAAAAATGGGTTACTGGAATCTTCAAGATCTTGCAGAACATGGTGAAGGAATCTACGCAACATTGGATTGGCTTCTTGAGAATAATGAAAGATTAGAGCAAATAATTGAAGTAGGTGAAATTTCTAATCCTATTAAATTTTTACAAATTATATCAGATATTTATAATAAATATACAACTGAATTTCATTCTGAAAATAGTTTAATTTATACAAAAATGGCAGTTGGATTAGCAGCTGCCTATACAACAGACGCAATCATGTCACCACTTCGATTTGGTGCCTATTCTGCAAATTATGATTATGTAGAACGTTTTACATTGATGAAACAGTTATTTGATGAAAATAAATTTATGAGATTTACTACGAATGGTAAAAGTGGTAACTTAGTTCCAAATGATTGGTTTAAAGATTTCCATGTAGAGTTAATCCGTATGATTATGAATGATGGGATAAGAGGAGACGAACTGATTTGGTTGAATGCGTATACACATTATAGAAAAAGTTTTAGTGAAGGTATGGTTCCATATATAAGCCCTAATTATAATCAAAAGAAACTTTATGCAGAAGAAAATAGAGCTACTTATAATAAAAAATATTTATTAGACCAATATGGTGTGCCATATAATGATGGGATTCAACGTTATTGGATGGTTTTTGAAGCAGGTGGAATCTGTTGGGATCAATCCCGTATTGGTCAAACAATGTGGAAAGTAAATGGACTTCCAGCTGTAGGTGCTTATCAACCAGGACATGAAATGTACTTTACTTACTATCAAGACGATGCTGGAAACGGTTATTGGTCAGAAAGATATGGTAATTATAATAGTGCTGGAACTACTTGGGGCGGTGGTCAACGTAAGCGTTTAATTTTTAACTGGGGCGCAAAATATTTTACAGATCAAAATATTGGTGGTTCCAAAGGTGGAACAAGTCTTGGATATCTATATTTAGCGCAAGCGAACCTAAACAACTATGATAAATATAAGAAATCTGTATATTATAATTTAATTGCAAATTCTTATTCTGATGATAATCAAAAATTAGAAACCTACTTTAAATCATTAGAAGTAAATGATATAAACTTGGATACGTATGATTTTATCATTTCACTTTATAAAAACATGAGTAATAAAAATGGAGGAACAATTACCTCTAATGATTGGTATGAACTTGCTTTAAAGGTTACCGATGGATATGCATATTATCCAGTAGCAATGTACGATTTATTAAAAGTGGTTAGACCTTATTTAGAAGGAGAAAAAAAGTTAGCCATTGATACGCTTGAAAAAGAAAAATTGAATGCTGCTAAAAATGTATCAAACAGTACACTGAATTCCATTGGAGCAGTAAATGCTGGTAGTGGTGTCAGAACACATGCCACTAGACTTTTAGGTCAAACACAACCGAATCCAGTTTCTTTCTCTTTTGATGGAGAAAATGCAGGTAAAATTATTTTACATCCAAATTACTCCATTATGTTCGCATATAGTTTAGATGGTGGTGTAACATTCTCTGAGTATATTGATGAAGCTTCTGTTACGTTGAGTGAAGAAGAAATCAAAAGTATTAATGAAACCGATGATATTATCATTCGTTTTATGGGGCTAACATATACTTTTACAATTGATATTACAAAGGGACAAATATCCAATACTTTATATGCCAATGATTTAGAGAATAGAGTGATTGGAATTGGTTTAACATATGAATGGCGCAATAGTGAAGATGAGGAATGGACTTCTTATGCTGTAGCTTCTCCTAATAATACAGGTGATAAGGTTTTGTATGTTAGAAATGGAGCAACAGGTACAAAAACAGCAAGTGAAGTCGCAACTTTCCGTTTTACAGCCGATCATGATACTGATAGTAGAAAATATATTCCAATAAGCCATTTATCCGTTAGTGGCTATTCTACTCAGTCAGTAGACTCAGGAAGACCATTTTATGCGCCAAACGCAATAGATGGAAATATTCATACCATTTGGCATACAGATTTCAGATATAATGTGATTACAAATAATCAACCTGCATATTTTATTATTGAACTGGATAGTTTAAGATATATTTCTGCATTAGAATTCATTCAAACAAAATATAAAGTAGATAATCCAGACTATATTAAAAATGTTAGAGTATTAGTTAGTCAAGATGGTGAGAATTGGATAGAGGCAGGGAGCATTGAAAACTGTCCAAGAGATACCCAATTAAGAACGATTACATTTGATAAGAGTGTTTATGGGAAATTTGTAAAATTGGATATAGATACTTATGATATGTTTGCATCTTTAGCAATGGTAAATCTATATGAGGATATTACAAGAGAAAAGCCTTCTTCTTCTCCAACTGCTGGAATTGGTTATAGCGTAACTTCTCCAACTACAGAAAATGTAGTCGCAAGACTTATAAATCCAAATACAGAAATTAAAGTTTTAGAAATTTTAGACAAAAATGGTAAGGTTATTGATGATTCGGGAAGCCTTTCCTATACATTTACAGAAAACGGGGAAGTAAAGTTTAAATTTATTGATATTAAAACAGGAGTGGAAGGATTTACAAAAGCAAAAGTAGATTGGATTGATAGAACAGCTCCAACAGGAACCATTGAGTATAGTACAACAGAAACTACTAGTGGAACAGTGGTAGCTACTCTTCACCCAAGTGAGGATGTTATAGTTACTAACAATGGGGAATATAGGATAGATGAAAATGGAAATGTTTATGATCAAGAGGGGAATATATTGAATGGATATACTGCCGATGCGGAAGGATATTTAAAAGACCCAGATGGAAATATAATTAAAAATATTAATACATTTACTTATGAATTTCTATCCAATGGTAAGTTCACATTTGAGTTTATTGACAAGGCAGGTAACAAAGGTACGGCTGTCGCAACAGTAAACTGGATTGATACAGAGGAACCAAATGCAACATTCAGCTATAGTACAACGGTATTAACAAATAAAGATGTAATAGTAACGATTCAATTTGACGAGGGTACTATTATTAAAAATAATGGTGGAAAAAATACCTATACATTTACCCAAAATGGTGAATTTACATTTACATTTGAGGATGAAGTTGGTAACCAAGGAGAAGCGACTGCTAAAGTTGACTGGATTGATAAATTGGTTCCAACTGCAGAAGTAGAATATGATAAATCACATACGAATAAAGCGATTGTGCGTATTGTCAATCCAAGCAAAGAGATTACATTTAAAGATGGTAATGGTACTTACGAATTTACCAAAAATGGAACTTATGAAATTGAATTCTATGATCAATTGGGAAATAAGGGTAAAGTAACTGTAATTATCGATTGGTTAAAGTCTGATTTACCTATTAATCCAGATGTTCCAGAGAATCCTAGTATACCAACAGATCCAAGTACACCAGCTGATAAGCCAGAGAATCCTAGTATACCAACAGATCCAAGTATACCAGATGATAAACCAGAGAATCCAAGTACACCAATAAATCCAAGTGTACCAGAAAATTCAGGTCAATCTAGTAATAAGCCAAATACTGGAAATACAATTGTTGATAATGATAATCAATCAAGTAATGTTGTTACTAATCCATCTGATGAAATGAATCCTGATGAAGTTGAACAACCAAATACTAATGAAGAAGAAAAACCAACAATTACACCAGATGATAAACCTTCAATAAAGCCAGATCATTCGAATTCAGGTAATAATCAAGGAATTGAAATTGTAGAAGATAAAAAGAAAAACAATTATGTAATTCCTATTGTTGCGACTACAGTTATTGGAGTATTATCAGTGGGATTCTTTATTAGTAAGATAAAATAACGAAAGGGACTATGGTGGTCTCTTTTTTGTCAGAAATATAAAGATATAGTATTGAATAGGGGATATGGTATAATACATATAGAGAAAAGAAATTGATTGAGGTGTGAAATGAATAAAGATAAAATATTAAATACAGTGGATCAGTTAATTGTAATGTATCAAAATGGTGAGCTTGGTGGAGAAGTAATGCCTGAAGACGCAAATCCTCATTTGGAAAAATCCTCTAATGAAAATTATCTTTATTTTACTTTACCTATGGCATTAAATTATCAAAGGAATTCTTATACATTATGGGAAAATGCATTAAGAACATATAATGATGAAGAAACGAGATTCGTATTTAATCCGAAAATTTGTTTAGAGAAAAATTTTGAAGAAGTTCAATATGCACTTACAAAATATAAAGTAGCATTACAGAAGCAAAAACAAACAGAAATATGGTTAGCACTATGTAAAACCTTTATGGAATTCTATAATGGAGATATCAGAAAATTATTTGATTCATTCGATAATGATGTGGATCAGATAAAATATTTTATACAAAAACAAAATAAAAGAAGATTTCCTTATTTATCGGGAACTAAGATCTGTAATTATTGGTTATATGTTATGTATCAATATACCGATAGATTATATAAGAATATAGAAAATCTTACGGTTGCTCCTGATACGCATGTCGTAAAAGCTACCCATAGATTAGGTTTGATAACAGATGAGGAATTGAATAGACATGATGTTCAATCAATTGTAATTGATAGGTGGAATGAATTATTGAACGAAACAAAATATAAACCTATTGATATTCATACCCCATTATGGTTATGGAGCAGAAATGGATTTAAGGAGATAAAGTAATGAAAGTTTTGAGTTTAACGGAACCTTTTGCAACCCTAATTTTAAGCGGGAAAAAATGCATAGAAACAAGAAGTTGGAAAACGAATTATCGAGGAGAATTATATATTCATGCGAGTAGTACAAAAATTGCGAAAGAGTGGAAAGAAGATACAGAACTAATGTCTTTGGTAGAGAACATACCACTACACTTTGGCTATATTATTTGCAAATGTACTCTAGTGGATTGCGTATATATGACGAAAGAATATGTAGAAGAAGTGAAGAATAATTACCATATAGAATATATCTGTGGAGAATATAAAGAAGGAAGATATGCATGGATATTAGAAGATATTACCCCGTTAGAAACTCCAATGAAAGCCAAAGGACAATTAAATATATGGAATTACTATAATGAATTGGAAATAATGGATTTGATAGAAAATATTGAATATGGTTGGATTGATTAAAACAATCATAAGTATCAATTAGTAGATGAAAGATTTTCTGAACATTATATATTACAATCACCGCAAGATGTAATCAAAAATGAAATTGGTGTATGCTTTGACCAAGTTGAACTGGAAAGATACTATTTTAAGGGAAATGATTTTAATATCAAAACATTCTTTTTAGTATATTATGATAATAACAAATGTCCAGCTCATGCTTTTTTGACTTTTGAGCGTAATCATAAATATTATTGGTTTGAGCATTCTTGGGAGAAATTCAGAGGAATACATGAATATATATCAAAAACCAAAATATCATATTTCAGCACTGGAATTTTATAATCATTGTGATTATGGAAGATATATTGATTTTGAGAGATTATAAAAAGAGACTATTTTGTAAGTCTCTTTTCAATATAGAAAACAATATAATACATAACAGCAGATAAAATACAAAGTAGAATGACACCACTAATGACTAAATTTAAATTGAATACTTGTGAACCATACATGATGAGATATCCTAGTCCTTCTTTTGATACCAAAAATTCTCCCATAATAACTCCGATCAAGGACATACTTATATTGATTTTTAATGCCCCTATAATTGTTTTATAAGAAGCAGGTAAAACCAATTTGAAGAATGTCTGTGTCTTAGTAGCATGAAATGATTTCATAAGTTTTAATTTATTTGAATCTGTATCTGCAAATCCCTGTGATACATTAATGATGGTAATAATAACAGAGATTAGGAGTGCCATTATAATAATGGATCTCATACCTGCTCCACCCCAAATAATGATAATAGGTCCTAATGCTACTTTAGGTAAACTATTTAAAATCGTTAAATAAGGATCTGTTACTTTTGCAATAAAAGAATTCCACCAAAGAATAGTTGCAATGACACAACCGATTATAGTTGCAAGTCCAAAGCTAATAAATGTCTCATATGTTGTTACCCATATATGATGATACAGATTATTTGCCTGATGTAATCCAACAATGGTATTCCATACTTTTTTAGGACTCGAGAAAATGAATGTATTGATGACCTCATGATCTGCAAGTAATTGCCATATGATGATAAAAAGAATAAAAATAGAAAATTGCGCAATCCGAATCCAAAAACGGTTTCTTTTTCTTTTTTTTAGATATAGTTGATGTTCTTTACTATACATGGAAATCAATGTCCTTCCATATCATATCATAGTAATTTGCAAATTCTTTGGCTTTTCTATTTTCAATTGGATTTGATTTATTGGATAATTCAATATCATAAATATGCTTGATTTTTCCAGGTCTTCCAGATAGTACAATCACCTTATCTGACATGGATATGGCTTCCGCTAAATCATGTGTTACCATAATCGCACTTTTTTTCTCCTTTTTGATGATTTCATATACATCATCAGAAACCGCAAGTCTTGTTTGATAATCCAAAGCGGAAAATGGTTCATCTAATAGTAGAATATCAGGTTTAGTAGCAAGTGTCCTTATTAAAGCAACCCTTTGACGCATACCACCTGATAAGTTATCTGGATATCGATACATAAAATCTTTCAATCCATAAGTTTCTAATAAATGAATTACATATTGTTTATTTTCTTCTGTTAACTCTTTTTTGATTTCCAAACCAAGCAGGCAGTTGTCCAAAATTGTCCTAAAATCAAAAAGGCAATCTTGTTGTAACATATAGCCAACAGTTATGCCTTCTTTTAAGGTAATTGTTCCCTCAGATGGTTCCATTAAATTGGATAAAATAGAAAGTATAGTAGATTTACCACATCCACTTGGACCTACAATGGAAACAAATTCTCCTTCTTTTAAAGAATAAGAAAAATTGTCTAACGCTAGAATTTCTTCTTTTGGCGTATGATAGATTTTTCTTAAATCTTTTATATTTAATATTTCTTTCATTTTGTTGAAAATTTAGTTTCTACTAATTGATTATAAGGAGCTTTTGTTGTTAATTCTCCACTATTTTCCATAATTTCTTGTATATGGTTAAAATCTTCCTCTTCAATATATGTTGTTGTAAACCATGAATCAATATCCATATATCTTTGGACAATTGTTGTTAAATCATTTTTAGAGATATCTGGAAAATAATCAATAATTGCTTCTGCTACTTCAGAGGCAGTATGACTATGAACATAGTCCAATCCCTTCTGAATCGCTCTTGTAAATCCCTCAATTACTTCCGGATTGTTTTCTATATAACTTTTTTTTGCATTATAAGCAGTGTATGGAACAATTCCACCTAGTTCTCCAACAGATGCGACTACATATCCATATCCTTGTTTTTCCAATTGTAGTGCACTTGGCTCAAATAAGGCAACAAAATCCCCTGTTCCTCCAATAAATGCACCAGTTGTAGATGCAAAATCGATACTAGTATCAAAGTTGGTTTCACTTGTTTTTACACCGTTTTGATTGATTGCATATTCAAGTGTCATAGCAGGCATTCCACCTTTTCTACCTGCAATGATATGTTTTCCTTTTACATTTTCAATTTTGAAATTTTCAATTTTTTCTCTTGATACTAAGAAGCTTCCATCTCTTTTTGTTAATGCAGCAAAACTTTTTAAATAGTCTTTTTCTCCATTGTTATATACATAGATTGTTGCCTCACTACCACTAAATCCAATTTGAACATCCCCAGATAAAACAGCTGCAGTCACTTTATCTGCACCTGATGTCAAGATGATTTCTACATCTAATCCTTCTTCTTCAAAATATCCTAATGCATGGGCAAGATATTGTGGTGCGTAAAAAATAGAGTGTGTTACTTCTGCAACTTTTACTTTTTTCAAATTAGATTCTTTCTTTGTAGTTGCAAGTACAATACATAATACTGCAATTAATCCAAGACAAATAATAGAATATATAATTTTTTTCAAATCACATTCCCCTTTCTTTCTCCATATTATATGAGAATACTATCTATAAGTGATGGGCACAGTTCTTTTGTTTATAAGTTTTTGTAGTAATTTTCATAATTTTTCATATAATTTTATTGACACTATAAAATAAGTTGTGTTATAATCAATTTGTCTTCAAATCAAGACCATATTTGGGGAATTAGCTCAGCTGGCTAGAGCACCTGCCCTGCACGCAGGGGGTCAAGGGTTCGAATCCCTTATTCTCCACCATATTTGAACATAACCTTTGTTTATCAAAGGTTTTTTGTTTGCTTTCACACTTGTTCTCTTGTAAATCTCTTATTTTACAAATTTTTAAGGTTTATGTAATATATTCGTGGTAAACTATAGTTAGTAAGGAATGGTATTCATGAGTAAGATGATTGTAGTAGATTTAGATGGAACAATTTTAACTGATAAAGAAAGGGTTTCAGAAACTACAAAAAAATATTTGAAACAGTTAAAAGATAGTGGATATGTTATTGTAATTGCAACGGGGAGAATCTATTCCTCTATCTTAGATGTAACAGATGATGCTGAATTTGCAAATTATATAATATCTGATACTGGAGCTTGTACATATAATACTATTGATGGTAGTCCTGTATTTCAAAGTATTATTAGTAAAGAAACAGTCAAAAAGTTTCTAAAATATTATGGAGAAGATTGTTATTTTATAGATGTGTGTGATAAAAATACAATTTATAAATGTATAGATAAACTAGAATGTAATAATGATGTTATTAAAGTTACAACTAATCAGGATTATATATTAGACAATTGCACAGAAGTGACACATATGTCCATTTCAATGAAAAATAATGATTTGGTGAGGGAAATATATAGTAAATTAATAAGTGATATACCAGAATTGGATATTATAATAATGCAAGACTCTTTTTCCAATCGAAGATGGATAGAAGCGATGCCACAAGGTTGTTCCAAATATAGTGCGATAAAAAGGTTAGCTGATTATCTTAATATTTCTATTGAAGATGTTATTGTTTTTGGTGATGGATTAAATGATATTGAAATGATAGAAAAGTGTGGACATGGAGTTGCATTAAAAAATGCATTACCAGAAGTCAAAAAAGTTGCTGATGCAATCACTACTGAGGATTACAATCATGATGGTGTTATTCGCTATTTAAAACAATATTTAAATGATTCATATTAAAAGCACTTAATGTGCTTTTAATAATTGGTTAATCGATATAAATTGAAAGAAGGTCTATTAAATAATCTAAAATTTATACTAGAAACACCAATTCCACTAGAAATATAAAGGTCAGTCTGATTGATTTTATAATAAGGCTTATAATATTTCTTCGCACCCATGGGTAAGAAAAGGGATCCAATAATTGGTAATCTGACTTGACCATTATGAGAATGTCCTGCAAGTATTAAATCAAATTCGTTGATATTGATTTGATTAATATAATCTGGCTCATGTAATACCAAAATTTGATAACTAGGTTTGATAGATTCTTCGGTAAGGGATTCTAAAAATTGATTGGTAGGAACTAATTTTTCATCCAATGCCCTATCTCCATATAAATTAGTACTCATTCCCGTTAATAACATATATTCATTACTTTCCATATAAATCGTATCGTAAGTATCATTTAAATCAATAAAACCACTATTTTCTAAAATGAAATCCCATTGCCTCAAGTTATAATCGTGATTTCCTTTAATCGCATACTTTCCAATACTTGTTTTTATTTCTTTTAAAATAGAACTGATTTGGTCTACCATTTCCCCTGTTACTTTTGTATCTTTATCAATTAAGTCACCGGAAAGTATTACAAGATCTGGTTTTGTTAAATTGATTTTTTGAACCATATTTTTGAGTTCTTTTTCAAATGTAATTCTTCCATAATGAATATCAGAAATATGAACAATCTTAAGACCATGCATGCTCTTTGGAATATCAGAATTCGTAATTTTATATTCTTTGACTTCTAAACCTGATGTTGCGATATATCTACTATAGAGAAGGAAACCACTGATTATAATGGCTATCCCAATTATGGTAAGTATCACGATTTTTTTAGTATGGTGTTTTTTTTGTATCGGTTCTTCTAAAATTGGTTTTTCTTTTTCCATATGTTTCATAGTCTCACCATAACCATTATAGCAAAAAAAAAAGACAATGTCTTTAAGAAAAAAATAGTAGAAAAAACTGTAGTGCGATCAAAAGTCCATTGTGCATAAAATGGAGTCCAACAGATACAAAAATATTGTCTGTTTTAGCTAGAATATAGGCAAATATAATACCTGGAGTACAGTAAGGTATTAAGTAGAATAGTTCTGAAAGAGAAGTCATATCTGACGATATTACGTGCAGTCCCCCAAATACAAGTCCAGATACGATAATAAATAATAATTTATTTGGAATTATATTGCGAATTCCTTGGCGAAATACGAGCTCTTCTACAAGAGGTGCGAATATCACAGCCGAAAAGAAAATATAAGCAGGACTGATATCAAATAAACTTTGAACTGCTTGCTCATTGCTTGCAACTTGATTGTCCGTAAATTGCATAATTAACAAATTACTCACCATCATGATAAGTAATCCCAGTAACCAATATTTGAAATATTTAGAATAATAATTCATGTGATTTTTTTTCATATCCATAAAATCTCTTTTTAATTTTGGATAAAAGATTAGTAAAATCAAAACTAAGATAACTGTTTCATAAGCAATCATATAAATGATTTTTGGAAAAAGTGGTAGAGTTGCTGTATCAATTCCTAGTATTTGAAAAGGAACTGCCTCTAACATTGGTAATATAAAATAAACCAAAATTGCAAGAATGCCAATACCTGCGGTTTTGATATAACTTTTTTTGTTGGTCATGAAATCATCTCCATTAGCAGTATATCATAATTCACCTAAATTTTATGAAAAAATATATGAAGTTTTTCCATTTGTTATTTACTTAACATTAGACAAATAGTATAATTGTATATAGGATATGTTTGATTTATGTCAGATGCTTTTCCCTTTCTTTTACTTTTGTAAATAGAAAGGTGGTGGTTTTTATGAAAAGGTCAGAAATTGGTCTTTACTTCATAATTCTACTATTATTTCTAGTAATATTTATATTATTATGTAAATAATAAAAGGCATCTGCTTATCACATCTGTGATTTGTCAGGTGCCAGTCCCAATTCTAGGGAATGCATTTGACTTCCCACAATCAAATGTATCCTTTTTATTTTATGAAGTTTCCTTCATCTGTATACATAGTATCATAATATAGAATAGGTGTCAAATAATAATAGACTGTTGATATATATAAAACACGTGAAGCTCAAATGTAGAAGTAAATTCCAGATTGAAAAAGTAAAATCCACTATCTTTAAGTAATTATGAAAAAAGGAGGAAAAAATAGTG
>CAJTIX010000019.1 GCA_910576795.1 uncultured Bacilli bacterium
ATATCTTTCATCATACTTCTCTCCTGTTTCATATAGTTCACTTGCGATGACATGTAGATATTCAGAATTCTTGATCTTAAATTCTGGATAATAAGCTGCATTCATTTCAATATTTAAGATACAGTTTTCTACTTTTACGACAATATCGGTTTGATAGACTTTATTTCTTTTATGCTTTACTGGCAATTCTGTACTTTGATATTCTGCTTTTAATAGTAATTCTTCATCAATTCCTGTGATCAAATGGATTAATCTTGCTTTGAGTGCATTGGTATGTTTACTCATCATAAATGCTTTAAATACAATATCTGATGTTAATTTCAATATTTCTAATTCTTTGGTTTTCATTTATTTCACCTCTGCCTATAACATACGAGGTCTTTTTACGATTTCCTTTTTTGATCATAAATTGTATATTTTATTTTTATATGCACATAACAAATTAGAAAGGATGGATGAAATGGAACAAGTACCAGATATGATCTCTACAAAAGATTTAGCTTATTTAAGTGATATTTTTGGATGGAATTTTACGGCCTCAAAAAAGGCTTCTCATTTCGCCAAAGAAGTAACAGATGCAGAAATTAGAGAAAATCTAACACAAGTAGCAAATATGCATAAAACAATATGTGAAAATATTGTTAAAATTTTAGAATAGGAGAATGTTATGAACGAAAAAGTACAAAACCCAAAAACAGAAGTTCCTGCAACCAAGGAAATGAATGATAAAGATTATTTAAATGCGATATTAGAAACTGAAAAAAACATGAGTGTCAATATGTGCATTGCTTTAAACGAAGCCAGTAATGAAGATTTATTTCGTGAACTCTATCAAATATTTGAAGACATCAAAAAAGCACAACGAAATTTATTCGAACTCGCCTTCCGTAAAGGATGGTATCCTTTGGAAAAAGAAACACCAAATAAAATATCAGAAAAATATAATATGCTAAAACAAGAACTACAGGAATTACAGACAGATTAATTCGATGAACCATCTGGGTTCTTTTTTGATACCTCAAAATGAAAAAAAGAATTGATCCTTTAATAAATGACAAATTCTTCTGCATTCTTTTGTACAACTTCATCCGTAAAGTTATACAATATGTATCTTCCACTATCTTTTAAAACCAGTCCATTCGATATATCTAATGTTGCAAATTGATAAAATTGATAGCGAGGATTTTCATTTGCTTTCATAGTATCCACATATAATTGATACTCATATCCATGTTCCACATTTGTATAGGGTTCTCCTACTATATCAAATCTGACTCTTTTTAAATAATAAAATTGGTTGTTGTCTTCATCATAAAAAGTGAGTTCTCCTTCATAATTTTGATTGACTCTTTGTACAAAATGTTCCACTAATTGATTATTATCAATTTGTCCATCTTTGATAGTCACATAATTTTTGGATACATCCATATCTGCTTCTTCTATATTGCTAGAAAACACAGTCCAACCTGTAGGTAAAATCACCGCAATTGTATTTTCGCTTTCATATTGAAATCCATATTGACTTCCAAAATTAGATTCATTTTCCCGAATTGGCGTTTCATTTGGAAAAACAGTGGTATGAATATAACCATCTGCCATTCCACAACGACCTTCCACCATAGATAACTTTCCTGTATCATAATATAAAGTGCCATTGACTTTTACCATTCTTGGTACCTTTTTTTCTTCTTGTAATTGTTCCCTTCCTTTTTGGTTTTGATTTTCTGTTACTGGTTTCTTATCACCAAACATTTTGGTTCCTACAAAACAACATCCGATGATTAATATTATTGAAACTCCTATCCATACTATCTTTTTCATTTGTCCATCTCCTTTGATTTCTGTAATTCATTTAAAAACTGTTTTACAATTGATATAAATTTATTTTCATCTATATCAAAACTCCTAAGAAAATAATACTTTTCTTGATAAGAAAAATAAGCTTGATAATAATCGCTAAAATGATTGATCACAATGGGAATTTCTGAAATGGTGGAAGTATCAATCTTTTCGAAATTTTCTATCACCCAATTCGATTGTTCTTTCCCAATGGATATCGAAAGTGTAATATGATTGTGATAGAATAATGTAAATTCTTTTTCTTTATAATTCAAAATCCAATGAGGTGTAACTGCACTCAGAAAAGGAATCATATCTAATAAATTTTCAGTTTTATTGATTTCACACATGCGGATGTAATCTTTTGATGATTCTGCTTTATCAAGTGTACTATCTCTATATATCGTATTGATCGTAATTGAATCTTCTGTTGCAAGTGTATTTAAAGGAGTATTTTCATTTAATTTATAATATGGTATACTGAATAGTAAAATCGCCATAAATGGAATGCAGTATTTTAAGTAACGAATCGAAACAGATTTTGAATGAATTTTTGGATACTTCAATGGAACTTCTAAATTCAAATTTTTTTGAATCATTTTTTCTAGTTTTTTCATTTTCCCACCTTATTTCTTAATTTTTTTAATGCATAAGAATACTTAGAACGGACCTGACTATGTGTCATAGAACATAACTTAGCAATTTCAAAATGAGGAAAGCCACCAAACAAATGTAAAACTACGATTTGTCTTTCTAAATCACTCAAATAGGATAGATATTCTTCTATTACAAGCGCATCTTCCCCTTGAACAAGATTGTGTTTGTGAAGTTCTTTTTCCAAGTCACAATCATCATAAACATATTCTTTATTTTTTTCTAAGAAGGTGTATGCAACATTTTTTCCAATAGTATAAATCCACGTTTTTGGATTCATCCAAGGATGATAAGTACGGTAATACTTCAGTATGCGTACAAAGACATCCTCTGTAAGATCTTCAGCATTGTCATAATTTTTTACAATACTTAAAATAAAGAGAAAAAGTGGTTTTTTAAGTATACCATATAATTTTTCAAAATTGTCATCTTGTTCTAAATGCATAAGCCATATTCGCAAGTTCATAGTATTCCCTCTTTTGTATATATACATCTATTATACAAAGGAAATCAGAAAAATGTGGAATGGAAATCAAAAAAAAAAACAACTTAATTGTTGTCTTTTAGTACTTCTAATGCTTTTCGCATTTCTAAATCATATTTTACCATTTCCAAACCACCAAATAGTTTTAAGAACTCGTCTTTTTTCATACTATATTTTTCAGCCAAACTATCTGCTTCTTTTTCGGTTTCTTCTTCTGTTATTTCAATCTTTTCTGCCTTTACAATTTCTTCTAACAATAATCTTGAAGATACTCTTTTAACTGCTTCTTCTTTCATTTGTTCTTTTAAAGCAGTTTCATCAGAATTGGTAAATTGATAGAATTGTTCCAAGGTAATTCCTTGCATTTTTAAATTTTCTTCATATTGACGAATCATACGATCCAATTCATCTGTCACCATTGCTTCTGGAATATCGACTTCCATATTGGCAACAGCTTTGTCTAAAATTTCATCCATAAAATGATCTTCGGCATGATGTTCTTTATGTGCTTTTATATTTTCTTCTAATTGATGTTCTAAAGCTTCTTTGGTATCAATACCTTCCATACCCAAATCTTCAAAAAAGTCTTTATCAAATTCTGGAAGTTTGGTTTGTTTGATTTCATTGACTTTTACTTTAAATACTACTGGTTGTCCTTTTAAATCCTCGGCATGATAATCCTCAGGAAAAGTAATATTGATTTCTTTTTCTTCTCCCTTTTTCATTCCAATTAATTGTTCTTCAAAACCTGGAATAAAAGTTCCACTACCAATTACCAAAGAATAGTTTTCACCCTTGCCACCTTCAAACGCAACACCATCTTTAAATCCTTCAAAATCGATAATAGCAGTGTCATCATTTTCTACAGTTCCCTCTTTGACAATACTTTCTGCATAACGTTTTCTTGTTTCTTCTAAAGCATGTTCTACTTCTTCTTTGGTCACTTTGACATCTTCTTTTTTAACACCTAATTTTTTATATTTTCCTAATTTCACTTCTGGTTTTGTAGTTAAAATAAATAAGAATTCTACATAATCTGCGGAAATGGATTTTAAACTTGCTTGTGGTTGCGCAACAATCATCAAGTCTCCGTTTTCGTCTAACATTTTGGTGTATGCATCTTGTAAAACACGATCTGCAGCGTCTAACCATAAATTTTCTTCACCATATTTTTTTAAGAAAACATCTTTTGGTGCTTTACCAGGACGGAATCCATCAATCTTTGCCTTTTTACTTGCTTCTTTGAATGCATCCTCTTTGGCTTTTTCCCATTCTGTTCCTTCTATTTTAATTGTAATTTCATGTACATTTTTATTTTCTTTCATAATTTCCTCCATCAATATATTCTAGTATACCTGAACATGGTAAATTTTTCAATAATATTTCAAAAAAACACTTCAAAATAGTGTTTTAGTTGATTTCGACAATTTCTACTTCATATTGTCCCTGTGGACTTTCTACTGTTACCTTGCTTCCTACTTTTAAACCCATAATCGCTTTGGCAATTGGTGACTCATTGGAAATTTTGTTTTGAAATGGATCTGCTTCCATACTTCCCACAATGGAATATACTTCAGTTTCTCCATCTTCCACATATTTGATTTTGACATTAGAACCAATGGATACTTTATCAGTAGAAACTTCTTTGATAATGACTGCCTTTTCAATCATCGCTTCTAATTCGGTAATTCTGCCCTCTACTTCTGCTTGTGCTGTACGAGCTGCATCATATTCCGCATTTTCACTTAGGTCTCCTAAAGCACGCGCATCTTTTAATGCATTAATCACTTCAGGTCTTTTTTCTAATTTTAAATAATCAAGTTCTTTTTTCAATTCATCTAAACCTGATTCTGTTAAATATATCTCTTTTGTACTTGACATACGAAACGCCTCTTTTCTCTATCTATAAAACATTACAAATGATACTATAGAAATTTTATTTTGTCAATCTTTTTTGATACGAATTAGATTATTCGGATAAACCATTTCTTCTATTTTCATTTGTACAATCTGTCTTGGATGTCTTACCACTGAGATGGAATTTCCTTGTTCATCTAAAATTTCTTTGACATGATATGTTATTGTATGCAACTGTGGTCCAAATATTTCTACAACATCCCCTATTTTGAAATAATTTCTCTGTTCAATAGTCGCATACTTTGTTTCTGTATTATAATTCAATACTACCCCTAAAAAATCCTGATTGGAAACTTCTTCTCTTCCATTGTAATATCCACAGGTAGAATCATTTTCGCCACCAAAGAATTGTGGTACCGAATCTCGATTCGCACAGTTTCTTAAAATCTGTTCATACGCTATATTATATTGGTAAGTTTCTGGATGGTTACAATAATCATCAATGACTTTCCTATAAATATCTACAACTGTTGCGATATAATAGATAGAACGCATTCTACCTTCAATTTTAAAGGAAGTAATTCCCAAATCTATCATATCAGGCAAATACTTTAGCATGGATAAGTCTTTGCTACAAAAGGTAAATTCTCTTTCCCCTTTGATCGGTTGTAATTGATTGTTATATAAATCAAAATCCCATCTGCATATTTGACTACAACCACCACGATTGGCATCTCTTGCAGTTAAGAAATTAGATAACACACATCTTCCACTCATTGAAGCACACATTGCACCATGAATAAAGCATTCAATCTCTAAATTTGTGTTTTGGATAATCTCTTTGATTTCTTCTTTTCTAGCTTCGCGCCCTAAAACAATTCTTTTTACTCCCTGTTTTTCCCAAAAACGACAAGCCTCGATATTTAAAGTAGACTGTTGTGTCGATAAATGAATTTCTAAGTGGGTATTTTCTTTTGCCATTTGAATAATAGTAGGATCACTTACAATAATGGCATCTACGCCACATGCTTCTAAGCGAATTAAATAATCTTTTACTTGATCAATTTCAACATTGTGTAATACAATGTTCACTGTCACATGCACACGTTTTCCTCTTTCGTGAGCATACTTGCACCCTTCCATAATCTCTTCAAATGTAAAATTTTTGGCATTGGCACGAAGACCCAAGGAAGGTCCTCCTATATATACGGCATCTGCTCCATATTCAATTGCCCACTTTAGTCTTTCCAAATCACCTGCAGGCGCTAATAACTCTGGTTTTTTAATTTTCATACGACTTCACCTGATATACTGTTTCTTTATAAAGAAACCCCTTATCTGTATTTTGATCTAACAACTGATCAATGACCTCATCACTACCTGTTTCTTCGTGAAAAAAAGCAAGAATTTTTAAAAAGGTTCCCCTTTCAATAAAATTTTCATTGAGTAAAACATAGTCTATATTGTGTTTTTTCATTTCCAAATATTCCTGATACCCGTTTAAGATATGGCTAGAATAGACAAAGGTTCCTTCTTCACAATCTACAATTGGATATTTTTTTCCTTCTTTTTCCATGTAGTAAAAAGAAGATTGATCCTTTAATTGAAAATAATCCAAGTAATTTTTGATTTCATGACGTTCCGATACAAACATAGGAAGATATCCTAAAATAGGAACAATGAGTGGCAATTTGGTATTTTCCCTAATTTCTAAAATTTCTTTTTTGGTAATTTCTCCAGATACATATACCATATCTGCTCCATGTTTATACCAATAGTTCATAGTTGCATAATTCGTTGTTAAGTGTTCCGCACCCCAAATGAGTGGAATATCTATTTTGTATTCGTTTTTGAGATTGATAACAGCAACATCATAATATAAAATGCCATCAATGGATAAATTTGCTAATTGGTGCATAATTTCTTTCAAATGATCTAATTCATTATTATGAAAATTTTTATTGAGTGCGATAAAAATTTGTTTCTTTTTTTCTTTTAGTAAAGGCAACATTTTCTTGATGTCCTCTATATCTACTGTATTCAAAAAATTCATACTCATTTTCTGGTAGCCAAATAAAAATGCATCTGCTTGATTCATCAATTCTTCTATATGAGTACTAGATGGAATTATCATTAATTTTGTCATAAAATCACCTTATATCCATTATAACATATTTTGAAGAAGACAAAAAATAATCTATTATCTTTCTATTACTGTAACCTTCTTCTGTTGGTTTCTAAATTTTAGAGTAAGGGCTTTATTCCTTTGAAGCAATATAGAAGGATGATGCATCAAATAAGGATTTTCACTCACTAATATTGCATCATCAAATCTTCCTTTTTTAGTTAATATACACATTTTCTGAGATTGAATCAGATAATGACTTGGGTATTGGTTGCAAAGCAATAACGCCTCTTCTTCTTGACCTCTATTCATCATGATTTTGATTCGTCTAGATATCATATCTATGTCGTTTTGATATTCCTTTTGGCAACAAATATCATATATTTCATTTGTACGACCCATTATTTTCAACAGCTCAAATCTTAAAGATTGTACAGGACTCCAATGTGTATATTGTGAGTCCTCGCAAATCAAAAGAGCACCCTCTAAATCTTTTTGTTCTATTTTTTCTTTGATTTGTTCAATCACTTGTTTTTGATAATCTATCATATAACATACCTCTTTTTCATATGTAACTTATTTATATTTATTGCTAAAGTATTGTTTATAACTTAAATGATTAACGCAATCGTTTCTTCATTTACTAGTTTCACAGATTTTAAATAGTATTGCAGACTTTTTTTGAAACTTATCATTGATTAAAGTCAAAAGAAACAGTGATTGTCTTATTGAAAATTGATATTTTTTATTATATATTCTAATATATCAAAAGTAAAGAAAAACGTTAGATATTCTTTCTAACGCTTACTCCAACCCCATCTCCAACATCATAAATAGTTGTTTCATATTGCTCATTATTTTTTAGAAATTCAGTATATTGGTTTAGTTTACGAACCATTCCTCTTACATTGCGACTGAGTGTGTTTTCATCTGAATATACTAATCCATGGAAATGAAGATTATCAGAAATAATAACACCACTTTTCTTTAAATTCTTTTCAAACTTTTCAAAAAATTTAATATATTGACTCTTTGCAGCATCAATGAAAATCATATCATACATATCTTCCAATTCTACATCTAAGGCATCTTCTAATATAACTTGAATACGATTTTCTAATTCAAATTTTTTAATGTTTTGAATTGCTTGTTGATAACGTTCCTTATCTCTTTCTATGGTTGTTACAGTAATATTGGAATCTACTAAACACATCCTTATAGCAGAGTATCCAATCGCTGTTCCAATTTCTAATATTCTTTGAATATTATGTTTTTTGATATAATCTAAAAGAAACAAAATTCCATCATGTTCCATAATTGGAATCTTATTTTGTTTCGCATATATTTCCATTTCTTCTATTTTATGATCCATACCAATTTCCAGCTTCTCTCAACTTCTTAATGGTACTTTCATGTTCTTGTAATGTTTTTGAAAAATATACTTTCATATTTTTGTCAGATGCAAAATAAAGATAATCAGTATCAGATGGATGTAAAACTGCTTGAATCGCATCCATTCCAGGATTGGATATTGGTCCTACAGGAATTCCATCTACCACATATGTATTGTAATCATTTTTTTTGAGGTAGGAATCCCCAAATGGATGACGTCCCATAATTTTATGATCTCCATAATAAGCAGATGCACAACTTTGCAATTTCATTTTTTGATTCAAACGTGTTAAAAAGACACTCGCCATTTTTCCAAAATCATCGATATTGTTTCCCTCAGATTGAATCATTGATGCAAGTGTTACAATTTCATGTAAAGAATATTTACTTTCCTCAATATCCACTCGAACTGTTTCCAATTTTTTACCCATTTGATCTAACATAGTGGTAAAAATTTCTTCCACTGTAACATCTTTGTTTAAAAATTGATAGGTATCTGGAAATAAATAACCTTCAATTGGGTAATAAGTACCTTCTTTGATATGCTCATTTAAAAACCAATATTTTTTTATAAGTGAATCTATATAAACTTCATCACTGGCTTTTTCAAGCACTTCTTCTTCTTTGTTGTTTGTCTTTTGCGCAATCAATTCCGCAATTTGCTTCATACTAAGTCCTTCTCTAAAAGTAATACTTATCACATCTGGATTATATGTAGAACCCTTTTGTAAAGTCTCAACAATTTTTTCAACACCCATATTTTCACTCAGTAAATATTTACCAGCTTCTAATCCTTTGATTTTGTATAATTTAATATATAATTTATAGAAAAATTCAGATTTAATGAGATTTTGTTTTTTGAGTTCTGTTCCAATTGTAGAGAAAGTTTGTCCTGTTTGAACCTCAAATTCTATAAGTTCACTGTTGTTACTTACTTTTCCAATATTGACTTTATAAATAGTACAGCCAATAATAATGAGTAAAGCACTTACAACAACTAAAATACCTGCGACTACACTAAACTTTTTCATATAAGCCAAAACGAGCGATTATTGCTCGTCCTCTCCATTCTTCATTCCTTGTGCAGATTCTTGTAATTCGTTTAAAATGGTTTCAATAATCGTCCATTCTTTTTCAGTTTCAATTGGTTCTAATTTTGTTTCATCTTTATCTGGTTCATAAATGGAAGCATATACTTTTGTATTTCCTTCTTCATCGGTAGTATTGTCTGTATATACCATATAATTTTTTCCTGTTTCATCTGATTCAAAAGTAAATAAAACTTCGCATTCTACTTCTTTTCCTGCATCATCAAATACTTTAAATGTCATTTTTTCTTCTTTCATAATTCTATCCTTTCATTTTATCCAAATATGTTTGTAATATAATATTGGCTGCAACGGAATCTATTTTATTTTTTCTTTTCTTTCTAGAAAGGTCTGCTTCTAATAGATAATGGGTTGCTTCTACAGTACTCAATCTTTCATCCTGAAGTACTACATCCATATTCAAATAGTCTTTTAATTTTTGTTGGAAAGAGATTGTTGTTTCTCCTCTATCTCCAACGGTGTTATTCATATTTTTGGGAAATCCAAGTACAATCAAGTCTATTTTTTGTTCCTCTACTATTTTTTGAATTTGTGGCAATAAAACTTCATAATCACTGTCTGGAAAACGAATAGTGGTATAGGAACTTGCGATGGTTTTGGTTGCATCACTGATAGAAATACCAAGTGTTCTAGTTCCCAAATCGAGTCCCATTGCTCGCACTATTTGATAACCTCTTTTACCAATACCTCTAATAATTTACTGCGATCGAACTGCAAGAGCATACCTCTCGCACCTTCATAACTGGTAATATAACCAGGATCTCCACTCATAAAATACCCTACAATTTGATTTATGGGATTATAACCTCTTTTACGTAAAATTTCCATGACATTTTTTAAAGTTTCTAATGCAAGTGCGTCATTGAATTCTACATAATCGTATATTTTGGTTTCTTCCATAATATCCCCACCTTATGAATACAATCTTATTTTATCATTTATCTTTTTTTTTTGCAATTGTTTTATCATAAGAAAGTAACAACATCACTTTCTCATGAAAAAAAGAACCGTTTGTTCTTTTTAAGGTTGTATTATAAATGTTTTCTATCATTTTGATGTTCTTCTAATATTCCATCAAAGTATTGTTTTAATTCAGGATTTTGTTGATTTTTATTCAAATATTCCATAAATGTTGGAATGCCATTTTTTACTCCAACTCCAATCACACTTGCAACACCAATCGCAAGTGCTACTGTCATGCTTTTAGAAACCAATGTATTTCTTTTTTGTAAACTATATTTTTGATGACTTTTTACCATACGATTATGTAACTGTCCCTTTTCTCTAATAGTTTGTAATGTTTTTCTAAAATGTTTATACGCCTCTTGTTGTGCTATAAAATCGTCACTAACTACACCATCTATTTTTGCATTTAACATATACTCATTGATTTTATCTGGAATTTTAACCATCAAAGCCTTAGTGACTACAGATTGCCCATCTTTTTGAATATTACAATCTTTATTAAATTCAAAACAATAACATGTATCGTCATTTTGATTGATATCCATAGCTCCATTGATTACCTTTGGGCTATTTTCATTTATTTTAAAAAACTCAGATGGAATCAGCAATTTTTCTTCTAAATCTTGTACCGAAAATTTACGACCTGTTGCAATTGAAGGATGTGTATAAGGATTTATTGAATCAGACAATCGATCTACATACATCAATTCTTCTTGTAATGTGAGATCTTCCTTTAATGTATATACTCTTATTATTTCTTTCATAAGTCACCTCATTACTAACAATATACTATAATTCTATTAAGCAGTCAATTGTTTCATGACTTATACAGTATGGATACTCCATACTTTCTATGATAACAGTTCTCTTCTTTTGTAAATCAAAATCATTTGTCTTTACTTTTACAAGCAAGTAATTTCCCGTATGACCAATAATTCCTTCTTCGTAAGTTGTTTCTGGTAATACTTCTACCTCTTTTCCCACAAATTTGCTCATATATTCCATTTCTAACGTTTTACTGATGGAAAGCAGCTTTCTAGCTCGTTCTTTTTTGATGGTATTGTCCAAATGATTTGGAAGATTACAGGCTGCTGTTCCATCTCGTTTGGAATACGGAAATACATGTAATTTTGCAAATTTTATCATCTGAATTGTCTGGATGGTTTCTTCTGCTTCCTCTTCGGTTTCTCCTGGAAATCCTGTAATTACATCAGTGGTAATAGAAATATTAGGTCTTATATCACGAATTTGATTGATTTTGTTTATAAAGTATTGTATATCATATTTTCGATTCATTCGTTTGAGTACAGTATTGGAGCCACTCTGTAGGGGAATATGTAAATGATCTACAAGAATTGGGCTTTTCGCGAACACTTCTAATACACGATCATTTAACTCTGTAATTTCAATAGAAGAAATACGAATGCGTTCCAATCCCTCTATTTGAATCAAATCATTTAATAAATCTGCAAAAGTATAATGATTCCACTCACTTCCATAATGACCTGTATGAATGCCTGTTAATACAATTTCTTTATGTCCATTTGAAACCAGTTGTTCTACTTCATATAATACATCTTTTGGATTTTTACTACGGACATTTCCTCTTGTATAAGGAATAATGCAATAGGTGCAAAAGTTATTACATCCGTCTTGAATTTTCACAAATGCTCTTGTTTTATTGAAGTTGTTTAATGTCATGGTTTCAAATGTCAAATGGTTCATATCTTTAACATCTTCTATTTTCGTTTGACAAGCTAAAAATTGTTCTACATACTCAACAATTTTAGATTTGCCTTGGTTACCAAGTACAATATCAACACCTTCTATTTCAATATCCTTTTTATTTTGTACAAAACAACCACATACAACAATAATAGCATTCGGATTTTGACGGATTGCATGATGAATGGTTTTCATGGATTTGCGGTCAGCTGTATTGGTGACAGTACATGTATTAATGATAGAAATATCGGCCAGTTCATCTGTTGATACCTCTATATAACCTTTGTTTTTGAATTGATCACTTATCACTTGTGATTCGTAGGTATTTACTTTACATCCCAACGTATAAATATTAAATTTCATAAAACCTCCTAAAAAATAGGCATTTTGCCTATTCTAGATTTTTTCTAAATTCTTTTAAAGCTTGTAAAAATTCTTCATTGGCTTTGATTTCTGGACTAATGGGTGGCATATCTAACGTCTGTTCTAAACTATCAATTTTCATATGTGTATGAAATCCAAAATCCTCTAAATAGTCATTCATTTGATGTTCTTCTAACTTTTTATCGAATGCTTCTATCACATCTTCAACCGTGTCCTTTTTTGGAATATCATTAAAATCTAAATCTTTTTCCTTAGAATGAAAAGATGGTACTTTAGGATATTCAAAATGTTCTTCCATTTTTCCATAAATTGGAGAAATAAAGTCTGTGTTTTTAAACTTTTTGACTGCCTCTGTTTCCTTTGGTTTATTTTCAGTAAGCTCTATTTTTTCATTCATTAAATTTTGAGTGGCTGGTGTTGATTCTTCTTGCACAGTTGTTTCTATAACAGGTTCTTCTACTTCTATTTTGTTGACTGCATTATCTTTGTGAATGGTTTTTACCAATTCTTGATAACTAATGATTGATTTTTCTTCTTGTTCTTTTTCAAAAGTTTCTACAACATCTTCTGATTTGGCTTCTAAATCTTGTTGCATCTTCTCTAGCATTTCTTCTATTTCTGATTTTTTTTCAATAAAATCTACTTGTGGTTCTTCCTCTTTTGTCTCTATTATTTGGGTTGGAACTTCTTTCAATTCCACTTTCTTTTCTTCTACTTTTTCAAAAGATTGATTTTCTTTTTCTGCAACAGAGGCCATAATATCGTCAATTTCCTCTTTGTCTTTTTTGCGATCTTTTAAAATAATATATAAAACATTTCCTAACAATAAAAGAATAACAAAAGCAGCAATTCCTAGCATAATTTGATTATTTATATCAATATCTATCATACACTTCACTCCATATAATAAAAATTAATTACACTTAATATATATATTGGTACCGTTTCTACACGCATAATACGATTGCCGAGTGTAATGGAAATAAATCCTAACTGGTTCCACATTTGTTCTTCTCTTGCAGAAAATCCACCTTCTGGACCAATCACTACATTTATTTTATCACAAGTTATATTAGAATTCAAAACAAAGCGTATGTTTTTTTCAGTCTCACTGGTACTACAAATCAAATTAAGTCCCTCTAATGGTTTCATATCTTTGGGGTTTTGAATCGGAAAGATCGCAGGAATATCGGTTCGATATGATTGCTCACTTGCCTCTTTACAAATGCGTCTCCAACGTTCTAATTTTTGATCCTCTTTTTCCACTTTTCTCTTGATAATACTACGTTCTGTTTCGATTGGAATGATTGTATCTACTCCTAATTCAGTTGCTTTTTGGAGTATCAAATCCATTTTTTGTTCTTTCAAAAGAGGAATCAATAATGTAACTTTCGGCATTTTATTTTCTTTCGCTTTTAGTTCTTTTTCCATTCGAATTTTGATATTTGTATTTACATTTTCTAGACAGCATAAATACACTTTCGCGTCATATACAACTTGAATTTTGTCATGTTCATTCATTCGCATTACTGTTTTGATATGATATAGATCCTCGTCATTCAGTATAAAAGTAGTGTCTATTTTTTGTTTGGCAAAATACCTTTGCATAAGAACCCTCCAATGGAACTTATTATAACATTTCTTCTTTCAAAAGAAAATAGGTATTTTCTACCTATATTCTATGCTTTTATAAAACTATATATTTATTTCATTTGTTCAATTCGTTCACAAGCAAGTTGAATGGTAGCATCAAAGTTTGTTAAATCAACAGTTAACCAATCTACTGGCATTTGGTTCCGAAACCAAGTATATTGTCTTTTTGCATAATTGCGACTATGTTGTTTGATTTTATCTAAACAATTCTCGAGTGTATCTAAGCCATCAAAGTAATCAAATAATTCTTTATATCCAATAGGTGTGGTGATTGCTTTGGTACGATAAGGTAATGAATAGATGTTCCTTGCTTCTTCTAATAATCCATTTTGAACCATAATATCTACTCTTTGATTGATTCTTTCATACAACGTTTTTCTTTCTATCGTAAGACCTAGTACAATGGTTGGATATAGAAGTTTTGTGGCCTTTTCTTTTTCTTCTAAAATGTTTCCGGTTGTTTCATAATAAGAAAGAGAACGTTCAATACGCTTACGATTGTTTGGATGAATCGTGGTACTCGGATGGATTTTTTTGAATCGTTCATATAAAATAGAAGTTTCATCTGGGTAAGGCTCTTTTTTGATTGTTTCTTCTTCTAATTCATAATCGTACAAAGCTGCTTTGATATATAGTCCTGTACCACCAACTAAAATTGGTGTTTTCTTTTTTGCAAAAATTTCTTTTATTTTGGCTCTACAATCTCTTTGGTAATCATATAGTGTATATAATTCATCTAACTCTTTGATATCCAATAAATGATGTGGAATATTTTCTTTTTCATCTTCTGTCACTTTTGCGGTTGCGATATCAAGCCCTTTATAGATTTGTGTGCTATCAGCATTGATAATTTCTCCATTATAAATTTTAGCAAGTTCAATACTTAATTTTGTTTTTCCAACACCAGTTGGACCAACAATACATATAATTTTATTCATAGTCACTTCCTTTTTATTTCACTATATTTTTCTATCATATGCTTCATACTATTCAAAGACTCTTGTAATGGATTTTCATCGTTTAAATCGATTCCGATAGAACATAATGCCTCCACTACATCATCCATTTCATTCATATGTTGATTCAAATATAGAATATCTTCTATCCTACAATGTTCCAGCGCATAAAAAGCAAGACATATTCCTAAAAAGTAGCGGTAATCTTTATCAAATGAACTGTGCTTCAATAAATAGTATTTCCACTCTATTGGATTTTCTTCATACATTGTTTCCATTTGATACTTTTTTTCTAGTTTTTCAAATTTTTCTAATAACGCCTTATTCTCTTCTGTAAATTGTATTTCATTAATTGGAAATAAAGATTCAGATAATAGCGGAATCACATTTGGATGTACTTCACCAAATAATTCATAAGAAGTTAATTGACAACTATAGCTTCCAAAGAAATTTGCGCATCTATAAGCATTCTTAATACGCCATTCCATTGGTAATTCTTCCATAGGAATTCCTTTTATTTCATTTAAATAAAGAATCGCTTTTAATTCAAAATAGATTGACATAAATTCTGTAAGTAAATAACCAGTATTTGAGCGTTTTTGTTTTTCACTGGTAGAATGAATAAATTCATGAATCAACTCTACTACAGTTCTATAATCATAATGTCGATTCACATTAATTTTAAATTGTTGTTTATGTAAATTGAAATAAAAGTAAGATTGGGCATCTTCATCATAATCAAAATTAAGTTCTCCATTATTCATAATTTGATTATATTGTTCTAAATAACAAGAACAAAGTGATTCAATGATTTCTCTACCTAATGCATATACTTCCATTATATCCAAGTAATTTTGACTAAAATAATCTTGATTTGGTACTGATTTCAATTTTTTCATACAATCTTCGCTTACATATGTAATATTACGGATCTTTCTTAATAAGAAAGCATTGTTCTCTTCTAACACTTGAAATAAATCATTCATATATTCATTTAATTTTTGATATTGTTCTTCACTCATAATATTGCCTCCAACTACAAATTATATATATTAATCAAATACACATTTATATCACTATAGACGTATAATATAACAATTATGAGGTATACGAGATAGTTAGGTGTTTTACTCTGTTCTCCTGTTAAAAAACGGTACCAGATGATTTCTATGATTTGTAAAATGATCGAAAGGTTTCATTATCCGATTTTTCAAATTACAGTAACTCATTTATCCATATATGGTTTCTTAATTTGCAATTTAACGAATAAACATGCTGTCTCCAAATGAGAAAAAGCGGTATTCATTCTTTACTGCTTCTTGGTAAGCATGTAATATATGATCTTTTCCAGCCAAAGCACTTACTAACATCAATAAGGTAGATTTTGGTAAGTGAAAATTTGTAATTAAACCATCAATCGCTTCAAATTGATATCCAGGATAAATAAAAATATTAGTCCATCCACTACAAGCTTTAAATTGATGATACATTTTCATAACAGTTTCTAAAACACGTGTAGAGGTTGTTCCAACTGCAATAATTCTTCTTCCCTCTTTTTTTGCAACATTTAATGTATCTGCTGTTGTTTGATCCATTTGATAGAACTCACTATGCATTTCATGTTTTGTAATATCTTCAACAGAAACAGGACGAAATGTTCCAAGTCCCACATGTAATGTTACATAAGCAATTTGGACTTTCTTTTGTGCAATTGCATTTAATAATTCTTCAGTAAAGTGAAGTCCTGCAGTAGGAGCTGCTGCACTTCCTTCATTTTTAGCATACACTGTTTGATAGCGCTCTTTTGTTTCTAACTTTTCATGAATATAAGGTGGAAGTGGCATTTCACCTAATTGATCCAATATTTCATACAAGATTCCTTCATATTGTAACTTAAAAATACGAATACCTTCTTCTTTTTCCTCTATACAAGTTGCTTTTAATAATCCATTTCCAAACGAAATAGTTGTTCCTACTTTTACTCTTTTAGCGGGTCTTGAGAGACATTCCCAAATATCATTTTCTTGTTCTTTCAATAATAGTAATTCAATAGAAGCATCTGTTTCTTCTTTCACGCCATAAAGACGCGCAGGTATTACTTTTGTATTGTTTAAAACCAAAACATCTCCCTCTTGTAATTCTTCTAAAATGTCATGAAAATGTTTATGTTGAATATCACCTGTCTGTTTATCCAAAATAAGTAATTTAGAAGAATCTCTTTTTTCAATTGGTGTTTGAGCAATTAGATGCTCAGGTAATTCATAATTAAAATCATCTGTTTTCATTAACGGTTACCTCTCTTTTGTGAAAAATCGACTGCTATGACTTTTGATTGCTTTAGTCTATTATAGTAATGTTCTGTTATATTTCTAATTTGTTCTAATTGTTGTAGTAATCCAATTGAACAATTTAAAATCTGTTTTACAATTTCTAGGTATTCTTTTTTCCAGTTAAATGGTAAATTTTCTAAATAGGATATTTTTGTAATCATGCTCTCATTTTGTTCATGATACAATTCTGGTAAAAATTCATTCATATTATGAATTTGTTCTGATAATGCAGAAATTAATTCAGAAATAGTAAATGAATCTTTTTCACACAATAATGCAAATAACGTTTTTTGATCCTTGTGTTGTATTCGTTCTTCTATCTCTTCTATAATATGGACAGTTTGCATTTCTACATCACCGATTGGTTCAATATAAGCTATTAAAGACTGAATGTATCTAAATAATGTTTTATCAGATAATTGATTTAGTTTTTCTACTACCCTCTCATCTGTTAATATCGAAGCATAATTTCTATATTGTGTATAAGAAACTTCTGATTCTAATAATGCTCTTAAAAGAGCATAAGAAAATGCATCCGTTAAATTCAAAATGGTGTTTTTGAATTGGTCTACTAATATCGTATAACCTATTTTTTCACTGGCAATATATAGATAATCTAAATTGTCATCCAAATGTTCTTCTTGTAGTATATGATTGATTTTTTGTAAATAGGTCTCCATTTGTTTATGAGATAACCAATTGTCACATAAAGCTTTTTCCATAATCATATCATATATTTTCTTTCCAACTATATCATTGTGGGTTAATTTTTTTGCTTCTTTTTGATATCTCAAATTGATTTCTGTTTGTAAATCCATTAAACTTTTATTGATTTGCTCTTTTTCCAAAAATGTATTGTGTAGTGGAAAATTTTTTATTTCACCCATATTTTCACCTACTCAAACATATCCTTTTGATATGCAATTTTTAAATGTTCATACGCAAGTTGTGTTACAATTCTACCACGACTAGTACGTTTTAAAAAGCCAATTTGTAATAAGTAAGGCTCATATACATCTTCAATTGTAGTTTGTTCTTCTCCAATAGAAGAAGCAATGGCTTCAATTCCTACAGGTCCACCATTGAATTTTTCAATGATGGATTTCAGTAAGTGATAATCCGTATCATCTAATCCAATCGCATCTACTTTTAATTTATCTAGGGCCATTTTGGTAATTTCTAATGTAATGGTTCCATCACCCATGACCATTGCAAAATCCCTAACTCGTTTGAGTAAACGGTTGGCAATTCGTGGTGTACCTCTACTTCTTCTGGCGAGTTCTATTGCGGCCTCTTCTTCTATTGGGGATTCTAAAACACGACTGGTACGTTTTACAATTTCAGTAAGTTCTTCTACGGTATAATACTGTAACTTCGAAATAATTCCAAAACGATCTCTTAAAGGACTTGATAAATCTCCTGCCCTTGTCGTTGCCCCGACTAATGTAAATGGGGGTAAGTCAATTCTTATATTTTTAGAAGAGGATTCACTTCCAATAATAATATCCAAAACAAAATCTTCCATAGCAGGATATAATATTTCCTCTATGTATCTGGGCATTCTGTGAATTTCATCAATAAATAGAACATCTCCAGGTTCTAATGTAGATAAAATGGCTGCCAAATCACCACTTTTTTCAATCGATGGACCGCTTGCTGTTTTGATATGGCTTCCTAATTCATTTGCGATGATATAAGCAAGTGTTGTTTTTCCAAGTCCTGGTGGTCCATATAATAAAACATGATCCAAAGGTTCCTCTCTCATCTTTGCTGCTTTAATGAAAATATCTAGGTTTTCTTTGGCTTCTTTTTGACCAATGTATTCTTCTAAGCTATTTGGACGAATGTTCTCTTCAAATTGATCCTCACTTAATTCTTCACTGTCTAAAATTCGTTCTTCCATAGTATCCCTCCTTTATGCGTAATTCTGATATATTTGTGATAGTCTATTTTCATATATTACTTACTTTAATAATAATTTTAATGATTCTTTGACTTGGTCTTCTATTTTCATGGACTGATCAATTTTGGAAATCACCTTGGTAATATCTCCTTGTTTATATCCTAATGCCTTTAATGTTTCTATCAGTTCTTCATTGGTATTGGTATTTTGAATGGTTTCTTGACTGACTAATTTTCCCTTTAAATCCAGAATAATTTGTCTTGCTACTTTATCACCAATTTTTGGGAATTTTTTTAAATATAGAATATTTTCTCTTTCAATCGCATCAATAATACCCTCTATAGATCCTGTCGCAAGCATTGGAAGTGCCATTTTACAACCAAGTCCTTTTACATTAATCAGTTTCAAAAATAAGTCTTTTTCTTCTTTATTTGAAAATCCATATAAAGAAATTTCATCTTCTCTTACATATTGATAAACATATACTTGATATGTTTCATTCATGTGAAAAAAATAAGGATTTCCTGTGTAAATAAGATATCCAATTCCACCTTGTTCTAACACAATATAATTGCTTTCTACTTGTGTGATAGTTCCTTTCATATATTCATACATAAAATCACCTTAGTATCATTATACCATAACGTTAGTGTATTCAACTAAAAAAGTGACTTTTGTTCTTGTCACTTATGGTAATACCCTATGATCAAGTTGTGAAGAATTTGAAGTTTCTTTCCTTTCAATGCGGTCAGCTATTGGTCTTATTTTTGATTACGATTTACTCTTCAGGATACTAACGATTGATAGAACTATCCATTTCCTGTTCTACTACAATTGTACTTTGATATGTAATTCCTAAAATAGAATCATAAAAACGTTTCTTTTTCTTTAAAACAAAAATGAGATTGATACCATAAAATAGGAAAATGATTAATAAACTTGCGAAACAAATACAAATGGAAAACAAAGGCTTATATTGTAACCAAGAAACAAAAGAAATAGTCCCATATAAAATTTCGATTGGAATTCCAAAATAATATAAATAAAGGAATAAATGCCTCAATAAAATACAAATTCCTTTTAATTTCACACAATCAAAAGTAACATTTAAAAATTGACTACCAATTGTTTTTCCTTTAGAAATCATTGGATAAATGCCATAGTATAATATGAAAATATAAATCGCATACTTGGGTTGTATCAAGATACAAACAAAAATACTAATTACAGCATATATAAAACAATCTAGGCCAAATACAGTAATACGTCTTAAGCCAGAAACAGATTCTCCTACTTTTAAAGATTCTTCATCTATTTTTTCTCTGGTTGGTAAAAAACGGACAAACATTCCCATAAACATATAACCGAATAATCCCCCTAATGTATTGATCATCAAATCATCCACATCAAATATACGGTAAGGATGGGGATATATAAAATATAGTCCTGTTAATTGTGTCACTTCAAAAAATAAACTCAAAAGGAAACTATACAGTAACACTTTCTTCCAATCACATCTAAAATAATATCTTAAATACATTCCAAATGGAACAAACATAAGAATATTGAAAGCAACTGTATAAAAACAAGGATCCAATAAGGCTTTCAGATATGTAGATGGTTCACTGATTACAAAAGATGTTTCATTTATAAAATCTAAAATAAACTGAAAAGGAATTAACCTTACCATATCAGGTTTCCATACTACTGTTTCCAATTTCGGAAGTGGTAAGATTACAAGAAAATAAATACAGATTAAATATAGTATCAAAGAATAAATAATAAGAACTCTTAACTTATGAATGGAACCATACTTATGATATTGATGTAAAATAAATGGAATTGTAAAAAGAAGGGCGATAAAAGGAAATACAATTACTGCCTTTTCAATTGAAGTAATATAACTCATAAATCTGCAAATTCGTATAACAAACGAATTTTGACACCTCCTTTTTTTCCAAGTATAACATGAACCCTACTCTTATTTGGTTACAATATTGTAAGAATAAAAGAAAAAATAGAATTTCTTTTCTATTTTAAACAAAACTATCTTAAAATTTCATAACATAGAAGTTTTTTGGAAATGAATATCCAATGTTGTTATTCTTTTAAAATCCTAAAATAAAACAAATGACAAAGAAAGCAGCACCTAAACAAAATGTTAATCTTGTTATAAATAATTCTCCACCACGTTCTTTTCTATTTTTAAATAAACTGTCATTGCCACCCGTTAAAGCATTGGAAGCACTTTCCGCTTTGGCAGCTTGTAATAGTACAATCGCAATTAATAAAATAGATACAATTACCAATAAAGTCTGCATATTTGACCTCCTAACTTTTAATAAGATACCATATTTTACTAGAAAAATCAACTATTCCAATATATGATTTATGATAAGGGAAATTCCTCATTGTAATCAATTTCTAAAGAATATTTGTTTTCTATCCTTAAAATCACTTGAACAATTTTTCCTTCTTTTTGTTTGGTTTCAAAATGACATAGTCCTTCTTCTTTAGAATTCCACAATTTACAATCCATTTCATATTCTATTCTTTTACTTCCATCTTTATAGTTTGTAGTAGAATTGATTGTACCGTTTCTTATAAAAGAAGCCAGTTTTCTTGGAGAAAATAAACTCCAATCAAATGTAGATATTATCGTTTCATTTTCATCCATTATCCCATCATCTGTAATCTTGTATGTATGATTTTGTTCCTCTACTAAAAAAGTATCATAGTCTTTTTGATAACCATCCAAATGATATACTTCATTTTCCTTTTGGATAATCATTTTGTAACGATAATGATTCCATCTTTCATATCGTTCTTCTGGTGTAATACGAGTATTAGAAGAAGTTTTGATATTTAGTAATAAGAATAAAATTCCAAAAAATAATCCATAAAGACCAATTTGCAATAACGCACGACCTCTTGGGTCCTTCCATATGATTTTCAATTTATTGAAAAATACTTTCATGCTTCAAAAATTTTTCCTTTTAATAATTCTTTATTTTGAAAGCCATTGATAAAATCGATTGCTTTCATTTTGGTTTTTCCTTCTGGTTGAATGACTGTAAATACCACTTCTCCATTGGACACTTTTACACCAATTCCATCTGCATATAATTTGGTAATTTGTCCATCAATTAGATTGGGATAAGTTTCTTCTGTCATATAACATTCCCATACTTTGATTACTTTTCCCTCTAATCTTGTATAGGCCCCCGGCCAACTATTCAATCCTCTAACACGGTTATATACATGTCTTTTGGTTTTGGAAAAATCGATTTTTTCGTCTTCTCTTGTAATATTAAATCCATAGGTTGCTTCTGATTCTTCTTGTTTCACTCTGGGTGCTGTTCCATCAATAATAGAAGGCAAAACTTCCAATAATAAATCTCTACCTAATATTTTGAGTTTGTCATGGAGTGTAGATGCGGTATCCGTATCTTCAATTGGAATTTCCGTTTGCGCAATCATATCTCCTTGGTCCATTTTAGGGCTCATATGCATAATCGTAATACCTGTTTTTTTGTGTCCATCTATTATCGCATGATGAATGGGTGCGCCTCCTCTTAATTTGGGCAATAAAGATGCATGGACATTGATACAACCAAATGTTGGATATACCAATAATTCTCTTGGCAATATTTGTCCATAAGCACATGTAATAATTAATGTAGGTCTTAGTGCTATAATAGTTTCCCATTCTTCTTTTAATTTAGGTGGTTGTAACACTAGAATAGTATTTTCTTCAGCCAACCTCTTGATAGGTGGTTTTGCGATTTGACCATTGCGACCAACTGGTTTATCTGGTTGTGTAACTACTGCCCTTACTGAATAATGTTCTATCAAACCCTGTAGAATAGGAACTGCAAATTCCGGAGTTCCCATAAAAACAATCTTTACCTCTTTTTTTACATCAATATTATTTATGTCCATATTTATCACCTACTTTATTTTACCATTATATTACAATTTTGTCATGTTTTTATTCTGTCTTTCTTGATGAATTGGAATATGATATAATAGTTTTGTTGTAAGGAGTTGCTTACTATGAAAAAGTGGGTAAAACCATTTATGAACGGTTTTTGGCTATTTATAATTGGTTCATTATTTGGTTATGTTTTTGAGGGTATTTTAGAATTTGTAAAACATGGAATCTGGGTCAGTAGACCAGGGCTCATTTATGGTCCTCTTTCACAGGTATATGGAATCGGTTTTGTCATTCTTTCTTCCATACTTTGTAAAGTGAAAAAACCTATTTCTATTTTTGTCATTGGAACGATTGCAGGAGGAATGGTTGAATATATCATGTCTTTGATGCAGGAATATATATTTGGAACTATTTCTTGGGATTATAGTAATTATGTTTTTAATATCAATGGAAGAACTAGTCTATTTCATGCCTTAATGTGGGGGACAATTGCCCTTCTATTTATGAAATTTTTATATCCTATTTTGATTCATATTATATCAAAACTACAAAATCGATTTGGTTATATTATGACTATTATTTTGTGCATTTTACTTAGTATTGATATTTTTTTATCTATTGCAGCTTCTATTCGTCAGGATGAAAGAAGACGTCATATTCCACCAATGAATGGATTTGAACAATTTATTGATCAACATTATCCTGATGAAAGAATGGATTCTATTTATCAAAATAAAATGTATCGATATGAAAAATAAATCCAACTCATTAAAAACGAATTGGATTAAAATCGATATCTAATTGAATTCCTTTTTTATTACGATACAGTTCTTGTATCGTTTTTAAATTTTCATAGACATCTTCTATTTTTTTATATTTTAAAATCACCTGTACTTGATAAATATGATTGATTTTAGGCATTAGGGCAAAGCTAGGACCTAATACTATTATATTTCTTAAATTCATTTGTCTCCAATGAGCTGCGATTTTATGTCCTTCTTCCATCGCATATGTATCATTATTTGATTTTAGAGAAATCAAACACAAATTACAATAAGGACTATAATGTAATAATTTTCGAATTTTCATTTCTTCTTCATAAAAACCTACATAATCATGTTGTTTTGCTCTTTCCATACTATAATGGTCTATATGAAAACCTTGAATAATGACTTCTCCTTTTAAGTCTTTTCTTCCAGCTCTTCCAGCTACTTGGGAAAGTAATTGAAATGTTCTTTCAGCGCTTCTAAAATCTGGTATATTTAAAGTAGAATCCCCATTGATGACCCCTACCAATGTTACTTTTGGAAAATCGAGACCTTTCGCAATCATTTGGGTTCCAATCAATATTTGATATTTTTCTTCTAAAAAATCCCGAATCATACGTTCATGACTTCCTTTTTTGGTAGTCGTATCATTATCCATCCGTAATATTCTGGTATTAGGAAATTGCTCTTGTAAGTATTGTTCTAATTTTTCAGTTCCCATACCATATTGTTGCATTCCCTCACTATGACATTCTGGGCAAACAAGAAGAGGTTTAGTCCTATAGCCACAATAATGACATTGCATTTCATTTTTTACTTGATGGTATGTAAGTGGAATATCACAAGCGGGACATTTATGGGTATATCCACAGTTTTTACAAGTACGAATAGTAGTGTATCCTCTTCGATTTAAAAGGAGTATGATTTGTTCTTTTTTTTCTAATTTTTCTTTTATTTTTTCATATAATTGTTCTGATAAAATAGAATTTCCTTTTCGCATTTCGTCTTTCATATCAATTAGTGCAACTTCTGGTAATGTCTGCTCTATTCTATGTTGCATTTGACATAATGTATAGATTCCAGATTTTGCTCGTGTATAACTTTCAATCGATGGAGTCGCACTCCCTAAAACAATTGGAATATGGTATCGTTTGGCTCTCCATAATGCAACATCAATCGCATGATATTTTGGAGTATTTTCTTGTTTATAAGTAGTAGAATGTTCTTCATCTACAATGATGATACCTAAATTCGTTAGTGGTGCAAAAATAGCACTTCTCGCACCTATTACAATCGAAACTTCCTTTCGTTCTATTTTTCTCCATTCATCATATTTTTCTCCATCACTTAATCGACTATGTAACACTGCAATTTTTTCTGGAAATCTATTTTCAAAGATGGCAATCAATTGTGGGGTTAAACTGATTTCTGGAACCAAAACAATGGCTTCTTTTCCTTCTTTTAAAACTTGTTCAATCAATCGCATGTATATTTCTGTTTTACCGCTTCCTGTCACTCCATGTAATAAATAAGGATTCCATTTTCCCAATGTAATTTGTTGTAATACCTTCTTTTGTTCTTCTCGCAATATAGGTTTTTTGGTACATTCTCCTATTTTGTTTTTTCTACGGTAAGTCTCTTCTTCCACTTCTTTTAGAATATGATGTTTGATTAGAGTTTGTAAAGCAGAGGCAGAAATTTGTACCAATTCTTTTTTGGGTACTTTTTCTTCTGCATCCATTCGATTTAAGATTTGCAAACCAACAGATGTAATATTTTTCTCTTCAAAGTTTCGATTTTCCCATACAATATATTTTTCATATTTTTTGGATATAGTTGTATTTTTTTTTGCTTTTAAAGCCGTAGGCAACATGGTCTGATATGCATGAATGAGATTACACATTGTTTTTTTAGATAAGTATACTCCAAGTTCTAATAGTTCCGCATTTAATACTGGTTCTGTATCAATCACTGATACAACTTCTTTTACTTCATAATCTCAATCAAAAGTATTTTCTATTTTTAATAGAAATCCTTCTAATTGTTGATGTCCAAAAGGCACCAATACCCTTTTTCCAACTGCTACTTCATTTTGCAATATTTTAGGAACATGATAAGTAAAAGTTTTTGCGATTTGTTTTGCTTTTAATTCTACTAAAACTTGTACATACATATTATCACCTAATTCATTATAACAAATAAAACCCAATACTGTCTATGTTTGACTTTTTTTGGTCAGGATAAAATAATGAAAAAAGGTATTGACAACTAAACAAAGTAATCAAACTACAGTCTATTTGAAATTGGAAGTAAAAATTTTGATTAAAAATATCAGAAAAATGTGTAAACTTAACATCTATATGATATGGTTATTATATAGATGGAGTTGGTATTACATGGCACATAAAAGATATGTTCCTAAAAAACATAATTTAAATTTAGAAACAAGACAAATTTCTAGGCTTTTAAAGTATCTAGGTATTGATAATATAATGGACATTGATGTCGTTATTCTCAAACGTTTGAAAGAACAATTAAAACATCTCTCCGATCCAAGACAATCTTCCAAAACAAGTTATAAAATATGGGATGTAGTTATGTATGTTATCATAT
>CAJTIX010000020.1 GCA_910576795.1 uncultured Bacilli bacterium
ACAATTGTAACAAGTGATTATAATAAGTTAGATGTGTGTAAATATAAAGAACAATACGAAAATGTAGAAATAGTTCATAGCGGGCAATTTCATGATAGATTTATCATATTGGATGACAAGATATTGTATCACTGTGGCGCTTCATTCAAGGATTTAGGAAAAAAGTGTTTTGCGATTACAAGAATAGAGAATCAGAACATTTTAATTCATTTGTTGGGTGAAATTAAAATATCTACATAAAAAATTTATTGTGTATAAGATACATAAAATCACTTTGTATAGGATATTACTATAGAGATATGACGCTATGGTGTTATAATGGCATTGGGTGGT
The DNA here is from genome assembly GCA_910576795.1 of uncultured Bacilli bacterium. Lineage (GTDB taxonomy): Bacteria > Bacillota_I > Bacilli_A > RF39 > UBA660 > UBA5026. Next base: position 334 of record CAJTIX010000020.1, read on the forward strand.
ACTATGTTAAGTAGAAATGAAATCATTCAATTTTTAAAAGAGTTTAGTCAAAATAAACCTTATGTATATGCTATGTGGTTAGAAGGCGCTGATGGAGTAAGTAGAGTAGATGTCTATTCTGATATTGACTTTTGGTTTGACGTAAAAAAGGAATATCAAGAATCTTTCTTATATGAATGTATTGAGGAATTAAAAAAATTAGGTCCGATTGATTCAAGAGTGGATGAAATACGTGCTGAAATTGCACAGAGTAATATTCATTTAGCAAATACTTCTGAATATTTGACATTAGATATTTGTGTACAGTCTCATGAAATAAGAGGATATCATGTTACTTGTTATGTTAAAAATGATATTGCTGAATTACCATTTATTCTTTTTGATAAAGATCACATTATTTCTTTTAGAGAATATGAAGTGGATATTGATAAACTGAAAAATATATTTGAACATAATAAAAACAAAATTCTACAAATGAGTAGAGTAAAAAAATATATAAGACGAAATCAATATTTAGAAGCTTATATGAAATATATAGAAAATATTGCAGATCCACTTGTGCAAATTGTAAGGTTGATCTATACGCCAAGACATTATGATTATGGGTTATGCCATATATCCGATCATTTACCTAAAGAAGTTGTAGAGGAATTGCAAGTGCTATATAGAGTTACAAATTTAAAAGATATTGAAGATAATTTAGAGAATGCCTCTTCGTTGCTAAAAAAATATGGGAAGCAATTTTACACTAAATATAAGTAGCAATTTGTGTAGAGTAGACAAGTATTGAAAAGAATGCTATTATGTGTTTATAAACTATAGGAGGGACAAGTTGTGTTAAAAGAATTTGAAACAGCTGATGAAGTATTTAATAGAAAGTATGAGGAACGTGGTTGGAATCAAGAAACAGAAAATAGTACAAAAGAGTCCATAGAGAAAATAGCATCTTTGCCCTTATCAGAAGAAGAATATCGAAATTTTTCTTGGTTATTGGCGAAATTGGCGTTATTAGATAAGAATGTAGCATTATGTGATATTTATTTTGAATTACAAAGACGCGCTAACTATGGAAACAGATATGCAATGAATGAGGATATGGCCACTATAGAAGAACAATTATGGAATATTGGTACAAGAGAAGTTGTGAATCAAGAAGAATCTTCGCATAAAAATAGATAGAAAAGTTAATTTTGTATTAAATATGAAAAGACCTGTTAAGATTCATCAATAAGTTATAACAAATGTATGTAGATAGCATACTTTTTTATTTATATGCCACTTTACAATTCCTTTTCATAAAAAAATTGTCAAAAAAGTCTAAATTTTGCTTGCATTTCATATAATATTCATGTACAATTATGTATGTGTGGCGAGCATTGATGTGTAAGGTTGCTGATACGCCAGGTTAAGTTGTTAGAAAAATTAACTTGAATATCAGGTTTTTACACGGAGCTAGTCTATACTGGATATAGGCGAAGGGAGGATACAATATGGCTGCAACAAAAGTTAGTATCAAATTAAAAGCATTTGAACACAAAAGTTTAGATGTAGCTTGTGCTAAAATTGTGGAGACTGTAAAAAGAACAGGTGGAAGCATCAGTGGACCAATTCCACTACCAACAGAAGTTGAAAAAATCACCATCTTAAGAGCAGTACACAAGTACAAAGACTCAAGAGAACAATTTGAAAAAAGAACACACAAGAGACTTATTGTAATCAACAATCCAAGCAAGGAAACAGTAGATGCATTAACACATCTAGAAATTCCAAGCGGTGTTGATATTCAAATTAAGTTATAATTTAAGGAGGAAAAGTTATGAAAGGAATCTTAGGTCGTAAATTAGGAATGACTCAAGTATTTACAAAATCAGGTAAATTGATTCCAGTAACTGTCATTGAAGTAGAACCAAATGTGGTAACACAAATCAAAACAAAAGAAAATGATGGTTATGAAGCAATTCAACTTGGCTTTGATACCAAAAGAGAAAAATTGGCGACAAAAGCTTCAGTTGGAATTACCAACAAAGCAAACACTACACCTAAGCGCTTCTTTAGAGAAATTAGGGGTGTGGATGTAAATAACTATTCTTTAGGTCAAGAAATCACTGCAGATCTCTTTACTGAAGGAGAAGTTGTTGACGTAACAGGAACTACAAAAGGGAAAGGGTTCCAAGGTGTTATCAAAAGACATGGGCAATCAAGAGGACCTATGGGACATGGTTCACACTACCATAGAGGACCAGGTTCAATGGGAACTATGAGACCAATGCGTGTTTTCAAAGGTAAAAAATTACCAGGACATATGGGTACATTAACAGTAACCATTCAAAATCTTGAAATTGTAAAAGTGGATATGGAAAATAATGTAATCTTAGTAAAAGGAAATGTTCCAGGACCTAAAAAGTCATTGGTAATCATTAAAACTGCTGTGAAAAATCCAGGAAAAGTAAGAGAAACAGAAGAATTGAATTCTTATGTAACAGAAGAACCTGTTGTAGCAGTAGAGGAAACCGTAACTGAAGTAACCGAAGACACAACATTGGAATCTACTGAAAATACAGAAGAAGTAGTAGAAACTGAAATAACAGAAGAAACTACAGAAACTGTAGAAGAAAATTAGTAGGGAGGCAATAATATGAAAAAAATGTCTGTATTAAATATTAAGGGTGAAAAAGTTAGTGACATTTCATTAAACGAAGAAGTTTGGGGAATTGTACCAAACGATGCCGTTTTATATGATGCGATTACATTAGCAAGAAATTCACAAAGACAAGGTACCCATGAAACAAAAACACGTAGTGAAGTAAGCGGTGGTGGAAGAAAACCATGGCGTCAAAAAGGTACTGGTCGTGCAAGACAAGGAAGTATCCGTGCAGCACAATGGTATCACGGTGGTATCGTATTTGGACCACATAATAGAAGTTATGACAAAAAAATGAATCGTAAAGAAAGAAGACTTGCTTTAAAATCAGCTTTGGCTTATAAAACAATCAATAGTGAATTAATCATTGTAGATCAAATTCATTTTGAAACTGGTAAGACCAAAGAGGCAAAATCTTTCTTAAACGATTTAAAAGCAGAAAAAAATATATTGATCGTTGTCGATGCGATTGATGAAAATATGATTTTGGCTACTCGTAACTTAAACAATGTTATTTTACTAGAAGCAAATGAAATCAATACATTAGATATTGTTTCTGCAGATCGTATGATTATTACAGAAGCAGCTATTAAACAAATAGAGGAGGTGCTTGTTTAATGAATAATTATAGAGATATTATTAAGGCACCAATCATTACAGAAAAAAGTGCGAATTTAGCGCAAAATCAAAATACAATGACATTTAGTGTCGATGTAAGAGCAAATAAAACACAAATCAAACAAGCAATCGAAAACATTTTCGATGTAAAAGTGGAAAGTGTAAATACCATTAACGTAAAGCCTAAGAAAAAAAGAGTTGGACGTTATGCTGGTAAAACAAATAGAGTGAAAAAAGCAATTGTTAAATTAAGAGAAGGAAGTTCAATTGAACTGAACTAATCTAAAGGAGGATATATATGGCGATTAAAAGTTATAAACCAAATACTCCAGGAACACGTGGAATGACAAAACTAACATATGAAGAAATCACAAAAACCACTCCTGAAAAGTCATTGGTTGTCACATTAAAGAAAAATGGTGGTCGTAATAATCAAGGTAAAGTAACCGTAAGACACCGTGGTGGTGGAGCCAAGAGAAAATACCGTATCATTGATTTCAAACGAAACAAAGATGGTGTAGTTGGAACTGTTACTTCTATCGAGTACGATCCAAACAGAACTGCTAACATTGCTTTAATTACATATGCGGATGGAGAAAAAAGATATATCTTAGCTCCAAAAGGATTAGAAGTTGGAATGCAAGTGGAAAGTGGTGCGAGTGCCGACATCAAAGTTGGTAATGCATTACCTTTAGAAAACATTCCAGAAGGAACTATGGTTCATAATGTAGAATTAAAAGCTGGTAAGGGTGGAGAATTAGCTCGTTCAGCAGGTTCTAGCGTTCAAATCTTAGGACGTGAAGGAAAATATACATTGTTAAGACTTACGAGTGGAGAAGTTCGTAAAGTGTTAAGTACTTGTAGAGCAACTATTGGTGAAGTTGGAAATGCAGATCATGAATTAGTAAACATTGGTAAAGCAGGTCGTAAAAGACATATGGGTATTCGCCCTACAGTTCGTGGATCTGTTATGAACCCCAATGATCACCCTCATGGTGGTGGTGAAGGTCGTGCGCCAGTTGGACGTAAAGGACCAGTTACACCTTGGGGTAAACCTGCATTGGGATATAAGACACGTCAAAACAAAAAAGCTTCTGATAAGTTAATTGTTCGTCGTCGTAAAAAATAGTGAAAGGATGGTTTAGATGGCTAGAAGTTTAAAAAAAGGACCTTTTATTGATGAACATCTAAAGAAAAAGGTTGAGAAAGTTGCATCTTCTGGAAAAAAAGAAGTAATTAAAACATGGTCTCGCCGTTCAACAATTTATCCTGAATTTATTGGACACACATTTGCTGTTCATAATGGTAAAGAATTTATTCCAGTTTATGTTACAGAAGATATGGTTGGACATAAATTAGGTGAATTTGTACCAACACGTAAATTTGGTGGACATGGCGATAACAAAGATAAGAAATAGTAATTATCAGGAAGGAGGACTAAAATGGAAGCAAAAGCGATTGCAAAATCTCTTAGAATTGCACCTCGCAAGTGCCGTTTAGTTATAGATTTGGTACGTGGAAAAAGCGTAGAAGAAGCTGACAGAATTTTAAGCAACTTAAATAAAGATGCTGCAAGATTAAGTCATAAAGTTTTAAAATCTGCAGTAGCAAATGCAGAAAACAATTTACATTTAGACAAATCTACTTTATATGTAAAAGAAGCATATGTAAATGAAGGACAAACATTAAAAAGAATGAAATTTGGTTCACGTGGACATGTGGATCCAATTAAAAAAAGAACAAGTCATATCACAATTGTTGTGAGTGATGAAAAATAGTAAAGGAGGGTAACTGATGGGACAAAAAGTTAGTCCAATAGGACTTAGAATCGGAATCAATAAAACTTGGGAATCAAAATGGTATGCAGGTAATAAAGATTTCGCAAAATACTTAAATAACGATAATAAAATTCGTAAATTTTTAGGAAAAAAATTAAAAGATGCGTCTGTTTCTAATATCATTATCGAAAGAAATGCATCTAAAACGGACATCATTATCCACACTGCAAAACCAGGTGTTGTTATCGGACACGGTGGAGATGAAATTGAAAAATTAAAAAAAGAATTATCAAAATTAGTCAATGAAAATATTCAAATTTCTATTATGGAAATTAAAAACCCAGATATCAATGCAGCTTTAGTTGCAGAAAATATCGCACATCAAATTGAAAATCGTGTTTCATTCCGTGTTGCACAAAAGAAGGCAATCAGAAATGCGATGAAGGCAGGAGCAAAAGGAATTAAAACTTCTGTATCAGGACGTTTGGGTGGAGCTGATATGGCAAGAACCGAAGGTTATACAGAAGGAAATATTCCATTACATACTTTAAGAGCAGATGTAGATTATTCTCATAAAGAAGCAGATACTACATATGGAAAAATTGGTGTTAAAGTATGGATTTACAAAGGAGAAATCCTTGCCTCTAAAGAAAAGGAGGTAAAATCAAATGGCAGTCATTCCGAAAAGAACGAAATATAGAAGACCACATCGTTTACGTTACGATGGTGTTGCCAAAGGAAATACAAAAGTAAACTTTGGTGAATATGGTTTAATGGCAATGGAAGGTGCTTGGATTACCCAACAACAAATCGAAGCTGCCCGTGTTGCAATGACACGTTACATGAAACGTGGAGGAAAAGTATGGATTAATATCTTCCCTCATCTTTCATTAACGAAAATTCCATTAGAAACTCGTATGGGTAAAGGTAAAGGACAACCTGAAGTATGGGTTGCAGTTGTCAAAAAAGGAAAAGTTATGTTTGAAATCGCTGGTGTGGATGAAGCAACAGCTCGTGAAGCATTACGTCTTGCTATGCATAAGCTTCCAATCAAATGTAAATTTGTAACAAAAGAAAGTGGTGAGGCAAGTGAAAAATAAGGAAATCAGAGAAATGTCTACTGAAGAAATCGTTGCAAAAATAGAATCTTGCAAAGAAGAATTATTTAATTTACGTTTTAGCCAAGCTACTGGAAATTTAGAAAAACCTTCAAGAATTCATGAATTAAGAAAGTTAGTAGCTCGTATGAAGACGATCTTACGTGAACGTGAATTAAGTGCGAAGGAGGAAAATTAATGGAAACTACTAGTAAGCGTGAAATAGTAGGAACAGTTGTAAGTGATAAAACAGATAAAACCATTACAGTTTTAGTTGAAACTTATAAAAAAGACCCACTATATGGAAAACGTGTAAAAGATTCAAAAAAATATGCTGTTCATGATGAAAAGAACGAAGCGAAAGTTGGAGATAGAGTGCGTATAGTAGAAACTAGACCATTATCAAAAACGAAACATTTCCGTTTAGTCGAAATCGTGGAAAAAGCAGTCATTTTATAAAACTGGGAGGAGGATCAATTTATGGTTCAACAAGAAAGCCGTTTAAAAGTTGCAGATAACTCAGGTGCACGTGAAGTTAGTGTCATTCGTGTACTTGGTGGAAGCAAAGTAAAAACCGGAAATATTGGAGATATCGTTGTTGCTACGGTAAAAAAAGCAACTCCTAACGGTACAGTAAAAAAGGGAAAAGTTGTAAAAGCTGTCATTGTTAGAAGCAAATTTGGTCTAAGAAGAGACGATGGGTCTTATATTAAGTTCGACGATAACGCTTGTGTGATTATTAAGGATGATAAGAGCCCAGTTGGAACTCGTGTGTTTGGACCAGTCGCACGTGAATTACGTGATTTAGATTTTATGAAAATTGTATCACTTGCAAAAGAAGTGTTATAAGTTTCAGTAAGGAGGAAAACATGAACTTTAAAACGGGAGATAAAGTTGTTGTTATTTCTGGAAAAGATAAGGGAAAAGAAGGAAACATTACAAAAATATTACGTGCTGAAAATAAAGTTGTTGTTGAAGGTGTCAATGTTGCCAAAAAACATGTCAAACCAAATGGACAAACATCTGGTAGTATCGTAGAAGTAGAATTACCAATTCATGCTTCAAATGTAATGATTATTGACCCTAAAACCAAAAAGGGAACCAGAATAGGACATACTGTTGATAAAAGTGGAAAGAAAATTAGAGTATCGAAAAAATCGAATTCTAACATTGATTAATTGGAAGGAGGGTATATATGAACCGCCTAAAAGAAAAATATAATACAGTCATCATACCTAGTTTGAGAGAAAAGTATAGTTACAAAAGTGTAATGGAAGTGCCTAAATTAGATAAAATCGTAGTTAATATGGGTGTTGGAGAAGCTACTTCAAATAGTAAAATGTTAGAAGCTGCTATGAAAGACCTAGAAATGATTACAGGCCAAAAATCAGTTGCTACAAAGGCAAAAAAAGCAATTGCTGGATTTAAAGTAAGAGAAGGGCAAGCAATTGGATGTAAAGTTACATTAAGAGGAGAAAAAATGTATAACTTCTTAGATAAACTCATTAGTATTACATTACCTCGTGTCAGAGACTTTAGAGGGCTATCTAATAAAGCATTCGATGGTAGAGGAAATTATACAATTGGATTAAATGAACAATTGATTTTCTCAGAAATCGTATATGATGATGTTGTGAAAGTACGTGGAATGGATATCGTTTTTGTAACAACAGCAAAAACAAATGAAGAAGCGTATGATCTTTTAAAAGGTTTCGGTATGCCATTTAAAAAGTAACTATTATAGGAGGATATTATGGCTAAGAAAAGTATGATTGTAAAACAATCAAGAAAACCAAAATTCAAAGTACGCGAGTATACACGTTGCGAAAGATGTGGAAGACCTCATGCAGTACTTAAAAAATATGGAATTTGCCGTATTTGTTTTAGAGAATTGGCTTACAAAGGACAGATTCCAGGAGTGAAAAAGTCTAGTTGGTAAGACGGAAGGGAGGACATAGTATGGGAATTGTAAACGACCCAATCGCAGATATGCTTACAAGAATTCGTAATGCAAATCAGATGCGTTATCTAGAGGTTGAAGTACCCGCTTCAAAAATCAAAGTTGAAATTGCTAGAATATTAAAAGAAGAAGGATTTATCTCTGATTATAAAATTAAGAAAAATCCAGTTCAAAATATTATCGTTTTAAATTTAAAATATGGCGAAAAGAAAGAACGCGTAATTACCGGATTGAAAAGAATTTCAAAACCTGGTTTACGTGTATATGCGAAAGCTGAAGAAGTACCTAGAGTATTAAATGGTTTAGGAATTGCTGTTTTGTCTACTTCAAAAGGAATTATGACAGATAAGGAAGCTAGAAAACAAACACTAGGTGGAGAAGTTTTGGCTTACATTTGGTAGAAAGGTTAGGAGGATTCGAATGAGTCGTATTGGAAATAGAATATTAACAATACCTGAAAATGTAACAGTATCCGTAGATGGAAATCATGTTTCTGTAAAAGGTCCTAAAGGTGAACTTTCTACTGAAATCAATGAAAATATTACGGTACAAGTAAATGGGAATGAACTTACTGTTTCAAGAAGTGACGATATGTACAAAAACTTTCATGGAACTGCTAATGCCAATATCAAAAATATGATTATTGGAGTAACAGAAGGTTACCAAAAAGAATTAGAAGCAGTCGGAGTTGGATATCGTTTTGCGGTTAGTGGAAATAAAATCACTGTAACAGCAGGTTATTCACATCCTGTAATTGTAGAAGTACCTAGTGGATTAACAGTAGAATCTGCTAGTAATACAGAACTAACAATTAAAGGAATTGATAAATGTCTTGTTGGAGAATTTGCTGCAAATATAAGAAAAATAAGACAACCTGAACCTTACAAAGGAAAAGGTATCAAATATAAAAATGAAATCATCCGTCGTAAAGAAGGAAAGAAAGCAGCATAACGTAATTTAGTAAAGGAGAGTCATACTATGATTAAGAAAGTATCTCGAAATGATGTACGTAAATCGAGACATGCTCGTGTAAGAGAAAAAATCAGTGGAACTGCTAGTGTACCAAGATTAAATGTGTTTCGATCAAATGGAAATATTTTTGCACAAATCATTGATGATGAAAAAGGAACTACATTAGTAAGTGCTTCATCAATTGATAAAGAATTAAAACTTGAAAACGGTGGAAATATGGAAGCTGCTACTAAAGTTGGAGAATTACTTGCAAAAAGAGCAAAAGATGCAAAAGTAAAAGAAGTTGTCTTTGATAGAGGCGGATACCTATATCATGGACGTGTAAAAGCACTTGCAGATGCTGCACGTGAAAATGGATTAGAATTCTAAAAGGAGGGTAATAAATGGAAACTAGAAAAAGAGAACCACGCCCAAAACTATATGAAGAACAAGTCATCAATATAGGTCGTGTTACAAAAGTAACCAAAGGTGGTCGTCATTTCCGTTTCTCTGCTACGGTTGTTGTAGGAGATAGAAAAGGTAAAGTTGGTCTAGGTACTGGTAAAGCAAATGAAGTACCAGATGCAATCAAAAAAGCTGTTCAAGCTGCTACAAAGAACGTAGTCAGAATATCATTGGTTGATGAAAGAACCATTCCACATGATGCGATTGGTGTAAGAGGTGCATCTCGTGTTATGTTAAAACCTGCTGCAGAAGGTACAGGAGTAAAAGCTGGTGGACCAGTTCGTGCCGTACTTGAATTAGCAGGAGTTAAAGATATCTTATCAAAATCACTTGGATCTAACACAAAAATTAATATGGCATATGCAACATTAGAAGCTTTAAAATCACAAAGAACAAGAGAACAAGTTGCTGCTTTACGTGGTAAGAAAGTGGAGGAAATCTAATGAAGTTACATACAATGAAACCACAAGAGGGTGCTAGAACAACTCGTAAAAGAGTCGGAAATGGTACTGGTAGTGGTTTAGGAAAAACTTGTGGAAAAGGTCATAAAGGACAAAACGCACGTAGTGGTGGAGGCGTAAGACCTGGATTTGAAGGTGGACAATTACCTTTATACAGAAGATTACCAAAAAGAGGATTCACCAATGCGAACTTTAAGACAGAATATGCTGTAATTAATTTAAGTGATTTGAATAATTTTGAAGATGGTGCAGTTGTAACACCAGAACTATTAAAAGAAATGGGTATCTTAAAAAATCAATTAGATGGTGTAAAAGTATTAGGAAATGGAATATTAGAAAAGAAAATCAATGTAAGAGCACATAAATTTTCTAAAGTAGCGAAAGAACAAATAGAAAAATTAGGTGGAAAAGCAGAGGTGATTTAACATGTTTGCAAAGTTTAAGCAAATATTGAATCCCAAGAATAAGGATTTGCAAAAGAAAATAGTATTTACTTTTGTATGCTTATTCATATTTAAATTAGGAACAACAATTATTGTTCCTGGTATCGATCAAGAAAGTTTAGGAACAGACAATTTAGGATTTTTAGAGTTGATTAATGCCATGGGTGGTGGTGCTTTAGAGCAATTTTCAATTTTTGCTTTAGGTGTTATGCCATACATTACAGCATCAATCATTGTCCAATTGTTACAAATGGATATTATTCCCTATTTTGCTGAACTTTCCAAACAGGGACAAACTGGTAGAGTCAAACTCAATCAAATTACAAGATATCTAGGAATTGCTTTAGCATTTATCCAAGGATATATGTTCTCATTTGCGTTTGTATCTGGTGGAAGTCCAATGGAATACATGACATTTGCTTTAATCCTAACTGCTGGAACTTCACTTCTATTATGGATTGGAGATCAAATTACAGCAAAAGGAATTGGAAATGGAATTTCCTTAATCATTATGGCAGGTATTATTGCGACTATGCCAAATATGTTTATGGAAGCTTGGAATAATTTTGTAACTGGTGGAACCGCACAATTGATTACACTTGGTGTTGTGAAATTTGCTTTATTTGTATTACTTTATTTAGCAATCATCCTTGGTGTTGTCTATGTAGAGTGTGCAGAGAGAAGAATTCCAATTCAATATGCAAATCGCTCTACTACAAGTGTGATGAATGCACAACAAAATTATATTCCATTTAAGTTAAATTCGGCTGGAGTAATGCCTGTGATCTTAGCATCTGCATTTATATCCATTCCAGGAATACTTGCAAGCTTTATTAAAAACGATGGTTTCAAATTATTTGTAAGTAAATATTTGACCATGACAACAGGAACTGGGTTTGTCATTTATATTGTATGTATATTTGCATTTGCTTACTTTTATACATTCTTACAATTAAAACCAAAAGAACTTGCTGAAAACTTAAATCAAAATGGTGGTTTTATTCCAGGAATTCGTCCTGGTGATGAAACAGTCAAATATATCAGTAAAACATTAAAAAGAATTACAACTGTTGGAGCTTTATCTTTAGCAGTCATTGCAGGTCTTCCAATTGTATTTGGAGCAATATCAAGTTTACCAACAAGTGTAAGAATTGGTGGAACTGGATTACTCATTGTAGTTGGAGTTGCATTAGAAACTTATAAACAATTAGATAGTGAACTTGTAACACGTACAGGATATACCAGAAGAAGGCGCAATCGATGAAGAGTATTATCTTACTCGCACCACCAGCTGCTGGAAAGGGAACACAAGCGGATTTACTTTGTAAGAAGTATGGATTCGTTCATATTTCAACAGGAGATTTGCTTCGTGAGGCCATGCATCAAAATGATGAATTAGGTAATTCACTCAAAGAACAAATGCAGTCTGGAAAATTAATCGGTGATGCAATTGTGTTTGAACTATTGGAAAATAAGTTGAAAACAATCGAAAATGCACCAGGATCTATCCTTGATGGGTTTCCTCGAAATGTGAATCAAGCAGAGGAATATAACCGATTACTTCGTTCCAAAAATGAAACATTAAAAGCAGTTATCTATCTTTCTATTGATTATGATACTGCATTAAAACGAATTGTTGGACGAATTTCTTGTCCAAAGTGTGGTCATGTTTACAATGATTTGATTGAGTCAAATCAACCAACTGTAAAGGGCATCTGTAATGATTGTCAATCATCACTCGAAAAACGGGCAGATGATAATGAGGAAATATTCAAAGTAAGATTTGAAACCTATTTAGAACAAACGGAACCTTTAATAGAATATTATAAGGAAAAAGGTGTTCTATACGAAGTGGATAGTGCTTTGCCTACTAATGAAGTTTTCCAAATGATAGAAAGCATTGTGGATCATATATGATTACGATTAAATCAGACCATGAAATTGAATTGATGCGCAAAGCAGGAGAAATTGTAGGAAATACACATAAGTATTTAAAGCAATATATTAGACCTGGAATTACCACAAAAGAGCTAAATGATTTGGCTGAAGAATTCATTTTGAAATCAGGAGCAACACCATCATTCAAAAATTTGTATGGATTTCCAGGAGCAATCTGTATTTCCATCAATGAAGAAGTCGTACATGGAATTCCATCATCACGTAAACTCAAAAATGGCGATATTGTGAAATTGGATATTGGTGCTTGTTATCAAGGGTATCATGGCGATTCTGCTTGGTCTTATCCGGTTGGAAAAGTCAGTAGTGAGGTTTCTAGATTACTAGAACAAACAGAAGAAGCTTTATATCATGGATTAAATGCAGTCCATGCCGGAGCACATCTTGGTGATATTGGTTATGCAATAGAAGAGTATGCGAACAAACATCATTTGGGTGTTGTGAAAGAACTTGTTGGACATGGAATTGGAACTCAAGTTCATGAAGAACCAGATGTACCAAATTATGGGGAAGCTGGTACTGGTATCGTCCTAAAAGAAGGGATGACCATTGCGATTGAACCAATGCTAAATTTGGGAACTGCAACCGTTTATATGTTGGATGATGATTGGACGATTGTAACAGGTGATGACAAAGCATCTGCCCATTTTGAACACACCATTTTGGTGACCAAGGATGGATATGAAATATTAACGAAGAGGTGATAATATGCCAAAAAAACCAGTTAATAAAAAGAACAACAATCAAATGCAAGAAAAGGTAAAAAAAGCAGCGATTGAAGTAGAAGGAAAAGTATTAGAAGTTTTACCTGGTGGACAATTCAGAGTAGAACTTGAAAATAAGCACACTGTAGTGGCTCACGTTTCTGGTAAAATCCGAATGAACTATATTCGCATTTTACCGGGTGATACAGTGGTGTTAGAATTATCAGAATATGATTTAACACGTGGGCGCATAACCTATAGGAAATAGGAGGGAATTAAATGAAAGTAAAACCATCAATTAAAAAAATTTGTCCAAAATGTAAAATCGTTACGCGTAAGGGTAAGAAAATCGTAATTTGTGAAAACCCTAAGCATAAACAAAGACAAGGTTAATATAGGAGGTGTTTTATGGCACGTATTAAAGGTGTAGATATACCAAATAATAAAAGAGCTGAAATCGCATTAACTTACATTTATGGAATTGGAAGAAGTTTATCTAACAAAATCTTAAATGACGCTAATGTAGATATCAACAAAAAAGCAGGAAGTTTAAGTAATGAAGAGTTAGATCGCATTCGTGAACAAATTGAAAAATATACCATCGAAGGTGATTTAAGACGTGAAGTGAATATGAACATCAAAACAAAGATGGAAATCAATTCATATCAAGGAACTCGTCATAAAAGAGGTTTACCTGTTAGAGGACAAAGAACAAATAGAAATGCTAGAACTCGTAAGGGTAAAGGTAAAACAGTTGCTAATAAGAAAAAATAATTGTAACTTAAAAAAGGAGGTTATATAATATGGCTTATAAACCAAGAAAACGTAAAGTAAAGAAGAATGTACCAGAAGGTCAAGCATATATTCATTCTACTTTCAATAACACAATTGTAACACTTTGTGATAAGGAAGGAAATGCAATTAGCTGGGCTTCTGCTGGAACATTAGGATTCAAGGGAAGTAAAAAATCAACTCCATTCGCAGCTGGTATGTCTGCTGAAGCAGCGGGAAAAGCCGCATTTGATATGGGAATGCGTAAGGTTGAAGTTTTTGTAAAAGGACTCGGTTCAGGACGTGAAACTGCAATTCGTTCATTACAAACTGCTGGTTTAGAAATTACTTCAATTACAGATGTAACACCTGTACCACATAATGGATGTCGTCCACCAAAACGTCCACGTGGATAAAAGAAAAAGGAGTGTGAAAAAGTGTTAAACTTTGAAAAACCAATCTACAAACTTACAGATTATGTTGAAAATAATAATTTTGGAAAATTCGAATTAGAACCTTTGGAAAGAGGTTTTGGAACTACTATTGGTAATGCACTTAGAAGAGTGATGTTATCTTCTATGCCAGGATGTGCGATTGTCGCTGTTAAAATAGATGGCGTTATGCATGAATTTCAAACCATTGAAGGCGTAGTAGAAGATGTAACATCTATCGTTTTAAATTTAAAGAGCGTGGTTTTAAAGAATCATACAGAAGAAATCAAAACGGCACATCTATCTGTTCATGAGGAAAGAGTGGTTACAGCTGCTGATATCATTACAGATTCTGATGTTGAAATTGTAAATCCAGATCAAGTGATTGCAACTTTATCTAAGGGTGGGAAACTTGATATGGAATTTATAATCGCAAATGGAAGAGGATATGTTCCATCTAACGAAAATAAGAAATATTTGGAAAATGCTGCGGTTGGATTTATCCCAATTGATGCACTATATTCTCCAATTGAAAGAATTAGTTATGATGTGGAATCTGCTCGTGTTGGACAAGATGCTAATTATGATAAATTGATTATGAATGTATACACAAATGGTTCTATTCGTCCTGAAGAAGCAATGGCTTTGGGTGCTAAAATATTAATGGAACATTTGAGTATTATTACCAATTTAAGTGAAATTGCTGATACAACTGGAATTATGAATGCAAAACAAGAAGATAGTAAGTTGAAGAAATTAGAAACTTCTATTGATGATTTGGATTTCTCAGTAAGAGCCTATAATTGCTTAAAAAGAGCAGGTGTTAATACACTTGGTGATTTGACTGAAAAATCTGAATTGGAAATGATGAAAATCCGTAATTTAGGTAAAAAATCTTTGAAAGAAGTTATTGATAAGATTAAAGAAATGGGACTTAAATTCCGTGATGAAGACTAATAGTTAGGAGGATTATTATGGCTTATAGAAAATTAGGACGTACTTGTAAACATAGAAGAAGTATGTTAGCTAATTTGACAAAAGATTTGATCATGAATGAGAGAATCGAAACCACTGAGACAAGAGCCAAAGAAGTACGTAAGTTCTTTGATAAAATGGTTACGTATGGTAAAGATGGTTCACTTGTTTCTAGAAGAAAAGCTTTGGCTTTCTTACAAAATGACAATGTAGCCACTAAAAAAGTATTTGACGATTATGCAACTCGTTTTGCTGGTCGTAATGGTGGTTATACAAGAATCTTAAAGTTAACTGAACGTAAAGGGGATGACGCTTTGATGGTCATCTTAGAAGTAGTAGAGGGATAGTAATCCTTCTTTTTTGTTTGAAAAGACAGATTATATATTGATATATTCCTTTGAAAAAACTAAGATATTGTATTAATATTCGTTTGAAAAATATGTATATAATTATAAGAATATGCTATAATGATTGTAGAAGGTGACTTTATGTTAAAAAGAAAAATGACTAAGCAATTAATAGAATGGAAAAACAATCATAAAAATAACTGTTTACTTGTTATTGGTGCAAGACAGGTTGGAAAAACATTTATTATTAAGGAATTTGCAAAAGAAAATTATGAAAGTATCATTTATATGAATTTTATAGAGAATGAAGATTATAAAAATATATTTAAGAGTAATTTAGATGTGGAAAGTATTATCAAACAGATCACATTAAGAATTCCTAACGTGACTATTGTACCGCATAAAACGATATTAGTATTAGATGAGATACAGGCTTGTGAAAACGCCATTACGGCACTTAAATTTCTAGCCCAAGATTCCCGTTTTGATTGTATTGCGTCAGGTTCACTTCTAGGGATTGCATATAAAAGAGTTTCCTCTTTTCCAGTGGGTTATGTAGAAAGACTAGAAATGAATTCGCTAGATTTTGAGGAATTTTGTTGGGCAAATGGAATGGATGAAGATGCGATTTCTTATTTAAAAGAATTTTATGATAAAAAAGAAACTGTCCCCGATTCCATTCATAAACGGATGATGGACTTATTCAAAGAATATATTGTAGTAGGTGGAATGCCTAGGATAGTAGATGAATTTGTAACAACTCATAATTTTGGAAGTGTGCTAAAACTTCAAAAAAACATAATAGAAGATTACAATGATGATATTGTAAAATATGCAGATGAAACAGATAAGGCTAAAATTAGAGATTGTTTTCACTCTATTCCAAAACATCTGGCAAGAGAAAATAAAAAATTTAGATATAGCTTAGTAGATAAAAATGGAACTTCAAAGAAATATTTTGGAGCATTAGAATGGTTATATGATGCGGGCATTATTAATTTTTGTCATAATTTATCTGCATTAGAAGCTCCGTTAGAAGGTTACGCTAAAGATGATGTATTCAAAGTATATATGAAAGATACAGGACTTTTAATGGCAATGCTAGAGGAAGGTTCGCAAATCGAAATCATAGATGGTAATTTAGGAATCTATAAAGGTGCAATATATGAAAATATTATTGCCGACATTTTAAATAAATTGGGTAAAAAATTGTATTATTTTGAACACAATTCAACATTGGAAGTGGATTTTGTTATTCGTTATTATAATAAAGTAACAGCAATTGAAGTAAAATCAGCAGACAATACAAAATCAAAATCACTGAATTCATTAATGCAAAATTGGGGATTAGAACAGGGAATTAGATTATCTAGTAAAAATATAGGTTCCACTCAAGATAAAATAATATGTTTACCACTTTATATGAGTATGTTTTTGTAAATGGAGTTGTAGAAGGGAAATCCTTCTTTTTCGTTTGACTTTCTAACCTCATTTCACTATAATGAATTTAGGGTGATGCTATGAAAGCCTTAATCACAGGAGCCTCTTCTGGTATTGGAAGAGAAATGGCAATTCTATTAAGTCAAAAGGGATATGATCTAATATTGGTTGCCCGTCGTAAAAAGCGATTAGAAGAACTCAAAAAACAATTAGCAACAGATGTTCAAATTATAGCACTAGACATCTCTTCTACATTTAATTGTATGAAATTATATAATAAAGTGAAAAAAGAGGATATTGAGATTGTAATCAACAATGCAGGTTTTGGTGTTTTTGGAGAATTTACAGAAACCAAATTAGATGAAGAACTTGATATGATTGATACCAATATTAAGGCAGTTCATATGTTGACTAAATTGTTTTTGCAAGATATGAAAATAAAAGATCATGGTTATATTCTCAATGTAGCATCCTCAGCCGCATTCTTACCAGGGCCCCTGATGGCAAGCTATTATGCCAGTAAAGCTTATGTTTTTCATTTGACAGAGGCCATTTATGAGGAATTAAGAAGAAATCATATCCATGTATATATTGGAACATTTTGCCCAGGACCAGTTGATACAGAATTCAATGATGTAGCACAAGTACAATTTGGTGTAAAATCCATTTCTAGTGTGGATGCTGCGAGATATGCAGTGAATAAGATGTTCCAAAGAAAAAGAATTATAGTACCCGGTTTTTTCATGAAGTTAAATTGTACTTGTAATCGTTTTCTTCCTAGAAAATGGCTACTTAAAATTTGTTATCATATTCAATCTAGAAAGGAGATATCTTATGAAAAATAATAAAGGACTTACATTGGTAGAATTGGTTGCAGTACTGGTTGTACTTGTGATTGTAGGGCTTATTGTAGTCCCAAACATATTTGAACAAATCAAACAATATCAGGAGCAAATGTATCAAGATCAGGTATCTATCATAGAAGATGCAGCGCGTAGTTGGGCAAGCGATCACACAGAACTTTTACCCAATTTAGTGGGAAATACTTATAATGTTACTGTGGAACAGTTACAACAAGGTGGATATTTAGACGCTGATTTTAAAAATACAAAGACAAAATCCCCATTTCCACCAACTTCTTATGTAGAAATTCGTTGTACGGTATCTACAGAAGTCAATTATGATTATAGCTATACATATATTCCATAGAACTTCGGTTCTTTTTTCATTGTAAAATAAGGAATTATATATTATAATATGGATATAGGTGGGTGGTTGTATGAATGGTATCCAAATTGAAAATTTGACATATGAACCTTTATTTTATGATTTGAATTTTGAAGTGAAAAAAGGTAGTTTTATATCACTAGTTGGACGTAATGGCTGTGGGAAAAGTGTACTGGTAAAGATTTTGTTAGGATTAATTCCTGCAGAAGGAAAAATTTTAATTGATGGTTTTCCACTAAATCAGAGAAACAAAAAACAAATTCGCAAAAAAATTGGTGTAGTTTTTGAAAATCCTGATAGTAATTTTGTTGCAGAAACACCCAGAGAAGATATGACTTCCTTTTTAAGAAATATAGGTTTTTCAGAAAGTAGGATTCAAAAGCAAATTGCTTCTACTGCAGAACAATTTGGAATTACAGAATTGCTTGATTATTCTATTTCTAACTTGAGTGGTGGAGAAAAACAATTAATTGCTCTAGCAACCGTTACACTTCATAAACCATCTGTATTAATTTTGGATGATGCCTTTTCTATGATGGATGGAGTTACCAAAGAAAAAATGATAAAAATTGTAAAGAAAATGAATCGAGAAGAAAAAATGACAGTCATTCAAATTACACATGATATGGATGATACTTTATATGGTACGGAGATTGCAGTTATAGATGAGAACAAAATGATATTACATGATCAAAAAGAAACAGTATTTGCACAAGAAAAAGTCTTAAAAAAAGCTGGATTGGAACTCCCTTTTATGGCTTCTTTATCTTTAAAATTACAATTTTATGGATTAATCGATTCTATAATTTTAGATATGGATAAAATGGTGAATGTTTTATGGAAATAAAGTTAAATGATGTGAGTTATACTTATGATAAAGTAAATTATCAAAAGAAAGAAGTTCTAAAAGATATTAATTTAACATTTATGGAAGGCAAAATTACAGGAATTGTAGGTAAAAGTGGTAGTGGAAAGACAACGATGGTAGAGTTGATCGATGCTTTATTGATTCCAAGTAGTGGGAGTATTGAAGTTGGCAATTTCATAATTGATCAAAATTCAAAAAACAAAGAGATCAATGATCTTCGTTTTCAAGTGGGACTTGTTTTTCAGTTTCCTGAAGACCAAATATTCAATTCTACTGTAAAAGAAGAGTTGGAAATGGGTCTTAAATTTTATCAATATAAGTTAAATCAGATGGAACAAAGAACATTAGATGCATTAAAAATGGTAGGTTTAGATGCTTCTTATTTGGATAAAAATCCATTTCAATTAAGCCATGGAGAAAAACGGAAAATTGCAATCGCTTCTATTTTGATGCTAAATCCAAGTGTACTTATTTTGGATGAACCAACCATTGGATTAGATCCCGAGAGCAAACGGAGTTTTATGAAACTCATTAGAATGCTAAAAAATCGCTTTCATAAAACCATTATTATTGTCAGTCATGATACCGATTTTTTGCTTCCACTTGTGGATTATGTTGTCGTATTACATAAGAAACATGTTGTAATGGAAGGGGATAAATATACAGTATTTAAAGAGGTGAAAAAATTAAAGCAATATGGTGTACAGGTACCTCAAATGATTGCATTTTCAGATAAAGTATTACGTAAAAAAGGAGTGAAAATTGGATATCGTGATGAAATCAACGATTTAATGAAGGATATATATCGTTATGTTAAATAGTATTACAATTGGAAGATATTGCTATAGGGATTCTTTGATTCATAGATGGAATCCTGTTTGTAAACTAGTCTGTAGTATTTTGTATATTCTTTTTGTTTTTCAGGTCAATCAATGGATACAGGTATGTCTTTTTTCCTTGTTTCTATTGATGCTACTTTTATTGAGTGGATTTTCTGTTTCTTATTATTTTAGACCAATCTGGAATCTTCGTTATATGATATTTGCACTGATATTCTTTTATTTTCTTTTCAGTGTTCCATTTTATCAAAGTTTTTTATTAATTTGGAAAATGGTAGTTGTTATTTTATATAGTATGATGGTACTTTATACAACACCAATTGGAGATTTGACTTATGCACTTACTGTTTTATTGTATCCATTATCTTGGTTTGGAATTCCGGTTTTATTGATGTCGCGTATGATTGGGCTTTCTCTTTCTTTTTTGCCTAATATTATAGAACAAGCAAGACGGATTTTGAAATCACTCACAGTAAGGGGAATGGATTATAAGCATGCTCATTTCAAACAGAAGTTACAAATTTGGAAGATGATTTTATTTCCTTTAATGGACAATTCTTTCAGGTATGCAGATACAGTTGCAGATACGATGGAAGTAAGACTATATTCTGTAGATCAGAAAATTAGATTCCGAAAGATGTCTATTCATTTCTTGGATATGATTCAGCTGGTTTTCCATATAGGACTTTGTTTATTTGCGTGGAGGGGAGTTATTTTATGCGGTATTTAATGACATTTTCTTATGATGGTACCCATTTTAGTGGTTACCAAAAACAGCCAAATGGTAGAACAGTACAAGAAGAGATCGAAAAACAACTTGCTAAAATAAATGGCAATCATATGGTTACATTGCACGCCTCTGGAAGAACAGATGCCCATGTTCATGCATATGCACAAAAGGCTCATTTTGATTTTGAAGGAAAGATGGATGTCAATCGAATGAAAAATTCCTTAAATCAATTATTACCAGAAGATATTTATATTACTAGACTTGAAACAGTAGATGATTGTTTTCATGCTCGTTTTGATGTAAAAGCAAAGGAATATATTTATAAAATCAATATGGGAGAATATAATCCGCTTGAAAGAAATTATGTATATCAATATCATCATAATTTGGATATTTCTGCAATTGTGTCTGCATTACATTATCTAGAAGGAACCCATAATTTTAGAGCATTTACGAAAGTAGATGAAGAAAAAGAGAGTTATGAAAGAACGATTTATAAAACAAGTTTACATTGTGAAAATGAATTGCTTGTCATTTCGTTTTTAGGAAGCGGTTTTTTAAGGTATATGGTTAGAAATATGGTGGGAACTTTAATAGAGATTGGTGAAGGTAAAAGAAAAAGTGAGGATATTATTACCATATTAGAATCAAAAGACCGTAAACAAGCTGGTAAAATAGCCCCTCCTGAAGGACTCTATTTGAATCAGGTGTATTATGAGGAAGTGTGATTATTATGAAGGGATACAGTGTAACGGTTCGCCATTTATGTAAGACTGTTAAAAATAAAAAAAAATATAAGGAAATATTGCATGATACTAGTTTTGAAGTAAAATCAGGAGAATTTGTTGCGATTATTGGATGTTCTGGTGCAGGTAAAACGACTCTTATGAATTTAATGAGTGGTTATTCTAGTGTTACATCAGGACAAGTATTGATCAATAATGTTGATGTTACCAAAGAATATGACCATATGAAAGGAAATGTTGCATATGTACCGCAACGGGAGATATTACATGATACATTAACATTGAAAGAAACATTACAGTATGCGATGCAACTTAGAATTCCCAATATTACAAGAGAAGAAATACAAATAAAATTGACAGAACTTATTACAATGTTGGAGTTAGAAGGAAAAGAAGATACTCAAATTAAGAAGCTCTCTGGTGGCGAAAAAAGACGTGCTGCTATCGCTGTAGAACTGTTGAGTAATCCAAAACTCTTTTTATTGGATGAGCCTACAAGTGGATTAGATTCTAATATTGAAAAGAAGATCATGAAAAAATTAAGAGAATTATCCGATTCAGGTCAAACAATCATTATGACTGCACATACTGTTTCTAATTTATATATGTGCGATAAAGTAATTGTAATGGGGCAAAATGGTAGAATTTGTTATTGTGGTAGTTACGATGATATATTTGCTTATTTTGGAATAGATGATTTTATTGATATTTATGATGTGCTAAAGGAAGATACAGATCGATATTATGAAAAGTATTGTGAAACTGTAATGAAGGAAGAACCTGTAGCACAAGATAAATTCATAAAAAAAGAAACTGTAGGTATTTTTAAGCAAACAAGTATTTTAACCAAACGCTATCTCAATATTATTTGGAACAATAAACCATGGCTATTTTTATTATTGCTAGAAGCACCAGCATTTGGATTTTTAATTTGTTTAGTAGGACCTTCAGATGGGATGACAAGGTATAGAGATGCTTTGATGTGCTTAGAAGCATTTACGCTAGCTGCAACATGGTTAGGAACATTTAATTCTGCACAGGAAATTGTGAAAGAACGACATATTATTAAAAAAGAATATATGTCAGGAATGCACTTGTTTTCTTATTTATTATCTAAACTATTGGTTATGATTCTTCTTTGTCTTTATCAAACGTTTGTAGTTGTTACAATGGTATGTTGTTATGTGAAACCTATGCCTTCTGATTCATTGTTGTTTTCTCCTTATATAGGTTATCTGATTACTTATTTTTTAGTCACTTTTGGAGCCTGTATGACGGGAATCTTTATTTCTTCAATTTCCCGGGACCGAGAAACAACCTTAGTCATTACGCCTCTTTATATGGGAACACAACTATTGTTTTCGGGTGGCTTTCTGGCATTTAACTGGATATCCGAAAAAATTTCCTTATTTGTCATAGGAAGATGGAGTATGGAAGGCCTTGGTGTTGTTACCAATATGGAAGCTATTGCACGTGGAAAGTATGTTTCTCTTAATTTAAATCAAATTGATTTGATGCATTTGGGTGATTCATTTTGGACATATCTAAATGGATTCAAAGATGGTTTTTCTGAGTTATTTATGAATTATTATTTTTTGGATAATGCACAGACCTATTATTCTTCTACGGTTGGGCATTTGTTATTTGTATGGGGAATATTACTATTTATGGCAATTTTTTTCATAGGTCTTAGCGTTTTGGTTATCAAGAAATCGATTTTAAGACAGGAATAAAACAATTGAAATGATATTTAGAAATATAAATTTGACAAGAAAAAAATATATGATATAATACTAAATATTCCATCGAAAAGAGGAATAGAATCATAATATAGTTTATGGATAGCAAAAAAACAATGTTTGCCATTTGTAAACGGGGGGGGGGAAATCCCCTTTTTTTATTGTTTGAATAAGGAGTGATTTATATGAAGAAAATAAAGGGTTTAAAGATGAGAATGACTGCTTTTGCACTAGCTGCAAGTAGTACAATGGTATTATGTGGCTGTGAGCATGAGATGGCACCAGCGGAAGACTATGATATTGTTTCGATGAATAATGATGGAAGTTCTGAATTCTCAGGTCTGAGTCAAATTTTAGATGTACCTGGGTATGATTTTAAATTGATAACGGAATATTCCTGTGATGATACTTCCGAAAGAGAATGGAGAATTACTTCAGACAAATTTTTATATTTAAAAGTATATACTGAAGGATTACCTGCAGGTACTGAAGTTTATATTGATAATGTGCATATAGATACTTCAATCAAATCAAAATATGCAGTTATGGATGGGATTATGCAAGATACAATGGATGATCATGTTCACAGTTCACAGTTAATTGGATTTCCAATATCGGATGATGTAACATATTATGGTGTAAATGCAATAGAAGGTTGCAATCAACAATTTATGCAATTAACAACATATGGATATAATGGTTACTATCATAGTACAGCAGAAGTAAAACGTTGGACAGAACAGCATTATTTAAATTTGGGTGTATATGCTAATAAAATCCAAATTGTATATGATTTATTGATTAAGGGTCCTAATGATAAGGATTTTGCAAATGTTAGTGTTAGCACTGATTTCATTGTACCAATAACTACAAATGAAGATGTAAATGAGGTAGAACAAAGCGGTCCACAAAAGACAAAATAGAGAGACATCCGTCTTCTCTATTTTTGTAGTTAAAAAGTATTTATGAAGATGGTTTATAAAGCTATGTTTTTTGGATCATGATAACATAGTCTTTATATATTCTGTTAATTCTGTCAAAAATCAATGAAACTGACATATTTTCGTTGACTTTTCATATAATTTTTAGTACAATCTTAATTGGTACATTTTATATATCCCAAAGAAATAAGTATTGGGAACACTTATTTCAAAATATAATATAAAAGAAAGGGAAATATTTATGAAAAACACATATATGCAAAAAAAAGAAGACATCGTACGTAATTGGTATGTAATCAATGCGGAAGGTCAAAATCTTGGACGTGTTGCTACTAAAGTTGCACATATCTTAAGAGGTAAGCATAAGCCAACATTTACACCACATGTGGACTGTGGCGATTATGTAATTGTTGTAAATGCTTCAAAAGTCAATTTAACTGGAAATAAGTTAGATGACAAAATTTATTATAACCATAGTGGTTATACAGGTGGTCTTAGAGAAAGAACTGCACGTGAAATGAAAGAAAATTATCCAGTAGAAATGATTGAAAGAGCTGTAAAAGGTATGCTTCCAAAAGGAAGACTTGGACGTCAAATGTATAAAAAATTATTTGTGTATGAGGGTGCTGAACATCCACATGCTGCTCAACAACCTGTTGAGTATACGAAATAGGAGGTTTTTAAATGGCAAAAGTTTATATTGGAACTGGTAGAAGAAAATCATCTGTTGCACAAGTAAAGATGACACCAGGAAAAGGTAAAATTACTGTAAATGGTAGAGATGTTAGAGATTTCTTTCCATATGAAACCAATGTTATGGATTTAATGCAACCTCTTACTATTACAAATAATGAAGAAACATTTGATATTGACGTTAAAGTATCTGGCGGTGGATTTACTGGACAAACAGGAGCTATTCGTTTAGGAATTACAAGAGCATTATTAGAATATGATGCACCAAATGCAGAAAACGAAGGAAGTTATAGAAGTATTTTAAAAAGAGCTGGATTTGTTACAAGAGATGCAAGAAGCAAAGAACGTAAAAAACCAGGTTTAAAAGCTGCACGTCGCGCTCCACAATTCTCAAAGAGATAATTCTATTCAAAAACCCAATGTATGGGTTTTTTTGTGATATCGAAATTGAATAATATTATTGTCATGGACAGCGGTAGAAAAATTTAGTATCATATTGATATGGAAGTGATACTATGAAGATATATGTATATTTAGATGAAAGTGGCTCCATTCATAAAAATAGTAACACAAAGTATTTCGCAGTTGGAGGATACTTTGTATTTGGTGAAGATCGAAATAAAGTTACATCCCGATATAAAAAGATAAATAAAAATATGAAAGACAGTAGAAATATTGCTTTAGATAAGGAAATAAAGTCCTATGATATGACTGATCTAGAGAAAGTAAAAGTATTTAATAACATTCAAGACATTGATACTTTTTATGGATGTGTTAAAATTTTTGAAAAATCAGCAATGAAAAAAGAAATTATGGAATCTAATATATTTTTTAATTATGCCGTTAAATTGGTATTTCAAGATTGTATTATACCACTTTTGAATCTAGAACAGTTGAGTGAAAATATAGAGTTTATTGTAAGTGTCGATAATAGAAATATTAGAGTTGGTGATTTGAATAATCTAGAAACATATTTAAAAACAGAATTTTGTTTAGAAAATTTTGGATTTAAAATAACCTATTATGATTCTTCCACTAATTATGGAGTACAATTAGCAGACCTAGTTGTTAATACATTTTATAATTCATATAAAAATAGGAACATTGTCAAAAGAGTACTACCTGTCTTAAAAAGCAAAAATTTTAGAATTAGTTTGTTTCCTGGACATAAAATTAAAGGTAGAATTCAAAAAATTGAATATAATAGTAATGAAAATATTCTTAAATTTTCAAACGAAGTGCAACAAGTAGATATATAAAATACACTTATTGCTAAGTTTAATGTTATTATATAAC
>CAJTIX010000021.1 GCA_910576795.1 uncultured Bacilli bacterium
TACAACATCTGATGTTAATTTCAATGTTTCTAATTCTTTTGTTTTCATTTATTCCACCTCTACCTATAACATACGAGGTCTTTTTCCAATTTCCTTTTCATTTCAAAAAAAAAGAAAGCTTTATCTTACTTTCTCTTTTGTAATAGTAGTAATATCCACCGTTTGATTTCCCATAATCACAGCATCTATGACTTGATTTTCGATTTTGTCCTTGATTAACTTATCAATTTTACGGGCTCCATACTCAGGATAATTAGAAAGTTTACAGATGTCTTCTAAGATAGAAGGTTTGATTTGAATCGAAATCTTACGTTTGTGGTATTTTTCTTTTAATTTTTTAATTTTGGTATGAATGACTTCCATAATATTTTCTTTGGTAAGTGTATGAAAAACTATAACATTGTCAATGCGATTGACGAATGCAACACTAAAGTTTTCTTTCAATTTACTAAGAACCGTATCATTGGTGGCTTCATGGAATCCAACATGAATATCTGTAAATCCAATATTAGATGTCATTAAAATAATTACATGATCAAATCTGACGATTTTTCCACTGGCATCTTTGATTTTTCCTTCTTCTAAAATTTGGAAAAACAAATTGATAATATTAGGGTGAGCCTTTTCAATCTCATCTAAAATTAAGACAGAATATGGTTTATTGCGAATTTCTTCTAATACATTACGGTTATCATCATAACCAACATATCCAGGGGGCGCTCCAATGATTTTACTCACAGAATGCGCTTCTGCATATTCACTCATGTCTAGGCGAATGACATTCTGGTGTCCAACCATGCAATCACCAAATAGTGTTGCAAGTTCTGTTTTTCCAACTCCACTTGGACCCATAAACATCATGGAATAGCATTCATGTTCATAAAACCCAAGTTTGATTTTTTTGGCAATGGAGAACAATTCCTCTAAAGCATGATTTTGTCCTACAATTTTATTTTTCAGTTCGCGCTCTAAGGCTTGAATGGTTTTTTGATTGTCTTCTAATATTTCATATACTGGAATTTTGGTTTTTAAATGTACCACATCAGCAATATCTTCTTTGGTTACAGGTTTATTATTTTTTTGATACAACTTTAACTCCAAACGATTCATTTCATCTAAATACTGATTTTCTGTTTCTTTGAGTTCTGAAGCAGTTTCAAAATCATGATGAATAACAGCATTGTTTTTTTGTAAAATCAATTCTTCCACTTTCTTTTTTAATTGATTGTATTTTTTGATATCTTTGTTTTCTTTTAAACTGACTTTCGCACAAACCTCATCTAAGATATCGATCGAACGGTCTGGTTCATTACGATCATAAATATATTTACCAGATAAATCAATAATCAAATCAATCATTTCTTCACTGATTTCTACAAAGTGATATTTTTCATATATGCCTTTTAATTTCATTAAAATATCTTTGACCACTTCTCTAGATGGTGTATCCACTACAATCTTTTGAAAACGGCGTTCTAAAGCTCCATCTTTTTCAATGTATTTTTTATATTCAGCTGTTGTAGTTGCACCAATACATCTTAATTTATTACGGGCAAGGGCAGGTTTAAAAATATTAGAAGCATCAATCGCACCCTCTGCTCCCCCAGCTCCTACTAGCGTATGGATTTCATCTATAAAAAGGATGATGTCATCATTTTCTTCAATTTCCTTTAAAATTTTACGCATACGTTCTTCAAATTCTCCACGGTATTTGGTGCCTGCAACCGCACTTGCCATATCCAAACTGATAATCCGTTTATTTTTCAGCTGCATTGGAACTTCTCCAGCAGCAATCAATCTGGAAAGTTCTTCTACGATTGCTGTTTTTCCAACACCTGCTTCCCCAATTAAAATAGGATTGTTTTTGGTTCTACGTGATAACACTTCCAAAACTCTTTTGATTTCTTCATCTCTTCCGATGACTGGATCCAGTTCGCCATTTTGAGCTTTTAAAGTTAAATCAATTCCAAGTTCTTCTAATATTAGTTTTTTATTTTTCTTATGTTTTTTAGGGCTAGTAAAACGGTAAACAAAGTCAGAATACAATTGATCCAAATCCATTTGCATTCCAAGCATGATACGGATCGCAACCCCTTCGCCTTCTTCTAATAAACTAGAAAATAAATGTTCAATTGTTACTTCCCCATTGTTATTTTCTTTACTATCCATAATGGCATTTTCTAATATTCGTTTCAAAAGTGGCGTTCTTAAAAAATAGTGATTGGCTTCACTTCCCATTCCTACAATAGCAATGATTTCTTCTTTGAATTTCGCATAGTCTAATCCATATTCTTTTAATTTTTGAGAAACACTATTTTCCCCTTTTAAAATCGCCAAAAGCAAATGTTCACTTCCTACATAAGGATGCTTTAAGTCATACATTTCTTTTTTTGCATTTACCAATACTTTTCTTGCTTCTTCTGTAAAGTTTCCATACATAAGATACCATCTCCTCTATTCATTCTATGTATATCATGTTGCATTAACTTATATTTTAAACAACAATTTCTTTCTTTTTTTGGATATGTCTAAAATATCATATGAAATTCGAGGATTATGTCGTTCAAAAGAAAAATAAAAATAGAATTTGATATTTCACAAACCCTATTTATTTTTTACACAATTAGCCAGTAATATAAAAATGAGTAATAAAGCAATTGCAATCACAAAAATACCAGCAAGAATATCTTTTTTGAATAACAAAATTCCCAATATGATCAATCCTAGTAAAACACCTACAATGAATAATACACATAATATCAAAATTGGATATCGAATCCATTTACTCACATTTTCGTGATCATTTATATATTCCAAAAATCCAAAGAGTAATTCTCCTATCACTTCTACAATGATCTCCACTACATCACCTTTTTACGTGAAAAAATATCCTTTTTCAACACTTTAAATAACCCTTTCATACCCCCACTACGAGCAATCGTTACAAAGTATATAATAGCGCCCATAATTGTATAAAAAATGACTTTTACAATTGCCAACAAGCGATTGGATTCGGCAACAGGAATGAATAACCCTACAATTTTTAAACTCATAAACATAATGAGTGTGGAAAGGATAATTTTGCCAATCACAATTCGACTTGGGTATAATGTAATTTTATGTTTTTGATCCAATATATATAATACAATCAAAATCGCAATACCTTGTGCGAGTAAAGTTGCGATACTAGGTCCATAATATGCACCAATTTTAAGAGAATTACATAAATGCATCGCAGGAATATTAAGTACCACTTTTAAAATGAAACTGAATAATAAAGTACCAATCGCAAGCTTGGAATCATTGATCGTTTGCGCGATATTGAGCAATATAGTGAATAAAGAAAATGTAATGGCTTGAAAAATAAACAATGAAAAAATAGATGCACAGAGTACTTGCTCGCCATAAAAGATTGTCCAAATAGACCCTGATAAAAAACTAAGTCCAAATACCATAGGTAAAGAGAACAACAATAATACTTGAACTGCTTGCGTTACTTTCGCATTGACACCAACCATGTCCTTTTCTACATAACTACTTGCGATATTTGGAACCAAACTAATACTAATGCCTAAGGAAAGTGATACAACAATCATATTGAGTTTCGTTCCCCATGTAGTCAAAACACCTAATACACTTTCTGTTACACTTGCTTCATAACCAATTTTGGTAAGTGTGTTTACTACTGTGAATGTATCTACCAAAGAAAAAGCGGATTTTAATAAATCAATCATCAAAAAAGGAAGTGCATAAAATACAATCTTTTTTAAAATAACAGAATTGGTTATTTTAGCTTCTTTTCGTGTACGTATTTGGTTAGAATGTAGTACTTCTTTATTTTTATGCATTTGAAGCGCTAAATAGAAATAAGCCACAATTGCTCCTGCGGTCGCACCAAAAACGGCCAGTCCTACAGCTGTATCGATTTTGGTATGGAATACTTTAACAGCGAAGAAACTTCCAAGTAGTATTACAGAAACACGAACCAATTGTTCTATGATTTGTGCTTTACTTGGACTTTCCATCATTTTGTGTCCTTGTAAATACCCTTTTGTTACACTTAAAATAGGAACAATGAGTAATGATAAGGAAATGACACGAATGACCATTGTGACACTTTCTACACTATTTCCACCTGTTAAATCTCCTAAAATCAGTTTGGCAAGCATAGGTGCGGATAACATCATCAGAACAAATAGAACAATCCCTAACGTCATAATCAAAGAAAGTCCTATTTTGTAAACTCTTTCTTTACTATTGTAATATTCCATTGTTTGATATTCACTTACCAATTTTGAGATTGCAATCGGAATTCCACTTGTCGATAAGCTTAAGAATACAGCATAAATAGAATAAGCATAACTATAAAGAGCTCCTCCTTGACTTCCAATCATAGAAAAAAAGGGAATTACATAAAGAAGTCCTATGATTTTACAAACGATAATTCCAAAGGTCGAAATCATCGCACCTTTTAAAAAACTACTTTTTTTCATACATCATAACCTCACTATTTTTGATACACAACCATTGCAGAAAAACAAAATACTTGTTCTTCTGAAAAAACACTTACTGCAACTTGGTACTTAATATCAATGACTTCTACTTCTTCTTCACTTAAAAACTCATTGATTGCTGCTTCTAAATCTTTCTCATGACCTTCATCAAATAGTTTTACTTTCATTTTATCACCTACTTGATGATATCATCTAATGATGTCTAATCCTGTCCAATTTGGAAAAGAATATATTCTTTAACTTGGAATAAAAATACTTGAAATCATCTGTATCTTTAAATAATAAATAGAAAATACCATTGACGATGATTAGACTACAGATGGCTTTTAAAATAAACCAAATCAAATTACCACTTGGAATCCATCCTACGATCCAATTGGTCAAAAAGGCAATTCCTAAGAATAATACCATAAAAAGTCCATATTTAATGAAATAACGTTTGGGATTTCTTTGGAAGCCATAGCGATATACAATATAAGGATCCAACCAAGTCACCGTAAGTATACGGCTGATTATGGTTCCTAAAACGACACCTGCAACTCCCATAAATTGAACCAGTATCACCGATACCACAATGTTAATGGCAATCATAACAAGAGGTCTATACTTTGCTTTCCAAAAAAGACCATAAGCATTACGAAATGACGTGGTAACCGATTGCATTCCTGTGATGTAAAAGTTGAGCGATAGTAAAAATACAACAGAAAAAGACAATAAATACTCTTTTCCAATCCAAATTTCAATAAATGGATTAAATAACACCATTAAACAAATTCCACAAAGGGCATATAACCAGAAATTTACCAAATTCAATTTATCGTAAATCGCAGAACTTCTTTTCCCATTTGTTGTTACTACTAGATTTCCAATACTAGAAGTAATCGCGTTGAATAATTGATTCAAAACCAAATTAAGCGAATTAATGATCAGTAAATAATTGGAATAAACGCCTACCATAACAAGACCAATGAATTTAGAAATTACAATATTATCGGTTCCACTTGTCACTACATTTCCAACACGGTAAATAAGCAGTGCAGATACATTTTTGGTAATGTCTTGAATATCTGATTTTTCCATTTTTGGTACTTTTTTTTGTTTTAAAAAGGGATATAATTGTACTGCTTTATGAGAAATATAAATGTTTTGTGTAATCACAATGATAATACTAGATAGTAAAAATAAAATATAATTTTTGGTAAGCAATAATATAAAAATCTGTATGATAGAAAGAATGGTTGAAAAAATAAAAATGATTTTAGAAGTAATATACCCTTTTTGATCTGATTCAATTAAAAATCTTTTGTAAACAAAGAAATAACTAGATGCCGAGTGAATGACAAACAAAGCATAAATCAATGTTAAGTTAGGAATATTTGGCATATCTTTAATCATAAGTCCTAAAAAGGGAATCAAAGAAAGACCAATTGTTAACACTATAATTCCAATGATATTATATACTTTCGCATAAAATTTCATGAGAATATTGATTTTTTTAGCATCCCTTTCTGCCAAAGGTTTATATAAACTATAAGGAATCGCTACTCCAATTCCCAAATCTGCTAAAGAAAGCATTGTAATGATATTTGAAAAAAGACCATTGACCCCTAAATATTCAGAACCCAATGTATGGATGAAAACCGTTTTTACAATAAAATTGATGATAACAGTTAATACCTGTGTTACGATAGATACCGTTGAATTGCGAATCGAATTTTTGGTTCTAGAATCCTTCATAACATCACATATCCTTTTCTATTTTTTATTATACAAAAAAAAAGAGTACTTGTAAATCAGTTCCCTTTTTCTATGACGAATTCACTTATTATTTGCTCCAACTGATAAGATTCATCACATAGCGTACAAAATGTGCTTAATTTTTCTAGGTATAAGTCATTGGCTTTTTCTAAAATCTGAAGTTGTTCTGTTGTTGCAGCATCCCCCAATTTATTCAGTTCCTTTTCTTCTTGTTTGATAAATGTTTCAATTGGTAAAAGAATGTGATTACTATAGTGATCTACAATATCTTTTCGCATAACACTTCCCCCGTTCATGTAAATCGAAAAACATACTGCATACAACTATATTTTATTTCTAATAAGCGGTCAGACGATCTGTCCAACGGTTATAAAGTCCTGGTGGAAAATTAATCACGCTTCTTGGGTTGATTGAATATTTTTGGTTCAATTCATAAGTCCAATTACTATAATCTTTTAAAAATCTACCAGTTGCGACTGTGACATGCAAGTGTGGTCCTGTTGTACATTTGTCATATCCACCAGCCGTTCCACCAGAATATCCAACAATGGTGTTACGGTCCACGTTTTGTTGTGATTGTACATTTACAGAAGATAAATGGGCATACACAGATGTATAATATTGACCATTGATATTATGCCATATAATTACCATATTTCCACCGCAATCATACCTAACAACAGCTGCGACAATTCCATTTCCAATCGAATATACAGGTGTCCCGACGCCAACACCAACATCAATTCCTTCATGCCAATTTCTACCTAGTAAATCTCTTGGCCCCCACTCACTTGTAATATGACCTGCTTGGGTTGGACGATAAAATGCAGTCCCTGGTGGTATCAATTTTCGACCACAGGTCTCTACATCTTCATGGTTTTGACAGCCTTTTGCCTCATACATAGCGATGACTTCTTTTTGATAATCAATTAAATCTTCAATATCTACTGCAACCGCATCTGTATTGACAATTTCTTGATCCAGTAATTTCTTTTTTTCTTGTAGTTTTTGTCCCTGTTCTGCCATTTCGCTTTGTTTTTGTGTTAACTCTTGTTGTTTCTGTTGATTCTGTCGAATCATCTCATTATATTGTGCGATTAATCTATCATTATATGAGGTCAATTGTTCTGACACTGCCATACGATAAATAAAATCGGTAAAGTCTTTTGCTCCAAATGCATATTCTAGATATGCAGATTCTCCATTAGAAACCTGTACAAAATTAATGATATCTTTCATTTCTTGATCTTTTTTTGCAATATCTTCATTTAGTAAATCAATTTCAGTTTGTAGATTTGCCATATCTACATAAATTTGATCAATTAATTTTTCAATTCGAGCAATTTCTGCTTCTGTTTCTTTGATTTCTTGTTCTGTTTCTGCTCTTTTAATTTTATTTTCTTCTAATTCTTTTTGTTTTGCCTTTAATTCTTCCTTCCATTGTCCTAGTGTTTTTCCTTTCGCAATTTCTGGAACACAAAAAGTAGTTGTCAACATAACCATTATGCATAGTATTTGAAAAAACTTCTTCATTAAAACACCTCACTACTCTTTTAAAATTTTTCGCATTTTCTTATAATTGGGACAGAATGTTTCTACTGTTTTCCAAAATTCTTTAGAATGGTTAAAATGAATCAAATGGGATAATTCATGAATAATTACATAGATAATCGCATCGATTTCATAATGTATCAATTCCGAATTGAGAGTAATCGTCTGACTCTTTCGATTACATACACCCCACCTAGTTTTCATTTTACGAATTCTTAATCTATAAAATGGGATATTTTCTTTAAATTTTTGATAACATATTTGATAGTGATATTCAAATATTTTCTTTATTTGTTTTTGATACCACTTTTGTAATTGTACCTCATCTGTTGTATATATAGAATGTCCAATGATTTCTACTTCTTCAGTGGGCATTTTAATTATATCATAACAATTGCCTAGATAAAAAAATTTTTCCTGTTTTTCCTGTTTTTGTTGACATTTGGTAATCATTTGTCGAATTGAGGACTCATTTTGACCTAAGATGTTTAAAATTTGTTTTTTTGATACCAAATAATGGGTTGACACTTTTATTGTATTATTTTGAACTCGAATATAGGTATGCCTATTGTTTTTTCGAGTGATAATCACTGGGTACTCTATTTCATCAATCTTATACTTCATATATTCATCCTCTTAATCATTATACCATAAATTGAATAATATTTAAAAAAAAGGAACCTAATTTAGATTCCAAAATATGGTTTATTTCTATCCCAATAATAATAGTAAAATAACAAACATTACAATGATAGCAAGAGCAATCAATAGATATTTCCATATATTCTTAAACCATTCTGTATAGGAAATGTTTAAATATCTAAGTCCTGCCACTAAAATAATACTGGTTGGTGCAATTAACATGACAAGTCCATGAATCATCTGCATTAACATACCAATAAATCCATAATTGGTATACAATTTAGTGATTGGATCATATAATGCATTTACAAGATACGGAAAATCATTATAGAATACTCCACCTATTGCGGATAAAGAACCAAATGCAAATACATTAAATCCTTTGGTCATAGAAATAAAGAAATTTGCAATAGAACCAAAGAAGGTAGCTCCAGTATTCATAAGTAAAAATAAGATACTTGCTGCAACTGTATAAATCGCAACAGGGACCATTTGTTTTACCCCATTTAAGAATGCTTGCCATTTTTCACTACCCTTGACATTGTAAATCCATGCAATTAGTAAGGTTGCGAGTAGTAAGAGAATCGCTAATTCATAGTTGGTCCAATATCCAATTGGGTCAACTGCTCCAATTATATTTTTAAAAATTGGATACCCTGAAATTTCAAAAGTAGTAATTGAATTATAAATATTGTTAAAGAAATCAATATGTAATCCTGTTTCCCAATTGTACATACCAACACATGTAACAATCATTAGAATGAGTGCGATTACAACCATTGGTACTGCACTTTTTTTCTTATCAACCTGATTTTCATACAAAGGAATTTCTAGTACAGATGCATCTTTCTTAGAATTCTTTTTTTCACCCTTCACAACAGTTTTTGTTTTTTCACTTAATAATAACACAAAACCAATCAAGGCACTTGTAATGACTACAAAGAATAAAATACGAGTTGCAATCGTGTCATTCATTCCTGTTTCAAAAAAGAATGAAAGATAACCATTAATATTGAATCCATAAGTAGAGCCCATATTCCCTACTAGTATTGCACCTACTGTAGCGAGTAATGCAACAATTTTACTATAACCCAATTTTAGTATAACTGCAACAAAGAATGGAACCATAATAAATAATGGTAATGTAAGTCCAGTCAAAGATGCAAGTACAGCAAATACCAAAATTGAAATTGTTAGAAAAATATGTCCTTTTTCTTTCCACTTATCCGCAATTCGATTGACAATATTGGCGTAAACACCAGTTTGATTGAGTACTCCATAAAAACCACCAATGAGTAGTATCACAATTGCAGTTAGTACAAATACTGAAGTTGCTGCCGTTATGATTGGATATCTTAAAATATCAAAAAGTCCAAGTGGCGTTACTTCACCCTTTATAAAAGTTCCACTAGAAAATGTACCAGTTGGAATCACCCAACTCAAAACCACAAATGCAACAAAGCAAATCGCAATTGCTTTCCACAAATTATTTTTTTTCATCTTATTACCTCCATGATAATTATAGCAAATTCATAAAAAAATAAAAAGTTTTTTGACAATTTTTGTTAAAATTCACTATTTTTTTTACAAAAGAACTAGAATTTCTATTATAATAAAATTTGGAAGTGATATAAATGAATCCATTTCAATATACCAATACCAACAAAAGATATCATACATTAGACTATTTTTATAAACAAAAGTTTCATTCCAAAGTGTTTAAAATCAGTTTAAACGCTGGTTTTACTTGTCCCAACATTGATGGCAAGGTAGGAACAGGTGGTTGTATTTATTGTTCCAATTTAGGTAGTGGAGAATTCGCGGGCAATCAAAATATGAATTTGATAGATCAATTTGAAGAAATCAAAAAAATAATGGAACAAAAGTGGCCAAATGGTAAATACATTGGATATTTTCAGGCCCACACCAATACGTATGCACCACTTCCTATTTTAAAACAAAAATATGAAACCATTTTAGCACTCAATAATGTGATTGGTCTTTCCATTGCGACCAGACCAGATGCGATTACAGAAGAATGTATGGACTATTTAGAAGAATTATCCAAAAAAACATATTTAACAATCGAACTTGGTTTACAGACAATTCATGAACAAACTTCAAAATTCATCAATCGTTGTCATACATTAGAATGCTTCGAAAATTGTGTGAAAGATTTACGAAAACGAAATATCAATGTAGTGGTACATATCATCAATGGACTTCCTAATGAAACCAAGGAAATGATGTTAGAAACAACTCATTATTTGAATCAATTGGATATTCAGGGAATCAAAATCCATATGTTGCATATTTTAAAACATACAAAATTGGGATACCTATATGGAAAAAATCCATTTCCTATCTTGACCAAAGAACAATATGTAGAAATTGTTTGTGATCAATTAGAACTATTACGTCCAGAAATTGTCATTCATCGAATTACAGGAGATCCAGATGTTACTGAATTAATCGAACCTACTTGGTTATGCAAAAAATTTTGTGTATTAAACGAAATTGATAAAGAACTTGCACGAAGAAATACGTATCAAGGCATCCATTATTCAAAAAAAGAAGATTAATGCTTTTTTCTTTTTTGAAAGAAGGTTTTCATATAGCCTTCTTTTTTTTCTTCTACAATCGGAATTTCGGTTACCTGATATTTTTGATAAACTTCCTCCATAGATAAATATCCTCTCCATTGCAATTTTTCAATTGTTTTTTGACCCAAAACAAATAAGTAATAATGATCTATTAAAGTACGTACGATCTGTTCATCGCTTCTTCGAATTTTATATATATTTACATCTTCTGAATTTACAATTTCATAGGCATAACATAAAATATCATTTTGATTTTTTTGCTTTTGAAACATAACATCACCTATTTCATTATATGAGAAAAAAAGACTGTTATACAATCTTTTCTGGTTCTAGTAATGATAGTGCTACTTTATTTTTGTCTAGAAAGATTTGTTCTACATAACAGTCTACAATATCTCCTACACTCACAACTTCCATAGGATGTTTGATATAACGATTGGTCAATTTTGATATGTGAGCAAGTCCATCATTTTTAAGTCCAATATCAATAAATACTCCAAAATCAACCACATTACGCACAGTCCCTTGTAACTTCATTCCTACTTTTAAATCTTCTATATGTAAAATATCACTTTTTAAAATAGGTGCTGGCATATTATCACGTGGATCTCGCGCTGGTTTCTTTAAATTTTCAATAATGTCTTCTATGGTATAAATATCAGTATTTAAAGTATCGGCAATTTGTTTTGTATCTACCAAATCCAATTTTTGAATCAATTGAGGAGTTCCAATATCTTGTAAAGATAAATCCATATGTTTCAGTAATGTGCAAGCAACTGGATAACTTTCTGGATGGATTCCTGTTCGATCCAGTGCATTTTCCGCGTCTGGTATTCTTAAAAAACCAATCGCCTGTTCATATACTTTATCGGTTAATAATTTTTTCTTTTGCAATTCTTCTCTAGATAAAAACTTTCCATGTGTATCCCTATAATCAATTAGTTTATCAATATGTTTTTTGGTAATACCAGATACATATTTGAGTAGACTAGGGCTTGCTGTGTTGATATTGACACCTACTTGATTGACCGCTTTACTGACAACAAAATCCAAAGACTCTGAGAGACGTTTACTGGAAACATCATGTTGATAGAGTCCAACTCCTATACTTTCTGGATCAATTTTAACCAGTTCTGCAAGTGGATCTTGAAGTCTTCTTCCAATACTAATCGCACTTCTTTCTTCTACATGTAAATCTGGAAATTCCGAAATGGCCAATTTGGATGCAGAATATACACTTGCACCTGCTTCACTGACAATGACATATTCCACTTTACGGGTTGCAGATTTGATGACATCCACTATAAAGGCTTCACTTTCACGACTGGCTGTTCCATTTCCAATCGCAACAATGTCAATTTGATACTGATCAATTAATTTTAATACAGTTTGTTTACTTTTTTCATATTCATTTTTGGGTTCATGAGGATAGATGACTTGGATGGCTAATTTCTTTCCAGTTGGATCTATTACTGCAAGTTTACACCCCGTACGATAAGCTGGATCAAAGCCAAGAACCATTTTATCTTTCATAGGTGGCTGTAGTAACAGTTTTTCTAAATTGGCACCAAAGTTTTGAATAGCTACCTCTTCTGCTTTTTCTGTTAATTCAGTACGAATTTCTCGTATTACAGAAGGTGCAATCAATCGCTTATATCCATCTTCTATCGCATTTTTTACCAAAGAACATACAAAAGAGTTTTGATTTTTCATCATTTTAGACTCTAAAAATTCTAGGATTGGTTTGTGATCTAACTCCAAAGAAACCAGTAGTACTTTTTCTTTTTCACCACGATTAAGCGCCAATACACGGTGAGGTTTGATTTGTTTGATTGGCTCTTGATATTCATAATACATCTCATATGTTTTGAGTTCATCTATCGCATCTTTTTTCTTTTTAGATACCATTATTCCATTATGATACATATAATTTCTAATCCATTTGCGGTAATAAGCATTATCACTTACCCATTCTGCTATGATATAACCTGCACCTTCTAAAGCAGATTCTAAAGTTGTTACTTTGTCAGTAATAAAACGACTTGCCAGTTCCTCTAAACTTCCTTGAATTGGAAAGGATAGTATCATTTTAGCGAGTGGTTCTAAGCCTAAAGCAATGGCTTCAGTGGCCTTGGTTTTCTTTTTTTCTTTATATGGACGATATAGATCTTCCACCTCTACTAATTTTTCTGCAGATAGAATTTTGTGTTTCAACTCTTCTGTCATCATTCCTTTTTCATCAATCAAACGAATGACATCTTCTTTTCGTTTTTGCAAATTGACTTGGTAGGTATATACTTCTTCAATTTGTCTAATTTGTTCTTCATCAAGTACTCCTGTTACTTCTTTTCGGTAACGGGCAATAAAAGGAATGGTATTTCCTTGTTCTAATAATTGTAATGTTGCTTCTACTTGTTTTTCTTTCACTTTTAATGTTTCACACATTGTTTTAATAATTTCTTGATTCATAGGTTCCTCTTTCTATTTTTGGCATTTCGGACAATAGTAAGTTCCTCTTCCACCAACCGTAATTTTCATAATGGTACTTCCACAAGTAACACACGTTTCATTTTGCCTTCCATGTACATATAAATTTTGTTGAAATCTTCCATGTACCCCTTCGCTCGCCTCATAACTGCGAATCGTTGTTCCACCTTGGTGAATGGCTTCTTCTAATACCTTCCTTGTGTTCAGAATAATGGTATTCAATTTTTTTATAGGGATTTGATTACTTGCTTTGAGTGGATTTATTTTACTCAAATATAATATTTCATTGGCATAAATATTTCCAATTCCTGTGATAATTCCTTGATCCAATAAACTGGTTTTGATAGGAATGGTTTTGGTTTTTAATTTTTCTTCTAAATATTTTCCTGTTAATTTTGTATCCCAAGGCTCTAGACCCAATTCGGATAATGGTTTTTGATTATATAGTTTTTCTTTTTCAATTAAATGCATACGCCCAAATTTACGGGTATCTTTATAACGAAGTTCCATTCCATTTTCTAATAAAAAGGAAATATGTTCGTGTTTTTCGATTGGATCATTAGAGCTTCTAAATAGATACCTTCCTTCCATTCTTAAATGACTAAGTAAATAGTAATGATCTAATTCAAATAAAATCCATTTTCCTCTTCGTTCTAAATTGTGAATGGTTTCTCCTATAATTTGTTTTTCAAACTGTAAAGCATTTGGATATTCAATCAAATTCGGATATCTTATAGAGATGTCAACAATTTTATGATTTACAAGTTTTTCTTTTAAGGTTTCTTTGATGGTTTCTACTTCTGGTAACTCTGGCATAACATCACATCCTAGTTAATAGTGTATCATAAATCACATTTTGTTAAAAGAACTAAAAAAGAAATGTTTTTTCATTTCTCTCAAATTTAGTTGGATAAATTTTTACTAGGATTGACATGAATTGTAATGTACCTTGCACGTGCATCCAATTCCTTTAGTTTTTCTTCTATGTGATCCACCACTTCATGTACTTCTTTTAATGATAGTGCCTCATTCATACTGATTTCTCCTGTGATTTGAAAATATGGTCCATTTTTGATGACCACAAATTGATCCACATGGTCAACAGCCTCGTGTGCCTGTATCACTGCAATCATCTGTTTTTGGTCCACATCACTTACCTGTTCTCCAATAATCGAACTAATGTTATCTTTCATGATATCAAATCCTGTTTTGACAACCAAAAGACCAACAATAATCGTTGCGATCACATTAGAGTATTTGAGTATAGAATAAGTTTCAGATAGTTGCATCAATATACTAGAAATTAGGACAAATATAGAGCTAATGACATCCATACTACTTTCTTTACCACTTGAGACCAATATTACATTGTTGTATT
Source organism: uncultured Bacilli bacterium (assembly GCA_910576795.1). Classification (GTDB taxonomy): domain Bacteria; phylum Bacillota_I; class Bacilli_A; order RF39; family UBA660; genus UBA5026. The sequence goes on from CAJTIX010000021.1 coordinate 14,934, forward strand.
TTTTCCCCATTTTGAGTAAATAAGTAGATAATAAAAATTTGGCAACAATTGTAAGTAAACTCACAAAAATAACAATACGTGCTGGTACAATCAATTGACTTTGAAAAGCCGTTCCGACAATTTCTAGCCCCAATAATAAAACCACTAGACCAATCACCAAACAGGTTAGGTATTCCACTCTACCATGTCCAAAAGGATGTTCCTGATCCGCTGGTTTTAATGCATATCTTGCTCCAAAAATAGCAACCGCATCTGTTGCTAAATCACTAAAAGAATGCACCCCATCTGCAATAAGTGCACTTGATTTTCCTAAAAAACCAACAACTACTTTTATGATAGATAAAAATAGATTCACAAAAAAACTTTTGAGTAAGGCTTTTGCCGTTATATGCATAAAATCACATCCTCTTATAGTATATGATACTCAATTTTTTGGCTTACTGTATTATAACAAAAACAAAAAAGAACTACAACATTAATGGTGTAATTTCTCTTTATGTATTTGTATCATTTTTTGAGTAATAAAACAAATGCAAAGAATCAATAAAATTCCGATGATTAGAAAAAATCGATTGGCTATTATAAATGCAAATAGCGAAAATGGAACAGAAGAAGATAAAGTAATCTCAAAGGTTTCTACAATTTCATGATCATATATTACATTGATATAACCCAACCCAGTTCCTGATTTCATATTGGGCGTAATAATCGATTTACCATGATATTCAAATAGAATATCTTCTTTTTCAACTGGTTGATTTAAGTACTTTGTAATTTCTTTTGGAGCAGAAAATGTTACTTCTTTTTGTTTTGAATATTTTGTTTTTAATGTAAGAATAATATCTTCTTTTTCCACCAATGGATAATATTTGTAATGGTTAAAATAATAGTGGTAAATGTTAACCGCATCCATAATATGTTTTGGACTAGATGGTGCCCCTGTTGTCACTAATAAATAGGTAATATCATTTTTTTGATCATATGCGATTGATGCCAAACATCTTCCAGCATTTTCAGTATATCCTGTTTTTGCCCCCAATATAAAATCATATGGAAGTTGATAATTTTTAGCAGTTTTTTTGAATGTACTAGATACAGTCATAGAATGGTCAGAAAGTGTATAAGATTCTGTCATAAATATTTCTTTGAATTTTTCATTTTCAAATGCTTTTTTTAAAAGAAGAGCAACATCGTTTACTGTAGAATAATGATTTTTATCATCTAAACCAACAGTATTGACAAAATGGGTATGGCTCAGACCCATTTCTCTCACTTTTTGATTCATAAGCATAACAAAATTGTTTTCACTTCCAGCTAAAGAAATTGCGATTGCCCTTGTTGCATCTGCACCACTTGCTAAAAACATACCATACAGTAAATCATTATAAGTTACTTTTTGTTTATCTTTTAATCCAATGACTGCTGCATTTGCTTCTTCTAAACCGACAAACATATTTTTATTGATTACGATTTGTTGGTTATAATCCGAGATTAAATCAATGGCAACCAAGGTTGTCATAATTTTGGTTAAACTGGCAATACTTGTGACTTCATCTTTTTTTAACTCATAAACTACTTGATCATCATTTAAATTATATAAAACAACATATTCACTATTAAGTTCCAGTGCTTTTATAGGAAAAATTGTAAGAAAAAAGAAAAGAAAGCAAAAGAAAAATTTTTTCATATGCACACAACCTATTCTTATAGTTTATTATACCATGCATTATTATTACGATTCAAATCATTTCAATCTATCATATAATGTCTAGGAACACGTTTACTAATATTACATAATACTTCATATACAATGGTATCCAATTGTTTAGCAATCAAACGAATATGTTCATTATCTCTTATCACTTCTACTTTATCTAATACATTAACCGTATCATCTACTTGTACAAATAACATATCCATGCAGATATTTCCAACTATCTTATAAGGTTTTTCGTGGATATACACAACACCATTTTGATACTTTCTTAAAATACCATCCGCATATCCAATTGCAACCACAGCAATTTTTTCATCCTGTTTGGCTTGGTAGGTCGCATGATATCCAACTGTGTCACCTTTTTTGATTGAATTGATTTGAATCACTTTACTATACAACCGAAAAGTAGACTTTAAATGAAGAGATACATCATTCGTAAATCCATAGATAATAATACCCAATCTACATCCATTCACATAAGGGGGTTTCGGATAATCTGTAAGTGCATCACTTGCTTGTATATGCACAATTTCTATTTCTTCTAAATTTATATTTTTTGTAATATCCCCAAATTTTTGAAATTGCGCTAATGTTTTTGCAGTATGACAACTACTATGAATATGTGTATACACGCCTTCTACTATCACACAATGTTCAAGAAGAAGGTGGTATACTTCTTCAAATTCTGTAGCTGAAGAAACACCCAAACGATTCATTCCCGTATTGACTTTAATATGGACCTTTGCACCTTCCAACTGATTCAAATTCAAAGATTGTAAATAAGCTAGACTTGTTATAGATATGGTAATATGATTTTGGATTGCTAAAGGAATATCATTATTTTGAATTACACCCAAACAAAGAATAGGAATCTCCTTATATTTTTCCCTTAACTCTAACGCTTCTTCAAGAAGTGCAACTACTAAATAATTAACACCACCATTTATAATAGCACCTGCAGTTTCCAAAGCACCATGACCATAGCTATCTGCTTTGACAACACCAAAATAATATTGATATTGATTGTATTTTTGAATAATTGATCGCACATTATATTCAATATTTCCTAAATGAATTTCTGCATATGTATCTCTCATATCGTTCCTTCTTCCTCTTGATATATTTTTATGAAATATACTTAAAAAATATATATGATAAAAATGGACTTTAAACTTATTTTTTGATTGTTGTTTAACTTAAATTGATTCTTTGCCACCATTCTTTCAACTGTTGAAAGAATAGCATTACAAATGATTTCATTATCGCAAATCACTATTTTTATCCAAAATTCGCCCACCTTTCTAACAAATCAAATTTCAGTAAAAAGTATACTAGTAAAACTACTTTGATTTATAATTTATATTTGTTCGCCCTTAATTTTTAGTTTTTTATTTGATGTCTCCTAATTTGGGTTCACATCAATAATCTAGTGCTTTTGATTTTAATTTTATTGATGGACTTACTAATTTAATATTCATCTTTTAATCTTACATCTTTATTTATACATAACTTTAATTAATCATTTATTCCTAATTCTTTTCCACTTTAATTTGTAATTTTCTTCTTTCTTTTTCTAACTCTTTTAAACTTTTCCTAGGGGTTGGCAATTTTTCAGGCATTGATCCACCTAATCTTTTAATTGTATTACGTACTTCTTTTCCTACTTCATAATGTGTCTTATTGGCATCAATTTCAGTCTTAATATTTTCTCTTTCTAGTTTTTGTTCTGTTTGCGTTATTCTAAATAAATTAGCTGCCAATTCAACACTTCCCATATTATCTAAAATATCTTCCCTATATCTCAATTTTTTTCTTTTAGCAATATCATCTGCTGTCTCACCATTATACAACCCTTTATAACCAAAGTTATGAAATTTATCAAAATTTTTAACACCAGCATTTTTTGCAGCTTGATTTAAAGAAGAATTGCCTTTTTTTGTTAAGTTTCTTTGGTAAAATCTTTTTTCATCTTCTGTTAATTCACTATATTCTTTTTCGTTTATTTCTTGTTTTCTCGTTTGTATTGCAAAGTAAGTTTGACCTAAGGCTATTACTTTTTTTCTTGGATCTCCATTTTGGACAATTAAATAACAAGCGTATCTATTTAATCTATAATCCATTATTTTTTTTACTCCACCTTTAGGCATTTCTAATGTTTTGCTGACCTCAGCAAAACATTCAGAAATATCATATTCACTATTTTCACAAGCTTGTTTCGCTTTTGTAATAACCAATTCAAAATTACGCCATTGTGTATATTCAAGTGCTGCTTGTAATTCACGAGCATTCCAATATTCATATCCATTTTCATCAATATGTTTAATATCTTCAAAAGTAGTGGTGTCTTTATTTTCTGTTATTTTTATTTTGTTCAAAACAATTACCCCCCTTGCAACTATATTATACTATAAAATCAAACTATTTTATTTAAAAGGTGGTTGAAAATTTTATAACAGGATATGAGAAAACATCACGAAATTTTAGAAACCTTATAAAATAGGCCTTTCTAATATTTTTTGTAAATACAATTGTATTTACTCCCAAAATTATTCCTGTGTCATTTGCACAACGATATTCCTTGTTCCCATTTAGAAATTGTTTTTCTAACTACATTTAATTTTATAGCAAATTCTCCTTGTGAAAGTCCTTTTGTTTTTTAATGATTTAATATTTTCTTTTAGCAATTTATAACATCTCCTTTTCCTATAAGTGTTATATAAGGAACTGTTGGTTGCTAAAATCAATGCTTTTTAACATTTAATTTTCATTTTTACATAAAGAAAAAGAGTCAAAGACTCTAGCTAAAATTAATTGAATTCTATTTTTTCTTTACCACCCATATAAGGTCTTAATGCTTGCGGTATTTTAATACTTCCATCTGCTTGGTAATTGTTTTCTATAACAGCAATCAATCCTCTTGGGGTTGCAACTACAGTATTATTTAGGGTTGCAACCAAATAGTTTCCGTTTTCTCCTTTAGCTCTTATGCTAAGTCTTCTTGCTTGTGCGTCCCCTAAAGTAGAACATGACCCCACTTCAAAATATTTTTGTTGTCTTGGGCTCCATGCTTCTACATCACATGATTTTACTTTTAAATCAGCCAAATCTCCTGAACAACATTCCAGTGTTCTAACAGGAACATCTAAACTTCTAAAAAATTCAACAGTATAAGACCACATTTTATTGTACCAATCCATTGCTTCTTCTGGTTTACATAAAACTACCATTTCCTGTTTTTCAAATTGATGGACACGGTATAAACCTCTTTCTTCTAATCCATGAGAACCTACTTCTTTTCTAAAGCATGGAGAGTAAGAAGTCATCGCAATAGGCAATTCACTTTCCTTGATTAATTGTCCTTTGAATTTTCCAATCATAGAATGTTCACTTGTACCAATTAAATACAAATCTTCATTTTCAATTTTATACATCATCGCATCCATTTCTGCAAAAGACATCACACCAGTTACCACATCGCTTCTAATCATAAATGGTGGCACACAATATGTAAAACCTTTGTCAATCATAAAATCTCTTGCATAAGATAGCATTGCGGAATGTAATCTGGCGATATCCCCCATCAAATAGTAAAATCCATTCCCAGAAGTTCTACCTGCAGATTCTTTATCCAATCCATTGAATGCTTCACATATGTCAGCGTGATGTGGGATCTCATAGTCTGGGACAATTGGTTCTCCAAATTTTTCGATTTCTACATTTTCACGATCATCTTTTCCAATAGGAACACTTTCATCTATAATATTTGGAATTTTCATCATCATTTCTGTAATTTGAGAATCTAACACATCCACTTCTTTGGTAAGGGTATCAATTTCGTCTCCATAGTGTGTTACTTCATTTTTGATCAATTCTGCTTCTTCTTTTTTGCCTTCACGCATCAAAGCACCGATTTCGGAACTCTTTCGATTTCGGTCAGCTCTCATACTTTCCATATGGATTAGTTTCTCACATTTTTGATCATAAAGTGTAATTACTTGATCTACCAAAGGTAATTTTTCATCTTGAAATTTTTTTTGAATATTTTCCTTTACTTTATCTGGATTTTCTTTTAAAAATTTAATATCAATCATATCTGATTCCTCTTTTCTATATAACCCTATAAAACTGAAAAAAGCTATTAGCATAGGAGCGTTTCTACGCGGTACCATCCTACTAATAACTTAATTCAGCTAACGGTTTTACCCGGAAATGTTTACATTTCTCTTAAGAGTAGATTCATTTACCTTTATGGTTCATTCACATCAGCCATGAACTTTCTTGACATAAATAATAAATTACTATTCTCTTTCATTGATTTACAAAACCATTTTAACATATAAATTTCTATCTTGTCAAACGTTATTTGGCTTGATACCAATCAGTACCATATTCAATGTCTACCTTTAATGGAACATCCAAATCCAGTACGTGTTCCATACACTCTGTTATAATTGCGATTACTTGTTCTTTTTCTTCCAATACAGTATCAAATACAAGCTCATCATGCACTTGTAAAATCATTTTAGATTGTAAATTTGCTTCTCTAAACTTTCGGTCAATATCCACCATTGCCTTTTTTATGATATCAGCACTCGTTCCCTGAATTGGTGTATTTAAAGCAATTCTCTCACCACTCGAACGAATAAGTTTATTTTTATTGTTGAGCTCTGGAATCATTCGTTTGCGATGCATCATAGTTCTTACAAATCCATCTTGATATGCTTTTAAAACTGTTTCATCCATATATTCTTTAATTCCTGGATAACTTTCAAAATAATTATCAATGAATTGTTTTGCTTCATATGGAGTAATCCCTACATTTTCTGATAGTCCATAACTACTAATGCCATAGATAATCCCGAAATTAACTGCTTTTGCGATACGACGCATTTCTTTTGTTACTTGATTTTCTTCTACTTTAAAGATATCTGCTGCAGTTTTGGTATGAACATCGACCTCACGCTTGAATGTATCAATCAAAGAATCCACATGCGCCATGTGTGCTAAAATACGTAATTCGATTTGAGAATAATCCCCACTGATAATAATGGAATTGGGACTTGGAACAAAGGCTTTACGAATTAATCTCCCATATTCATAACGAATGGGAATATTTTGTAAATTTGGTTCAATCGATGATAATCTTCCTGTTCTTGTTAGCGTTTGTGTATAAATAGTATGGATTTTACCATCGGATAGAATTGTATTCATAAGTCCTTCTACATAAGTCGTATATAATTTGGTAAGCATACGATATTCAATGATTTTATTTACGATAGGATGGGCATTTTGAATCTTATTCAAGATATCTACAGAAGTAGAATATCCACTTTTATTCTTTTTGCCGTGTGGTAAATTTAATTTTTCAAATAAAATTTCACCCAATTGTTTTGGGGAAGAAATATTAAATTCACATCCTGCATCATTATAGATATCTTTTTCGACCAATTCAATTTTGATCTGGATTTCTTCTCCCATTTTTTTGAGTGCTTCTTGATCAATATGAACACCATTATATTCCATATCTGCTAGCACACGTGCCAAAGGCAATTCAATTTCAGAAAATAAAGAAAATAATTCTTCTTCTTTTAATTTTTGTTCAAATAATTCTTTTGTCTCATAGATAAACTTTGCTTTTAAAATCGCATGATAAGCTGTAATATCTGGATTTTCTTCTTCGTAAATTTCTTTTGTTTTTAATTTTTTAAATACATTTTCATAGAAAGGAATCTCATAATGGAATTGATTGGCTAAGTAAGCGATATCATCTTTGATATTATAGTCGAGTAAGTAGGCTGCAATCATGGTATCAAATTCGATATTTTTTAAAGAAATATTGTGCCATTTGAGTGCGGTATAAATTTTTTTATAATCATAGGTATAATATATAAATTCTGATATTGGAGCTGGATTTTGTTGAAGCACTTCAAAAGGAATGTAAAAAGATTGTTCATCATTATAAATCGCCAGTCCTAAAATAGGGGCAGTATGATAATTGGTCCCTAATATTTCTAAATAACCAGCACTTGGTTTTGTAATCTTTACTTCCTCCATATTTTGAATGGTTTTGAAGGTATGATTTGCTTGTACATGATGTGGCATTTCTTTTTCTTCTTTTTTCAAAAAAGAATAGAATTCCAATTCTTCATATAACCGATTTAACTCTTCATGATTTTTAGGTTTACATCTTACATCTTCCATACTGATTTCCATTGGAACATTACGAACAATCGTAGCCAAATGGTAACTCAAATATGCATCTTCTTTACTACTTTCCAATTTTTCTCTCATTTTAGGTGTAAAGGAATCCAAATGTTCATATACACCATCTAAAGTTTCATAATCCTGCAACATTTTTAAAGCAGTTTTTTCTCCAATTCCACGTACACCTGGAATATTATCTGAAGAATCTCCCATCAAGGCTTTTAAATCAATGACATGGATCGGATCAATTCCATAGGCTTCATGAAATGTTTTTTTATTATATCGAATATAATCTTTTTGTTTGAGAAGTTTGATATCCACATCATCGCTAATGAGTTGCAGTAAATCTTTATCGCTACTTACAATTGTTCCAATAAAATTAGGATCTTTGTCACAATATGCTGCGAAGGTTCCTAAAATATCATCGGCTTCATAGTTGTCACACTCATAATACTGAATTCCCATATAAGTTAACATTTCTTTGGCTTTTGGAAATTGCATTTTTAGTTCATCTGGTGTTTCTCCTCTACCACCTTTATAACCCTCATACTCTTCATGACGAAATGTTTTTCCTTTATCAAAAGCTACTATCATATAGGTTGGTTTTTCTTCTAATATGATTTTATTCATCATATTGGCAAATCCAAAAAGGGCGTTGGTTGGAAACCCCTTACTATTGGTCATCATACCCCCATTGTACGCGGTTGCATAATAACTCCGAAATAGTAAGTTATTGCCATCTACTAATATTATCTTTTCCATTTTTCATACCTCATTTTTATTATTATAACATGTATCATATATTTTAGGAATATTTAGTTTGAATACTATTTCCTTTCTACTAATTAATCAGTAGAAGAGTATGCTTATGAAAAACGAATCTATTTATTCCTCATCTTAGTTTATAATTTTAAGTATGTTAAACCCAAAAAACAGTAACCACATGAAATATTCCAACTACATTCATATTTTTCCCTTCATCAAAACAATACTCATTACCATCAATAGCCCTATCATTTGCTCTTAAACCAATTCCTATTAAAAATTCATGTGTATTTGCTGTCATATAGGTTACTAACACCCTCTAGAATGGAACATATACCCACTGATTATTCAGTCAATATTGAAAAATTCTAGTTATAATCATTTTCTTTTAGCACTTTTTCCACTTCACTGATTAGCTGTTCTTTATCTGGAATGTAATAAGTATACGTTGAAGCAAATATATTATTTGATAATCCTCCTAAAGCATATTCAAGCATTATCTTATCTTTCTCAGCACACAATATTATTCCGATCGGTTTTCCATCACCTTCAATATTTACATCTTGTTCATAATAATTTAAATATAGATTCATTTGGCCTAAATTTTCTGCTTTTAATCCATTCATCTTTAAATCAATTAAAACATATGATTTCAAAAATTTATTGTAAAA
>CAJTIX010000022.1 GCA_910576795.1 uncultured Bacilli bacterium
AAAATATTCAAGGCAACAAATGAAGAGGAATTGGATTGTTTAAGAGGTGAAGAGTATATGGATGAAGCGATTGATGAGATTAGAAGAATTTGTAGAGAACATAATATTATAGGAGTATATAATGCAGAGAAAGTAGCAAACAAGGTAATGAACAATAGACTCGATTATGCGAAACAACAGGGATATAATAATGGAGTAGAGGATGGTGTGAAAAAAGGAAAAATAGAAGAAAAAGTAGAGATTGTTAAAAATATGTTAAGAAAAAATATGGATATTCCAACTATTATAGAAATAACAGGATTGACGAATGAACAAATTGAGGAACTAGTTTAGTTTCTTTTTTGATTTCGTGTAAAAATATAGAATCACAAAAAGAAATTCGTCTCTTTTCTACTGTTATATGATATAATACTTGTAAGAAATGTGGTGAATTTTATGTATTCTTTAAAATTTCCCCTTGTGGGTGACATAAAATAAAAATATAACAAAATAGAAAGAGGGAATTTTATGAAATTAAAATCAAGTTTCTTTTTTACTGTAAGAGAAGATAGCAAAGAAGAAGAAAGTGTAAGTGGAAATCTACTGGTTCGTAGTGGAATGATTAAAAAAATAGGAACTGGTGTCTATTCTTATCTACCAATGGGATATCGTGTTTTACAAAAGATTGAAAAAATTGTAAGGGAAGAGATGAATCAAACAGGGGCACAAGAACTTGTAATGCCTAGCTTACTACCTGAAGATGTTTATGTTGCAAGTGGCAGAAGGGATATTTTTGGATCTAGTATGTTTTCTTTGAAAGATCGCATGGAACGTAATTATGTATTGGGACCAACCCATGAAGAATTATTTGTTGCAGTTGCGAAAGAAAAAATCAAATCTTATAAGGATATGCCTTTCAATTTGTATCAAATGGCCAATAAATATAGAGATGAGCCAAGACCTAGATATGGGTTAATTCGTGTTCGTGAATTTATCATGAAGGATGCTTATAGTTTTGATGCAGATTTAGATGGAATGGACCTTTCTTATCAAAAAATGTATCAGGCATATCAAGCAATTTTTGATCGTCTTGGATTGGACTATAAAATCGTCAAAGCAGATACAGGAGCAATGGGAGGGCTTTTATCAGAAGAATTCCAAGCAGTTACTGATATTGGAGAAGATACGCTCGTCCTTTGTGAGAAGTGTGATTACGCATCTAATATAGAAGTAAGTGCTTGTGTAGCAAGAGAATTTGCACATGAAGAGTTACTCCCTATTCAAAAAGTACATACACCAAATCATGGAACTATAGAAGAAATCACCAATTATTTAAACGTATCAGAAGTGAAAGTTGTCAAAACACTCATTTATCAGGTAGATGGTGAATTCTATGCTTGTATGATTGCTGGAGATTGTGATTTAAATGAATTAAAATTAAAAAAATTACTAAATGCCAAAGAAGTTGTACTTGCAGAACCAAATGATGTAGAACGTATTACCAATGCTAAAGTTGGATTTGCTGGACCAATTGGTCTTGATATACCAATTGTTGTAGATGATGAAGTACTTCATATGTACAATTATGTAGTAGGTGCGAATGAAACTGATTATCATTATCAAAATGTAAATACTAAGGATTTTACTTATGAAATCCATGGTGATATCAAAAATGTCAAAGAACATAGTGCCTGTCCAAACTGTGGAGCACCACTTATATTTAAAAAAGGGATTGAAGTTGGAAATACCTTTAAATTGGGTACCAAATATTCAGAAAGTTTAGGGCTTTTATATAGTGATATGGAGAATCATCTAAAGCCAGTTCAAATGGGATGTTATGGAATTGGAATTGGAAGAATTTTAGCCGCAATTGTAGAACAAAATCATGATGATCATGGAATTTGTTTTCCAACTTCCATAGCTCCTTATCAAGTTGCGATTGTAGATATTAGTGGGGACGGATATGCAAGTGAATTGCATGATACATTAGAAGATAAGGGAATTGATGTCCTACTAGACGATCGTGATGTAAGACCAGGTGTTAAATTTAATGATATGGATTTAATTGGAATTCCAATTCGCGTTACGGTTGGAAAAAAACTTGCAGAGGGCTTAGTTGAAGTCAAATTGAGAAATGAACAAACATCTAAAGATGTGAAAATAGAAGAGGTTGTTTCTTATATAGAAAAACAATTAGGGTAGGTGATGGTATGGTGAATTTACAATCCAGTATTGATGAATTTCAAAAAGAATATAATCGTAATTATGAAAAAATAGAAGATTTGGAACAAAGTTATAAAAATATTTCAAAACAGTTTAAAAGAAAAGAACGATTCGAAGCCAAGATTCGAAATGTAATAGAAGTACGTAAACTCAGGGTGCGTAATCAAGTGATTCGATCATGTATAGAATCTTTGGAGAAAGAACAAAAACAAATTCAAACTTTATCTGATAAATATCTCATTCTTCCAAAAACGGAAAATACGACAAAAGAAGAGTTAAGTCAAACGTATCAACATACACAAGAACAATTGGTAGATCAATATAAACAATTAGATATATTGATAACCCAAGAAACAATAAGCAGTAGTAGTATTCAAAATAGGGTAGAACAGTATATTTTATTAGTAGAAATGGGATTAATTTCACTGTTACTAGCATCTGTTTTTGTACCAGATATCCTACTATATGAAAAGGGAATTTTATTTGTGATTACATATAGCATTTCTGGTGTATGTTGTGGTATCCACAATAGAAAACACAAAAAGTTGATAGAAAAATTAAACCATGAATTACATGAGAATCCAGAATATGTGAAGGCAATTGAGGAGAAGACATCAAATGAATTGACGGAACAGATCACCCATACATATTTAGAGTTACAGCAACAAAAAACATTGTTGGAAATCGAAAATAACAAAGTGAAAAGTAATATTCAGGTGCAAGAAGGAAAACAAGTAATGGTATCTCAATTACCAGAAATGGATTATGATTTTACAAAACAATATAAATAAGGTGATAGAATGAAAAAAATATGTGCACTTGCATTCATAGTTACAATATTAGATCAATTAATCAAATATCTGTTTACAACTTTTATGACATTAGGGGAAAGTGTGAGTTTTATTCCCCACTTTTTTTCGTTTACATTTGTGAAAAATACAGGTGTTGCATTTAGTCTATTTTCAGGTTCACAAATTCCGATTATTATGCTTTCTATTATTGTCTTATTTCTTCTATGTGTATGGATTCCAAAACAAAAAAAAGATACATGGAATCTATTATCTTTTGGATTATTATTAGGTGGTATTATTGGAAATTTGATTGACCGAATCTTTCGTCAAGGAGTGTTAGACTATTTGGATTTTGAGTTACTAGGTTATGATGCTCCAATCTTTAATTTGGCCGATATTGCTGTTGTAGTAGGAAGCTTTTTACTATTAATTATCATGTGGAAGGAGGATAAAAAATGCAAAAATATATTGTAGATGTGGAAGATGTTGGAAGTCGTATCGATGCATATTTATCCAAACAAATGGATTTGAGTAGAAGTAAAATTCAAACAATGATAGAAGAAAAAAAAGTATGGGTCAATCAAAACCCTGTAAAAAGTAGCTATTCTGTAAAGGAAAATGATGTCGTTGAAGCAGAAGAATATCAAGAAGAAATCATGGATTTGAAGCCAGAAAAAATGGATTTGGATATTGTATATGAAGATGATGATTTATTGGTAGTCAATAAAGCCAATGGTGTTGTTGTTCATCCGGCTATTGGAAATCCCAGTGGAACTTTGGTCAATGGACTTTTATACCATTCAAAAAATTTAAGTTCTATCAATGGAGAATTTCGTCCTGGGATCGTTCATCGTATCGATGCTTTTACAACAGGGTTGTTGGTAGTTGCGAAAAATAACAAAGCACACGAGTCTTTGGCAAAACAGTTGGAAGAAAAAACAACATATCGTAAATATGTTGCTCTTGTATGGGGAATTGTTTCTGCTGATACTGGTACCATTGATGCTCCGATTGGAAGAGATTTGAATGATCGAAAAAAAATGGCGGTTACCGATATCAACAGTAAAAATGCAGTGACACATTTTAAAGTATTAAAACGTTTTTCCAATACCACTTTATTGGAGTTACAACTCGAAACAGGAAGAACTCATCAAATTCGGGTTCATATGGATTATATTGGATATCCTATTGTCAATGATCCTGTTTATGGTCGTAGGAAAAAAATAGATGATTCTGGACAATGTCTTCATGCAAAGGAACTTGGGTTTCTCCATCCTACAACAGGAGAATATATGGGATTTACAAGTGAACTTCCACCATGTTTCTGTCAAATTGTAGAGCAATTTACAAATTCATAAAATAAATGGTAATACATAAAATACAGGCAAATAAACACCAGTATAGATATGGAAGCAAGAATTTACTTGCTTTTTTGTCGATTTCTTTTGTTTCATAATAGACAAATAGAGCTGTAATTAAAGTTGCAACAGAGTCGACGAAACCTAGAAAAATGTTTTCTAATGTGAAAAAGAAAAAGGGAAATAATTGGTTTAAAATGTAATTGCATAGTAGAGATTTGTTATAACTTTTTAAATAACTAAAATGATAAATTTGATATACTTTATAAATACTAATGGCAATCAAAATGTATAAAATGGTCCAGATGATTGGAAATAAAAAGCTAGGTGGAGCAAAAAAGGGAAGATTCAGTGATGTATAAAAACCAGTATTGGAAGAAAATAGTAGTCCACCTAAAAACCATGGAGCTAAAATAAGCAAAAATGTGATTATTTTTTTCATGAAAGCACCTCTTTACTTATCCTATGAAATAAGATACAATATTATTACTGACTGGAGGAAATTATGGAAGAGATTATGCTAGAAAAAAGCGACGAACTTGTAATGAAACTTTTGCATTTTTTCATAACAGAACAAGGATATAACCCAATTGTATTACATGGTGCAAAAAATGAAATCTGGTTAGAAAATTTAGAAAATTCTTATCCGGTTGTTCGAATTGTATCCAATTATATTCACAATGATGAACAAATGAGTTTTGATTTATATCGTACCAAACAAATATTGAAAAGAGTAAAGAAAAAAACTTGTTCTTTCCATATGGAGGCTTTATCTTTGTTTTTGAATTTAGGAGAAAGTGTTCATATAGATGACTATACACGTTTTGGAAATATCAGTTGTGCCAACATTCAAAAAATATCGGATTTTAAAAAATATCCTTTCATTTTAGAGGAATTCCCAACGATTACGAAAAAAACAAATTTCAAAGAAAAAGGCGCAGAATTGTTTATGAAAATTACAAGGGATATTAGTAAGAAGAATGAAGAAGAGTCTAAAAAGGCACAAAATGTATTTGAACCAAAAAAACCAGTTATGACATACTTACTGATTGCAATTAATACCATTGTATTTTTAGCAATGTATTTATTTGGCGAAGGCAGTAGGGATGTTTCAACTTTAGTTTACTTTGGAGCAAATTACGGGGCAGCAGTCAGAAATGGAGAATATTACAGATTGCTTACCAGTGCATTTGTGCATATTGGTTTACTACATTTCATTATGAATAATTATGCTCTTTATATCATTGGTGCTCAAATTGAAAGTTTTTTGGGTAGATTTAAATATATTGTGGTTTATTTGTTAAGTGCGATTATGGGGAATTTATTATCAATCGTTTTTTCTGAATATATCAGTGCAGGTGCAAGTGGAGCAATATTTGGTTTGTTTGGAGCATTGTTGTTCTTTGGTTACCACTACCGAATTTATTTAGGAACTGTTTTAAAATCTCAAGTAATTCCTTTGATTGTTCTCAATTTAATCATTGGATTTACCATTTCTGGAATTGATAATGCTGCTCATATTGGAGGGTTAATAGGTGGTTATTTACTCACTATGGCAGTTGGTGTTCCATATAAATCTACAAGAGCTGAGAAGATCAATGGATGGATTTTAACCTCTATTTTTGCAGTATTTTTGGTATATATGGCTTTTCATGGAATTGTACTGTAAAGTAAATGTGGAAATGATTATCTTTTATGGTAATCTTTCTTTTTTTTCGCTATAATGAGTTTAGATAGGTGAAGAGTATGAAGAAAGCAGTTCAAGTATTGTTTGTTATATTATTTTTATTATTGATTGGTTTGGGTATTGTATTTGGTGTTTCAAAGGTGTTACAGAAAGAGAATCATTCAAATGAAGAGGAACAACCACCAGTGGAAGAAATTCCAGTTCCCAAATTACAGATTATAGATGAAGATTCTAATAGTAGACCTTATGCGGTTATGATCAATAATCATGCGCAAGCCAGAAAGAATCATGCAGGTTTACAAGATGCATATGTCGTATATGAGATGATTGTAGAGGGTGGTTTGACACGTTTGATGGCGGTTTTTAAGGATCAAACAACAGCGCGCATTGGATCTGTTCGTAGTTCTCGTCATAATTTTTTGGATTATGCATTAGAACATGATGCGATTTATGTTCATTTTGGTTGGAGTCCAAAAGCCCAGACGGATATATCGGCATTAAAAGTTTCCAATATTAATGGATTATATGATGATGGTTTTTATCGAGATCGTAGTCTAGGTGTTGCTTATGAGCATACGGCATTTACAGATATGGAACGTATTCAAAATACAGCTACTCAGAAAGGATATCGTATGACTTCTGAACAACCTTTGTTACTTCATTATAGTGTTGATGAGATTGGATTAGAGGAAAGGGAAGATGCGATTTTAGCTTCTTCTGTTATTCTAAGATATTCTGCATATGTAACTTCTTCTTATCAATATGATGAGGCTAGAAAAGTATATTTGCGTTCTGTAAATGATGAAATTCATAAAGATGCGATTACTGGTGAACAATATTATTTTAAGAACATTATTATTGCAAATGTAAATAATTATAATATGGATTCTTATGGAAGACAAAATTTAGATACGGTTGGAACAGGAACAGGCTATTATATGACAAACGGGTATGCTGTACCAATTACTTGGAGTAAATCTTCCAGAACTGCACAAACGGTATATTCATATTTAGATGGAACCCCAATTACTGTGAATGATGGAAACACGTTTATTCAAATATTTCCAACGAATCAAACTGCAATTATTTCATAACCTATGTTGAAAAACATAGGTTTTTCAATGGCTATCCTTATTTTATAGAAATAAATTTAAAAAATGTTACAAAAATAATGATTAAATTCTAAATTTTATGATATAATGTAATAGTACTTGAGGTGAAAGTAAAAATGGTCAATTATCATCGAGACAATCAATATATGAAATTAGTGAGTCCGATTTTAGAAAATAAAGAATTTAGTCAGTTAGAAACAGTGGTCCATCATGGTACAACTCGTATGAATCATTCTCTTAGAGTTTCTTATTATTCTTATAAAATTGCGAAAGCTTTATGTTTGGATTATGATCAAGTTGCACGCGCTGGATTGTTGCATGATTTCTTTTTAGATCGTACTGTAGATTATGAAAAAACAAAGGATAAAGTTTTATTATTTACAACAGGACATCCTAAGGTAGCTGCTGAGAATGCAAAAAAGTATTTTTCTTTGACGGAAAAAGAAGAAGATATGATTAAAACTCATATGTTTCCAGTTGACTATCGTATTCCAAAATATGCAGAGAGTTGGATTATATGTGCAGTGGATAAGCTTGTAGGACTTTATGAGTTTGGGCGTAAGTTTAAATATCAACTTACATACGGATTTAATTTTTCTTTATTACTCATGTTAAATATTTTAAAATAGGGTAAAACCTATTTTTTTTCGAATTCAATATGATACAATATTAACAAGTTCTCGTAGCTCAGCAGGATAGAGCAGTCCCCTCCTAAGGGACCGATACGGGTTCGAGTCCTGTCGGGAACACCATTTATGGACAATTAAACTGATACTATACATCAGTTTTTGTTTATGTGTAAATATTATTTAGAAAATAATTTATGAAAATAAGAGGAAAGTATTATGGTAGATTGTAATGAATTATATCGTCTGATTGGTAAAAATTTATCAAATATTCGTCATAAGTTTGGAATTGGGACTCAAGCGAAATTGTCAGAAGATACAAATTTAAGTATGAGTTTTATTTCACAGATTGAAAGCCCAAATGTTGATAAAGGGATATCAATAGACACATTATTTTTAATTAGCCAACAATATTGTATAGATATTCGTAGGTTTTTTGATGATTATGAAAAGTTAATGTCACTAGAAAAAGAATAATTTTAACTCTCTTTCACATTTTTCGATGGTAAGTGACCGATATGATTTTAAATTTAGCTAGGACACTGATAGTTTATTTACTATTGTTATTTAAGTTAAGTTTTTTTGTTTTGTTTATAATATATATTTTTTATTAATTTCCGAACTATCTTTTAAAAAAAGAAAAACTTATGTTATAATACCAACTAGGAGTTGTGATGTTGTGCTGCAAGTAAATAGAAATGGTGCCTTGAAAATACCAAAGGAAATTGAATTATATGAGACCAATTCTAATAGTATAGATGATGCGATTGCAATTAAAAAAGCTTTGGCGATTGCAAATGAGCAAAAAATAAATACAAATAAATTAAAGGAACAATTGGAAATGGAAGACCAAGATCTTCAAATGATTTCTAAGATTCCATTCAATGCAAATGATTTAATGGTAATTACAGTAGTGAAAAAATTAGGTGCTTATGTAATTGCTGTGACAGAGAAATCACCCAAAAAATTTAGAGGTGTATTTGTCAACCGTATGCAAAATTATTGTTTGGATGCTTTAGAGTTATTATTACAAGCCAATTTTACTCGAATGGATTCTCAAGCAAACAAGATGATACGAGACCAATTTCAAAAAGAAGCTATTGTAAAATTAAAATTGCTAGGTTATGTTGCCATGGTAGCGCAGAGTTCCAATTGTATTTTAATGCGTCAATATAAGCAAATATCCATTCAACTCGCAGAGGCGATTAATTTGATTGTTGCTTGGAAAAAGAGTGATGATGAAAGATGGCGTAAGAAAATTTAGGATTTTAGACTGAAAGGTCTTTGATTAAGGAGAAAATTTAAATTGTGCGTTTTTGTTTAGCCCCCTAGTTGTGCTCGCGCGCGTCGTTAACAAAAACGGTAATAGAAACTAAAACAATGTAAGAAAACGGAATGGTGGGGCGCGTCCAGATTCACTTTTGAAGAGATTTTTTAATAAATCTAGAAAACAGATGAGAAAAGTTTATTTTAGGTAAAATAAATCCGTGTTGTAAGGTGAAGGAATTTTCTTCTTTTCCAATCGCTAAAAGATCACTCTCAGGTGCGATGGAAAAATACATAAACACTCACACAAACAACGAATGTATGCATTCTTTGGGCGTTATAAGGGGTGTTTTTTTAAAGGAGTATTTATGAATTTAGAACAAATTTTTACGTTTGAAAATTTATATCAGGCATATCAGGCATGTCGTAAGTCAAAACAACATAAAGGGGAAGTCATCCGTTTCGAAACCAATTTATCTGTAAATCTATATCAATTGATGAAAGATCTTTATGCCAAAAAATATTGCCTTGGCAAGTATAAACAATTTTATATTTATGAACCAAAGCAAAGATTGATAGAGGCTTTGCCTTTTAAAGATCGAGTTGTAATTCGGTGTTTTTGTGAAGTTTGTTTAAAACCTAAGGTAGAGAAAAAGTTGATCTATGACAATTGTGCATGTCGTAAAAATAAAGGAACAACATTTGCGATTGAAAGGTTACATCAATTTTTAAGGAAAGTATATTGGAAGCAAAATAACCATCATTTTTATTTTTTAAAGTGTGATATTCATAAATATTTTCCTAGTATCAATCATGATATTTTATTACATTTATTGAAGAAGATTCCTTTTTCAGAAGATGAGATGTGGATGATTCAAAAGTTGATTCAGGAGCAACCAAATAATGCGAGTAGGGGTCTACCGCTTGGAAATCAGTCTAGCCAATGGTTTGCCCTTTATTATTTAAATGAAATAGATCGTTATGTGAAAGAGGTATTACGTGTAAAATATTATGTAAGATATATGGATGATATGATATTGATTCATTGGGATAAGAATTTTTTAATTCATTGTAAACATGAAATAAACCGTTTATGCCATGAGGTATTGGATTTAGAACTCAATCAAAAAACGCAAATTGGCATGGTGAAAAATGGGGTTGATTTTTTAGGATACCGGCATATTGTTAGTCCTAGTGGGAAAGTAGTGATGAAACTCAGATATTCTTCAAAACAAAGAATGAAAAAACATTTGAAAACATTACGAAAATTATATCGTAAGAAAATTGTAGATGAATCCTATGTATTGATTCGTAAAAACGCCTTTTATAATCATGTCAAAAACACAAGTGAATCTTCCAAATGGTGGAGCGAATTATTTTTAGCTGAAGAAAAAATGTAAAAAAATGACAAAATTTGTCTACAATGAGCAAAATTGTGTTATGATATAGATGGTGATTGACTATGTTAGATTTTACATTTCCAGAAATAAATCAAATATTTGGTGATAAACAATCAGATATATTTAAAGCATACGGAACGAAGTGTGCCATATCGGATTTTGCTATTTTATTAGGTGGTTTTGTAGCAAATGGAATATATACAAGTGAGGGAAATACTCTAAAAGATCGTACTGGTTATTGGTGGACCAGAACTTCTGATGGAGATAATGACGCGCGCGTCGTTATCAGGAACGGTAATAGAGACTTAGACAGTGTAAGGAAGCGGTATGGTGGGGCGCGTCCAGCTTTACCATACTCATCCATCTCTTCTTTCTCCTCGAACGGAGTGAGAGGGGCTAATGGGCTTCTTGAAGTTGAGTTTGGAGAATATCCACAAACTGTTGTAACAGATATCTTTTCAAATTCATTGGAAAATGTGTACCAACAAGGTGTACTACAGATCGTACAAAAGTATACAACGGATTCAGTTAATTATTCTGATTATGACACGGATTTGCAGATTCGTGAGTTTAGCGTGTACGAATATATAGGAGAAAAGTATATTCGCTTTTTGGGTGACCAAAATGCAAGTGGTGAAACGCTTTCTAATGGGGCTCAAGTTGAAATTGGAAAGCCCTATTGGGTGAAAGTTGAGCCAATTCGTTGGTTAGTAGATGAAAGAAATGATTTTGCCATCGCCAAAAAAATATTATTTGCAGGTGTACAATTCAATCATATTAGAAACTATATGGGAGATTTTTTACAAACAACGATTAAAAAATTCATGGATCAATTTTTTTCAAAAGAAATAATAATCAATACAAATAACCTAACAAGGGTAGTGGAACAAGAGAAAGACTTGAATGGTAAAAATTTAAGAAAACAGAACCCATATGGATTCCATTTTGAATCTGTATCTGAAGAAGATATCATAAGGGGTGCTTTGGAAAGTAACGTATCTGTATTCTTACATGGTAGGTCAAGCGAAGGAAAATCGGCAAGGGTAAAACAATTTGATCCAGACTGTGAAATTCTATATATGAGAAACGCAACACCAGATAGCTTGAATGGAAAAAGTGTTTATAATGCCGCAACAGGGGAAATGATTGATGTACCACCTACTTGGTATTCACGTGTATTAGAAAAATGCGAAACAGAACCAAATAAGATTCATATTGTATTTTTTGATGAACTAACCAATGCCCTTCCTTCTATTCAAGGGATGGCCTTTAATATTGTATTAGATGGTGAAGTGAATGGAAAATGGAAATTGCCATCTAATGCTAGAATTGTAGCGGCTGGAAATGATTTAAATGATTCATTGGCTGCGAATCAAATGGCAGAGCCATTGTTCAATCGTTTCGCCCATGTTTATATTCATACAACGGTAGAGCAGTGGTTAAAATGGGCATCCACACCTGCAAATTACTATGAAAGATTGGACTATAAAGAAGAGAATCAAAATATGAAAATTCATCCCTCTATATATGCTTATGTTGCGTATAAATCCTATAGTGGAATGGATGTATTAAGAACACCATATACAGGTGATAAACCAAATGCCGATCCAAGAAAGTGGGAAATGGCCTCTAAAATCTTATATAAAACGGGACAACCTGAAATGTTAAGAGCATTAGTTGGTAATGAATTAACAAGGGATTTTGTAGCGTTTGCAAAATCACAGGTAATTAGTGTAAAAGATGTCATTGAACATAATTATTCAGAGAGCGATTTTCAAATGGATTTATCCCAAAAATTTGCAACAGCAGTGGGACTATCCTCTGTAGATGATGCCAATTTTGAAGTAGTAAGAGAATTTATGAAACAAGTTGGGGCAGAACCAAGAGCTGCTTTTGAAACAATGTGGGCATATGGAGATGAGAAAAGATTAGAGCGCCTTTTGGAATTACAAATGATGGAACATAATCTTCAAGGAGGAATGAAAAAATGAACCAAGAAAGATTCAATTTATTGGAAAATTATATAAAGGTTGGTGTATCTCCATTATTAGTAAAAAATATATCATCTCATTCATTTCGAAATTCTGTTGTGATTGAGTCCAATATAAAACAATCAGAACTAAATGGACACTATGAAAATACCCTATTTTGTCCACCTATGTGGTACCAAGATTTGCTACAAAAAAGTAAAAATGGAACTGTTGTTTTGGTGATTGAAAATATCAATGAAATAAGGGTAGAAGAACAGACAAAATTTATAGAAATCCTCAAATACAAAAAAGTGAGTACATTTGATTTGCCAAAAAATTGTTTGATAGTAGTTACTTGTTCTGATGCTAGTATATATAAAATAAATGAAGAAGTTTATTCTTTATTGGCCCAAATATAAGGATAGAATATGAATATAGAATTACTGAAAAGAAAATTACTCGTAAAATATCCTTTCTTTGGAAGTATAATTGCGCATTCTAACTGTGTTGTAGAACCATCGATTGAAACTGCAGGGACAGATGGTACGAATATTTATTATAATCCGAATTATATGGAAACTCTTACAGAGGATGAACAAATATTTGTATTCGCTCATGAAATTAGTCATATTGCATTTAGTCATATGGATAGAAGTGCTGGAAAAGATCGAAAACTCTGGAATATCGCAACTGATGCGGTTGTGAATGCTTTTCTAAAACAGGATGGTCTAACTGCAGTGAAGGGTATTGTTGACATGGAAGATGCGATTGATTATGATGCCGAAGAAATGTATCAAAAACTATTAGCTCAAAAGCAACAAGATGGCAAACAAGGAAATCAGAGCAATGAATCTAAAACACAAAGTGGACAAAACAATTCCAATTCGTCTTCTAATAATACACAAAATGGTAAAGAAGAAAAACAGGATGCAAATCATGATGTTGGACATGATACACATTCTATGTGGGATAAGGCGATAGAGAAAAAACAAAAAGAACAGTTAGAAGAAAGCTCTGAACAATCTAGTACTTCAAATGAATTCAAAGATTTCCTGGATAAGATAAGTAAAATGTTTTCAAAGAAAAAGGAAAAATCAGAACAACAACCGAATGAAAAAGTAAATCAAGAGAATATCAAGAATGAAGAAATTAAAAAAATAACAGAATTAGGTGAAAAAAGAGCATTTCAACAAAATAGGGTTGAACGAAAAAAACAACTAGAAGAATTGAGACAAGCATTGATTCATCAATCACAAGGGCATGGAAGTGATACCAATAGTCAAAAAATAAATATAACGGATATTGGGATATCGGAACCACTTATTGATTGGCGCATGTTACTAAAAGAGGCAGTTCAATATGATGTGGATTGGTCTTATCAAAATGCAGGAATAGAAGATGGCGTTGTAACTGCATATTTGGAAGAGATACCAAGACCAGAAACAGAGATTGTTTTAGATACAAGTGGTTCCATCAATGAAACACTTCTTAGAAATTTTTTAAGAGAATGTAAAAACATTTTACAAAATTCTAAAGTGAAAGTAGGTTGTTTTGATACAAAATTTTACGGTTTTACCGAGATCAAGCAGTTATCCGATATTGATTATTTACCCTTTTATGGTAGAGGTGGAACTAACTTTGAAGTAGCAGTAAATGCTTTTACAAGAAGAGTAGAAAATAAGATTATTTTTACAGATGGAGATGCAGATATGCCAACTACAAATATAGATGCGATTTGGATTGTATTTGGAAATCATAAAATTCAACCCAAAGGAGGAAGGGTTATTTATATCAATGCAGAACAACTTCAAGCATTGGCATCTATGTATTTAATAAATGATAAGGGAAGGTCTAGATGAAGCCTTCTTTTATTGAAACTATTTTTCAAAATCAAATCAAAACTTGTCGAAATATGAAAAAAATATGATATAATAAAAATGTGAGATGAACGGAACATTTGTTCTAAATCTATCAATTAAGGATAAGAAGAGGTTGAATAATGGAAAGAGGGAGTGAATATGAACAACTATATCGATGAAAATACACCATTTGGAATTCAAAATCAACATAATTATTCAACAATTATACCAACAGGAGAATGCATTACCTATTTAGTACAATATTGCTGCGATGAGTACAATAAATTTATCGCACTTACAGAAGAGGTTGAAAAAAACAAAGAGCAACATGGGGAATATAATTATAGTTTTAAAAAAGGAAACTCAGTTTTTGAAGTTTCTTTAAGGGGAAAAATGTATACAAATGTTATTTGCCGTGATATGGAAGAATTTGAAGAAGCAACTCACGAAAAAGGTTTAAAGGAAATGAGTAGTTTAGAAATCAAAATGCATTTGAATTTTAAAAGGGATCGGGAAGATGTAGGTTCAGAACATCAAAATGAATTTGTCATCACATTCAGGCCTTATGAAATTTCATTTACTAGAAAATCAAACTATAATGAAACAATGATGAATCAAATTGAAATGAATATAGATGAAGTTTTAAAGAGATTTCCATCTATTAATAGCATTTTTTCTTCTAAGTAGGAGATTTTATGGCTATTACCAAAGAGTATAAAGATTATATCTTAGAAAAATTGGAGTGTTTAGGTTCGATTACATACCGTCCTATGATGGGAGGATATTTATTTTACTATCAAAATATTTATTTTGGTGGAATTTATGAAGAAGAACGTTTTTTGATTAAAGAAACATCAAGTAATGAAAAATATCACTTGAAAGAAGCTTTGCCTTATCAGGGTGCGAAAATGATGTATTGGTTGAAAGATTTAGAGGACTCTGAACAAGTGAAAAACATTATTGTAGATACCTGCAAAGAATTGAAACCGAAAAAAAAGGCAGATTGAAAAATCTGTTTTTCTAATATAAAGAAGGCGTTTTATGATTTTAAATGTAAGTGGAAGAACAGATATTGTGGCATTTTATTCTGATTGGTTTATGAAAAGATATCAAGAAGGATTTGTAGATGTGAGAAATCCTTTTTATCCAAAACAAATCAGTCGTATTTATTTTGAAGATGTGGATGCGATTGTTTTTTGTACCAAAAATCCTATTCCAATTTTAAATCAATTGAAAATGATTGAAAAACCCATTCTTTTTCATGTTACCTTAACCCCTTATTTAAAAGAAATCGAACCCAATGTTCCACCAAAAGGAAAAATCATAGAGGCAATCAAACAGTTATCTTCTATTGTTGGAATTGACCATTTATGTATACGTTATGATCCTGTCTTTTTAAGTGATCAATATGATATTTCCTATCATAAAAAAGCTTTTGATCATATGTGTTCTTTGTTAAATGGATTTGTAAAAACCATTATTGTATCCTTTATAGATGATTATAAAAATGTTCGTAAAAATCAATTGATATTGAAGACAAGAGAGTTTACCGATGAAGATTATAGAGAAATCGGAATTTCATTTAGTGAAAGTGCAAAACGAAATGGTATGACAGTGCAAACGTGTTATGAGGCAAGAAATTTAACAGAATATGGATTTAGAAAAGGGGAGTGCTTATCTAAATCTTGTGCGTATCAGTTAACAGGTAAAACTTATCCAAAATGGGGTGCTAGAAAATGTGGTTGTATCGAAATGGTCGATATTGGTGTTTACAATTCCTGTAAGCATTTTTGTAAGTATTGTTATGCTAATTATGATGAAAAATTAGTCATGTCACATTTTGGAAATCATAATCCGAGTAGTAGTTTATTAATTGGTAATTTAGAACAGGATGACGTTATAAAAAGAAGAAAATGAAGAGTAAAGTATAGTAGTTCGTTTTAGATGAAATTACATTTTATTTGTAATAGTTTTCTATATAAATTTTATTTTAGAAAGGAAAAAAGTAAGTATCTAATAACTGTAAGTTAAACCCTCTAAAAATTGCAAAAATTTTTTCCAAAATTATTAAAATTAAGATAAAAAGGTAATGTCCATGCTTTACATTACCTTTTTTACACCCTTTACAATGTAATTTCTTAAACTGATAACATTGAGGAGGACGTACAATAACTTTATTTTAGGCCATATTTTTCTGAAAAATATTTTATACTTACTTCTAATATAATATTGCCATCATTTCCAATTTTACTTTTATCATTTATATATTTTAATAGTTCGTCAGGGCTTTTTGTTTCAATTAAGTATCTCCCAACAACTTTAAATAATTCATAACCATTATAGTCTTTTGTTTTTATATTTCCCTTAGAAAATTCTAATTCGTTCATTTTGGGTAATTTTTGATTGTTTTTTAATTTCAGTATAATTTCTAAAAACTCACCGTTTTCTATTAATTTTTCAGTTGTTCCATCAAAGTTTCCAGCTAACGATTCATCAAGCCATACTATTCTATCCATATTATTTTTTTTGTATACAAATTTTTGAAATAGTAAGTGAAACGTTTCATGAGCAAGAGTACAAAAACGATCATATATATTTTGGGAATTAAGCAATATCTGAGTTTCTCCACCATAAAAACATCCTTTAGCCCAACTGGGTGGATTAGCTTCTGGAGCTAAATTTTTAATTCTATTAAAAAAATCTTCACTTGATAGAAAAAAGGAAGCTCTTATTTTTGTTCCATAACTTTTTAGATTAAAAAAATGCAAAAAATATTCTATTTTATCAGTGGAATATTTTATAACTTCATTACCATATTTTTTTAATGAATCGGGAATAGATATTTCAAAGTAATCATTTTCTATTATTATATATTTTTCCATTTAATATCACCTTATTAATTTGTTTTCATAAGCATTCTATCATAAATTCAAGTATATTAGAACTCGAAACATAAAAGTCCGAGTAACAATCAATCTGGTGCCCTAGAGGAGGACGTACAACAACATTTTATAGTTCAAATAAATATATATTCTCTAAATATTTTTCTCTAAATAAATGATTGCCTATAAATTTTCCTCCAAGATGCTTATAAAATTCATTAGAAGGATTACCATCTAAACAACCAATTATTAATTTTTCAATTTTATTTTTTGATATATTTTCAACTGCATAATTATATAATAATTTACCATATCCATTTCCTTGAAACTCCTTTAATACATATAAAGAATGAATTTCTGCAGCATTTTCATATTTATCACTGTCTAATGTATAATAGATCCATCCAATTATTTTATTTTGTAATATTAGAACGTAATAATTGGGTTGTTCATTTATACTATTTTTTAGTCTTTCAGCAGACTGTTTTTCACCATTTAATAGATTTATTAAAAATTCGTCATCAACAATTCCTTTGTATGTTGTATTCCACACCATTGCAATTGCATGCGCTAATTCTTCAGAATCTTCAAAACGTCTTTTTCTAATTTCTGGCTTCATCTATATACTCTCCTTCAATTATATAATTATAATTTAATATCATACTCCAATAATTTTGTTATATTGCCCTGTCAATATACAAGTGTGTTTACTAAACTGTCAGAATTTAGCATAAACTTATTGTATTAAAAACAAATGTTTGCTATAATTTACTTAGGAACATTTAATAGTTGGGTGATTGCCAAACTTCAAGAGTGAAGGGAGGCGATATAATGAATAAGAAAGATTTTTTAATCTTATCTTTAGTAATTCTTATCTTCCTATTAGTATTATTACTATTTATAGTATTAATATAAAAAGAAAATCACCTAACTCAGTATTGAATTAGGTGAAACCAAATATATTGGCAACACTCAACACTGCAATATTGAATGTTCCTTTTTTATTTTATGCAAGTTTCCTTGACATATTCATGATATCATAAAAACAGCTTTTTGACAAGCCGTTTTCTGTTGCTACTCGAAAAAGTTCGAGTTTCCTATCAATCTGGTGCCGCCTGTAAGAATCGAACTTACGACTGAGCCTTACCATGGCTCTGTTATACCACTTAACTAAGGCGGCAAATTTAAAACAAATCCATTATATCATATAATTTTATGCTTGCCAATCAAAAATGTTTCTTTTTTTGACAAAATATGTTATACTAAATAGGAATTTTAAAGTCTGAAATGGAGTTCATATTATGTATGATTTAAAAACATGGTTTTTATTGTTTATGATTTATTCCTTTATTGGGTGGTTTATTGAAGTAATTGATATTTTTTTAATTACAAAAAAATGGATAAATCGTGGTTTCTTACTTGGACCTTACTGCCCAATCTACGGATATGGTTCTTTATTTATCATTTACTTTTTACATTCTTATACAGATAATCCACTTGTTTTATTTATTATGACAGTGGTCATTTGTTCTATATTAGAATATGGAACAAGTTATGTTATGGAAAAAATATTCAAAGCAAGATGGTGGGACTATAGCAATAGCAAATTTAATATTAATGGTCGCATTTGCTTAGTCAATATGATTCTTTTTGGAATTGGTGGTTGTTTGATTTTATATATAGCGAATCCTTTTATTACCCATATTTTATCCTTGATACCAGGTCAATTACTTACCATAATGGCAATCGTTTTATTTGTAATCTTCTTAACTGATAACTTGGTTTCCTTTAAAGTGATTTTGAATTTTAAAAAGGTGGCAACCAACATTCGAAAAGATAGTACAGAAGAAATATCCAAAAAAGTAAAAGCCGTTTTATCTAGTAGTTCCTTTTTAGGAAAACGTTTGATGAATGCTTTCCCAGATGTAAAAGCAATATTAAAAAACTATAATGAAAAGAGAAAAAAGAAACGGAAGTAAGTTTCTTTTTTCTGTGATGTATGCTAAAATAAGTACTGGAAGTGGAAATATGAAAATCAATTATCAATTAAAATTAGACGAAATTTTATCCCATTTACCAAAAGAAAAAAAAGCAACTTTATTGTTACACAGTTGTTGTGGTCCTTGTAGTAGCTATGTTTTAGAATATTTAGAAAATTACTTTGAAATTACAGTCTTTTATTATAATCCAAATATTACAAATCACATAGAATATCAACATAGGGTAGAAGAACAAAAAAGACTAATCGAATTGGCACATCCAAATGTACATTTTTTAGAAGGAACTTATCAACCAGATCTATTTATAGATATGAGTAAAGGGTTCGAAGAAGAACCAGAAGGCGGAGTACGTTGTACCAAATGCTATTATTTAAGGATGCATGAAACAATCAAAAAAGCAAAAGAATTAGGTTTCGATTACTTTACAACCACTTTATCAATCAGTCCTTATAAAGATAGTGAGAAACTAAATCAAATTGGTGAAATGTTAGAACAACAATATGGTGTTTGTTATTTATATGCGGATTTTAAAAAAAGAAATGGATATAAACGTTCTATTGAATTATCCAAACAATATCATTTATATAGACAGGATTATTGTGGTTGTGAATTTTCCAAAAAGAGGTGTGAAATATGAGATGGATTTTTGTTATAGTAAGTTTATTCTTGTTAACAGGTTGTAATGAGAAAAAAGTAATCCAAAATGAAAACAATCAAAAAGTGGATTTTGAAAATGAGGAAAAGATAGAAAGTTCTAATGAACAAATTTCTAGTGAGTTACAAGACCCAAATTCTAGTACAGAAGTTTCTAATTTAGAAACAGGAAATGTTCCAACAATGGAAGAATATAGCAACAAAGATTTTTCTAATATGAATGCGCAACCAGAAAGTATACCTGTTGCTGTAAAGGAGGAACAAACGGTGCAACAAATTGACTCTTTGGAACAAGAAGTTACTATGCTTCTTTCATCAGAAAAAGTAGAATCTGTCAAAGAAGTCATTGCAACAAAGTTTATTACATTGGTCGATTTCATTTACTATGAAGAACCAATTGGTGATGTGTATTTTAAAGATTTAACGCAAGCTGCACAAGAAAAGATCCGTGCAATTTTAACACGTATGGATACTGCTATTGAAAGCAAAATACCGAATTATAAGGATACATTACAAGCAAAATATCAAAGTGCTCTTCATTATGTAAAAACTGGGGTAGGAAATATTACAAATAAGGTATCAGAAAAATTAGAATCTACAATGGGCAGTGACAATTATCAAAATTTTGTGGATGCCAAAGATGACATGGTAGAATCATTTCAAAATACGGGTAAGATCATCAAGGAAGGTGCTTCCCATATATATCAATCTGGAAAAGAAAAGGTAAGTAATTGGTATCAAGGTTTAAAAGAAAAATATGAAAAATAAAAGAGGATTCGGTTGAATTCTCTTTTATAATTTACGATAAAGTCCAATCGCAATTCCTAATATAGTAACATTGTCTAAAATAATCGGTTCCATGGTATCATTTTCAGGTTGTAATCTAAAATATCCATCTTCCTTATAAAATGTTTTTAAAGTTACTTCATTTTCATCTGTCATGGCTACAACAATTTGTCCATTACGTGCTGTATTTTTTCGTTCTACAATTACAATATCGCCATCTAAAATTCCTGCGTTAATCATACTAGTACCACTCACATTTAGAGTAAAGACATCTTTATTTTTAGGAACCAAATAAGATGGTATTGCAAAGGTCTCATCTGGATGTTCAATGGCTTCAATTGGAGAACCCGCTGTAATTTTCCCTAATAAAGGTACTTCTATAATTAATTCATTTTTTGGCTCAAATTCATTTTCTACTAATAATTCCAAAGCACGATTTTTGGTTTCTTGTTTACGAATGAATCCTTTTTTCTCCAAATTGGCTAAATGGGCGTGAATGGTTGCAGGGGATGAAACATCTACAGCAGCACCAATTTCACGAATGGTAGGGGGATAACCATGAGTTGCGATATATTTTTTGATATAGTTCAGTATCTCATTTTGACGATTGGTTAATGTAGTCATATAATGACCTCCTTTTTTATTTTCAAATTCATTTTAACATATTGTTGACGACAAGTCAAACATTTGTTCGAATTTTCTATTGACACGAATATATGTTCGTGTTAAACTGATATTAACAAAGGGAGTGATGATATGAAAGAAATGTTACATAGTAAGGTATTGGTTGGTTTTATTCTATTTGTGTTGGGGTTCACTTATTTGAATTCTATACAAATAAATCATTTAAAAGAAGAAAAAAATATGGATGAGATTTTGTATCTTCCATAATATTGAAATAAGTGGTGATTATAGTGGAGCAAATACAATTAATGGAACAATTAAAAAAAGAGGATCGTTTAAGTACCATTCAGGAATATTTAAAACAGGTGATTGCAATTAGAGGATTTGATCATCAATCTGTTGAAAAGGAAATGTTATTGTTAACAGAAGAAATCGGCGAGCTTGCGAAAGCCATTCGGAAAGACAAGGTCAATATGGGTATAGATCAAAATAAATTGCAAAATTATGACTCTGTTGAAAGTGAGATTGCCGATGTTTTTATCGTACTCGTATCAATATGCAATAAACTTGGAATATCTTTATATGAATGCTTGATTGAAAAAGAAATGAAAAATATTGAACGAACATGGAAGCCAGTACTTCAAAAATAATGCAGAGATGCAATTTTTTTATTTATGCATAAACTGTATTTAAAAATGATAGGAATATATATTAGAAAATTAAAAATTTGTCTTTTTCAATTTTCCAATATATTATTTTTATACTTTGACAATTGGTCCAACATTCTTTATATTGTTAGTATAAAGGAGTGAGCTATGAAAAAAGAACATATCAAACAAATCCAGTTGTATATTTTAGAGGCTTTGTGTCATCCTATTGATAATGGTATTTTGATATCTCTTTATTACCAAATTGGATATTATCTTTGCAATCATCATATTCCTACTGATACCTTTAAGGTATTAGAATGGGAATTGCAAAAACAATATGGAATTGTAATTGGTTTTACAAAAAGAAATTTGATTTCTATGATGCATTTTTATCGTGCGTATTCCAAAATTGATTTTTCCTATATCAAATGTATTACTTGGCATCAACATTTATATTTATTAAAAACAAGAAAATTGGCACGGAAAAAAATGCTGTTCATAAAGGGGAAGAATCCTTATCGATTGATTGTGTGTAAGAAAAAGTGTCTATTATTTATTCAAATTGATTATATGTTGAC
>CAJTIX010000023.1 GCA_910576795.1 uncultured Bacilli bacterium
GTATTGTGTATTCGCGTGTTATAATGAAAAAGGAGGTAGATAAAATGGCAACACCACATAATGAAGCGAATATAGGGGAAATTGCTCCTGTTGTAATCATGCCAGGAGATCCTTTACGTGCTAAAATGATTGCTGAAACTTATTTAGAAAATTATCAAATTGTAAATCAGGTTAGAAATATGTATGCATATACAGGATATTATAAAGGGAAAAAAGTGACTGTAATGGGATCTGGTATGGGAATGCCTAGTATTGGAATTTATTCTTATGAGTTATTCCAATTTTATGGTGTCGAAAAAATCATTCGAGTAGGATCTTGTGGAGCTTATACAAAAGATTTAAATTTATATGATTTGATTTTAGTCAATGGATCTTATTCTGAATCCAGTTATGCAAAAACACAAAACGGAACAGAAGATCATATGTTGTATGCATCCGACAGTATGAATTTGGTGATAAAACAAACTGCAGAAGCGTTAAATTTCCCAATCACAATTGCGAATATACATAGTAGTGATGTTTTTTATAAGGAAAATGATAACTACTTAGAATTATATGAAAAGTATGGATGTCTGGCAGTAGAAATGGAATCTTTTGCTTTATTTCATAATGCTAAAATCTGTAATAAAAGAGCGGCTTGTATATTGACTGTTTCTGACAATCTTGTTACAAAAGAAGAAACCACAAGTGAAGAAAGACAAAAATCTTTTTCAAAAATGATCGAATTGGCTTTAGAATCTATATTATAAAAATGAAAAATGTCCATATACTAAACAAGAGGTGAACGCTATGAATTATCAAAAATTGGTACAAGAAAACTATAATTTGCACATCATCCAAACCGATCGTTTTAAAACAGTACAAATAATTGTTAACTATAAAAATGAACTCAAAAAGGAGGAAATTACAATACGTAATTTCTTGGATGATATGTTACTTTCTACTTGTAAAGAATATCCAACTAGTAGAGCATTATCTATCGCAACAGAAGATTTATATAATATTTCTGTCAATGGGGCGAATATTCGGTCTGGTAAATATAGTATTTTATCTTTTAAATGCCGTTTTTTAAATGAAAAATATACAGAATCAGGTATGAATGAAAAATCGATTGCCTTTTTTATGAATTTATTATATCACCCTAATATAATAGATGGTCAATTCGATGAAACTTCATTTGATATTATTCAAAAAAGTTTGGAAGAAGATATTCGTAGTACCAAAGATAATCCAAGAAGATATAGTTTACTTCGTTTGTATGAAGTAATGGCACCCAATTCTAAACTTTCTTATCATCCTTCTGGATATTTAGAGGATTTAGAAAAAATAACAAGAAAAAATTTGTATACATATTATCAAAATTTGATTGATCATTCCATTGTAGATGTTTTTGTAATTGGTGATATCGACCCAGAACAGGTAAAATCTTATATTGAACAATACATTGTACCACCTAAAAATCGTATGGCAACAGGAGAACATATTTTAAATTATACAAGTTTTCCTGAAAAAGAACAGGTGGTAAAAGAAACAATGGATATTACACAAAGCCAACTTTTGGTTGGGTGTAAGGTAGATGAACTAACACCTTTTGAACGTCAGTATGTAATGAATATTTATTCTTTTATTATAGGTGGTGGAGGAGATTCCAAGTTATTTCAAACGGTTCGCGAAAAAAATTCGTTATGTTACTTTATCAATTCTAATTACAATTATTTATACCATACATTCGTAATTTCGGCTGGAATTGACGCGAAAACATTTAAAAAAACAATCAATTTAATCAAAGAACAAATTGAAAGTATGCAGCAAGGTGACTTTGGAGAAGAAATGATTGAAAAGGCTGTCGCAACATTTATCAGTGGGTGCAAAGAAGTAGAGGATTCTCCAACACTCCTATCTAACATTTATTTGGTTCATGAATATATGGGAAATGATTTATTAGAAGAAAAGATAGAAAATATTCAAAAAGTAACCAAAGACATGATTATAGAACTTGCTAAAAAGGTTCATGTCGATACAGTTTATCTATTGGAAGGAGGAAAAAATGAAAAAGATACCATTTGAGCATTTGGATTTGACCATTTATGAGGAAACTCTAGAAAATGGGTTACAAGTATATATTGTTCCAAAAGAAAATTGTAATAATGCAAGAGCTACTTTGGTGACCAAATATGGTTCTAATGTAAGTGAATTTGTTCCCATTGGAAAAACGGAAATGATTCGTGTTCCAGATGGTGTTGCTCATTTTTTAGAACACAAATTATTTGAGCAAGAAGATGGTGTCGATCCTTTTTCCTTTTTTGATGAGAGTGGAAGTGAATGCAATGCTTCTACCAATCCTTGGCAGACGAATTATTGGTTTTCAGGAACACAAGATTTTGAAAAAAACTTAACCTTTTTACTCGATTTTGTTCAAGCCCCATATTTTACAAAGAAAAATGTCGAAAAAGAAAAGGGAATCATTGTACAGGAAATTGAAATGTATATGGATGATCCTTATCGTGTTGGCTTTGAAAAGAGTAATTTGAATTTATTACAAGTGCATCCACTTCGTATTTCAACAGGTGGAACCAAAGAAAGTGTAGAATCTATTACAGAGGAAGATTTGTATACCTGTTATGAGACTTTTTATCATCCTTCTAATATGGCACTTGTTATTACAGGAAATGTGAATCCGGAAACAACAATGGAATTGGTGCGCCAAAATCAGGGAAGAAAACAATTTCCAAAACCAGAACCCATTCAAATTCGGGCATATCAAGAACCAGATTTTGTAAATAAGGAATATGAAAGCATTGCTATGAATGTTACTATTCCTAAAATATTCATCAATTACAAATTGAATAAAAAGGAAATGATGGATATTCCAGAAACGTTACTGCCTTTATATATTTCTATTTATTTGGATATCAAATTAAGTTCGACATCTACGTTTTTAGAACAACTCAAAAAGGATAAAATTGTAACGGATGATGTTTATTTTGATTTTTCAGATATTGAAAGCCATATTTTACTTAGTATTGAAGGAGAAACTGAAAAACAGGATGAATTGATAAGTTGTATTGATTTAGAACTCAAAAATACAAAGACAACTGAGGTGGATTTTATTCGCAAAAAGAAAACCATTTTAAGTTCATGCATTTTTATGAGTGATAGTGTAGATCGACTAAACAATCGACTGGTGAGTGATTTTGTAAGATATGGTCATGTGAGAAGTGATTTGTATGACGAGTATCAGAGTTTGAATTATAGTGATTTTAGAAAAGTAGTAGATGCGTTCCATTTTGATCATAGAAGCGTATTGGTGATACATTCAAAAGACGTCTAGTTGACGTTTTTACTTGCTATTGAAGACTATTTTTGATATGATGGTACTAATAATAGAGGTGATAAAATGAAAAAGGGATTTACATTAGCGGAGTTACTTGGTGTTATTATCGTACTAGCTTTAATTAGTATGATTGCAATTCCTGCCATTACAACTTCACTGAATAAACATAAAAAAAATTTATGTGATACACAAATTTCTTATATGATAACTGCTGCAAGAAACTGGGGAGCAGATCATTTATTACAATTACCAGATGAGGGTGAAACGTTAACAATTACGCTTTCAGAACTAATCAAACAGGGATATATGCAAGGGGATTCAAAAGCATCAACAGAAGAGGACAAACTAAAAGTAATCAATCCTAATACGAGTGAATATTTTGCACCAGATCCAACTATAATAATCACAAAATCAGGAAAAAATTATTTGTATACTATGGATGGAGTTACCACCAATAGTTGTAAGGATAGTCCTACAAGTTATAAGGTAACCTTACTTGGAACTCATACCCATATTGAAAATGGAAGAAGTATGACCAATCAAATTGTAAATGGTAGTTTTGAAGATGGTGAAACAGGTTGGAGCACTAGTCGTGTAGATGAGGCTGAAAATAGTTTAGCAATTACTAACACCAGATTCATTACAACAGAAAAATCTGTTTCTGGATTACATAGCTATCACTTTGTTTATACTACTTGGGAATACCAAAAACTAACTGCTAATGATCAAGATAAACTGTATTATGGCGGAAAATTTATGACTGAAGTCAAACAAGGACCTTTTTTACAAATTTCCAAAAAGGACGCTACAACTAAAAGCAAACTAACTGTAACTGTATCTCCTGACAAATTTACTTTAAATTCTAAAACATTTATTGCTGATGGTGAAGCTATCTATTTTCAAGTTGGTCTTTGTAAGAGTTGTTCCAACAGTAATACTTATGTTGATGATATGATTGCTGTCAATTTAACACAAACCTTTGGAGCTGGAAATGAACCAACTAAAGAGGAAATGGATGCAATAGGATGGTTTGATGGAACAATACAAATTGCTTCTAAAAGTGATATGAATCAAGTTGATTTTAAGGTTACTGCAGAAGAAGGTTATGCAATATCGAATCGAATTGTTTGCAACAGTGGATATGCTACTTTTGAAAATGGAGTTTTATCTGTGAAAGGAATGAATCAAGATACTATTTGTAGAATTGAATCAGTTCGTTAATTTAAGCACACTTTAAGTGTGTTTTTTGTATAATAAGAAAGTCATACTTAAATTTGGAAAAATAGGTTGACACAAACATATGTTCCTGATATGATTGATATATATTAATAGTGAAACTATAATAATTCATAAAGCTTACAAATTTAGATTGTATCTAATGAAACCCAAAAAGAACAAAACTATAAAATATTCGAATGTACAGATTTATTTATAACCATTTTCTAGAAATGAAACAATAAGAATCTAAAAATGAAGATATTTATAAAAATCATCTAAAGCAAATAAATCAAGAAAAATTCAAATAAAATGGAATTTTGAATAGGATATACTTTTACTTTAGGAACTAAATAAGCGAGAGGAGATAAATATATGGAACAAGATAAAATGCATTTAATTCATAAAATATTTAACAATGAAACTATTAGAACCGTATGGGATAAAAATGATGAAAAATACTATATTAGCGTTGTTGATATTGTAGGAATTCTTTCAGAAAGTGAAAATCCTAGAAACTATTGGAAAGTATTAAAATATAGATTAAAGAGGGAAGGAAATGAGTCGGTTACAAATTGTAACCAACTGAAATTAAAATCTTCTGATGGTAAATATTATAATACTGATGTTGTTGATATAGAGGGAATGTTTCGTATTATTGAATCTATTCCTTCAAAAAATGTTGAACCAGTAAAACAATGGTTGGCTCATTTAGGCAAAGAAAGAATTGATGAAATATTTGATCCATCTATTGCAACACAACGTTCATTAGATTTATATCGTGCTAAGGGTTATGATGAAGCATGGATTGCAAAAAGATTAAAAGGAATGCAAGATAGAAAAAAGTTAACTGATGTTTGGAAAGACGGAGGAATAACTGAAAGTAGGGAATATGCAATTCTTACAAATGAAATCTACAAAAGTTGGTCAGGAATGACAGCAAAAGAATATAAACAATATAAAGGTTTAAGAAAAGAATCTTTACGAGATAATATGTTAGACATTGAAGTAACATTAGCTGATTTAGGAGAAATCGCTACTCGTGAAATAGCAAAATCAGAAAATCCACAAGGTTTAAATGCGAACATGAAAGTTGCTAAACGTGGTGGAAAAGTCGCTAATGATGCGAGGATTTCTTATGAACAAGAAACCAAAAAGTCTGCTATTTCAAAAGAGAATGTACTTAATTATCAATATATAGATAAATTAGAACAAATAGAAAATAAATAATTGAAAATAGTCATATTAAGTCAAAAATGTCTTTAAAGCATTCATTCAACTATTTGTAGAATTGAATCAGTTCGTTAATTTATTTGCACACTTTAAGTGCTTTTTATATTGATATGTGGAGCTGTTCTTTAAATTATGATACTACGAGAGGGAATTAATTTGAATAAAACAATAAATAAAAATATGGAAAATAACACAACTTTTGAAGAAATAAAACATATTGATAAAAATGGCTATGAATATTGGAATGCACGAGAGCTTATGCCACTACTTGAATATGGTAAATGGGAAAATTTCCATAAAGTTATTAAGAGTGCGATGATTGCTTGTGAAAATAGTAATTATAATATATCAGATTATTTTCCTGAGGTCAGGAAAATGATAAAAATTGCTAAAGGTGCTCAAAGACAAGTAATGGATTATGAGTTAAGTAGATATGCTTGTTATCTGATTGCGCAAAATGGGGATTCCAGAAAAAATGTAATTGCTTTGGCACAAACTTACTTTGCAATACAAACAAGAAAACAAGAAATTAGTGAATTAGAATATAGTGAGTTAACAGAAGACGAAAAAAGGTTTTATCAAAGAAAATTAACCAAAAAAGGAAATTGTTCACTAAATAGAACAGCCATAAATTCGGGTGTTAAAAATTTGGATCAGTTTCATAATGCTGGCTATAAAGAATTGTATAACGGAGAAACGGCAGATGATATTGCGAAAAGAAAGAAAATATTAAAACCGAGAAAGAAGCAAATAAAACGCATTATGAAGTAGGTAGTAAAATAAGAAAAACGATAAAAGAACTGGGTGGAACAATGCCCGAAGAATTACCAACCCCTAGAAAAAGTCTAAAAGAATTAGAAAAAGAAAAAAATTAGAAATCAAAGAGAAGAATAAAATTACTTAAATTTGAATAATCGGAATGTTCTAATGATAAAAATAAAGTGTGATGGAATAGACTTTAAAAATTTTTTTTGATAAAATGATACTGGTGATTGAGATGTTATATACCTCATTGGAAAATAAAAAAATAAAAGATATGAAAAAATTAAATACAAAAAAATACCGTGACAAAACAGGTTTATTTTTAGTGGAAGGAGAACATTTGGTATTAGAAGCATATAAAACAGGCTATTTAAAAGAACTGATATTAGAACAAGATGCACTATTACCATTAAATGTACCAATTTCTTATGTCACCAATGATATTTTACACACTATTACAGAATTGGAAACGCCACCTCATATCATGGCCATTTGTCAAAAAAAGGAAAGTGAACATTTAGGAAACCATATTTTAATGCTGGATGACATTCAAGATCCTGGGAATTTAGGAACCATTATCCGTAGCGCAGTTGCTTTTCATATTGACACCATTATCCTTGGTCTTGGATGTGCCGATTTATACAATTCTAAAACCATTCGTGCCAGTCAAGGGATGTTATTTCATATCAATATTCTTCGCCAAGATTTAAAAGAATGTATTGAACAATTAAAACAAAAAGATTACCATATTATGGGAACCAAAGTAACCCATGGAAAAAATATAAAAGATGTTGCAAAAACAGAAAAGTCTGTTATAATAATGGGAAACGAAGGCAATGGTGTGAGTGAAGAAATTTTAGACCTTTGTGATACATACTTATACATTCCTTGTAATGAAGTATGTGAAAGTTTAAATGTTGGGGTTGCGACAAGTATTATTTTATATGAATTGGATAAGTAGGTGAAGTATGCATTATATCTGTATTGGTGAAATTGTAAACACACATGGAATCAAAGGAGAACTTCGCATTCTATCTGATATGGAATATAAGGAGTACATTTTTCAAAAAGGAGTACATCTTTATATTGGAAAAAATAAAAAAGAAGAGATTATTGCAACCTACAGATTCCATAAAATATATGATATGGTAACATTAGAAGGATTACAAGATATCAATGATGTGATTGGGTATAAGGGTGAAAAAGTATACATTAACCGTGATGATTTTTCATTTCCAAGTTTTTTGAAAGAAGATTTAATCGGATTAGATGTAATAGCAAATGGGTATCAAGGAAAAGTAACCTCTATTCTAAAAAGTAAAGCACATGATATATTAGTCATTGAAAACGAAGACAAAAGACATCTTGTTCCTTATGTAGATGTATTTATTGGAAAAATTGATTTTGAAAATCATACCATTGAAATAAAAGATATGAAGGGATTATTTGATGAAGATTGATATTTTAACCTTATTTCCATTCCAATTCGATTCGGTTTTCAAAGAGTCAATCTTAGGTAGAGCAATCGAAAAAAAACAAGTTGAAATAAACGTACATAACATTCGTGATTTTTCTTTAGATCCTCATAAAAAAGTAGATGATTATGGATTTGGTGGAGGAAAAGGAATGGTACTTATGCCACAACCGATTTATGATGCTATTGAACATTATAGAAAAAAAGATAGCCTGGTGATTATGATGACACCACAAGGAATTCCTTATAAACAAAAAATGGCATATGAAT
This sequence comes from uncultured Bacilli bacterium, assembly GCA_910576795.1. Taxonomy (GTDB): domain Bacteria; phylum Bacillota_I; class Bacilli_A; order RF39; family UBA660; genus UBA5026. Next base: position 8,289 of record CAJTIX010000023.1, read on the forward strand.
TATCCAAACAGAAACACATCATTTTACTTTGTGGACATTATGAAGGTTTTGATGAACGAATTAGAGATATGGTGGATATGGAAATCAGCATTGGAGATTTTATTTTGACTGGTGGTGAGATTGCTAGTATGGCAATTGTAGATAGTATTGTAAGATTATTACCGGGAGTCATTGAAGAGGAATCTCATATACAGGAGTCATTTCATGATGACTTATTAGACTATCCTGTTTATACAAAACCAGTAGATTTTCATGGCAAAAAAGTACCAGATGTATTATTATCTGGGCACCACGAAAATATTCGCAAATGGAGATTGGAACAAAGTAAATTAAAAACAGAATTAAGAAGACCTGATTTATTAGAAAAGAGTTGATTTTATGCAAGCGAAACGCTATGTCATTCAAAAAGTGAAAAAAGGGGCAGAAAAAATCAAATTTTCTCGTAAAAAAATGGAAGGATTTCGTGTAACACCACATAATCGTGTTACGCACCCTGGAATTACAGTCAATTCTATGTTATTGATTAAACCTTCATTAATTGAAAAAGTATTAAAGAGAAAAAATCAAAGAAAGCTAGATTATTATTTACAATATATTATTTCTTTAATGGATAATAATGAAGGTACTGATGACGATAGTGCTTTTCGCGTTGCACTCAATGATTTGACACGTTATCGTGAAATGGTAGAATATAAATATCGTAAATTTTTAGATGATAAATATATCCATTTATTATTAAAAAAAATTGATTTATTAGAACATGAAATCAAAAGTAAAATGATATTCAAACAACAACTAAAATCATATCAGACATATCAGCCAATGGAAGAAGAAAACGAAAAAACTGGAAAATCAAGATAGGCTTATATTTTCTTGTTATCAAAAAACTTTTTCATTATGAAAAAACGCTAATTTTTGTACTTTACAAACATACAATATTATGATAAAATGTACAAAGTGATCCGCTGAATGAATGTTTATGATCATGGAAAAAAGAAAGGAAGCGTGACATCGTGAATTTAGTTGAAAAAATAACTAAGAGTCAAATTAGAACAGATTTACCTGAATTCCGTGTAGGAGATACAGTTCGTGTCGATGTAAAAATCATTGAAGGTAAACGTGAAAGAATTCAAGCATTTGAAGGAATTGTCATTGCAATCAAAGGAAGCGGAGTTTCTAAAAACTTCATCGTTCGTAAACTTTCAGCAGGAGTTGGAGTAGAAAGAACATTCCCAATGAATTCTCCAAAAATTGATTCTGTAACTGTTATTAGAAAAGGTAAAGTAAGAAGAGCAAAACCTTATTACCTAAGAAATCTAATTAGTCAACCTAAAATCAAAGAGAGACGAGATAAGGCAGCTTAATGCCTTATTTTTAGTAAAGAGGGTGAATTTATGAAATATGTGAAAGAATATCTACCATATGTAGTTGTAATTGCTGTAGTGATCTTACTTAGATTATATGTAATATCACCAGTACAAGTGGATGGTTCTTCCATGGTACCTACCTTACAGGATAATGAGATTTTACTCTTAAAAAAATATGATCATCATTTTAGTCGTTTTGATATTGTAGTACTCAAATATGGAAAAGACAAATTGGTGAAAAGAATCATTGGTCTTCCAGGAGAAACCGTTTCTTACAGAAACAGTAAATTATACATTAATGATGAGTTAGTAGAAGAAACCTTTTTACCAGAAAACATAAAAACATCTGATTTTGATTTAACAGACATTGGTTATACAACTATACCAGAAGGTTATTACTTTGTAGTAGGAGATAACCGTAATGATTCTTTAGATAGTCGTTATATTGGGTTAATACCCAAAAAAAGTATCGAAGGGACGGTTGGTTTTCGATTATTTCCATTTTCTACATTTGGAAAAATTTCATAAATAACTTGCTTTCGTGTATAATATAGTGTATATTATATTTGTACGTATTCGTGGTGAAATAGAAACTCCAACTTTTTACTAGGAATATGCGAATGATAAGAGAGGAGAAAAAGTATGGCTTTAACAAAAGAACAAAAAGAAGCAATTGTTAAAAAATATGCAAGAAATGAAAAAGACACAGGATCAGCTGAAGTCCAAATTGCAATTTTAACAGAAGAAATCAATGAATTAACAGAACATTTAAAAGAACATAAACATGATTTCCATTCTAGACGTGGATTACTTAAAAAAGTAGGACAAAGAAGAAGTATGTTACAATATTTACTGAAAACAGATGTAACTAGATATCGTACTTTGATTCAAAGTTTAGGATTAAGAAAATAATAATAGTAGGCACTTATTTTTAAGTGCCTTTATTTATGGAGGTTATATAAATGAATAGTGATAGAATTTATCAGGCGGATATTGTAAACAGAGAAGGAAAAACAACTAGAAAACAATTGGTATATGAAAAGGGATCGGCTAGTGGTGTAGTAAAATATATAGATATGACATTAAGTTGGTCAGATACTCATACTCATTCTGCACCTATTAGCCCTATTATTCGTAATGATGTTGTAAGGAATCTTGTTCCATTTTCTAAAATAGTGAAATTAAAAAAACATGTTTCCAGAAAAACTGCATTAAAACTTTATTATGAAGATTTAAGAAATTTATTAAATGTAAAAGATTTATATATTGGTGATATCGGAATCTTAATAGGCGAAGACATACACCTTCAACCATGCCTACAATCTGTTTTACACAATCGATTATTATTACAATGTGAACGAAAGTTTTTAGATTTGGATGATTATAATACATATGATTCTATAACAAATATGAGCATAGGAGATGTGGGTGTAATCAATAAACAACAATTTGTTAGTGTATTTCAGGGAGAAATAGAACGTTTAGAAATGCCAAAACAAAAAATATTAGAATTGTATCATGAAAAATATCAAGAAAAGAGGTAATTTATGAAAAAAGTATTTGAACTTAATTTTCGAGGAAAGAAATTAGTCGTAGAACATGGAGAACTTGCGAAACAAGCCCATGGTGCAGTATTAGTTAGATTCGGAGATACTGTTATATTATCAACTGCTGTGGTATCCAAAAATGCAAATATTTTATCAGACTTTTTCCCATTGATGGTGTTATATCAAGAAAAACTATATTCCGTAGGTAAAATACCAGGTGGATTTATTAAAAGAGAAGGAAGACCTACTGATGCTGCTACACTAGCTGCTCGTATGATTGATAGACCTATGCGTCCAATGTTCCCTGAAGATTTTAGAAACGAAGTACAAGTTGTCAATACCGTATTATCTGTAGACAATGATTACTCACCAGAATTAACAGCTATGTTTGGTTCAAGTTTATGTACTTGTATTTCTAAAATTCCATTTGATGGACCAATCGCTGGAGTCAAAGTGGGTAGAGTAGATGGAAAATTCATCATCAATCCAACCCAAGAAGAATTAGAATTATCGGATATTGATTTAACCGTCGCAGGTACCAAACAAGCCATTAATATGGTAGAAGCAGGATCAAAAGAAGTATCAGAAGATGACATGTTAGAAGCTTTATTATTCGGTCATGAAGCTGTCAAAGAATTATGTGAATTCCAAGAAAAAATCATCGAAGAAATCGGTGAAGAAAAAATAGAATATGAAAAATTAGAAATTGAAGATAATTTAAGAAACCGAATCAAAGAACTAGCAAGTACCAAATTAGATTCTGCTATGAGAATCAAAGAAAAGCAAGAAAAATATGCAGCCATCGACTCTGTCAAAGAAGAAGTTGTAAGCTTATTTGAAGAAGAAAATCATACATTAGATAAAGAAGAATTGAACATTTTAATCACAAAAGTAAAATTGGTGTTAGAATCCATCGAATATGAAATATTTAGAGCAATCACAGTAAATGAAAAAACAAGAGCAGACGGTAGAAGAATGGATGAAATTAGACCATTATCAACGGCAATTGACTTACTTCCAAGAACACATGGATCTGCATTATTTACAAGAGGAGAAACACAAGCATTGGCAGTAACAACACTAGGTGCTTTAAATGAATATCAAGCTTTGGATGGAATTAGCTTAGAAGCAGAAAAGCATTTTATGTTACACTATAATTTTCCACAATTTAGTGTTGGAGAAACTGGAAGATATGGGTCTCCTGGACGAAGAGAAATTGGACATGGTGCTTTGGGGGAAAGATGTTTGAAACAAGTAATGCCTTCAGAAGAAGAATTTCCATATACAGTGAGAGTTGTATCAGAAATTTTAGAATCCAATGGTTCTTCCAGTCAAGCAACCATATGTGCAGGGTGCATGAGTTTAATGGCGGCAGGTGTACCAATCAAAGCTCCAGTTGCGGGAATTGCGATGGGTTTAATTACCTCTAGTGATGAAAAAGACTATACCATTTTAACAGATATACAAGGAATGGAAGATCACTTAGGAGATATGGACTTTAAAGTAGGTGGAACTAGAAAAGGAATTTGTTCATTACAAATGGACATTAAAATCAAAGGTATCAATAAACAAATATTAAAAGAAGCATTAGAACAAGCCAAAAAAGCCAGAATGGAAATCTTGGATGTAATGGAAGCTCAAATTAAAGAACCTCGAAAAGAAGTGAGTCAGTATGCTCCAAAAACGATGACATTTATGATTGATCCAGAAAAAATCAAAGATGTGATTGGTAAAGGTGGAGAAATGATTACAAAAATCATTTGCGATGCAAGTAATGTAAAAGCAGTAAATGATATAAATGCAGTTAAAGTGGATTTAGAAGATGATGGACGCGTAATTATCTATCATACCAATCAAGAAGTGATTGATAAGACTGCTAATATGATAAAAGAAATTGTAAGAGAAGTAGAAATGGATGTCATTTATAAAGGAAAAGTAGTCAAAGTAGAAGATTTTGGATGTTTTGTTGAACTATGGCCAGGTTGTGAAGGACTTGTTCATGTATCACAATTATCACAAGAACGCGTAGAAAAACCAAGTGATATTGTCAAAGTTGGAGATGAAATTTTAGTCAAATCTATGGGTTATGATAAAAGAGGAAGACTCAATTTATCTAGAAAAGAAGCAATTAAATAAAATTGCTTTTTTGAATACATTATGATACCATATTAAAACAAGTTGGTGAAATTATGGAAAATAGAAAAATAAGAGATGATTTATACAAAGACATATCAGAATTAGTAGAGTTAGGAATTCCTTCTGATATTGCTTGTGTTTCATACATTCATTACATTTTGGATAAACATCATAAAGATATTGGATTTTTATATCCATTTTTGGGTATATTGTTTTGTGACCATTACACATTGCTAACGTATAAAGGTCATGAGAATACAATTACAAAAGAAGAAAAACAAGACTATTTAAAATTAGCGCATTTTCAGAATCTTCAAGATGTTATTATATTTTATCAAAACGATACATCATTTTTAAATAAAGCAGTGAATGCTTGTTATCAATTTGAACGTATGAATGTTTTTGGGAAAATCAATTATGTGCAAGGGTTAAGCAAACAGGATCATGAATACTTAAATGGAATTTGTCCTTGGCATCAGTTAGATCAAAAATCCTATGGTGATTGGGTTCAGACTGATTTATATTGCAAATTCTTTCACTCACAAAAAAGAGCCAATTCCAATTGGGACCAAATCAAAGAAGATCTTGTAATACCTGAGCTCATGGGATTTCTTAAAAATTTAGCAAAACATAATTATCCTAATTATTGTTCCAATGCATGTGAAATGATTTCTGTTGATTATATGTGGTCCAAATATGTAATAGAAAAAAAGATAAACCTTGATAGCACAGATATGAAAAATCGTTTGCTTAGATTACAAGCATTTGAAGAAAATGATTTTCAAACACTCGCAAATGAATTTATTTATAATGATGATTATATGTATTCTGTGATAGAATCCTACTGTGCGATTCAAATGAAAGAATATCCATTTGAAAATCTAATGAAAGTGGAAGAAGTAAAATCTTATTTGAGAGAAAATGATTCTATCCATTTTACCAAAATAAAAGAGTTTCTAGATTAAAGAGACTCTTTTAATATTTGAAATACTTCATTGACAGGAAGATTTGCTTGTACAACATTATACTTAGGTATTATATGTAAATGGAAATGTTTTACGTCTTGTGCAATTCCATTGTTTTGCAAAAGTGTAACTCCATCTGCATGTAATTTATCTTCTACCAATTGTTTCATTTGTTTTGCAATTACCATAACATGTGTTATGACATTTATATCTATTGTATTCAAATCCAATGTATGTATTTTAGGTACAATTAGCATATGCCCAAGATTTTGGGGATTGACATCCAAAAACACCTTCACTATTTCATCTTCATAAATAGTATAAGAAGGAATTTCTCCATTTACAATTTTACAAAATATACAATCCATATTCATCACCAAAAAAAGTATACCATAAATTTATAAAATCTGATATAATAAACAATATTCTTAATTTTAAAAGGGCTAAATAATGGCCCTTTTTCGTGAATATCTGCGAATATTCTTTTTTTATATGATAAAAAAAATATATTTTTATACAAAAGGTAGAGGAAAATATAAAAATTTGGTAAAATAGTACTGTTGGAGATGATGATAATGCATACACTAAAAATAGAAAACCTAACAGTAATGATAGGGGAACAAACCATTTTACAAGACTTTAATTTAACCATCCACACTGGTGAAGTACATGCGATTATGGGACCAAACGGAACAGGAAAATCCACTTTATCCAAAGTGATTATGGGAGATTCTAGTTATAAAGTTGTATCAGGAGATATTTGGTACGATGAAAAATCTATTCTAAATCTTACTGTAGATGAACGTGCAAGACTAGGGATTTTTTTAGGAATGCAAATGCCCTTAGAAATAGAAGGAGTTACCAATGCTGACTTTTTACGTACAGCAATTCATGAAAAAGAAGGAAATAATTTCAAATTAATGTCATTCATCAAAGAACTTAACCAAACAGTAGAACAATTAAAAATGAATCCAGAAATGATTCACCGTTCTATTAATCAAGGATTTTCAGGAGGAGAACGTAAAAAAAATGAAATTTTACAAATGTATTTGCTGAAACCCAATTTAGTATTATTGGATGAAATTGATTCTGGACTAGATGTAGATAGTTTGAAAATTGTTGGAGAAAATGTAACCGAATATCAGAAAAAATCAGACTGTGGAATTTTACTGATTACACATTATCAAAGGTTACTTGACTACATCAAACCAGATTTTGTGCATATTATGATACATGGGCATATTGTTGCAAGTGGAACAGCAGATTTGGTTTCTTTGATTGAAAAAGAAGGATATGAAAGTTTTGAACAAAATATAGAGGATTCACATGAATAAAATTCGTATTTTTCAAAATCAGATTGAGCCAGAAATACAAGATTCCACAATAGAAATCAAAACCAAAATACCAACAAATCCCTTTGAAGTATTACAAATAAAAATAAAGGTCAAACAATCTACGACTTTAGAACTTTCCTTTGAGGATTTAGAAGAAAGTAAAATGGATATTTCTTTTGAAGTTTTAGAAAATATTTATTTTGAAGTCTTGGAAATTCGTAAAAATAATAATATCAAAGTACAATATGAATACCAATTAAATGCTTACAGTGATATGAATATCACAAAATTTTATGATTGTAACCAGGTCAAAGAATTGGATCTAATTCAATTAAATGGGGAACATGCATCTATCCATTATCGCTTAAAAACCATAGCCAAAGCCAAAGAACGATTTGATTTAGTTGTCTATCACAATGCTACTTCTACAACAAGTGATATTGTAAATCATGGAGTAAGTATAGAAGATGGAAGTATTGATTTTCAAGTAACAAGTATTGTATATCAAGGAATAAAAGATTGTGTTTTGAACCAAAATAATCGTATCATCACAATGAATCATCATAAATGTAATATAGAACCTATTTTATTGATAGAAGAAAATGACGTGGTAGCAAATCATTCTGCCTATATAGGACAATTTCATGAGAATGAACTTTTTTATCTTATGAGTAGGGGAATTCCAAGGACAGTAGCATTACAACTACTAATCAAAGGCTTTCTATTGGAATCTATTCAAAATACAGATTCCATTTCTCAAATAATTGAACAATATTGGAGGTGAAAATATGAACCGAGAAGATTTTCCGATGTTGAAACAAGACATCATTTATTTTGACAATGGTGCGACTACTTTAAAACCACTTATTTTATCACAAATAACAAGTGAATATTATAATGAATATAGTGCGAATGCTCACCGTGGTGATTATGATATCAGTTTAAAAGTAGACGAAATGTATGAGAGTGCTAGAAAAAAGGTACAAAAATTGATTCATGCTGCAAGTCAAGATGAAATTATCTTTACATCTGGTGCAACTGACGCACTCAATAAAATTATTTTTGGTTACTTTCGTCATTATTTAAACCAAGGCGATGAAATTTTGATCACCAAAAGTGAACATGCTTCTAATGTTCTTCCATGGTTTGAACTTTCAGATGAACTAGGACTTGTGATTCGTTATATTGAACTTGACGACGACAAAAAAGTAACAATGGCTTCTGTCCAAAAAGCAATTACTCCCAAAACAAAAGTAATCAGTCTAGCGCATATTACCAATGTGGTTGGAGATATTCGTCCTATTCAAGAAATCAATCAATTAGCGCATCAAAAAGGTATCCTTGTAGTAGTTGATGGAGCACAAAGTGTTCCACACATGAAAATAGATGTACAAGAACTGGATATTGATTTTTTAGCCTTTTCTGCTCATAAAATGTATGGTCCAACAGGAGTTGGAGTATTATATGGTAAAAAAGAATTATTGAATCAAATTCATCCAATTGAATTTGGTGGTGGTATGAATGCCTCATTTAGTAGTGATGGAATGCGTATCTATGATGAATTGCCTCACTTATTAGAACCAGGAACCCCTAATATTGCAGGTGTAATAGGATTTGGTCAAGTTCTTACTTATTTAGAACAAATCGGTATGGACCAAATTCGAATTTATGAACAGGATTTACATGAATATGCAATAAAGGCTCTCAGAAAAGTCCCAAATATTGTTCTTTATAATGAACATAGTGAAAGTGGAATTATTGCTATGAATATACAAGATGTATTCGCACAAGACTTGGCAATTTATTTGAATAAATATAAAATTTGTGTAAGAGCTGGAAATCATTGTGCTAAAATCTTAAAAGATGAACTGGGTATTAAAAATACATGTCGCATCAGTCTTGCAATGTATAATACCAAAGAAGAAATCGATTATTTAGTCAAAATATTATCTAATCCAAAATTGAAAGAAGAAATCATTTGATTTTTTCTTTTTCTATGATAAAATAGAAAATACTTTAGGAGTGAAATTTATGAATCAATATTTTTATAGTAAGAACATATTATTGACAAAAGAAAAATTGCTAAAAGAAATGGATCTTTCCATTTTCTTTGATGCAAATATTGCAAATGAAAAATCAACCGCATTTCCAAAATTGTTAGAAACACTAGGAATCTATTCAGATAATTTAGACTATGAAAAAAGTCAGATTACAATTCGAATGTTCCATCCACAAAAATCACAAGAGGTATCTCATATTAGTCATGGGTACTATGATCAAAATCATAAATTATTTTCTCAATTTACAATCTTATTAGGTACTGGTACATTACTGTCTTTAGAAGGAGAAATATACGAATATTTAAATTTGGATTTAGAAGATGTGGAAACATTTTTAAAACAACATCAATATGAACAACATATCTATCCTGAAACAAGATCGTGCATTCATTTTAAAGGAGTAGAATACAACCGTTTTGAAAGATTGCAATATGAACAAATGCTTCAAAATATGAAAGAAAGACAACTCAATGAAAAAGAACAAAAAATTCTACTGAGTATGCATGAAAAAACAAAAGAAACCAAAGAAATCTATATTACAAAAGATGCACAGAAGTTCCAATTTTATTATAATGGACCTCATATTTTTAATAATCGTAGTTCTAGTAGTCATTTATCAAAAGAAGAAATTGGTATCATTCAAAATAGAATAGAACAATTGTTATTTTTAAATGGAAATCATAATATGAAGATTAATTTTACTTGCCCACAAGAAAGTAGAAATGACAATGAACAGTTCTTAGAATATATTTATGTTTATTTAGGACAATATCGAAAAATGCTAGAAACAAAAAGAATCAACGAATTTGGAATCAATAGTGATTCTTTGCAGAAATTAAAAAATTGTATTCAAAATCCTGATTCAGATGGAATTTGTTGTGAAATAAACATCATATCCAGCATTCCTTTTACAACTACAGAAGAGAAAAATCATCAATTTCTAAAAACAATGAATTAATACAAGACCATTTTTATTTGATATATATAGGGTTTCATGATATACTGATTATGGTGAGACTATGGATATGTTAAAAATAACGATAGGAGAAAAACAATTTGAATATATGGATTCTATCTTATATGAAGGAAAAACCTATGTTGCTTTTTGTGATGAAGAATGCATAACCATTTGTGAATATGTAATAGAAGACAGTAACGTAAAAATAATTCCGATTGATGATGTCTTATTTTCAAAAGTAAAAGGAGCAATGCAGTTATGACGTCATATGAATTTTGGATTGATGAAAATGGAATTTTTTGTTGTACATGTCCAGATGATTTTTCCTTTTTATTAGAAGGGGAAGATGCTTTAAATCAACTTCATCAGTTTGATTCATCCCGAATTCAAACGTTCAAGATTACAAGAGAGGATATTCAATTTGTAGTTGACTCCAATTCCGTTATTTTAAGAAACTATAAACAATTAAAACTTTCCGAAATTGGTTTTTATTTTGATGAAATTTTTGATAGTATTAAAACAGCTATTCGAAAAAAACAAACAGAAAAACATCATAAGACAATAAAAAATAGAGTGATTGCAGGAAGTATGATAGCGTCTACCATTGGTGCTTTAGCGTTTACATCACTCATTACTACAGCTCATGAGAAAAAACATGAGGATACTATGCAACAACCTCATGGAATTGAAAAAGAATTGCCTGTTGATTGGAATCAAATGACTGGTGACATTGTACAGTCCATAAAAGAAGATTTCCATTCGACTGTATCCAATATTGAAATCCCGCTTATAGAAAGAGCCAATGAGGCGCAGGTAACTTATCTGGATTTTGAATCTGCTAGATACTCTTATACAGGAGAAGTCACCTACGATACTTATTATGATTCGGTAAAACAATATCCAGAAAAGTGGGGATTACCTCCCAATCTTATAATGGGTATGTTTACACAAGAAAGCGCAGGAAATTATACTAACTTGATGCAGGTTAAATTTGATGCTTGGAAAGAACAGATTATAACGGTTTATAATTTTGATGAAAATAAATATCAAAAGTTCGTATTAACAGATCACCCAGAAAATTATGGTAGTGATGTAATTTGTATTACACGTCAAGATATGGAAAATCCAGGTACAAATATATCAGTTGCCTGTATTTTGTTAAGACAATCTCTATCTTATATGAATTATCATATTGGTGCAGGAATTCAATGTTATAATTTTGGAAATGGAAATATGAAGAAAGTACTAAATTATACTGCAGAGTTAACAGGAATTTCCAAAGAGGATATTTTAAGTGATCAAAATAATTTAGATTTTATGAACTATACTGATATCATAAAAGTAGGAGATCCCGATTATTTGAAACATGTAATGCGCTATGTGGAAAATTTAGAAGATGGACTCAATATTCGGTATATCAATGATAGTGGGGAAATAGATGAATTACATGTAACGATTTTACCAGAAGGTAAGACAAAGTAAGGTTGTTGTAGAGGGGGAATGGAAAAATGAAAAATTTCGCAATGAAAAAAAAGGATTCTAAAACTTTTATACTCAATTATAAAGTAGAAGAAAATCAAATTCGAATGCATCTTGCTTCTAAGGAAACTTATGTAATCCCATACACAGTAGAAAATGAAAAAAATGTATTAGGAAGAATGAAACAACAAGTATTAAATGCAGATGCCTTTGAAAATAAACAAAAGAAAAAATTTTCAGATGCGATTGTGAATCTGTTAGTAGCGCTTTTTCTGATTGGAATTGCAACTTATGTATTGATTTTTAGAAAGCAAAACATTCCAATATTTATTCCAATTGTAGTCATTTCATTTGGAGGACTTATGGTACTTGCTGCAGTAATTGCAATGAAAAAAAGTAAGAAAAAAATAAAAGATATTTATAAAAATAGAATGTTTATTGCTCATGAAAAAAAACTAAATGAAAATATTAAGAGCAATCAAAACATCTTATATCATACAAGTAGCAGGACAAAAGAAGTAGTATCTTCTATGTTGTTAAAACCCCAAGCGGCTTTTACATTTAATACAGTAGATAAAATGAAGTATAAAGAATTAAAACAAATTTTAGAAAACATAGAACGAGCAGAACAATTTGGGTTTGATTTTGTGAGTGAAAAGAAAGAAGTAGTACAAGAAAATTCTATTAAGAAGAACCAACCGAAAAAAAAGAAGGAACGTAAAAATATATAATAGATATGGGATACTCAAAAGATAAGAAAAAATAACCAGACATATGAAGAAAAAAGAGTAATAAAATAGGTTCTTTGTCAAATAGTGTTGGTGAACATAAAATTGATAAATGAATTGTATATGAAGAGTGATTTTGATCACTCTT
>CAJTIX010000024.1 GCA_910576795.1 uncultured Bacilli bacterium
CTTTCTATTTTGCTTATAATAAGTGTAATACATTTATATGTCTTTTTCAATTTCACTTTGTTGCACTTCAAACAAAATTTTTCTTGATATAAACTTTTTGACAAAAATGATAAAATATGCTATTATGAATATGTCAAGGAAACTTGCATAAAATAAAAAAGGAATACCTAGTTTTGAAGCGTTAGGTACTATTCCAAAAATATTTGTTTTAGTACCGACTTATACAGTTGGTACTATTTTTATTAACATGACAAGAATCACGATAATAAGGAGCATTATGATAGTACAAAGATATTTCTCTGATTTTCTCATAATTTCACCTCCTTCTACTTTTAAAGTAAAGGAGAATAGTACCTAAACTAACTAAATATTCCTATAAATATTATACTATTAGTGATACATCGTGACAAGCGAACAAGTGAAAAAAAGTATAAAATATTTAAGAGTTTATAAAAAGATAACAAAAAAAATTACACTATTTTAAATACTTAAAAAGGAATCAAATGATTCCAAAATAACGTACAAATGTGGTAATAAGAAAACAAAGTGTCATTCCAATCACTGTAGGGATTGCAATAGAGAGCAGAACCCATTTCCAACTACCTGTTTCTTTTTTTATGGTAAGACAAGTTGTAGAACATGGAAAATGCATAAGAGAAAATATCATGACACAAATAGCAGTCAACCAAGTCCAGCCATTTTCTACCAAAAGTGTTTTAAGAGCAGATAAACTGCTATATTCTGAAATTGTTCCCGTTGCCATATATCCCATCATAATTAATGGAATCACGATTTCATTGGCTGGGAATCCCAAAAGAAAGGCCATCAAAATAACACCATCTAATCCTATCGCATTTGCGAATGGATTTAAGAAATCAGCACACATTTTTAAGATAGAAACCTGTTCTATTTGTACATTGGCTAAAATCCAAATTAAAATTCCAGCCGGAGCAGCTACCGAAATAGCTCTTCCTAAAACAAATAATGTACGATCAAAAATAGAGCGAATAATGACTTTTCCAAATTGTGGTTTACGGTAAGGGGGTAATTCCAATGTAAAAGAAGATGGGACCCCTCTTAAAATGGTTTTGGATAATAATTTCGAAACAAAGAATGTCATTCCAATTCCAATTAATATAATGATTGTTAATAATAAAACACTCAAACAAGAAGCCCCAATACTCGAACTAAATCCTATGAAGAACATGGTAATTACACTAATCAATATTGGAAAACGCCCATTACAAGGTACAAAATTATTGGTTATAATAGCAAGTAAACGCTCTCTTGGCGAATCAATAATACGACATCCGGTTACCCCAGCAGCATTACAACCAAAACCCATTGACATCGTGAGTGCTTGTTTTCCACAAGCCGAACATTTTTTAAAAGCATGGTCCATATTAAAAGCAATTCTTGGTAAATATCCTAAATCTTCTAATAATGTAAACAAAGGAAAGAAAATGGCCATAGGTGGTAACATAACCGCGACTACCCAGGCAAGAACACGATACATTCCTAATACTAACATATCGCTTAACCAATTTGGTGCATGTAGAAATTCCAAAAATTCAAATAAATAATCCTCTAATCCAAATAAGAAGTCAGATAGTAGTTCAGATGGATAATTGGCTCCTGTAATGGTAATCCAAAAAACCACCATCAAAAGTAAAATCATAAGAGGTATTCCAACCTTACGTCCAGTAATTACTTTATCTATTTTTAGATCTCTTTCGCGATAGTTTTCATTTTCAAAAGTAACAACATCTTTACATATGGTTTCCGCTTCTTTCATCAAAGTTGACACAAAGACATCCTTAATATGTTCTGGTGCGATTCCATTGTGATACAAAAGAATTCTAGCTTCTTCTATGGGTTCTTGTAACTGAAGGGTATATTCAGTTCCTAATTGATTCTCAATAGTCTCTTTCAAAAGACGATCATTATCTAAAAGCTGTATGGCAAGCCATCTTGTATTGACACGCAGATCCCATTTTGATAGAACAATTTCTATTTTTGAAATGGCTTCTTCTAAAAACGGTTCATAAGTAGGATGAAACGGATTGGTTTTGGTTCTTTGATAGACCAAATCATCTACTTTTTCCATTAATTTATCTAATCCTTTTTTCGAACGCGCACTAGTGCCTACCACTGGAACACCTAATTTTTCTGACAATTTTTTAAGATCAATTTTGATTTTTTTCTTTTTGGCTTCATCTAATAAATTGACACAGACAACTACTTGATTCGTAATTTCTAATGTTTGTAATACTAAATTCAAATTACGTTCCAAACAAACAGCATCACAAACTACAATTACCGCATCATGTTGTTCAAAACAAAGAAAATCACGGGCAACTTCTTCTTCCTTGGAATGGGCAATCAAAGAATATGTCCCTGGCAGATCATAGATTGTATAATCGGTATATCTATAATTACAAATGCCAGATGCATTGCTTACTGTTTTTCCAGGCCAATTTCCTGTATGTTGATGCATACCTGTCAACTCATTGAAAACTGTACTTTTTCCAACATTCGGATTTCCAGCAAGAGCCAATATTTTTTCCATTTTATCGTGTGACATCATGCCTCCACCTTCTTTATGACAATACATCTCGCATCTTCTTTCCGAATGGCAATAATCGCTCCCCTAATCAGGTAAGCAATTGGATTTTTACTTGGACTCATGAGAACACATGTCACTTTACATCCTGGAGTAAGCCCAATGTCTAAGAATCTTCTTCTGATACTACCTTCTGTTTCTATGGACTCAACATAGCCCATTTCTCCAATATCTAAGGTATCTAAAGTTTGATTCATCTTATTTCACCTCATCATTTCATAACAATACAAAGAAGTTTCCACATACTAACTTCTATAGTACTATATGAAAAAAGAAGAAAAGGGAGACAATTATCCATAGGAAAAGGAACATTTTATGAATATATGGAACTTAGAAATAGGAAGAAGTTTTCAAAAGAAAAACCACTTTATTTGTGGTTCTATATATGATATTTATTTGTCAGTTGATCCAAATCCACCAGTACGAATTTCTGTTGCTTCATCATCATCAGTAGTAAAATACTTTTGAAATATTACTTGACCAATCACATCACCTTTTTTGACCTCTAAATCATGGTCTGAAATGTTAAAATATTGAAAGTAGAAATGTCCATCATTGGTTTCATTTCCATAATAATCATAATCTACAACACCAATACTATTTGCCATTAGAAATCCTTTTTTTGGACCTGAACTACGATTGACCAACATAATCCATTCATCTGGCTTACAATATGCTTTTAACCCAGTTGGAATCAGTGTTGGTTTTTGTCCTGGTTGATACATTGGAATGGTAATATCTTCTGCAGCTTCTACATCATATCCAGCTGCATACATTGTACTTCTTTTTGGGATATGAATGTCTTTATCTTCCCATCCCTTGGCAATTTCAAATCCTCTTGTTTTTATGCATGACATACGTTTACCTCCTTAAAACCTTTTACTTCTTCATCTTGATACAAAACAATCTCATCTTGCTTTCTTGTTTTGACCATATCGATAATTCTTTGATTAGATGACCCCACATAATGTTTATTCATATCGGCAAGTCTCATTAAGAAAGGTCCATCTAGTAATACATCAATATGATTCAAAATATCATTTAGATTGCTGTCCTTTAAAGCTTGTTTGACAAGTGTTTCATAAGTATATCCTGTATAACACCATATGGTTTTATTTGGATATTTTTCTTTGATATTCAAAATTAGATTACGAACCGTTTCACGATTTCCTAAAAATAGGGGATCTCCACCAGATAGCGTAATTCCATCACACCAATCTTGATCGAGCTCTTGGTAGATTTCTTTGATTGCTTCTTCATCAAAAGGTAGCCCCTCATTGGGATTCCAAGTAAGTGCATTTTGACATCCAGGGCATTCATGGCTACATCCGGAAACCCATAATACCACTCTCAATCCTTCCCCATTTAACATATCCGCTTTTGTAATATTGTGATACCTCATATAATACCTCCACTACATTGATTTTCTTTCCGCAATTTCTGCCATTTTTGCTTTATTTAATCTCGTGTCTCCATGTACTCTAGAATAAGATAAATAGCCATTCATACGGTCAATTTTTGTTAGGTCATCACTTCCACATACTGGGCAAACATCCATTTCTAATTCTTCATGACCACAGTGGTTACAGTATGCAAGTGAAAGATTGACACCTTCATAGAAGCCTTTTTCCATCGCACGTTCCACATAAGTAATCATGGCCTTTGTATTATAATTCAAATTGTATCTTACGTACTGGATTCTTCCGCCTTTACATAAATCCCAAAATCTTCCTTCTAAATCCTGTTTTTGAATACCGTTAATATCTTCCCAAACACCACAGTGGAAACTATTGGATACATATTCGCGTGAAGATACCCCTTCAATAACACCATATTTTTTTCTAAATTGTTCAATTTGAAGACCACATAAGTTTTCAGCAGGTGTACCATAGATTGCATATAAAATATGATCTTCTTTTTTAAATTGTTGTGTTTTTTCATTGATATATTTTAATACTTCTAAGGCAAATTCTCCATCTTCTACAATGCTTTTTCCATTATATAGTACTTGTAATTCATTTAATGCAGTAATTCCGAATGAGGCAGTCGAAGCTTCTAATAATGGTTCAATACATTCATTTGGTTGCAAATGCCCTTTATAGAATCCACCTTCACAATACGCAATTGGATTGATGCTTGCCTTTTTCTTTGCCAAATAGCGATAAGTACGGATATGAATACGGCGAATCATTTCTAAATAATAATCCAATACCTCATAAAAATCTTTTTGTTCTTCACGTGATTTTGCTAAAATCATAGGCAAATGTAAAGAAACTGCTCCAATATTAAATCTTCCAATGAAGACAGGTTGATCATTTTCATCCGCTGGTTCAAATCCGCCTCTTTCAAAATAAGGGGATAGGAATGCTCTACAACCCATTGGGCTAATTACTTTACCATATTTTTTATACATTTCTGGAACATATCCTTCTCCTGTCAATGATAAATAATCAGGATACATCGTTTTTTCACTACATTTAATGGCTTCTAAGAAACTATCATGTAATAGTTTTCCTTCCTTATGTAGATTTTTATCATATAGGAATACCAATTTTGGAAATAAGGTTGGTTTTTTATGTCCTTCTTTCCCTTGTCCTTTGGCATGCGTTTTTAAAATGGTTTGAGCGATCATGACACCAAATGGATCTTTTTCAATTCCAAATGTCATGGTAACAAATGGGTAATCTCCTCTGGAAGAACCAACACTGTTTAATTTGTATTCAATTCCTTGGTAACCTTGTTCACATTCTCTCTCTGTTTTTTCCCACGCCCAATCTTTGGCTCTTTCAACACCCTCATCATCGTCTTCATCTGTTTCAGTAAGTTCCATATATTCCTTATAAAATCTATCATATGTTTTTTTGGCATAAGGAGTTAGAATCGTATCCACTTCTGGAACTGTAAAACCCCCATATTGCATTGCGGCAGTGTTAATAATCACATCTCCCATGACATCAAAAGCAGTATCCAGTGATTTAGGCTCGTTATACCACAAATTTCCCATTTCAAAGCCATCTTTCATAACAGCTCCTACATCACATAAACAACAATTCATGGTATCTCTACGAGCACTCATGTCATGTACATAGATATATCCATCTTCACAAGCTTCTACTTCAGCAGTTGTCAAAAAGAATTTCTTATATAGTTCTTTATTTAAAGAATTGTAAGTTAAACTTCTTTGTGTTGCGACCAAAGCACTATCGGTATTGGAATTTTCCTTATCTCCAATATAGTTAATTGCTTGGGCTTTTTTATATACTTTATCTAGAATATGTACAAAGTCCTTTTTATAATTTCGGTATTCACGATAACTTTTTGCAACCAATGGATTTACTTTTTCTAGTGCAGCTTCGACACAGTTATGAATTTGTTGCACTTCTGGGTCACTTGTTTGTGTCAGTAAGAAATCTACGACTAAGTTAACTACTTCATCTTCAGCTTCCTCAGTTAATGTCACCATAACTCTTTCTGCACTTTTACCAATGGCCTCTTTGATTTTATTTTCATCAAATGGTTGTTTGTTCCCATTGCGTTTGATAATCTTAAATTGTTGTCTTACTTTCTCTAAATTTTCTTTTTCTTTTTTTGTCATACTTCCACTCCTTATCATAGTAGCTTGTCCCATCCTTTTAGGGTTCCCTACTCTACTTTAAGTTGATTTTATCACTTTTAAATTTAATTACTTGTTGCATTTGCAACATTTTATTTTTTTTGTTATAATTTGTTTGAGAGTGATGTTACTATGTTAGAAAATATCAAGGAAAATAAGGATTTTTTGATATTAGACCATTTGGGAAAATGTGTCAATACAAAAGTGAAATCTTTTTTAACTGGAGAATTTATTCAAAATTATGGTGGAAGAAAAAAAATCATCGGGATACTCTTAGAAGGAAGTGCCGATTTAAAAAAAGTGGATATTAAGGGGAATGAAACCATTTTAGAACATCTATCCAAAGGGGATATCTTTAGTGAAATGTTTATAGAGGAATTGGAAGATCCAATTACGTTAGTTGCAACCAAAAAAACAGATGTCTTATTGATTGACTATCTTTCTATTTTAAGAGACTGTAAAGTAAACTGTCATTACCATACTTTTGTTGTCAACCACATCATGGATTTGATGATGAAAAAAACAGTTCAATTAAATAATAAAATTGCGATTTTAAGCAATCGTACTATTAGAGAAAAATTATTGACGTATTTGAAAAACGAATCTGGTGGTCAAAAAAAAGTAACCATTCCTTATAGTTTACAGGAACTAGCAGATTATCTTTGTGTAGATAGAAGTGCGATGATGCGGGAAATTAAAAAATTAATTGAGGAAAAAAGGATTAAAAAAAATGGTAGGGTATTTACCATTTATAAGCGGCATTAATATATTATTCACTATTCGTATATATTACTATATAATGAATTTGAAATCCATAAGATAGTTAGGTGTTTTACTCTATTCTTCTGTCATATGACAGTAGGAAGAGGTGATTTCTATGACTGAAAAAATCATAGAAGGGATGAATTCATTTGGAATTGATAGTTGCTTTTGTAACTATTGTGTTCTACACAATCTTAGTCCTTAGAAATAAAGACTAATCTTAAATGAAAACACCGAATCAACTTGATTACGGTGTTTTCGATATCCACAATGAATAGAGATTACACCTAACATGCAATATCATGTGTATCTCATTTTTTATTGTATGAGATTTCTCTCATCTGTATACATTGTATCAATTTATTTTTAAATTGTCAAACACTAACAGTATCTAAACTTTTAGCTAGAACTTCTTCTAATGTTTCATCTAAAATAGAATATAAATAGGTTGTTACTCTTTTTTCTGTAATCGATTCGATATAAGATTGATATCCCTTCAATTGTTCTAAATAGGCATTATCCGTAATTTGTTTTAACTTATAATCAACAATCTTGATCTCATTTTCATATTCTACCATTAAATCAATGATTCCATGAACTTGTTCTTTACCTGTTTCCATATAAAACTCATATTCTTTGTATATATGAATGATTCCATCTGAAAAAAGAGGACAAGTTAGAAAGGCTTTGATTTTATTTTGAAAGAAAATAGGGATATTTGTATAATCTGGATGTTCAAAATCCAAATATTCTAGAATTTGATGTAATGTATGACCCATTTCCATATTTTGGTACTGTTTATAATTCATAGTTTTTTGTACTTTTTTAGAAAATGTTTTTTCTGTGATTGCTTCTGTTGGAACTTCTGCTTTATGTACTACTAATGTATCTTCCTTGTTG
This sequence comes from uncultured Bacilli bacterium, assembly GCA_910576795.1. GTDB lineage: Bacteria > Bacillota_I > Bacilli_A > RF39 > UBA660 > UBA5026. Next base: position 7,899 of record CAJTIX010000024.1, read on the forward strand.
GTAGTATATTGATTCAATTGTGTATTTATTTTATAATCTTTGGTAAGATTATTCTCCATATAAACCTTATTTTCATAATCCTTTAAATTTCCATAAATAGACTTGATCATATCATAAAATGAACCAAAATGAAACGCTTGATAAGGTTCGATATCATTACATGCAGGAATTTCTTCATCAATACAAGGCATTATCATAATGATTTGCTCACGACATCTAGTAAGCGCAACATAAAATAGTCGTATTTTTTCAGCAATTTCTTGCTTTTGATATATATAACGTAATAACTCTTTACGGATGGTATTTTGGATTCCATTACCAGCGGTTGGAATCACAAAGCCAATAGAAGCATCGTATGTCATACATTCCTTGACATCTGATTTATTGAATTTTGAAAATAACCCTGTGTAATAACATATTGGATATTCTAACCCTTTTGACTTATGAATGGTCATTATATTAACACTATTTTCCGTCTCTAAATTCTTATGAAATCTAATTTCATAGTTTTTATCACCAATTTCTTTTAAATATTCCATCATCTCATAACAATCATATCCCATTTTTGATAGATTTTCTGACATCTTGATTAAGTATTCCATTTTAATGATACGTTCTTCTACTTTCCCTACCTTGATAAATGCTTGATAAAAATTAAATTCTTCAATGATTTCCTGCAATAACATTTCATTATTCATATGATTCTTTTTATTTAATAAACTTTGAATATGTTTATATAACCTTGTTTTTTCATATGTTCCATGTTGTAAACAGTCAAAAATATATCCATCAGTTTCTTCCATTAAATAACTTCTCATAATGCTTGTAAAAGCATACTTCCATTCTATATCAAAGTTATGAGTTTCCATTTTTTGCATACATTTTAAAATATGATAAACCAGTTTTAATTCTGTCCCTGATGTAATGGTTTCATCTTTGTGAACAGTAAGCGGGATATTTTCATATTCAAATATTTGTTTGTATAAGGAAAATTCAGTAGATCGATCCATTAAAATGACAAAATCTTGGTATTGCACATCTCTTAATTTTTTAGTATCTGGGTCCATTATTTGAAAATGATTTTTTATCTTCTCTTGAATATCATGTGCGACTAGAAAAGCTTCCATTTCTCCTTTGGTATAGTTTTCTTCTGTTTCATATGTAAGGAGTTGCATATGCATATTTTGTTCTATTTTTTGCTTTTCATATGTAAGGTTACCAAAAATCATTTGATGTTCTTTTTCATAGTCAACTCCACCTGTTTTTTCCAATAAAATACGGTTAAAAATTTGATTGATGTCCTCTAATGGTTCTTTTCTGGAACGGAAGTTTTCCGTTAAATCAATTTTAATACCTCCTTTGGAAAAACGGTAGTTATCATACTTTTCTTTGAATAAAGTAGGATTGGCATTTCGAAAACGATAAATTGATTGTTTCATATCTCCTACCATATATACATTTTGATTTTGAATCAGTTCAATAAACATTTCTTGTAAGTCACTCGTATCTTGATATTCATCTAATAAAATTTCATGAAATGTTTTCTTCAGTTCTGCTTGAATACTCACATTTTCTTTGACAACACGGATTGCAAGTTTGGCGATATCGTGAAATTCAAAAACATCGTTTTGATATTTCCATGTCGATAATCTTTCTTCTAATTGCAATAAAATACGAATTAGAATTTGAATATCTCTCTTAGTACTTTCTAAATCACTTGTCATCTTTTCTACAGATTCCCATCTGGTCAAACGTTTGATTTCTTTTAGAATAGATGTGAGAGATTCTTTTATCTGTTTTAAAGATTCATTTCCAACAGGAATTCTAGGTAATGTGATTTGAACATTTTTTCTTATATCATCATATGTTTCACTTTTGAATAATGGTTGCAATATAGATAGCACTTCTACAGAATAGTCATAATCAATACTTTCAATTGCCTCTACATGAGCAGAAAGTTCTTCTAGTTGGTTTTGGATAATTTCCATATACATTTCTATTTCTTTTTGGAAATGTGCTTCATTCATTTCATTTTGAATATAGTGATTTAAATAATCCAATTTATCATATTTTAAATCCAGTTTATTATGCATATTTAAAATATCATTTTTAATTTCATGGTCATCTTTTGTACAAAAACGAGCTATCAAATTTTCAAAATCGGTATCTTTTTCCTCATATAACTGATCAAAGATTTCATCTAATATTTTTTCCTTTTGTAAGGTTACCATACTAGTATCTACAATCATAACATTTTTAGAAACATTTAATAAATAGTGATACTTTTTCACAATGGAAAGTGCAAAACTATCGAATGTTGTAATATAAGCTGCATCTATTTGTTCTGCTGCCTCCATTAGATTCGCTTCTTTTAATTTTTTACGTATACGTTCTTTCATTTCACTTGCGGCAGCCTTGGTGAATGTTAGAATCAATAATCGGTGGATGGGAGTACCATCTTTTACTTTACGAAGAACACGTTCTGTTAATACTGCTGTTTTACCAGATCCTGCTCCAGCACTTACCAAGATTGGCATTCCCTCTTTATGGATAGCTTCTAATTGTTCTTTGGTCCAACTGGTCATATAGTATCCTCCTCTAAAAATTCTAACTTTTTATACTCCTTTAAGTACTCAATATCTTTTGAGGTTTGAAAGCATAAATCATGGTATGTACAGAACTCACATCCTACTAATTTAGAACCAATTTGTTTTGGATTGATTTGAAAATTGGCTTCTTCTATTTTGTGGGCGGCTTCTTCTATTTTCTGTTCTACTAAATAAGAAAGCTTGTCCATTTTCTTTTCACTCATCACTTTTGAATATGCATAGAATCCTTTGCTGCTTACTTTCATTCCCTTGATCATACGACTATCCAAATATGTTTGATCTAGCTTTTCTAAGAGAGTAGAATCATCTATACTGTAACCTTCTAAACGAGTCATGTCTTTTTTTATTTGGAAATAATCATTATTTTCATCATTGTTCATTTCATTTTGGATCATTTTTTGTAAGTAAAAACCGACCACTTTTACATTTTTCCAACCTGGTTTGTTTTTCAGTAAGTATAAATAAATTGGTAGTTGCATTCCAATTCCATAGATACTTTGGTTTAAATTGGTTTCTAATGTACCTGTTTTATAGTCGATAATGGCTGCATATATAGTTCCATTTTCCTCTTGGTATTTTATTTTATCTACAATTCCCATAAAGGTAATTTTTAAATTTCCCGAAATACTTTTGAAAATTTTCTGTTCATATTCTTCCTGTTGTAATATTGTATATTGATTTTGCTCTTGGATGGTATCGATTACAAATTGAAGTTCCTTTTTTAGTTTCTCTAGAAAAAAAGCTTCTTTGGCAGTATACGTCTTTTCACTATGATATTGTTTCCATTCTATTTCAAAGTTAAAATCTTTTTGGAATGCGATAGAAAGAAAATAATGAAATAGATTTCCAATTTGAATTGCGAATGTTTCTACAAAGGGATCTAATTTTAAAATATTACTGATATAATAACGGAATCCACAACGATAAAAACGGTCTAAACTGGTATAAGATAGTATCAACTTACCATTTAAATACTCTTTTAAGGATTCTTTTGAAATCGGTTGATATTGGTTATCATAGGTACAGTATGAGAGGTTTGGATAATGGGTATACAGTAAATCTAAACTAGGATGTTTCTCGTTATACTGTGTATATTGGTCTAGAAACTGAGCAAGTCTGACTTTATTCCATACATCAGAATCATGATAAGTAATTTTAGGTATTTTTTCTTCGACTTTTAAATTTGCCAACAAAGAAGATGGATAATAAACTCCAGATGGAGTCTTTCTTTTATAAGTTAAAATTGCATTTGGAATAGAACCAATTTTCTGAATTATAATTTCTTTTTCAAGTTGGTTATTATCTAATGTAGTATCCAATTCTAAATCTTTACGAATCTTATCATTCAAATATTCTTCATCTTGTTGAATCTTAGGAATATTTTCTTGATTCATTCCCAAAATATAAACATAATCTTCTTCACAAAATTCTGTTGTTTTTAAATCTTTGATTGTGATTCCATAATGATGTTTGGGATTTCGAATTCTAGTTTTTTTACATTCCTCTTCAATACACGTTTTCCATATTTTATCTTTTGGTACCATTGTATATGTATTGTAAATCTTTAGTAATTGCATATAAATTTGTTGTGCTTCTTCTGTATGTAAATCATTTTCTAGTTGTTCTAAAGTGCATTCTGCATCTTCTGGATTCAAGTTTTTTAACCATTTTCGGACAATTGGATTTCCATAAAGAGAATAGATTCTTTGTTCTTCTAATGGAATTTCATACATATGAAAAATGCGATGAAGTGGCAATACATATTCCTCTGTTACATTGGTCAAATAGATATGATTTATGGGAATGCCATTTTGTAATTTTTTTGCGATATCAGATGCTACAAAGGCAATTTCCTCGTCGATTGTTTCAAATGCATATAAAGAATGAGTATAGTTATTACAAATAGGTTCGATGATTTCAACTTTAGTTTCTGGTTCCAATCCTTTTAAGATTTTTTTTTGTTCTTTGGTTAGTATATATCCTTCGATTCTAACATATTTTCCTTTTATATATTTTTGGAACTGTTCGTTTTCTTCTAGTAAATGATTTTCTTCTAAATATCGATTGATTTTAATAAGTGTTTTTATATTTTCATGATTGTTTTCATAAATTCCTGTAATATGTGGTATGTTTTCTAAATAAGTGGCTGCAAGTGCATAAGAAAAATGGAAATCTTTCATAAGATAATAAATGGCTTCTTTTTTAGGTTGTAGAGTTAAATTTTGAATCAATTCTTCTAAAGTCATATATTTTATTTGTGCAAGTTCTTTCTTAGAAGAATATTTTAATAAAACATTTTTTTTCTTTAAGCTAGGAATAACAAGTATCGTATTTATTTCAATATTATGCATAAAACCACCTTATATTTATTATAGCATGTATTTCTGTTATTTTTGAGTATGAATTGATAGAAAATGTTGGTAAAAAAAATCGCATTTCTGCGATTGATTCATCTTATATTGGTATACAAAGAATTTATTTTGACTAAAGTATGTTGTTTATGATTTTCCTCTTCTTTATCCAAAAGATTGTCATATTTTATTCGCATCGATTCATCCATTGGATTTCCATAGCGATTTCCATTTTCCACGATATATATGTTAGAGAATGATACTGTATCCCAACTTCTAAATTCTATATAATTATGAACAACTCCATCATATCCTGCATAGAACATATCGTATACAGCTTGTTTTGCGGTTTCAAATTTCATGGCGTATGCTGAATCTCTAGGACATAGATAGAATAAATAAGAACCAGATTCATAAACTGCAAATTGGTCTTCGGCAATAAACTGTAGATATGGATTTAATCCATTTTCAGCATAAAGTGGACTGGTACAACGGTTAAAGATTGTATTGGCAACATAATATAAATCTTTATAAGACTTAGCGCCCTCGGCTGCAACACCTGCTACTACAGTATCTAACTGTTCTTTGGAAACGCAATAATGTGATAATATATAATCTTCTTTTTCTTGATTTACTTTTTCCAATAACTGTAGCACCATACTTTTATTTTCATCTAAATTTTCAGGTTTCATGTAATGTAAATTTACATACTCTTCTTCTGTAATATGATAAAAATTCCAGATAAATTGTTCTTTTTCGATTAATGAATTTTCATTTAATAACATCCAAATACAATTTGCTTTATCTTCTTGTGTGAAACATTCTAAAGCTGATACATAATGCACCATTTCATCTAAACTGACTGCATTATAATCTGCATGATAGTATGTGAAATAGTACATCAATTGTTCTTTGGTAAGACCATCTATTTTCAAAATGGCATCAAAAAGTGTTTGAAATGGCACCATATCATTGTCTATTATATGGATTATTACTTGATTTTGATCCACATTTTGTATTGTTAATAAATTCTTTAGCACTTCCTCAAATGATACATTCGGTATTAATAACGCATACCATACTTTTTGTTTTACTGTAAGATGATTCGTATTTATGATAAACTGAAATATCTCTTCACCACTGTTGCCTAATTTCAAAATTTGACTCATTTTTTCATCTAATGTTATTTCTTTTAATTTAAATAGACGATTCCATTTTTCTTCATCAGCATCTTTGGAAAATAATATTGTCTCTATCTTTTCTTCTAATGTTTCAGGATGTATTCCTTTTTCTATTGCGGTACTATTTCCAATAACAATATCTAGGTTTTCATCATTTAAGAATAAATCCAAATCTTCTATAATGGAAGAATCTATATAATGATTTACATCCTTTGTACCTATATTTCCCAAAGAATGAAAAGCAATAATAAGTGCGATTGAACCAATCAATTGTTTCAAAATGTTAGCTTTTGTTACTGGAATAGGGGAAATATCATTCGATAAATCTGTCGAAGAACATGATGAAGCTGTAATCGCTAATGAATCCAATTCTGGAAGAAATCCTACTGGAATTTCATATTCCATAAGATCTTCTTGCCATGGTTTTTCTAATGTATCATATAAATACTTTTCTACATTACTGCTCATCACTTTACACTCTTTGATTTCCGCAATACTATAAGTAGTTAATGTTTCCCTTATCAGTTCTCCAATATCTCCTATTTTTGTATTTGCTTCTTCTAATATTTTAGAAAGTTCTCTTTTGTATGCTACTTTTGATTTTCTTATTGAATCCTCTTTTTTAAGTTCTACATATTTTCTTGCCAATTTATCTATATATGGTCTATATGTTTTACGTAATGCGACTAATGTCAAAATAATCGCATTTACTACAAATACAGCTGTTAAATGGTTATTCTTTTTCATACGATTCCTCTTTCATTTGAAAACACTTTGTCCATTTTATAATAAATTCATTTAGAAGTCAATTCATTTTTCTATTTTAATTTGCTTTTTATTATATTGAATTAACTCTTTTATAAAAGAAGAGGGATTCCTTTTGGGAGTCATTAAATATACTTGATTTTTGGTACGTGTCATAGCTACATAAAATAGTCTCCGCTCTTCTTCAAATGGAAAATAATCTTTGGCATGTTTTACATAACGCAATACTGAATCTTCTTCTAGTTGACTTGGAAATCCCATTATTTTATTTGCCATGTTTAGGACAATTACAACATCACTCTCAAGGCCCTTTGATGTGTGCACTGTTAGGAAAGTTAACACTAAGTCTTTTCGGTTTTGATAAATGATATTTCTTCCATCTTTGCTTACAAAAGAAGAATCAGCAAGTATAGGCTCAATATCATTACGATTTCTTCCTAGTAAAAAAATGGAAATATTTTGTAAACTGTCTAGGATTTGTTTCAATGTAAATATAAAATCTTGATAATACATAATCGTTACTGGTTGGTTGATATGCTTATTGGAAACTAAGTTTTTTGTCATTTGTCTTCGATTTCGCATCACAAAAGAACCTGCGATATCAATCAATTCTTGACTATTTCGATAAGTAGTTTGAATTTTTAGAATCATAGCATTTGAAAAATAAGTCTGAAATTTTAAAAATATATTTAGATTACATCCTGTAAAACGATAGATGGATTGAAAATCATCTCCAACTGCAATGAGTTTCGCTCCTGTTTTTTGTAATATTGCTTGAATGAGTTGATATCTTGTTTCTGAGGTATCTTGATATTCATCAATAATAACATATTGATAATTTAATGTATGATTCTGTTTTACCAATATAGTTGCATACTCAATTAAGTCATCAAAATCAAGTAAATCTTTCTCTTTTAGAGTTTGTATATATAGTACACAAATTCGTTTTATGAGTAATAAAAGGTATGTATCTGTTGTTTTCCAAATATGGAATTTTTTACTTTTTTGAATCCAATCGTCTATATCTTCTATATGAAATTGACTTGCTTTCATCAAATGGATAAAGGTTGGTATCAATTTTTTATATTGTTGAAATGCAAACGTTTTTTGCATTTTCTCATACTTCTGTGGAAAACTTTGCCATTTGTTAACTATTTCATGATTTTCTTCTTTCCATCTGTGGAAAAAGTGTTTACAAATCCATTTTTGAGCATCTTTTTCTTCTAATATGATTGTTTTCAAATACTTTTCCACAACTTTTTCTAGAATAGTGTCATCTGCAATATGTAAATGTTTCCTATTTTTTCGAATAATCTGAAGCGCCAATTTATGAAAGGTGAGAACAGGTAGGTCATAATTGTAGTATTTTTTTAGTGTTTCTTTTAAACTATTGGTTGCATCATTGGTAAAAGAAAGACAAAGAATTTGATTCAAAGGTACCTTTTTTCTTTCTACTAGATATCGAATTTTACCGATCATCGTCAAAGATTTTCCACTTCCTGCTCCTGCAATTACTAAAGTATTTTCTTCATCTCTTAAAACTACTTCTCTTTGCTCTTGATCAAGTGGATATCCCTTGACATCATCTAATAAACCTTTTGTTTCTTGTTCTTCTTTTAAAAGATACTTTCGATTGTTTTCTTCCCTCCATCGATTCAAATTTTTATATTTACTTTTAAACTCCTTATCTTTACAAGATTTTAAAATTTGATGATACTGTTTTCTTAATACTTCTAATTCTTTTAAACTTATATATTTTCCTTTTAAGTTATCAATTGTTTTTTCAAATGCTTCTATCATACTATATATATACAATATAAAGAAGCTATTTCCTTTTCATAAAAAAAAAGACCATTTAGTCTTCTTGAAACCAACTATCTAATAAATTCATATTTTTTTTAATCATAATGGCTTCTATTATATCAATTGTAGAATATATGATAATCAGTATTCCAATCATCCTTGTAATCGCAACAATCCCTGATACTGGATTAAAAATCAAAATAATTCCGCATACCATCATCAATATTGCCATCACAAATAATAACAACCATATGGATCCATTGATAGAGCGAAGCGCAATTGCGATTCTTAATTTATAAGAACTACTAATGATAAACCATAATCCAATTGCGATTGGAATCACAATAGATAATGTATTGGGTTTGATTAAAATCAATATTCCTAAAATAATAGACAAAATACCACCACTAAATCCATCAAAAAGAGATAATGTGGTATTGGTATAGCCCATAATGAGTTGGTATACACCATTCGCACCCAATAAAATACAAACAGTATAAGACATCACTACAAGAGATGATTCTGGATGGGAAAACAAAATGATTCCTAATAAAATAAAAATAATAGATGAAATAATGGAAATCCATAGGGTTCGATTCATGCTTTTTTTCATAAACTACCTCTTTTCTAGTTCTATTGTATCACAAACAAGCTAGTATCGCAATTTTCAAATCTAAAGAAAAAATAGCATTTCAGCTATTTAGATTCTGCATTATGAATTAAGATGGTAATTAAATCTGTATAAGATATTCCTTCGTTTTCTATTAATTTGGGATACATACTTATCGATGTGAATCCTGGTATTGTGTTGATTTCATTGATGTATACTTGATTACTTTCTTCTACATAAAAGAAATCAATTCGAGCATATCCATTACATTGAAATCTTGTGAATATTTTTTTAGCGTATTCCTGAATTTGATTTACGATGTGGTCTGGTAAATCATCTGGTATAGTCGTATAGGATTTTTCATTGATATATTTTGCATTGTAATCGTAAAGTTCATTGGCAGATTTGATTTCACCTAGACCAGAACAAATAATATGATTGTTTTTTTCTAGTACTGCACATTCCAATTCCCTTGCTTTTATAAATTTTTCAATAATGATTTTAGAGTCATATTTTTTTGCTTCTTTTATTGCTTTTTTCAACTGCTTTTTATTTTCTGCTTTTACAATTCCAATAGATGAACCTCCATTTGCAGGTTTGACAATTACTGGGAAACCAATTCTTTTTTCTATCTCATTATATTTTTCTTCTTCTAACACCAAATATGGTACTTGTGGAATCCCTAAATGTTCAAATAGAATTTTAGCAATTTCTTTATCCATACCAATAGCACTTGCAAGGGTATTACAACCTACAAAAGGAATATCAAATAGTTCAAGCATACCTTGTAGTTTTCCATCTTCACCAGAGTATCCATGAATCATAGGAAAAACGACATCGAATTTCTGGATATAGTCTATGACATTATCAATTGGAACTACATTTGCATCTTTCCAATGCCCATTTTCTAAATAAGATAAATCGTCATCAAATTGATACCATTTGTGATCAAAATGAATTCCAACCAATTCATATTCAAATAATTTTTGATCTATATTCTCTACAATACTTTTAGCTGATTTGCAGGAAACATAATGTTCATAAGAATTCCCGCCAAATATAACTAATATCTTTTTCAAAGACAACACCTCATTAAAGTATAGTCCATCTTTTAGAAAATATGTCTTTCTATTGATTATACTTTTTTGAGAAAGAATATCATAAAAGTTAATTCTATTTTATTCAAAAATTCCTTTTAGCATATCTGATACTGCCACAAAAATTGCAGATATTCTATACCAAGTTGCAAAATTGACAATTCCAGTAACAGGTAAACTGAAAATACTTTGGAATTTTTTTACTGCTGTTTGTGTGCTCTCATCAAAGATTCCATTGGTATTTGGTATTAATGGGAGTGCCGGATAACTCCCTCTAATTTTGTTCAGTGCATTTTGCATCAATTGGACTTCTTCACCACACGCACCTAGAGTTAGGTTATATCCTGGGAAAGAAGTAGGAAGCCCTGGAACAATTTCTGCTTCCTCTAGTTGAATGGTGTTTCCATAGTAATGTCTTACAATTTGAAGCGCAGTATAGCCTTGATCTCCTAAAGTCTTAGATCCCCACTGACTTAACCAACCATCCCTTACTACATTAATTCCATCACTATATTGTGCAAAAAAGGGAAAAGATCTTCCTGGAAATTTTAAATATTCCATGAAAATTTCATCTACTATATTAGATACTGTATCAAATATAGTTCGGTTATGGGTATATTTTTGGTCATAAGCAGTAGAAGAAGTAATTGTAAAATTATAACCTTTTGAGAAATACCACTCAGTAAATACTCTATTTAAAGTGAATGATACAATCGCATGAACATTCGCCTTTATCGTTTCTCTTGGCCATGTGGGATAAATTTCGGAGCAGGTCACATTTTTGATATAGTCAGAAAAGGTAACATAATAATTCGCTGCATATGTATCCGTAGGAATTCCATCATGCACAATAATATATTCCGGAATAATTACTTTTGGCAACACTCTTCCATCCTCATAAGCCTCTACATCCTCGTTTCTTGTTCTTGGAACTCTATTTTCCCATATGGTAGGTGGGGTAATATAGGTTGTTTGCTTTCCCGCATCTCCTGGTGTAGTACTGAGGTATACATCTTGAATCGATAAAGTATCATCGTATATTTGTACACCAATAATCGTAGTCATACCAAGACCTTCCTTATATACAGTTATATTGTAAACACTAAAAGGTCGCACCTCATTTTGCGGTTCTAAAGAATAAATTTTATCTGGAGCCTCTAACTCTATCACATTCGTTTGTCCTGATTGATTTGTAAGGAAATCGACATTATTGACCCCATCACTTATATTTACAGTTGCTCCTTCAATTGGGGTTGCAACATTATTCACATAAACATTTACAATCAGCTTTCCTTTTGCCATTTTTCTCAAATCCTTTCTCTTATACTATATGTTTTTTAGAACAATAATTTTCACCTCTTTTTTCTAAATTAATATAATGTTATAACGGAGGTTTATTTATGAACGAAGATTCACTTTTTTTAAAATCATTTATAGAAAATAAGAATATGGATCCTACAATGATTATTTTGTACGGAAAAGGAAATGATTTAGATTATTTTTTTCAAAATATCATTAAAAAGTATGGTTATTATGGAAGGCCAATTATTATGAATTTTCAGAATGGTGAAATTATGATTCCCCCAAAAACTTTAACTCCTAATGAATGGAATTTATCATCACTAGCAACGGAGCATAACGAAATAGATGCGTTTGATCTAAAGCCAACACTTAGGTTAGGAAGTACTGGACCATATGTTACAGAATTACAGAGGGTTTTGACAAAACTATTATATTATACAGGACCAATTAGTGGAAATTTTGATGCGGATACTGAAAATGCAGTAAAAAGATTTCAAGCGAATAATAGACTCACAGTAGATGGAGTTGTGGGAAGAGATACATGGAGTGCCCTTTCTTCATTATATTCACCACTTGCCATATGCGAAGAAGAACCAGGACAAGATTATTTTCTTTATACTGTTGTATCAGGAGATACATTATGGCAAATTGCTAGAAGATTTGGGACAACTGTAAGTGCTATTAAAAGTTTAAATGGGTTAACAAGCGACGCTTTA
>CAJTIX010000025.1 GCA_910576795.1 uncultured Bacilli bacterium
TACCCCACCAACAAGCTAATACAACGCAAGCCCATCTCGAAGTGAAGCCGAAGCTCCTTTTAGCATATCTACTTATGTAAATATGAATCATCCGGTATTAGCAATCATTTCTAATTGTTGTCCCAGTCTCCGAGGTAGGTTACCCACGTGTTACTCACCCGTCTGCCACTAAGTGGAAATCTAAATCCAGCTTTGTGCAAGCACTCTACTTTCAATAGGCCACTCCGTTCGACTTGCATGTCTTAGGCATGCCGCCAGCGTTCATCCTGAGCCAGGATCAAACTCTCCAAAAAAAAATATTTTTGTTCATTTGAATTGTTTTATCCTAACTTTTGAATTGACTTTTTGCTCAGTTTTCAAAGATCATTTTCCTGCCTTCTTTTTCGTGAAAGCACTACTAATATATCATTTGCTATTCACCATGTCAAGAACTTTTTTCACTTTTTTTCATTTTTCTTTCTTTTTCGATTTTATTTATCAAATTTTGACAATTTGTAGCCAATTGATTTAATAAAATTTGAAATGTAGATTAAAAAAAGAAATAAAGTAATACTTAATTTTCTGCTCTTTTTCCGTGAAAGCACTACTAATATATCATTTGCTATTCACCATGTCAAGAACTTTTTCAATTTTTTTAAAAAATTCTTAACTTCTCTTAAATATATGTCAAAATGATGTAGATATTCCTATTTATTTTCATTTTTTAATTTTTCGTAAACCTCATGATATTTCATATTCTGCTCTGACTGAAATACCTTAGCACCATCTTTATATAAATGTATGAGTTCATCAAGCCCATTATGAATCGCAATATCTAATTCATCTGAATAATGCATCAATTCTTTGTGGTATTTATATTCCATGCGATCCAAAATACGATAATCTCCTGAGGCATAAATACGAACATCTAAATCATAATCGATATATTTAATGACACCCTCTTCTATAATATAGGGTGACTGTATATTACAGTAATAGGATATGCCATCTTGTTTTAATTGTGCAATCACATTGAACCATTTGTTACGAAAAAAATAAATAATTGCAGGCTCTTTGGTCCGCCAAGTCCTGCCATCTGCTTCTGTTACTAAAGTGTGATCATTTCCAAATACAATATAGTCTTTTTGAATATCCAATACGATTGCCTCTTGCCAAGCGCAATGGACTTTGCCATCATGTTTGTAGCAGTGGATTTGAAATGGATCCCCAATACAAATTGGTTTCATCTCTCTCGCCTTCTTCCTGTTACACATTATACAGGAATATATTCAAAAAGAAAAGAAGCATATTTTTACTTTGTTAAGTAATGTAATGCTTCTTGTAATTGATTATCTGTCGCATCCGATGGATTGGTGAGATAGTTTAGATCCAATTGAACTTCAATATCTGGAGTAATTCCTTTTTTATGTATCCAGTTGCCATTTGGTGTCAACCACTTTTTGGTGGTAAATTTATATTCAATATGATCATCCACATCGACAAGTTCTTGCACTGTACCTTTTCCATAACTTGTTTCTCCAATAATAGTTGCGCCATACGATTCTTTTAAAGCTCCACTTAACAGCTCTGCCGCAGAAGCACTATTTCCATTTTGCAATACTACAATTGGATAACTTTGGGTCTTAGTCCCCTTGGAATAATACTTGGTTGTTTCCCCTTTCATTTCAATTTGATATATGATTTTAGTTTGGTCCAAAAATAAGCTAACTATATTGATAGCTGTTGTCAAATGCCCACCAGAATTCTCCCTTACATCAATAATTAAAGAGTCAATTCCCTGTTCCTCTAATGACTTCAATTCTTTTTGAAATTGTCGATCTGTAGTATTTGAAAATATACTGAAATAAATGTATCCTACTTTTTTTCCATTTTGTTCAAATACTTTAGAACTAACAGATGGAATTTCAACAACTGCTTTTTTGACAGAAATATCTATTGTTTCCTCGGCACGAAGAACTGTCAAGGTAAATTGTTCTAAATTATTTTCTTTTACATATTTTGTGAGTTCTGATTTGTCTTTACCTGTCATATCATTCCCATCAATTGCTATTACAATATCGTTTACCTGCACACCCGCTTGTGCGGCAGGAGAAGACGGAAATACCCCAACAATTTGAATGTTGCCTTCTTTGTTATTTACAATTTCAATACCAATTCCACTATAATTACCATCTAAAGACATATTGAAATTTTCAGAGCTTTCCTCATCAATAAAGGTAGAAAAAGGATCGCCCAAAGCCTCTACCATACCAGCAATCGCACCATTTAAAAGTATTTCATCATCGACATCTTCGTAATAATGATCTTTGATGTATTGATAATGTTCTAATAGTTTGGAAACAAATTCATTTTCAGACTTGGTCGTTGGCTTTGTGCCAAAACGAGATGAAACCGCAATTCCCATAAAAATACTAACAATACAAGTGATTACAATAAGAAAAACAACCTCAGATGTATGAAATGTATTTTTGGATTCTTTATTTTTTCCTATCATAATATCACCTTCTTAACTATAACATATTCTGTTTCCTGTGTCTATCATTCCATAGAAAAGAAAAAAGGATATACACCTTTTTACAACTTATAATGATTTTAAAAATTCTAAAATAGATTCACTTGTTTCATAATGTGCAACAAGCGTTCCATTTTGGATTTTAAAAAGTGTCGTACCTGTTACTTTTAAATTTTCTGGTGTAAAATTAGCGGTTTCTCCTATCCATTTTTGGTTGAATGCAGAAGATAAATCCACTTTATAATATGGAATTCCATTTTCTTTTTTACTATGTTGATTTAATAGATTTTCAAAAAGAGTAATATAAGGATCGTCCTTTTCTTCTACCAATACATAATAGTCTGTTTCTTTTTGATGGTATAATTCTCCAAAAAGAATCTCATCATATTGAATAACAGATGGTGTCGTTGGATTTTTGGTATACTCTCCTTTTTTACGACCAGTTGTAAAGATCGTTATCATATAAAATATTAAAAATATAACAGTTACAACCGCAATAATCCGAATAAAATTTTTGACTTCATTTGGGTTTGTTTTTTCCATGTTATCACCTGAAAAATATTATATCATAAATTGAAAAAAATAGATACATGAAATATCTATTTTCCAATTGGAACTGCACTAATGGATTGTACTACTTTCAAAAGTTCTTCACCACTTAAGGTATCTGAAACAGCATAGTATTCGATTCCATTACTAATCCAGTTTGCAGAATTGCTTGTAATACTGCCAACAGTATCCATTAAAATTTCTGGGTCTCCATAAACAGGTATGACAACAAAATCTTCTTCTACACTAACTGTTTCTTCTACCAACATGAATGGAGATTCTCCGCCAAATGTTAATATAATACGTTCTCCATTTTCTTTTTTGACAATATCTTGACTTTCTAAATATGTATTTGCGGGCATATACATTGGATAAATGACATCATCGATGGTATTCGAAGTTTCTTCGGTCACTTCACCTGTTTTCATATTTTGACTGAGTTCAAAATAATCTTTATCAAATGTCGCACCCATATCTATTTTTTTGTAGGTCATTTTCATACGAACAATACCTTCTTCATTCAGTACTTCCACTTTTTGGATATTTCCTTTTTTATCTAAATAAATTTTTTGACTTTTTAAATTCTTATTGTTTGCATAATTGACAGTTGTACTAATAATATATTGATCGTTCTTTTGTTCTATTTTTTTAGATTTGTCATTCTTAATATCTTTGACTAAAATTTGCATCAAGTAACTTTGAGAATTGTTATATGGCCATTCACTTTGAAACTTAAAGCTTTTATTCAAACTTGGCGTTAAAACATAAACACCTTCTGCATTCTTTAAAATAATTTGTTCGTGATTATTGGTTTGATTTTTTAAACTCACGCGAAACAAATCATCTTTTTTATAAGATACCTCGACATCATATCGATAACTATCTTCGTTATTGATAATTTCAAGTTCACCTGTTACATGATAACTTTTCACACTTTCTACTTTCTCCGCTAATGTCTCAGTAATATCTTTGTTTCCCTTTCCAAAGCAACCTGTTACAAAGATACAACAAAGAATAGTAGCACATAAAATTTTTACCTTCATTCTTTCACCTCATATCATATTTCACTTAATTATATGGACCATTTTAAAAATTATGAATAATTTTCGAATGTTGGGAAAATATAATAGTAAGACAGAAAGGAGAATTATATGGAAACGTTACAAAAAGTAGCTTTGGTCTTTACGATCATCGGTGCGATTGTATGGGGAATGATTGGATTATTCGATTTCAATATCATTGATACTTTATTCAAAGATATGTATATTATCGCAAGAATTATCTACATCATTGTTGGAATATGTGGGCTTATTAATATAGGACTTCTTTTCAATCATATCGAAAAATAAAACCCTCACTAACGTGAAGGTTTTTTATTAATTTCTAGTAAGTGTAATTCGAACTTTTTTGGTTTTAGATGTATATTGTACTTTTGGATCTGTTCCTTCTACTTGTACTTCTACTTCATATTCTCCAGGTTCTGTTAATCCTGATAAATCCACAGAGGCTGTAATATCTGAAGCACGAATAGCATCAATCACGGATTTAACACCTTTTAAGTTAACAGTAACACTTGCGGCACCACTATCTTTCGCATTGGCTCTTAATCCATCTGCTACATTTTTCATATTAACTGTTACATTATTAATATCTCTACTAGAAACAGCGTCCAATGTAACATTGACTGTTACATTTGTTACAGATATAGAACGTACACCAATTGGTTTTGGTATTTCCATTTTATATTCTTTGTTAGATTTTAAATCGGTAACATCAATTTCAATTGGAATATAGTTAAGTGCTTCTAGTGTTTTCGCATCTCCATATACAGTTACATTATTTACATTTGCATTTAATGTACTAATCGCTTGACCAAAGCTAACCTCACCAACTGGCACAATACGAAGTGGAACTTCTTTACTAGGTGATGAAATTACAACATCCACATCTATTTTTCCTGGGACAATTTCGACATCCACTACATTTCCTTCCGAATCATAAGCTTTTAAAGGTACATCTTTTAAAGTAGTCGTTCCCACTTCTGTTGAAACTAAATTTTTAATATCAACCAAAGCCTTTACAGATACCACTTGTTTGAGCTGATGCTCTGCCCCTTTGATGACAATTTTATCGGTATCATAATTTACATTATCAATTACATATTTTGGATCTAGACTATCCTGATTTAAGACATCGACTGTCAATGTTCTTGTTTCTGATACTTTTCTATAAATGATAACAGTTGCGACAGAAGGATTTACCATATAATCAATTTTTCCTGCATTTTGGGTATATTCCATATTCACTTTATGTGTACCTGGTTTTAACCCACTTAAATCCACTGTTACATTGTGAGAAGAGGATTGTTTTGCAATGTAAAGGTCTGTTTTACTTCCAATTAATGTAATATCAACTGTTTTAGGAAGGCCTTCAATCACATATGCCTCTTCGTTATAAATAACTTCTACAGGACGATTTTTCAGTACTTCAGCTGAATTATCTGTAAATAGAATAATTTTTTGATCAATTATAATGAAAATAACAATTGCTAAAAATAGGGAAATAAATAATAATGTATTGCTTTTGGATAACCAATTTTCAATTTTTCTTCCAGAATGGTCAAATTTAGATGATATATAGACCACTAATTTTGTAATAGGAATGACAATATATTTATCTACAAAATATCCAACTTTGCGTCCAATAATTCTAATTGTCCGAAGGAGTTTCTTCATTTTCTACTACCTCCTCTTCTTCATCCATAATCAATGATTTTTTAGGTCTTAATTCTTCTAATAAAATCATTTTGACATCATCAATGGTTAAATTATAGTTTAATTCTCCATTCATGGCAATGGAAAGTCTTCCTGTTTCTTCAGAAACCACTAAAGCAATACAGTCTCCTGTTTCCGATATTCCAAGAGCAGCACGGTGGCGTGTTCCTAATCGTTTGCTTATTTTTAAATTATCACTCGTTGGAAA
Source organism: uncultured Bacilli bacterium (assembly GCA_910576795.1). Taxonomy (GTDB): domain Bacteria; phylum Bacillota_I; class Bacilli_A; order RF39; family UBA660; genus UBA5026. Next base: position 6,044 of record CAJTIX010000025.1, read on the forward strand.
TACAGCTCCTGCACTGGTGATTTTATCTCCCTGAATGATTACACCACCATCATGTAAAGGATTATTTGGGAAAAAGATAGAAATCAATAAATCGGATGAAATATCAGCATATATTTTTTTGGATTTTTGAATATAGTCATTTAAACTATTATCCCTTTCAATTACAATAAGTGCACCAATTCTATCCTTTTTCAATGATTCCATCGCACCTGTAATTTCATAAACCATTTTTTCGCGTTCATCTACAGTTAGTACTTTATGGCGTCCTAGTAATTGACTTCTACCCAGTTGTTCCAGAACGTTACGAATTTCAGGTTGAAATATTACGATTAAAGCAAGTGGTCCCCAAGTAATGACATAGTCTAGTAAGTAACCAATTGTAACCAAATCTAGTATGTCGCTGATAATTTTAATTACAACAATAATTAAAATTCCTTTGAATAAAAGAACCATTTTCACATTTTTTCTTAAATTTTTTAAAATATAATAAAGTGCAAGCCAAACCAACAAAACATCAATTAATTTGGTCATAAATGACGTGATTGTATCAAAAGTCATAGTCTACCTCCAATATTTTTACATTTCCAATTATATCACATATATTCTTTTTTGAAAACAAAATCCCTCAAATTGAGGGACATCATTTTTTTATAATATATATTGTAGCGAGAGTACTACACAGAATGAACCATATTTCAACACATTTGTGCTATATACAAACCAAAAAGGAATATACGCTCATGTGCTATTTTGCATCACCCATTAAAGCGATTATCGTTAATGTTACAATCACCACCAATAATTCAATTAGTGTAAATCCTTTTCTCCTCATTTTTTGGTTCTACTTTTTGAAACCATAAAAAGAGGGATTACCCCCCTTTTACAAATTTTCAATTACTGTCCGAAAACCATTCTATCATTTATTATCTTTTATTAGAATCTCCACATATCATCATCTGAATCGGCATCATCTATATCTGTTTTTAACTCATCAATATTTGGTAATTCCATATCCAACTCTTCTGTTTCTTCTGTATTTTTATAGGTATTTGGTGTCCCATCCAATCCCGCATACAATTCTTCTGGAACTTCTTCCACAGAAACAGTAGATTTAGACTCTGTATCCCAGTCTTCTGTTACAGTTGGTTCTTGAATTTCGATATCATCTAAGCTTTCCATAGGTTCTTCTTCTAATGTTTCACTTTGAGTAGTAACGATAGGTTCTTCTTCAACCAATGTTTCTTCCACATCCTCTTGTGTAGGTGGAACCACCACAGACTTTACAGGAATGTCTTTTTCAACCATTTTTTCCTTTTTTGAACTAGACTTTTTTCCAAATTGTGTTTTTTCTGCAAAATATCCAATGAGCGTCATTAATAATACAATTCCACCCACTAAAAACCATATATAATTGTCTACTACAAAATCTAAATACTCCATACTTTTTATCCTCCTATTCTTATTTATCATAACATCAAACATAAAATTTGACAATCATTTTTATTCTTCTAAATAATTTTCTCCTTTAAATGGCTCTGTTTTTAATAAGCCTGGATAATTTTGCTGACGCAATACTTCATAAAGCATAATCGCAACTGAATTGGATAAATTAAGAGCTCTTATATTAGCGTTCATTGGAATGCGCATACAATGTTCCAAATCATGCTTTAATATTTCTTTAGGAATTCCAGTACTTTCTTTGCCAAAAATAAGATAAATATTTTCCTCTAAGTTAGAATAATCAAAACTAGTGTGAGGTTTTTTTCCATAACGCGTTAAATAATAATAAGTTCCTATATTTTTAGACCGAAACTCCTCAAAATTTTTATATACAGTATAGTCACAATATTCCAAATAATTCACAGCAGAACGTTTGATATATTTTTCATCTAAAGAAAAGCCAAGTGGTTCAATCAAATGCAATTTCACACCAGTTCCTGCGCAGGTCCGCATGATATTTCCCGTATTTTGAGGAATTTCAGGTTCAAATAAAACAATATGAATCATTCTTCCTCCAAATGTTTTTGAATATAATAAATGACTTCTCTTGGATTCTTTTCCTGATTTTCAGTATATAAAGTTTCTGTTGCTGCAGCATCGGATACGATGAGTACATTTGGATAAACCAGTGTATCTAAATGAAATATATTTTTTATATTCTTTTCCGAACTGATTTTATTCATATCCATATACACAACACTTTTTGTCAAATTCTGATGATTCATCAAGGTTTTTAATTGTTTTTCAAAATCTTGATAAGCATCATCCGTACTATCTGATATATAAATGATGACATCATGGTTATCTAAAATATAATTTTCAATCTCGCTTTCTTTTACTTCTGATAAAAAACGCATTCTTGTATGAATACTACTTTCATAAGCCTTTTCCCTATTGTAAAAATCAACAAAATAGTAAAGCAATGCAAATGTCACAAGTGAAATTATCCCTAAAATAACATAATTTTTGAAAGGTATGTTTCTTGTCGTCATCTCAGCACCGCCATTCTAGTTATATTTTACCATAAGTATATGTAATACACAATTCATTTATGTAAAAAATCCATTAATATATTTCGTCATTTTTTTGAATTTGATCAATTGTAATAATCGGAAATTGAATACCCTCTTGCTCTGCAAATTTAGAAAATTTTTCACGAAATGCAGCCAATTCTTTTACAATACTGTCTGGGTATATTCTTTTACTAGAAAGAATAGCATAATACACATCTAACATATCTACTTCTTTTTTGTTTTTCAACAAGGCTTGAGAAAAAGCACCGGTTAATACAGAAAAGGCTACATCTGGATACATTGCTGACAATCCATATACACGTTTAAATTCAGAAGTTGCACTAACAATTGACTGCATCAATAGTTCATTTAAATAACCATTGTATTTCATATGAATGCCAGTTTGTTTTTCTATTTTAGGAAGAGATCCTAATAAAATTTGGGTAGTAGTTGCCTCATCTGGTTCGGCTACATCGATTCGTTCAAAACGACGTAAAAAAGCGCGGTCACGAATAATATAAGTATCATATTCTACAGTAGTTGTTGCTCCAATCATTTTAATATCACCACGATCTAGCCCTGGTTTTAGAATATTCGCAAGATCCATTGGACCATCACCACGCCCTCCAATTAACGTATGAATTTCATCAATAAACAAGATTGTTTTCAAAGAAGACTTCAATTCATCTACCAAAAGTTGAATAATCAATTCAGTTTTTCCCTGTACTTGAACAGTTCCCAGTAACGAAGTCGAATTGATTTTAATAATGTGATAATCTTTTAATACATCTGGCACTTGATGTTGTTGAATCAAGTATGCAAGCCCCTCAACGATTGCTGTTTTTCCAATACCAGGTTTTCCAATTAAAAGAGCTGATTTTTCTGGAGTCATTAAAACCAACATCAAACGTTTGATTTCTTCTTCACGTGCAATAGCAGGATTGGTTACATAAACCTTTTCTGTTAAATCTTCTCCATATTGTTTCAAAACCGAAAACGCATCTAAATTCATTTCACTTTGTTCCATATAATCACCCTTTAATATACTCTGCAGCCCTAAATCTATCAATCAATACTGATTCTGATACTGCACCTTCTATTCTTGGAAATAACTTAATATTTCCATTTGCAACAAAGACAATTGTTGGAGTTCCTCCAAGATTGGCATTATCCCAAACTGCATTATACTCTTTCGCTTCTAATGCAGATAAATCAATATAATAAATTTCCAAATCATAATCTGTAATCACTTTTTCTAAGACTGGTTTTAAATCTTGACAATGACTACAAGTTGCAGATCCAATATAAAGAACAAATGTCTCTTTATTTTCCAATTTCTTCTGGTATTCTGAATATCCAATCTCAATATAAGATTTGGTTGGTCTCGTACCTGTACATCCTGTTAAAAGAAATAGAATGCTTAAACATAATAGTATTCGTTTCATATATTCACCTCATAATATTCACATTATATAATAAATTAATCAAAAATAAAAGATGCTTTGATACATCTTCTATATATTACGAATACTATACTCAATATTGGTTGCATGGGAAAGATCAATAGAACATTCTGTAATGACTTCTCTCGTTTCTCTTTTTGGAACCACTCCACCAACATAACCTTGTAAAACTACAATGGTATTTCCGTCTATATCTTTGACTATAATATCAAAATTTTCAACTTGAACATCTTCATCAGAATCATTGGTTACTAATGTAGTTAATTTAGACATTCCATTTTCCATTACTAAAGCTGTATTGGTAAATTTTAAACTGCCCAATTCTTGATCTTGAATAACACCTTCATTTGTATTTCCGTGAATCTGGCTATTCTCTGGTTTCTTTTCTTCTTTCTTAGAGCATCCACAGCCTGTTGCACTGAATAATAATATCGCAACAAGAAAGCCAATTCCTATTTTTTTCATCTAAATCGCCTCTATTCTATAAATACATTATAGCATAGATTTGAAAAAACAAACAGATTTATTGATAAAATAAAATTTGATCTGGCATTAAAAATAGGTTTTTATTATATTTAGAAAGATCTGTATAATCTGTATTCAAATTATTGGATACAGACTCTATCGTATCCCCATTTTTGACACGATACATTTTAACTCCTCTTTTCGGAATTAAAATTTCTTGTTCTGGATAAATATAATCATCCGCATCTAAACCATTTAATTCTAGTAACATGTCATAATCCACATTATAGGTTCTAGCAAGCGAATACATATTATCCCCTTTTTGCACAATATACGTATCAAATAAGGATTCTTCTTCTACAGGAACAATCAAAAAACTTCCGGGTCTCAACATTACATTTCCTGTAATACCGTTTAGTTTACGAATGGTATCAGTATTGGTATGAAATAAGTTTGCGATTTGTTCTATTGTATCCCCACCTTGTACTTGATATACCTTATACACATAAATCACCTCAGTATAATATATGAAAAAAAGAAACGATAGTTCATTGTTTCTTTTCATTTTCATATACACCAAATTGTAAATTTGGATTAAAATTAAATTCAGGATTTTGCACAACCATCCGAACCCCTGTAGTATCATGATAATAATAAAGACATCCATTATCCATAAAATAGATATAATTGTCTATATAAGATACCTGTTTTTTCTCCTTTAATGTCGTAATATAATAACGGATTGAAGGATTTTGTTTGTGCATACGATAAACTGCATACCCCCCATCTATGGACTGATATCCATAATAATAGTCGCCAGTCACATCCACAAATTCATACACTTCCCTAGAAATATCATCAGGCATGACGTGAGTATAAAAGTATATATCCTGTTTCAACACCTCATACATCGTCTTTGTTTCCCATTTTTCCCCATTATAAATTTGTACTCCAGAATCAATATCCCCTACTTTAGTAACTGTCTTATCTGACAAATGAATCTTATATTGTTTCTTATTAACACGATCCAGTATATAAACTGCCTCCTCTACTATGCCTTGTATATAAGAATCGAATGAAATTGCTTTATTGGAAATAATCTTAGTTTCCTTTTGATTTTTCATATTGATTACTGAAAATTCATGAAATTCATAGGACGCATTGTAATCAGCTATTATATAATAATTACGATAAAATAATTCTATATTTTTTTGATAAACATCATTCTGAAATAACTGCTTTTCCCGTAATAAATTAGTAGCATCTAACACATATAATCCTTTATAACTTTCCATCCCAATGGCATGTGTAGGAACCAAATTGTCATAAATAGAAAGACCCTTTATCGATTTTAAAATGCTCCGACGATCCTTCCATGTTGTATCATCATAACCAAATGGAGTTAATGAAGCAACAAAAGCATCTACTTCAGAATCTTCTCCCATCATAGTATGGTATGGATATATGGTAGAATCCTTTTGGCATAAAACATCTAAGGAAGACAAATATTCTCCAACTGGATAAATACATACATAATCATCATTTGAAAAGGTATAAATATCCTCTACAATCTGTTTTTTTCCTTGTATTGATATCATTTCAATTGGGAAGATAGTATCATTCACCCCAATTTGAATCCAGTATCTAGCCGATTGATTTTTTGTTTTTTTATGATATACTTCTTTGATTTCAAATTTTTCATTTTGTGTATTAACCATATAAGAAATAGTATACCCGTTTTCAAACTGTTTTGGGATCAATACAATTCCAAGATATAGAACACATAATATTAATAATATATATACTAATTTTTTCATATTACATCACCACTTATTGTTTGAATATAAACTGCTTGTAGAAATTCATGAGGAAATAATAGAGCCAAACGATATAATTTTTTTGTATAATTTTTGTCTTTTTTCATCAACCTACACAAATATTCTATCATAGAAGCACTGGAAAACAATTTTTTAAACTTATTTTCTTTAATGCTTTTTTCAATCGTTTTATCCTGTTCTATCGATTGATAGTATGCAAGTAATAATTGATTCCATTTACGAATATCGTATATTTTCGTTTCTTCCATTTGAAAAATTTTTCCCAGTTTTTCAATTTCCGTATTCCAATCTTTTATCGTTATTTTGGAATCAGGTGTTACCAAAAAGTGTTTCAAAACAGTAATTTTTATCATATGGTCCAAAATCACATTTTTGGATGCTTTTGGAGATAGATACATACGCAACCTCTTTAAATAAGAAGAAAAATATCTGTCATAATTTTTTTTCAAATGACCTTTTTTAAAGGTAAAATATTTCCCCTCTAGTTTTTCATATACCTTCATAGTATCATTATATCCCAATTTGATACATCTTCTAGCCATATGTTTATCAAATACAAGAAAGGAGCCAATTTTATTATTTGGTGAAATGGTTACAATTGGAATGTCTTTATTTTTCACTCTCTTTTTAAAACCAATTTCTTCTAAATCGACTGCAATTACTTCTGTTGCGCCCATTTGAATTGCCAAATTGATAGGAAGATTGTCATAAAGTCCTCCATCAATATAATTAGAGTCACCTATCTTTTTCTTTTGAAATGCGGGAAAACAAGAAGCGGATGCGATTAAATAGTCCTTTAATTGTTCTTTTGGGATATCTTTTTTTTGTAGTTGCATTGGTTTTAAGCTCGGAATTTTCACTGTTACAATTCCTAAATCAATAGGAGATTTATATATTTTTCTTACATTTAAAGCTTTTTCAACCGTATGTTCTAGTCTTTGTATTTGCATACCACCATCTAATATCGCTTGTGCATACGTGTGAAATATCTTACTCTTTCCCTCTTTGGTTTTATAATCCACATCTATCTTATCATCAAATATTCGACTAAAATCCATGTTAAACCAAAGCCATAATGCTTTCATATAATCTCTTTGAACCATCAAAGCCGCATTCAAAGCTCCAACTGAAGTCCCAGTTACAATATCGTACGTTATATTTAATTTTTTGAGGGCTTTCCATACTCCAATTTGGTAAGCACCCTTTGATCCACCGCCAGAAAGGACAATTGCTCTTTTCATATGACACCTCATCCTTATTATACTTCAAAGTATTCATTTTTACTATACCAGTATTTTCTTCTATAAACTTTTGACATATTTCATTCGTTTATAGGGCATTTGTTCACACCATTTAAAAAATTTGGAATATGCTATATTGAATATAAAAGAAGGGGTGGATTATATGTGTGAAAACAATAACAACAATACAAATGACTGCAAATGCATTGCTGAAATATTAACTGTTATTTGCATTCTTCAACAAAATGCAAACTGCGCAGATGGATGCTGTTTAGATACTTGTGATCGTGGATTCTTAGGATGTTCTGCAACAAGTTTAAGCTGCAATACAAGACCAATTATGTTATATACTTGCTGTGGAAATGGAACACCATGGTCAATGCCAACTACAAAAGAAGCAATTGTATGCGGTGACGCTGGAGCCGTTTGTTCAAACGTATTTAGAGTTGAAAAAATAGATGGATGCTGCGCTACTTTTAGAGTATTGGCACCAAATCCTGATACTGCAGAAGCTGCTACAATTCCTTATGTAGCAACAAACTCATTCTTCACAATGAATCTAAATTGTGTTTGTGTAATCAGATGCTTACAAGATACATTTGTTGAATGCATATAAAAAATAGGCACTGCCTATTTTTTTATGGTTCTATATTCCAATTTGATTTCACTTTTTGTTTAGATTTTCCTAACATATGCAAATCCAAACAAGTATCTCCGAGTTCACAACTTAAAAAATAAAAATCAATCTCACTATCATAATTTTGGTAATAACAATTTTTAATTCTATAATACCATTCTTCGTACGTAAATAAATCATGGGGCATAGAATCTATATAACTAGCTTCTATACAAATTCTTTTAGATATTGTATACACTCTACCAGTTTTTAAATGTTCAATAAAAGGACTATAACTACAATAACAGGACCCTTTTTTAATGACACTACCTGATAAGCAACAGGTTAAATCAGTAGATGCGCACCTTTCCTTTATTTGTGGGTAAAAGGAAACATATTGATTGGGAAAAAGATAGGAACTCATATGTTCTAACTTTAATTTTTCTACCGTTTCATAAAAGGATTTTTTGCTATAGAACTTTCCCCCCTTAAAATATTCACGAGTCGTGTTGGAAAATCCAACCCTTTTAGTAATGGTAAAACATCAATCGGTTCTTTGTTATCAATAAATAATTCTATATCAACCATAAAACTCACCCTACAAAGATTATAGCATATATTGTTTTTCTTGTAATCTTATTTATTCAAAAAAAAATACACGAAAACCGTGTATCTAATCTACAAAAGAAATATCAATTATATCAGAAATAGGTAATAGTTCATTATCAATTGTAATCAAATGCGTATTATTTTGACCAATAATTTTTTTGGTAAAAGTACCGTTTTTCGTTACAATTTGAACATCTGCTTTATAGACATATCTTGGTGAAGCAAAAATATCATGTAACTTTTGATTGATATTTTTTCCATTTGTACTAACACCTTTTTCTGTCTTCTCCTCTTTTTTTTCTTTTGCTCCATAAGCAACTCTTTCATTATTCGCAAGTGGTTTATCAATTTTGTTGGCAAAAATTCCTGGTAATTTTTTCTCCATACCATTCACCTCAATATAATATATGTTTTTACTTTCATAAAATGTTAATCTCCACCAAACTTAACAGAAAAACGATACCCAACTATTAACAAGATAATGCCAACTACCAAATCAATCAATGTATCACTAGATACAAACACTTTTTGTAATAGCAAAACAATAGAAGAAACTGTAAATCCCATGATAAACGAATATGTAACATCTAAATGATTTTTTAACATATAATGCATAAATCGTGATACCAAAATAATCCCTAATAAAAGTCCTAAACCAAAACAGAAATAATAAGGAAAATTAGATATCATTTGAGAAAAATGAGTAAAACTTCCAAATAAATTTAAAACAAATGAATAACAACCCAATATCATAAAAATAGCAGTTCCACTAATTCCGGGAATAATCATTGTAGCCGCATCTAAAAAACCAATTCCAATAATCAGTAAATAAGATCCAATATTTTTTTGTGGATAAAAATTGGAATTAGTTGTAAAAACGTTTAGACATAATACCAGTAAAGCCGATAGCAAGAAAAATAACCACAATTTTTTATTTTTCACTTTCATCTTTCCATATAAACTGGGAAAAACCCCAGCAATAAATCCAATAAATAAAAGCATCGTCGGCACATAACAAAACTCAAGCAGATAAATAACTAACTTACTACCAAAAACAATAGATAAAATTAGCCCAATCGATAAAGTTCCCAGAAATAACATATTTTCTTTAATATTTCTAAAAAAATGTCCAATCGCATCAAGTGCCTTTTCATACAATCCAAGACTGACTGCAATCAAACTGCCACTAATGCCTGGAATTACCTTTCCTAAGCCAATCAACATTCCTTTCAAAATAAGATTGCATTCTTTTCTCATAGAAATCACCTGAATCATTATATGTTTGTAAAGGTGAAAAAAGAAGACACAACATCTTGTACTATAAGACAATATTTGCTATAATAACCTATATGAACAGGAGGTTTCATTATGAAATGGATACAGAAAATAGATGCAAAGAATAGAATATTTATATTAGGCGGAATCACGATTGTATTTTTTATTTTGATCATCGCAATTGCAAGTATGTTTACAAGCAAAAAGCTATCATTTTCATCAATTGAACAAAAAATGAAAAATGCAGCTATTTCTTACTATGATGATAGACAAGACAATTTACCAAAACAAGATGGAGAAAAAGTCACCGTTACTGTTGACGAACTGGTTCAAACCAAACACATGAAATCATTAGATAAGTTAAGAAAGGATACCACTTGTACAGGTTCCGTTACTGTCATGAACAACAATGGATTTTATCTATACTTGCCTTATTTAGACTGTGGTGAAAGTTATGCCACTTCTACCCTTGTTTCTAAAATCACAGAACCAAATAAAATTGTAACTTCAGGAAATGGACTATACCAAGTTGGAAACGAATATATTTTTCGCGGTGAATATGTAGACAATTATGTTACTTTTGCAGATCAACCTTGGAGAATTATTAAAATCAATTCTGACAATTCTATTCGTTTAATCCATGTTGCTAAAAATGAAAAAGTAGAATGGGATGATAGATACAATAGTGTATCGGACAACTCAGATGGAATCAACAATTATTTAGTAAGTCGTATTCGCGATAGTGTTATAGAACGCTATAATGATGATGAATTCTTTACAGATACCAATCGTTCTTATATTATCTCTCATAATGTATGTATTGGAAAAAGAACCCCAGAGGATGATAATTCTATCGAATGTTCCAATATTTTAGAAAATCAACCACTCGCTTTACCAAGAGCAAGTGAAATCATGATTACAAGTATTGATCCACAGTGTACAAATATTTCTAGTATGAACTGTGTCAACTATAACTGGATGGCAAATTTGTCACAAAGCTTCTGGACTGTTACAGCAGATTCCACATCTACTAACTATGCATATCGTATCAGTGGTATTGCAGGTGAATCCAAAACCAATAAAACCTATGCATTAAATGTCGTTTTACATTTATCAGGTGATATTTCCTATACTAGTGGAGATGGTAGTGAGGAAAATCCATATATTATTAAATAATGGCTTAGGCCATTTTTCTTTATAAAAATTTACAGTTTGGACAAAATAAAATAAAAAGGTGTTAATTTTTATGGTTTTATAATATAATAAATTATAGGTGATTATATGAAAAAAATATTGAATTATAGTTTGGTTATTATCATGTTGATTGGAAATACGTATTTATTGATCAGGGACTTTAGTGCGGGCGATAATACTAGAATTACAACCTATATTGCTTTATATCCTCTTCTTTTAGTACCAATGATTTTCAAAAAGTTTATAAAATTCAAAATCAGTATAGAGCTAGAAGTCGTATATTATATGTTTCTATTTCTTGCCCAATTTTTAGGCTCTGGTGTCAATTTATATAAATATATCAGTTGGTTTGATACCTTTACACATTTTTTATCTGGAGTTTTAACTTGCTTTGTATCACTTATTTTATTGTATTTATTCAAACATGACCCTAAGAAAAAAATATTGTTTAATGTAACATATATTTTAGGAATTGTTTTTCTAGTGGCAGGTATATGGGAATTTTTTGAATTTGGAATGGATCAAATCACTGGTTCAAATTTACAACATTGGATAGAAACAGGTGTAAAAGATACTATGTGTGATATGTTAGCAGCCTTCAGTGGTAGTATCATTTTCTTAAGTGTATACCTATACGAAATGTTGACAAAGAAAAATGGTTTTATTACAAAATTTATTGAATCTTTATAAGTAAATGTCGGTATTAGATAAAAAATATTAGATAATAAGAAAAATTCAAAAATGTGAAGTAAATGACAAAAGGTGTTGCATTCTAAGATATAATCTTAACTTTTCTGAATATCTCTTACTAAATATTTTTATGAAGTATAAATTCTAAAATAAACAAAAAAACTATAAACCTATAGTTTCGGTTCTTTGTCAAATAGTGTTGGTGAACATAAAATTGATAAATGAATTGTATATGAAGAGTGATTTTGATCACTCTT
>CAJTIX010000026.1 GCA_910576795.1 uncultured Bacilli bacterium
TTACTTCCAATTTCAAATAGACTGTAGTTTGATTACTTTGTTTAGTTGTCAATACCTTTTTTCATTATTTTATCCTGTTTCGTGATAAAATTTGGTTGTATTTTTAAATTCATAATAGTATAATTTAAATAGGTGATGATTTATGTTTTATATTTGGATTGCAATCATTATTCTACTAGCAATTGTAGAAGTAATGACAGTGAATTTGACAACCATTTGGTTTGTTGTAAGTGGATTATTAGCACTCGCACTTTCTTTTATAAATGATAATTTTATGTTACAAGTTGGTGTATTTTGTATTGTAGGAATTCTATTATTGATTACAACAAGACCGATATTACAAAAATGGCTTTCTACAAAAAAAGTTAGTACCAATTTAGATCGCATTATTGGAATGAAAGGAATTGTAACAGAGGAAATTATCAAAAATGGTACAGGAGAAGTAAAAGTGGATGGCAAAAAATGGACAGCTTTTGCGGACCGAAAAATTAAGGTTGATAGTACTGTAAAAGTATTATTAATAGATGGTGTAAAAATTAAAGTTGAGGAATGGGAGGATTAACTATGGAAATTTTTATTACTTTACTCATTCTTGTTGCGGTACTAGTAATACCAAATATTAAGGTGGTACCACAGGCAAGAACTTATGTGATAGAACGTTTGGGTTCTTACTCACAAACTTGGCAACATGGTTTACATTTTAAAATACCATTTGTAGATCGTATTGCGAATACAGTTACATTAAAGGAAATTGTAAAAGATTTCGCACCACAACCAGTAATTACGAAGGATAATGTTACAATGCAAATTGATACAGTTGTATATTATCAAATTACAGATGCTAAGTTATATACGTATGGGGTAGAACATCCAATTAGTGCGATTGAAAATCTGACAGCAACTACTTTACGTAATTTAATTGGAGAGTTGGAATTAGATCAAACATTAACATCAAGAGATATCATCAATTCCAAAATGCGTTCTATACTAGATGAGGCAACAGATCCTTGGGGAATTAAAGTAAACCGTGTAGAAGTAAAAAATATTATTCCGCCAAGAGATATCCAAGAGGCAATGGAAAAACAAATGCGTGCAGAACGTGAACGTCGTGAGAAAATATTACAAGCAGAAGGAGAAAAGAAATCCAATATTCTAATTGCTGAGGGAGAAAAAGAAAGTGCAATTTTACGTGCTGAAGCGAAAAAAGAAGCACAAATTCGTGAAGCAGAAGGAGAAGCAGAAGCTATTTTAAAATTAAAAACAGCAGAAGCAGAAGGAATTAAATTATTAAAAGAAGCAAAAGCTGATAATGCAGTACTCACTTTAAAAAGTTTTGAAGCTTTAACCAATGTAGCAAATGGTCAATCTACTAAAATTATTGTTCCATCAGATTTACAAAACATTGCAACAATTAGTACTACAATATCAGAAATGTTTAAAAAGGAAAAATAATGAAACGTAAAACTTCCTATTTTGGGAAAATAATTCGTATTTTAGTATGGCCTGTTCTGATTGGAGTAGGCCAATTTTTAATTGTTGCAATTCTATCTTTTCTTTTTATGCAAAAACAAGTAGACCAAATGAAATTAGAATACCCATTGGAATCTGAAGAACAAATTATAGAACGTGTAAATCAACTGGATTTAAGTGCCCCTTTGAATGAATACATGGAATCTCACATGATTTATGTTGTTCTTATAAATGCTTTTCTATTTGTACCTATTTTGGTACATCAATATTATAAATACCGACAAAAAGTTTCAAAAGAAAAAAAGAACAATCTTTTTCTAGTATTTGCCCCAATTGCCTTTTGTCTTTTATTTCATATTCCTTTATTAGGAATGGGAGTTCGTTATGAAGTAATGAATACATCTTATTTTTGGATTTTCCTTTTCAGTGAGGGAATAGTTGGACCAGTTTTGGAGGAGTATTTGTTTCGTGGTGTAGTTTATCATAAGTTAAAAGAAATATATCCTACAAAGAATGCGATGATATTTTGTATCCTTATATTTGCTTTATTTCACGGAAATATTTTACAAATTATCTTTGCAGCATTGTTAGGTACTATTTTGATTTTGTTATATGAAAAATATCAAGATATTAAAGTACCAATCGTATTTCATAGTATTGTAAATTTGGTATCTCTTTTATGTATTCCATATTTACAAAATATTCACCTTATATTTACAATTGTCCTATTTTTGGTGAGTGGTATATGCTTTTATTGGTTCTGTCAGAAAGAGTTTTCTTCTAAACATAATTAGGCTTTTCTTTTCATACAATATAACGGTGATGAAAATGAATCAATTTATAGATTATGGAAAAGTGGAATTCTCAGTTTCTGGTATGTCAATGTGTTTTTCTTTACTCAACTCTGCACGTACTTTTATAAGAAGTCATATGGATCAATCATTTCCTATGTTAGATGCTTCTATCTTAACAGGTGTTATCAATCATATTGGAACTATTACAACTCACGATTTTCAAATTACAAGTAATGATTTATATGATATTCCAAAGACGTGTATTCCTATAGAACCCAACATATTATTAAATGTACTATGGAATTATGGTTCTCATTATTTAAATGCCATACATCCAGAATATCAACAAGGCGATTCTGTTTTACAAGAACAATTATTGGAACGTGCAGATGTATCTACTTTACAAAGTTTTATCAATGATATTGCGAAAAGAAATCAGATAGATTATCAATTTTCGAAAGAGGAATTATATCAAAGGGTTTATGAAATTCAAAAGGATAAACAAAAATGATAACATAAAAAACTGCCAACTGACAGTTTTTTAAATGATTTTAAACAAACGCTTTTCTCACATGTTTGGCTTGGTGTAACGTCACAAGTGTAATGTTACAAGCGGTTGCTAGAACAAGCCCCCACATTCCTATTTTTAAAGAACATCCAATCCAAAGGGTAATGGTTCTTACCAATACGCCTAGTAACGTTCCATTCATGGCCTCTTTTGCTTTTCCCATTGCTTGTAGACTACTCGTGAGTGGAGATTGAATATAATGTAGTAAACAAACTGGAGCAAGTACTCTCAAATATGGAATTCCTTTTGTTGTATTATAGATGAGTCGAAGAGGTGTCGCTGGAAATAATAAAAATAGTATTGTAACAGGGATACCAATCAGTAAGGAAAAAAAGATAGCTTGTTTGATTTTTGCTTTTGCATATGCATAATGATGATTGGAATATGATTTACTAATGACTGGAATGAGTGCCTGTGAAATTGCCATGGTAAAGAAAGACGGCAGTAGTAGCAGTGGCATAACATAGCCACTTACAATTCCATATTCAGTTACAATAAAGGTATTAGAATAACCTACCTTTAAAAGAACAAATGTTAGAATAATGGGTTCTAAAAAGTAACCAATATTGCCAATAATACGGCTTCCTGTTGTTGGAATACTGATATTAAGAACATCTTTAATGTTGTTTCTTTGGGGAACGAAATCCTTTTTGCTTAATTTGAAGTTTTTTGGTAGAAATAAAAATAAAACCAATATAGAAGTAAGTTCACTTAAAATATTTGAAATGACAATAAAGGCTACTGCGAATTCAATTCCTTTTGCAATAAAGATAGGAATTCCGATGATGAGAATGATTAAACGAACTATATCTTCTGTAATATTTGATACAACATGAGGTATCATTTTTTCTTTTCCAAAAAAGTAACCTCTTAAAATAGAAGATATACTGATAAAAGGTAATACAAACCCAATACATATAATTCCTAAGGTTGTTCTACTTTCATGAAGTAAGTGACTGGAAATTGTATTGGCAAAAAATAACAATAAAACCATAATTAGAATATTTAAAATTAAGGAGATTGGTATGATGGAAAAGACGAGATTTTTATTATTCTTTTTATCTTCTGCAACTAATTTACTAATCGCAACCGGGAAACCAAGTTGCGCTAACGCAATGAGTAGAGAAAAAGTAGGCATTAAAAGCATATAAATACCAATACCTTCAGTTCCCATTAATCTTGTCATCACAATTTTAATAATCATACCTAATATTTTAGTGATAAACCCACCAATGATTAATATAATGGTTGATTTGACAAATTTACTTTTTCTCATACGTTCACCTCAATTTCAATTTATGTATTTTAGATGAAAAATATTATGAACCTACTTATAAATTTTTTCCTTTTTTCCCTAAATTTCTTTCAAAAAGTTTTATTTTCATATATAATAGTAATATGGATATTTTATAGGAGGCATTCTATGGATGAATTTAACTCATTGGAAGAATTATATGCACGTTTAAAACCAGCATTGCACACAAAAAAAGAAGAAATGCGACGTGCTGGTTATGAATACATAAAATCAGAGGATATATGGAATTATTTGAAGGAATCCATATGGAGAAAGGCAAATAATTTATCATTACATCAGATGGTTAGTGATATTTTAAATACAGAAAATGCACAGATAGACGCCTATTTAAAGGAAAAATTGAATATGCGAAATCGTACTGTATATTTTGAAGATTAGTGGAGGAAATTTATGAAAAAACAAGGAATATTGAAATCTTTTATCATTATTATTTTTATATTAGGAGTAATTGGTATTTTTAGTCCAATGTTAGTTCGCAATTTAAAATTTGGATTAGACTTAAAAGGTGGATTTGAAGTTCTATACGATGTAAAAAGTATAGATGGCACACCTGTTACTAGTGATATGGTAACGAGTACTTATAAAACCATGATGAAAAGAATTGATGTGCTAGGGGTATCAGAACCAGTTATTACAGTAGAAGGCGACCATAAAATTCGTGTACAATTAGCTGGTGTAACCGATGCAGAGGAGGCACGTAAGATTTTGAGTCAAGCTGCCAATTTAACATTCCGTGATACCAGTGATAAATTGTTAATGACTAGTAGTGTTTTAAATAGTGGTGGTGCGAAGGTAGGTCAGGATAGCAAAGGAAGACCTGCTGTATCATTAAGTGTAAAGGACAAAGATCAATTTTATCATGTTACCAAACAAGTCAGTGAAATGACTGATAATCGAATTGTTATTTGGTTAGACTTTGATGAAAATAGTTCTTTTAAAACAGAAGAAACAAAATGTGGAAGTTTAAATGATTCAAAATGCTTATCCGTTGCAACTGTAGGGGAAGGTTTTGCAAGTGATGTCATCATTCAAGGAAATTTTACCCAAAAAGAGGTTAAAAATTTAGTGGATTTAATTAACTCTGGAAGTTTACCAACTCAATTGGAAGAAATATCCTCTAAAACAGTTACAGCAAGTTTCGGAATGCATTCATTAGAAAAAACAGTGGTTGCAGGTGCTGTTGGAATAATCCTTATCATGTTATTGATGATTCTTCTTTATCATTTTGCAGGATTTATTGCATCGATTGGAATGATTATTTATACCTTTTGTACATTTGCAATCTTTTGGTTAGTTGGTGGTGTTTTAACATTACCTGGAATTGCAGCCATGTTACTTGGAATTGGTATGGCAATTGATGCGAATGTCATTCATTTTGCACGTATCAAAGATGAGTTAAAAAAGGGGAAAAATTTTGAAGCAGCATATAAAGTCGGAAATAAAAACTCTTTGACAACTATTATTGATTCTAACGTTACTACCTTAATTGTTGCGATTATTCTATTTATTTTTGGGGAAAGTAGTATCAAAGGTTTTGCAACCATGTTGATGATTAGTATTTTTGTAACTATGTTTGTTATGGTATTTGTAACAAGATATCTCTTAAATTTATTTGTAAAAACTGGATACTTTGATCATAAATGGAATTTATTCTTAGGAATTCGTGAAAAAAAATTAAAAAAGGAATCTTGGAAAAGAATAGATTTCATCCAATCGAGTAGGATTTTCTTTAGTTTATCCATTATTGTTGTTGTCCTTGGGTGTGTTTCTTTAGGATTCAAAGGATTGAATTTGGGAATTGACTTCAAAGGTGGTTCTTCTATTTCTATTCAGAGTAATCAAGAAATCACGCAAGAGATGATTGAAAAAGATTTGAAAGATATGGGGTATACCATTTCTAATATTGAAGTATTAAATGATAAGACTGTTGATGTTTTGATTGCAGATAGTTTGAGTCAAGAACAGGTTTTGAAAACAGAAAAACATTTCAAAGAACAATATGAAGCAGCGACTGAAATTGGAGTTGTATCCAATGTAGTCAAACAAGAGTTAATCAAAAATGCCTTTTTATCTTTGATATTGGCAAGTATTGCAATCGTTATTTATATCTCAATCCGTTATCGTTTGAGTTATGCGGTTGGGGCTATTGTATCTTTATTACATGATGTTTTTGTTATTATTGTGGGCTTCAGTCTTTTCAATTTAGAAGTATCTAGTATCTTTGTAGCTGCGATTTTATCAATTATTGGATATTCTATTAATGATACTATTGTCTTATTTGATCGTATGAAAGAGAATATAAATGACAAGCAAAAGAATACGATTAAGAGTAAAGAAGATTTAGGTGAAATTGTAAATATCAGTTTAAGACAAACTTTAACTAGAAGTATTATTACAACATTAACTACTTTAATTCCTGTTATTTGCCTCATTTTTATGGGTTCTCGTGAAATTATTAATTTTAATATTGCAATGTTCTTCGGTTTGATTGCAGGTTCTTATTCTTCTATTTGTATTGCAAGTCAACTTTGGTATCAAATTGAAAAAAGAACAGTTGGAAAACCCAAAAAGAAAAAATGGTATGACGAATTAGAAAGCTAAAGGGTAAAAGGAGTGAATTTGTAAAGGAGGAATCAAATGGATATTCAAATATATACAGATTTAAAAGATTCAGAATATGTTGTGATGGATTTTTCTTCATTAATCCATGCTTATGAATATGCAGTAAAAGAGGAAAATCATAAAGTTGCCTCATTACTTACTTCTTTGTTTCATGAAGGGTCAGAAAATGTTAGAATTTCTAAAAAAAGCCCTATTTATTCTTTTTTGAAAAATTCACTTCATATAAGAGAAGACGAAATTACTTGGAAAACGATAAAGGAAGCTTATTTAATTGCACGTTTACAAAATAACATTCCTATATTGCGTAGTTTAGGAAAAGTACTAAGTCATTGGGAACAATATGTATCAGAGAAAAAGGAACAAGATGGACTTTTTGAAGAAGTGATGCATTTACCCAAACAGGTACATCATTTTATCCTAAAATATCATGATGTATCTATTTATGAAACAGGGAAAAGAGAACAAGAAAAGCCAATGACAAAGAATTCACAAGAAAAAAATCCGAATCGTAGTGTAGTAGAAATCGGATATGAGAATAATAAAATATACAAAAAATCCGCCTAATAAAGAAAGAAGTGGGAGTATGACAAAAAAAAATACACATATTACAATTGCGGATCTGATGACATCCATATCTACTTATATTACAGATGAAAAAGAAAAGAAACTCATTGAAGATGGATATCAATTTGCTTCGGAAAAACATTTTGGAGTCAAACGATTAACTGGTGAGGACTACATTGAACATCCTTTGCATGTTGCTTCCATTTTAACAGAAATCAATGCGGATGCAGAAACATTGTGTGCAGCGTTACTCCATGATGTACTAGAAGATTGTGATGTTTCCAAAGAGGAATTAGAACAGCGTTTTGGTAAAACCGTTGCTGCTTTGGTAGATGGCGTTACCAAGATTAATAAACTCAATTTTGACAGTAACAATAATGCCACGATTGCAAGTCACCGTAAAATTTTAGTAGGACTTTGTGAAGATGTTCGTGTTATTATTATTAAACTTGCTGATCGTTTACACAATTTGCGTACCATTTGGGTTCATTCTGAGGAAAAGCAAAGAGAAAAAGCAAAAGAAACACTAGACATTTTAACACCCATCGCAAGTCGTTTAGGAATGAATCATATCAAAAGCGAATTAGAGGATTTATCGCTTCGCTATTTGAAACCGGATGTTTATTTTTCTATTGTAGAGGAACTCAACCAGACAAAAGCAGAACGTGATAATGCTGTAAGTGAAATGATGAAAAAGGTTTCTGAAATTTTAAATGAAAATCATATTAAACATGAGATTAAGGGACGCGCAAAAAGTATTTATAGTATTTATAAAAAGTTGGATAAGGGAAAGAAATTTAGTGAAATATATGATTTACTTGCTCTTCGTGTTTTTGTAAATACTGAACAAGAATGTTATCAAGCACTTGGGATTATCCATTCGAAATATAGACCGATTCCCAAACGTTTTAAAGATTATATTGCAATGCCTAAAACCAATATGTATCAATCTTTGCATACAACTGTATTTGGGTTTGATGGATATTTGTTTGAAGTTCAAATTCGTACATACGAGATGGATGAGATTGCAGAAAGAGGAATTGCGTCTCATTGGTCTTATAAGGAAAAAGGAAGTACTGTTACCGTCATGCAGAATACGATGGAACAGAAATTACAATTTTTCCGTTCTATTATGGAACTGAATAATGAAGAACCTAATGATGAAGAGTTTGTAAAATCAGTTACAGAAGATGTATTCAAAGATACCATTTACGTTTATACGCCGGCTGGTGATGTAATTGAATTACCTGCAGGTGCAACTCCCATTGATTTTGCTTATAAAGTACATAGTGGTGTTGGGGATAAAATGATTGGTGCGATTGTCAATAATAATATTGTCCCCTTGGATTATGTGTTACAAAATCAAGATATCGTAAAAATAAATACCAATAAAAATGCTTTAGGTCCTAGTCGTGAATGGATTCATATGGCGAAAACAACGCAAGCTAAAAATAAAATTCGTTCTTTTTATCGAAAAATTGATAAGGAAGAATATTTGAAAAAAGGCGAGGAAATTCTAATCAAGGAATTGCGCAAACGTAAGCTTGTATTGAATGAATTTTTATCGAATGAAAATATAGACAAAATGACCAAAGAATTAAAATGTGATGGATTAGAAGATATTTATATTAATCTGGGAAGTGGTAAAATTCCCGTTGGATCAGTCATTAATATTGTAACAGGTGAAAATAATACCAAAGAAGAAATGATTTTAAAAAGGACCCAAAACAAGGAAGTAGTTCTTCCAACTGTTAAAAATGATATCATAGTTGAAGGTATCGATGAGATTAAAGTGAATGTTGCATCATGTTGTAAACCAGTTCCAAATGATAAAATTGTTGGATATATCACAAAAGGGTATGGGATTACGGTGCATAGAGCTATTTGTCCAAATATTCAGGAATTAGCAGAACGTATTATTGATGTCAAATGGAATGCTGAAATTACAAAACGTTATCCAACCAATTTATTGATTCATACTTTAGAAAACGACAACTTATTGTTGGATATTATCTCCAAAACTTCCAACAATAATATTTCAGTACAAAGTATCAATACCTTCCATAATGATGATGGCATTACTTATGATATAATTGTTTTGGTGGAAGATAAAGATAAATTAGATAAGTTTATCAATGATTTAGAACAATTACCAAATGTATTAGAAGTACAGAGGTTGATTAGATGAGAGTACTTGTACAAAGAAGTTTAGCGTCTTCTGTTGCAGTTGCAGGAACTTGTATTGGAAAAATTGAAAAAGGGATTGTAGCTTTTGTTGGATTTACTGAGGGAGATACAATAGAGGATATTGAATATTGTATTCATAAATTATTACATCTTCGTATTTTTGAGGATACCAATGGTGTAATGAATGAATCTATTTTGGATCAAAAAGGAAGTGTACTTAGTATTTCGCAATTTACGTTATATGCAAGTACTGAAAAAGGAAATCGTCCTAGTTATAGTAAAGCACTTCCAGCTAGTGAAGCAGAACCATTATATGCCTTATGGAATCAGGGACTTTCTTCCTATGTTCCAGTAGAAACAGGTCAGTTTGGAGCTGATATGAAAGTATCAATCACCAATGATGGTCCTGTAACCATTTTGATAGAAAGTAGGAAAAAACATGATTAAAAACAAACCAGATTTTAAATTAATTAACTGTGCACTTATTGTATTAATAGTCTTTTTGATATATCGCACTGGGAATTTATGGTTAGGTTGCCTCAGTACTGTTAGAAAAATACTTGTGCCATTTTTCCTAGCATTTATAGTAGCTTACGCTTTATATCCATTTTTACAATATTTGATGAAGCGTAAAATTCCAAAAGCTTTAGCAGTTGTCATTATTATTGCCTTAATTATAGGTATTATTGCATTTTTAGGAATTACTGTTGTACCATTATTATTTGGTCAACTTTCTAGTTTATTCAATGGTATTATCGCATTTATCAAAGAAATTTCAATGAAATATGATATCAATTTTGGTCCACTGCAAGATACTCTATCGAACGGATTTAATGATATTATAATGTCATTAGGGAAATATGTATCCAATGGTGCAGTTAATATGATTGGTGTTTCTATGGAATATGTATCTATTGCGTTTATTGCTTTTGCTTCAGCTATCTATTTCTTAATTGATATGGATAAAATACGAGCAGTTGTTAAAAAATATTTAAAGCGTAAAAATAAAAAGGCATTTAAATATGTTTCTGCTGTAGACTATGAAATGAAGCAATATCTAACTGGTTTTTTAAGAATTATGTTAATTACATTGGTGGAATATTCTTTGGCTTATACGATTATTGGACACCCAGATGCATTACTTCTTGGATTCCTTGCTATGATAGCCAATTTGATTCCTTACTTTGGTGGAATGATTGCGAATGTTGTAGCAGCTGTTACTGCCTTTGTTATCAGTCCAGCAATGTTTATTAAAACGCTAATTGTATTTATGGTACTATCATGGTTAGATGGATATTTGATCAATCCACTCGTTTATGGAAAAACCAATAAGATTCATCCTTTGGTGGGAATATTTGCTGTATTTGCGGGCGGTATTTTATTTGGAATTGCTGGGGTTATTATTTCATTACCACTCGCGATTATCTTGATTACAACTTATAAATTTTATTGGGAAGATATTAGTGATAAAATAGAGGATATCAAGGACAAAAAGGAAAAGTAATTCCTTTTTTGTTTATTTTTAATTTCCTTACGGTTTCATAATTGTAATTTGACAATATGTTATTTTTTAATATAATAAATCTATCCCTTATTGGGAATATAGATAAAAATGATAGTTTTATAAAAGTAGATGATGGATGTGATATTATGAAACCAATTATGTTTTTACAAAACTTAATTACAGATGAAACACCAATTTTAGAGTTGAAAAATGATGTTTCTATTTCTAAACAAAAGAAATATCAAGTTCTAGGTTTATCCCCTGGTAGTTTGACAAATCGATATATTGAGCGTATGTATTATCAAAATTTAAAATGGTTTTATTATAAAAAAGAAGAAAAGAAGTATGGTTATCCATTTTACATATTAGACGAGTTGATGGGAAGTTATCTTGCAAAAGCAATAGAACTACCAGCTGTTTCTTTTTATATTGCAAAAACCAAAGATTCAATTGGAATTGCTTCTGAAAACTTTCGAACAGAACAATTTGATTATTACTTTATACAGCAACTTCCTATAAATGGTTTATTGGAAAATAGATTCAATTTAACCAATTTAGAAATTTTAAAATCATTATGCATAGACTCTAACAATGAAAATCAATTACAAGAACATATTTTAAAACTATTGGCGTTAGATTTATATATGTTACAAAAAGATCGTGGTTACGTGAATCTACAATTTCAGATAGAGCGTGCAACACAATATTTAGATATATCTTTGGCGTATGACTTCTCAAACTGTGTAGATGAAGCTGATTCCACGTCAATTCTAATCAAAAATCCGATTGTTGTTAAAAAAATATCCACAATTTGCAGATTATCTGAATACATTACAACATCAAACAATGTGTACTACATGGAATCAAATTTGTGAAGATTATTTCAATCAAGATTGTTTTGTGTATGAACAAGCGAAAGATCATTATGAAATTAAAGATCAAAAACAAAAATCGCTATTAAAAGAATTTTTGGCATAGTATATGATTGTAAATGATTATAAAAAGCTATACAAATCAAAGAAATGGGTATATAATAAATACATATTCATTATCATTTGAAAGAGTACTTTATATATGGATTAGAAGAGAGTATATGGTGGGTGGAAATATATATCCAAATATAGAAGAAGACATCAAATTAAGGATAAACGTATTTCTGCGTTAAAGAAATAAGTGTATAGAAAAGTCTATAAAGTAAGGTGGCACCGCGGGAAAACTCGTCCTTATTCTGTAGATTTCTTTTTATATTTTAAAGGAGGATATTATGTTACAAAAACCAAAAGGAACTTATGATGTATATGGTGAAATGGGACTCAAAATAATATATTTGGAAAATTTACTACGATCCCTCATGGAAACATATCATTATGAATATGTGAGAACACCAATATTTGAATCTAGTGAATTATTTCATAGGGGTGTAGGGGAAACAACTGACATTGTTTCTAAAGAAACTTATGATTTTGTAGATCGTGGCGATCGTAATATGACGTTAAGACCTGAAGGAACTGCTGGAGTGGTAAGAAGTTACATTGAAAATAAAATGTATGGAAATCCAAGTCAGCCAGTGAAAACATGGTATATGGGGCCTATGTATCGCTATGAAAGACCACAATCTGGGAGATTTCGTGAATTTTATCAATTTGGTGTAGAAGTATTTGGTTCAGAAAATCCGATGATGGACGCAGAAGTGATTAGTATTCCTGTTAATTTTTATAGGTTACTTGGCTTAAAAGGAATCAAAGTCAATATCAATACGTTAGGGGATACAGAATCTAGAACTGCGTATCGTGAGGCCTTATTGAAACACTTCAAACCACATTTAGATGATCTTTGTGAAGATTGTAAGAATCGTTATGAGAAAAATCCCCTTCGTATTTTGGATTGTAAAGTGGATCATGATTTGGAATGTATGAGAACTGCACCTAAAATATCAGATTATTTAAACGAAACAAGCCGTAACCATTTTGAACAGGTAAAGCAACATTTGGATATACTCGAGATTCCTTATGAAGTTAACCCTAATGTGGTTAGAGGGTTAGACTATTATACGCATACTGTATTTGAAGTAGAAGCTGCAATTGAAGGATTTGGTAGCCAGAATGTATTATGCGGTGGTGGTAGATACAATCATTTGGTTGAAAATATTGGAGGACCATCGACACCAGGAGTTGGATTTGCGCTTGGAATGGAACGATTATTGTCAGCATTAGAATGTGAACATATCACAGTTGGAAAAGAACATTTAGATCTATATGTAATTCCAGTTGAAGAAAAACAGATTCCGGAATCTTTATCCCTAACTCAAATGCTTCGTATGAATGGTTTTTCTGTTGATATGGATTATATGCAACGTAATATGAAGGGAAACTTTAAACAAGCGGATCGTTTCAATGCTTCTTTTGTTCTTATTATAGGAGAAGAAGAAGTAGAAACAGAAGTATTGACGGTAAAAGACAATCATACTCAAGAACAATATAAAGTAAAATTAAGTGAATTAATTTCCTTTTTAGATTCACATATAAAGGAGGAGCACAATGAAGAGAATTGAAATAAAAAACTTGAAAAATCATTATAATGAAGAGGTAGAAGTACAAGGATTTGTAGATAATTTAAGAGATCTACAATATGTTCAATTTCTGGTAATCACAGACGGTACAGAAAAAGTACAAGTGACTATTGAAAAAAATGATGAGAATCAAATACTCAATGAAATTGTGAGTCAGATGACAATACAAAGTACAGCAAAAGTAAATGGTAAATTATTAGAAAGCCCTAAAGTAAAATTGAATGGAATGGAGATTATTCCATCAGCTATAGAAGTAACATCGGTATCAGAAGCTGAACTTCCTATCAACATCAAAGATAAAAATAGTGCTGAAATCGATACTCGGTTAGATCATAGATTTTTAGATTTACGAAACGAATATAATATGAATATATTTAAAATTCAAAGTAAAATGGTAGAATCTATGCGTAAATTCTTATATGAAAAAGAGTTTACAGAAATTCATACACCAAAATTAATTGGAGCTGCAAGTGAATCAGGTTCTGAAGTATTTGAAGTAAAATATTTTGATCGTAAAGCATACCTTGCCCAATCCCCTCAATTTTATAAACAAATGGCAATGGCTGCTGGTATGGGTCGTATCTTTGAAGTAGGCCCAGTGTTCCGTGCTGAAAACTCTAATACCAATCGTCATACTACTGAATTTACTGGATTTGATTTAGAATTTAGTTATATTGATTCTTTTGAAGATGTGATGCAGTTAGAAGAAGAAATGCTAACATTTATGTTAAAAGAAGTCAAAGCTTGTTATGGTGACATGATTGAACAGGTATATGGAAAACCTGTCATTGTTCCAACCACCCCTTTTCCAAGAATAAAATTAAAGGATTTATACCAAGTTTTAGAAGAAAAATATGGATATCAGGTAGAAGATGCTGCCAAAGTAGATTTGACAACAGAAGCAGAAAAATTATCTTATCAATATGCAATGGATACTTATCATTCTGAGTTTCTTTTTGTAACTGATTATCCTGCAGATAAAAGGGCCTTCTATCATATGCGGAAAGATGGAATTCCACAGGGATATGATTTGATTTGGAGAGGTGTTGAAATTACAACAGGAGCACAAAGAGAACATCGTTATGAAATTTTAAAAGCACAGGCAGAAGAAAAAGGACTCAAAGATGATGTTGCCTTCTATTTGGATTTCTTCAAATATGGATGTCCTCCGCACGGTGGTTTTGGAATTGGTGTTGATAGACTTACAATGTTACTTTTAGAACTACCATCATTGAAAGAATCTATGTTTCTATTTAGAGGCCCAAATCGACTAAACCCATAGGAAAGCAATGTATGGTTTATAATTGATTCAAAACATGAATTAAAAGGGACAACTTTTTGGTTGTCTTTTTGAATGACGTATATTTATTAAAA
The DNA here is from genome assembly GCA_910576795.1 of uncultured Bacilli bacterium. GTDB lineage: Bacteria > Bacillota_I > Bacilli_A > RF39 > UBA660 > UBA5026. Next base: position 14,968 of record CAJTIX010000026.1, read on the forward strand.
AAAATTATGTTTTTTATTGAATTCTATCTCATATAATATATTGCCTAAATATAAAAACTATAGTATAATTTAGTAGTCTTAAGAAAGGAGTTTTCCTTATGATAGAAAGATTGCAGACCATTGAAAATAGATACAATGAACTCACAGAGGAACTCATGAAACCAGAAGTGATTTCAAACATCAAAGAAACCATGCGTCTATCCAAAGAACAAGCAAGTTTGCGTGAAGCTTATGAAGCATATCAAAATTATAAAAAAGTGGAAGAAGGGATCCTAGATGCCAAAGAAATGGTGAAAGACCCAGAACTAGGAGAAATGGCGAAAGAAGAACTTACCACTTTGGAACAAGAAAAACAAAAATTAGAAAGTGATCTTGAGATTTTGTTACTACCAAAAGATCCAAATGATGGCAAAAATGTAATTGTGGAAATTCGAGGAGCAGCTGGTGGAGATGAAGGAAATATCTTCGCAGGTGATTTGTTTGAAATGTACCGTAAATTAGCGGAAAAAGAGGATTGGAAAATTGAAGTATTAGAAGAGGAACGTTCTGAAGCGGGTGGATATGCCTTGATTAGCTTTATGGTAAGAGGGGAAAATGTATATTCCAAATTAAAATATGAAAGTGGTGCGCACCGTGTACAAAGAGTACCAGTAACAGAAACACAAGGAAGAGTACATACTTCAACCGCAACAGTTCTTGTAATGCCTGAAGCAGAAGATATTGATTTCACTTTAGATATGAGTGAAGTTAGAATTGATATTACAAGAAGTAGTGGATGCGGAGGACAAGGTGTCAATACAACCGATAGTGCCGTTCGTTTGACCCATATTCCAACTGGACTTGTGGTGTATTCTCAAACAGAAAGATCGCAGATCAAAAATAAAGAAAAAGCCATTAAAATATTGGAAACAAGGCTTTATGATTTGAAAATGCAAGAACGTGATCAAGAATTAGGGGCAGAACGTCGTAGTAAAATTGGTACAGGAGATCGTTCTGAAAAAATACGTACTTATAATTATCCTCAAAATCGTGTAACAGATCATCGTATCGGGTTTACTTTAAATACATTAGATCGTATTATGGCAGGAGATATTGATAAGGTAATTGAAGCATTAATTACAGAAGATCAAGCTCGAAAATTAAGAGGCGAATAAGTATTGATGGATGCAACTGGATACTTAAAAAAATATGGAAATCCAGATACTTATGAAGAAGATTTAAAGCGTCTTCAAAAAGGAGAGCCTGTACAATATATTGTTGGGACAGTTGAGTTCTATGGATATCCAATTATCGTGAATCCGAATGTTTTAATTCCTAGGTTTGAAACAGAAGGATTGGTAGAAAAAGTCATTCAAAAAGTGAAAAATCGTTCCAATTTAAAAATTGCAGATTTAGGAACTGGTAGTGGATGTATTGCAATTGCCTTAAAAAAAAGGTTAAACTGTGAAGTAGATGCCGTTGATATTTCATCAAGTGCCCTAGAAGTGGCAAGAGAGAATGCAAAAAGAAATCAGACTGATATTACATTCTATGAAGGAGATTTTTTAAGTCCACTTTCAGGTTCTTATGATGTAATCATAAGTAATCCCCCTTATATTGCATACGATGAAGAAATTATGGAGATTGTTGCGAAAAATGAACCTAGGATCGCTCTATATGCAGATGATCATGGACTCATTTGTTATAAAAAAATACTTAAGAATGCAAAATCCTATTTGAATCCAAGTGGAATGATTGCGTTTGAAATAGGGTATCAACAGGGTAATATTTTAAAAGAATATGCACAAACCATTTTTCCTAGTGCATGTATTACAGTGGAAAAAGATCTACAAGGAAAAGATAGATATTTATTCATTGAACAAGGATTATTGAAATAAAATAATTCTTTTTTTTGTCGATAAAAAGGAAATGGAAAAATCATTTTGTATGTTATAAGTAGAGAGGTGAGGAAATGCAACCATTTTATAATGGCAAATATGATAGAGTCTTTAAAGCAGTA
>CAJTIX010000027.1 GCA_910576795.1 uncultured Bacilli bacterium
TCACTTCCATTATCAGTTAATATGATAACAAAAAGTTCCTTAAATTTATCTAGACCTAAAAGTGATTGAAGTTGATTCAAAAATAGAAATGATAGATAAAAAAATTGAAGAACTAAATAAATTAGAAGAAGACAATTAATATATGTAGTAAAATAAATATTCTCATGAAATGGTATTTCCATTTCTTTTTGTTTATGTTAAGATTTATATAGTGTCATTATAATAATTTCAGTTAAAGTAGGTGGTGATGTTATGAGTAATAATAAAGAATATAACGTATATATTGATGAATCTGGTGATGAAGGGATAAATAAGGGTTCAAAATATTTTATTTTAACAGCAATTATTGTAGAAAAAGAAAAAGATTTAGAAATTTCTAAATCAGTTGATTTAATAAAAGAAAACTTGGAAATGCAACAAAAATCACAATTACATTGGAAATTGTTAAAAGGAATGCCAAATAAAAAGATGATTATGGATATAGTAAGCGGATTAGACATAAAAATAATAAATGTAATTATTGATACTAAGTGTATTCAATTTATACCTTCTAATAATATTTATAATTTTTTTAGTGGATACTTATATGAAAGAATTTGTTGGTATATGAATGAAAAAAACGGAATTGCTAATATAAATATAAGTTCTAGGGGAAATCTTTCAAAGAAGAAACTTAGTGAATACTTAAACAATAAAAATCATAAGAAATTTAATATTGATACAAATAGAATAAATCAAATTAAAATAATTCCAAATGAAAGAAAAAAACTTTTACAGTTAGCAGATTGTTGTTGCAGTGCATTATTTCAAGCACTTAAATATAATAATGAACCTCACTTTGATTATATAAAAAGAATAAAGCAAAAGCTATATTCTAAAAATAATAATGTATTGAGTTATGGATTAAAATTAGTCCCAAATGATAGTAATTCTATTGAATTAAAGAACTTAATTAGTTATTTAATAAAATAAAAAAGTGAGCTTTCCCCTGACTGAAGGAACCCACAAGGCAAGCTTGCTGGTGTGAATTAATCGCACCCTTCAGTAACTCAGCGAACTACTCACTCACTGACTAAATATTATCAAAAAAATAATATCTTGTCAATTATATTATATGAATAATTCAAAAAAATATACTAAAAATATTTAAAATAATCAAAAGTAGTGATATAACTTGTTTAGTGATTGATTCGATATCGATCGCCTTTATGCAAGAGTTGTAGATATCTACGGCAACGTCACCATGAGAAATTTATCCGAACCCATCAAAGGTTCGGTTTGTTTATTTTTATAATATATTGTTTCATATTAGGAGGGTTTATGAATTTAGAGGAGTTTGAATTAAGAGCTAGCTCTGGTTCTATAATGATTTCAAAAAGTGGTAAAAGTTTTAGCATTGAAAAAACACTTGATAATGATATATTGTTTGGCTCAACAAATGATAATCTCGAACTTGAAATTAGTTTTAATTCAAGAAATAGAGCTGAATGGGGGGAGCTATATTATTTTTGAATCATTAATGAAATTAATAGTTGGAAGATTTGTTTTAACTGGCGATTACAAAGATGAGTTTTGTATGCTTCCAGACGATTTTATTGATTTAGAAACCAAAACGATTACCTGGCACTCTGATAGTGGAGTGGATAATGTTTTGAAATTGCAATATGATGAGAAATCAATCAAATTATTTATAATGAAGTCTAAAAATGATAATGTTGTTAATACAGTAAGAATTAGAACGGATGGCTCAAGTTATGGATATTATTATCAAGAATTTGAAAAATTCTTTAAAGAATTATACAGTTTCGCCTTAAGTTACTCACCTGAGGTAATGACACCTAATAATGAATCTCCAAAGAGAAAATTATTGTTATTTGGTAAAAAAACTCCACGCAAATAGAAATGTAATAATTTATTTTAGTCTTTTTAAAAGTTGTTATAAAGAAATATAGATTTTTTCTTTCTGAAATTATATAATAGTAAAAAGGAGTGATAATATGAAAGATTTTACAAATGAAAAAGTAAGTAAAGAATATAATAAGTTTAAAAAGATGTTTGTAATCGGCTTACTATCCATTGTACTTGCCAATTTAGCGCTTGTTTGGTATGCAACCAAAGAAACAAAATCTATGCACCAACTAATATTAGACAATGTAGAAGAAGGTAAAAAGGGACATATTGATGTCACAAATGTATCAGATTACTTTGCTTATTATCCAGGAGATAGAAATAAATTCTACTTTGTAATGGACCAAGAAGACTATCTATATATTATTAGAATGAGTCCTTCTAATGATACTAAATTAATCAATACACTGGAAAAAGACGAAATCGCAAAAATAGACGGAGTTACCAAAAAAATTCCTTCAGATATTAAGGAAATTGCTTTAGAAGTTTATAACGAAATGCTAGAGGCAGAAGAAAATGAACCAATTACTGTAGATGACTTTGAAAATTACTTTGGAGCAATTTACTTAGATTTAGAAGCGAATCCTTTTGGTATAGAAGAACTAGCTTTATTACTTATATTTTTATTAGCACTTTTCGGTCTTGGATTTGGACTATATGGTGGTATTAGTATCTGGAGATTCAAAAGAAAGATAAACAAGTTAACGACAGAAGAAAGAGAACAAATCGATCAAGAAATGAATGATTCCAATGCTTTCTACTATGCCAATGCACACACCTATTTGACCACCCATTATATTGTAAACTTTGCCTCTACTTTTGAAGCAATTCCATATAGTGATGTTATATGGGTATATCAATTCATTCAACGTAGAAATGGGATCAAAGCAAGCCAAAGTGTTATTGTAATGACCAAAGATGGCAAAAGACATACGATAGCTACTTTAAATGGATTAACAAAAAAAGCAAAGGATGTCTTTGATGAAATATTAGAAACAATCGCAAAGAAAAGTACCAATGCATTAATTGGATATACCAGTGAAAATCGAAAGCAAGTAAAAGAGAAGATTGAAAAATAATCTTCTTTTTCTGACAAAAAATGTCAATTTGATTGGAATCCAAGTGAATCTCTTCTTTTTTTATGGTATACTATAACTAGTATAGGTGAGAATATGAAAAAGAAAAAAACAAAAATTCAAATTGAAAATAAAAAAATATTAAAAAAAACATGGAAAGAATTTTCTTTAAAATTTGTAACATCTATTCTGATGCGTGGAATTCTCATGATTTTACCAGTATGGTACAGTGATGCGATTGATTGGGCCTCAAAAGGAAATTTTGAAAAAGCCTATCATTTGATTATTCTTTCATTGTTGGTTTATATTGCCTATTATATTGTAGAATCATTAAACAGCATTGTTTTTTGGAATTTATACAACCGTTTATATAAAAGATATACAAGACTTGCAACCTATTCTACATTTCAAAATTCTATCTATAGTTTATCTCGATTTAGCTTAGGAGAATATGGAAACATATTAAATAATGATGTAGATGTCATATGTGCATTTTATTCTAATGGTGTTATGCGTATTGTTCAAATATTAGAATTTTTGATTATTTATTCCTACTTTTTTACTTTAAATATTTATATATTTTTAATTACAGTTGCAGTATCACTTTTAATGCTTGGTGTCTACATGATTAGTAGTAAAAGAACACAACAATTGAATCTACTGAGAAAATCAACATTAGATAATAAAACAGCAACCTTACACGAAGTATTTTTAGGAATTAAGGAAATCAAAGGACTTCATGTATTTAAAAATATTAACAATCGTGTGAAAGAAAAAAGTCTTACATATTTAGATGCGAATGCAAAATATGATAAATTCACGGTTAATGTAAAAGCTTTTGTATTAGCTGTTATTCAGTCGGCACGATTTGGACTTGTCTTTTATGGTCTATATTTAATGTCAAAAGGACAAATGACATTAGGTGTCATTATGTTAATTTATACCTATTATCAAAAAATTATTGATAACTTTGGAGTTATCAATACAGTTAGTATTGAGTTACAAAATTTAAAAGTTTCATTTGCTCGTTTCAATAAGATACTAGAATACTCTAAGGATAACGAAGAAATAGAAACTTCAAATTCCCATATATTTCAAGGAAACATTCAATTTGTAGATGTATTATATGGAAATAAAAATGACCCTATTTTAGATATGGCTTCCTTTGAAATTCCATCCAATCAAATTACAGTCATCACAGGAAAAGCAGGAAGTGGAAAAACAGGAGTATTTGATTTACTACTAAAATTAAATCAGAAACATAGTGGAGAAATTACAATAGATGAAGTTCCCATTGAGAAAATCGATGGAGATAGCTATTATAATCTGATTGCTTCTGTTCGAAAAACACCAAGTTTCTTTGATATTTCTATTAAAGATAATCTAATGTTGGTAGAACAAGATTTTAATAAAATAGTGGAGATTTGTAAAGTATTACAAATACATGATTACATTTGCAGTCTATCACAAGGATATGATACCCCAATCCTGAGTAAAGAAGAAAACATTTCGAATAATGTAAAACAATTGCTTGCAATCGCAAGGGCCTTACTAAAGGATTCCAAAATTATGTTGTTTGATGAGTCATTAAGTGTACTAGAAAAACATAGTAGTGAAATCGTTTTAAATCTTTTAAATAAATTAAAAGAAAATCATACCATTATGATTATTTCTAGGGAAAAAGATATTCTAAAATATGCAGATCAAATTATCGTCATTCATGATAATAAAATTGCTGAAGTAGGAACACACAATACTCTAATGAAACATAAAGGAATCTATTCTAATTTATATGGTGCTTAAAAATAAATTTTGACATATAGAATGGATTTGAAAGTTGCTATTCTTTCTAAAATCGGATATAATAATACTATATTTTACATAAGGAGTCTAAAAATGAAAAAGATAATGTATATAAGTGCCATATTATTTATAATGGCTATTGGAATTCCACATGCAAAAGCTTATAGTGTCTCAACTATGGATTCTAAATATGGAATTTATTGTAACTATAAAAATGCAGAAGGAGAAAACTATTCTTTCTCATACACTGCTGATGATATCAATCAAGATTTTTATATGGAAACTGACGATTTTATCAAATTAGGTGTTGCAATTGAAAGTGGAAGACCAGGAAAAACACTTGAAGAAGATATAGAGTGGTTAAGAAAAAGTGGATTGGTAAACGATCAATCTAATTTTACCTGCCCCAAAGAGAACCCTTTTGGTGTCACTGGTTTAACTTTAGATGAATTAGCTTGCAATGAACATGGATGTCAAACAGGTATTATTCCAACATCTTATGAATCTTTTTCTTGTAAGTATAAAGGACAAACATCTGGTAGTATTTTGAAAATCGACTATACCAGTAGTGCTTTATATCCAAATGGTCAGGTTCACATTGAATATCCAGATGGGACAACTCAAGTATTGACAGGAACGAGTATTCCTTCTGTACTTGGTCACAATATTACGAGTTCTTGTGCTGAACTTTACTATGTATCATCTGCAAAAGAAATAAAATTATCTACAGATACAAATCATTCAAATTCTACCAATCCTACTTTAGCAGATTTATGTAAGTCATATAAAATCAATGACATTGAACGTTTTTGTGCAGAAGGAAAATCTTGTTCTTATGAAGAGATGTTTTGTCCAACATCGACAATAGGAAATAAAGTAGATCATGGCCAATTAAAAGGATGCGATATAAAAGATATCCCAGAACAACTACCTATTTATATCAGTAACATTATTAATTTAATGAAAATTTTAGTTCCAATTTTACTAGTTATTATGGGTATGTTTGATTTCGCAAGAGCCGTAATGTCTAGTGATGAAAAACAGATGAAAGAAGCACAGAGTCGTTTTATTCGTAGAACTTTAGCGGCTGCGATTGTGTTCTTTGTTATCGCGATTGTACAATTTGTTTTTGGAGCAATTGGAACAGATGATAATATTTTAGGTTGTGTGGATTGTTTTATCAATGGAGATTGTAAGACGACACAACAAAAAAAGCAGGAATGTATTAGTGAAATATCCAAAGAATGTGGTAATAATTGTTATAAAAAAGTAGGAAGCAATAGTTCAGAAGCATTTTTGAATTGTGTGAATGCTTGTCAAGAACAAAATAATTCAGCATGTGAAAAATAATAGAAAGGGAAAGTCAATCTTTCCTTTTTGTATCATATGAAATAAATCCAATTTTGACAAAATATGGATAACATGTTATAATTTGTTTCGTCATATACGAGGTGGTATAAATGAAAATTAATTCTGTGGATTTGACCATTAGTGCAGTCAGACGTAGTCAATATCCAACCGATAATAAACCAGAATTTTTGCTTGTAGGACGTTCAAATGTTGGAAAAAGCAGTTTTATCAATACACTAATTAATCGTAAAAATTATGCAAGAACCTCATCTAATCCAGGAAAAACGCAAACTATCAATTTTTACTTGGTCAATGAAATGTTCTATTTGGTAGATGCACCAGGATATGGATTTGCCAATTTAAGTAAAAACAAAAAGAAAAAGTTTGGATTAATGATGGAAGATTATCTCACAAGTAGAGAAAATTTAAAACAAGTTTTTATGCTCATTGATTTTCGTCATAAACCAAGTAGCGATGATATTTTAATGTATAATTTCTTAAAACATTACAAAATTCCTGTTACGATTGTGGCTACAAAATCCGATAAAATAGGAATTACCAAACAACAATCACAACGCAGTATGTTATTAAATGAACTGGATTTAGTAGTGGGTGATGATTTCATTGTCTTCTCTAACGTAACCAAAACAGGAAAAAATGAAGTACAAGAAAAAATAGAAAGAATCATTTGATATAGTTGCAAAAAGAAAGAGGTCACATACAATAAGTTAGGTGATCACATGAAACTTATCTTTTGTGATGAATCAAATCTGATTCTTTTTTTGAACAATCAATCTATTATCTCGGTAGACTTTGAAGAAAGAGAAGAACTAGAAGATTATTTTAGAGAAATATTTTTAAAATTAAAAGATTATTACCAAGTAACCATTCAAGGATATTATGTCATTGATGTTTATTTGGATAAACACTATGGTGCGATTATTGAAATGGAAAAAGAAGATTTGGAATATTTTGAATACGATGAAAATCAAGTAGATATGCGGATCTGTATCCATAAAACACCAATTTTATATGAGCTAGAGGAATACATTCCTTTAGATACAAATACATACGATATGATTTGGTATCATGACAAATGGTATGTAAAATTAAAACAAAATATCAGTGATATATGTCTAGGAAGATTACTAGAATATGCACAAATTCACTATGAAGATAGTGAACGGATCTTGAAAACAGGAACGCATATAGAAAGATATTAAGTATCTTTTTATTTTGGATTATGTTATAATAGGAAAAAAAGAGGTGACCATCATGAAAAAACCAGTCGTTGCTTTGGTTGGAAGACCTAATGTAGGAAAATCTACCATATTCAATCGCCTTGTTGGTAAAAAAATATCCATCATCGAAGATACTCCTGGTGTCACAAGAGATCGTGTTTATGGAAATGTAACCTATCAAGATTATCAATTTCATTTGATTGATACAGGTGGAATTGATGGAGCCGATGATTTATTCAACTCTGAAATCAAATTACAAGCAGAACTTGCGATTGATGAAGCGGATATTATTGTTTTTGTAGTGGATGCCAAAGAAGGCTTAACAGCAAATGATCTTACCATCAAAGATATGCTTTTAAAAACAAGCAAAAAAGTAATTATCGCAATCAATAAAGTGGACAGTAAACAATCACAAGAACATCTATATGATTTTTATGAATTAGGATTTGAGCATTATATTCCTGTAAGTGGAGAACAAAATATTGGAATCCAAGAATTGTTAGAAATGATTACAGAAGATTTTAATGCTTATGAAGAAGAATCCTATGAAGAGGGTACCATCAAATTTTCCATTATTGGAAGACCCAATGTAGGAAAAAGTAGTTTAGTCAATGCGATTTTAAATGAAGACAGATCCATTGTCAGTAATATCGCAGGAACAACAAGAGATTCCATCGATACACCTTTTACTTACTATGACAAATCCTTTGTTGTAATTGATACTGCTGGTATGCGAAAAAAGGGAAAAGTTTATGAGAAAATTGAAAAATATAGTTTATTACGCGCAATGAAGGCCATTGATCGATCTGATGTTTGTTTACTTGTGATTAATGCAGAAGAAGGAATTATTGAACATGATAAACATATCGCAGGCTATGCGTTAGATGCAGGAAAACCTATTGTAATTGTAGTGAATAAATGGGATGTTATTGAAAATAAAGACGATCAAATGAAACAATTTACCAAACAAATTCGTGCTGAATTTCAATTCATATCGTATGCACCAATCGTCTTTTTATCTGCTTTAACCAAAAAAAGAATTCATACCTTATTACCAGAAGTCATTAAGGTATATGAAAATAGTAAAAAAGAAATTAAAACAAGTCTTTTAAATGATGTGATCACAGATGCCTATAACTTGAATTTACCACCATCCTATAAAGGAAAAAGACTCAAAATCTATTTTTCAACACAAGTATCCACTTGTCCTCCAACTTTTCAAATTCAAGTCAATAGTAAAGGTTTAATTCATTTTTCTTACTCACGTTACTTGGAAAATAAGTTAAGAGAATCTTTTGATTTTGAAGGAACACCTATAGTCCTACAGTTTAAAAATAAAGGGGAACAATAATACAAAAAAAGACAGTGATGTCTTTTTATAATACAATTGCGAATAAATTTCCAGAACCTTTATTGACAAGTTTAGATAAAGTTGTTTGTAATTTAAATCTTACATTTTCTGGTAATAAAGATAATTTTGCTTGAATACCTTCTTTGACAATGACATCTAAGCTTCTACCGAAAATTTCACTTTTCCAAATATTTTCAGGTTCTGTATCAGAATCCTTCATCAAATAATCAATTAATTCTTTACTTTGTAATTCAGAGCCGATAATTGGTTCAAAAGTAGATTCCACATCGACACGAATCATATGAATCGATGGAGCAACGGCCTTTAATTTAATTCCATAACGGCTACCTTGCTTAATGATTTCAGGTGTTTCTAATTTCATATCCAATAAACTAGGGGATGCGACACCATAACCAGTTTGTTTGACCATCTTAAGTGCAGACTTGATTTGATCATATTCTTGTTTGGCTTCGTGATAGTCTTGGAATAATTTTAATAATTCAGCACGATTGCCAACATCAATTCCAATAATTTCTTTTAAGACTTGGTTATAAAGTTCTTTTGGTGCTTGTAATGTAACCGTTACAATACCTGTTGACGTATCTACATCAGATAAATAAGCTTTACTAATATATTCACAATTGGTAAAATGATTTGTAATATTTTCAATATCTCTTAATTTATCTATTTCTGTAACACTTTCACGAATTTTTTCAATATAGATTTTTTTAAGCCAATTGTTTGGTGATAAACAAGCAATCCATTCTGGCATACTGATATTGACTTCTAATACTGGGAATTCATAAAGTGCTTCTCTTAAAATTGTATAAATGTCTCTTTCCGTCATATTTTCTACACTAATTGGTAGAACAGGAACTTGATAAGATTCTTGTAATTTTTCTGCCAATCTTTCAGTTTCTGGTAACATTGGATGACTAGAATTCATAATGACTATAAAAGGTTTTCCAATTTCTTTTAATTCACCTACAACACGTTCTTCTGCTTCTACATAGTTGTTTCTGGAAATTTCTCCAAAAGAGCCATCAGTTGTAATGACAATTCCGATGGAAGAATGGTCACGAATGACTTTTTCAGTACCGATCTCAGCAGCTTCCACAAATGGAATCTCATCATCATACCAAGGACATTTGACCATACGAGGTCCATTTTCGTCTTCATACCCTTTGACACCAGGTATTACATATCCCACACAATCGACAAGACGGATACTAGAAGTAAATTCATCAATTTGAATTTTAGCTGCATTGCTTGGTACGAATTTTGGCTCTGTTGTCATAATTGTTTTTCCTTGTGCACTTTGTGGAATTTCATCAAGTGCACGTTTTCTTTCATATTCATCTTCAATATTAGGAACAACTAGGTTTTCAATTACTTTTTTAATAAAGGTTGATTTTCCGGTTCTAACTGCACCTACAACACCTAAGTAAACATCTCCACCAGTTCGTTCTGTAATACTTTTGATGATATCTATTTTTTCCATATAATCCCTACTTTCCATAATTCATTAAACTATATGAAAAAAGGATACTATGTATGATTAATTTAATAAATTAAATCAAAAAATTTGAATATCCATGTTATAATAGATAAAAAGGTAGTGATAGAGTGGAAGCAGAGTGGATTCGTAAGAGTAAAGAAAAGTATCAACAATTGTTTGAAAGGTTAAGGAAAAATGCACCAAAGGAGGGAAGGTATTTTATCCCTCGTAAATATCGGGATGCAAGAGATTTATATTCTAAAAAAGCACAAAAAAACGAGATCATAAAGTCTCAAATACAATATGAGAATGAAGTATATGAAAGAATGCAGAATTGCATTCCTGAACAGATTGGAAAAACGTTGGAAACAATATTTGAAAATCCAAATGACGATCTTTGCATTCATAGAACCGACTATTCATTGGAACAGATTACGCAAATTATGTTTCAAAAGGGTATACCTGTTCGTGATACAGATTATACATCCAACCTATCCAAGTTTAAACATTTTCCAACCATACTAGAACAAATCGCAGTTTGTAGTGAATACAAAAATGCGAAAGGTTGTTTGTTGGTTAGAATTCCAAAAAACAATCAACTTCCTTTATATTATAAGGATCACAATTTTGTACCAAATTTGGAACAATTATTCTTGTTACCAGAATACATATATGGATATGTACCTGTCCAAGATGGAGTATTAAAAGATGTGATTTTAAATCCTAATTATGTAGAAAATCATAGTTATAGAGTTGATGATCTATATTATGATGAAAGGTTGAATCCTATAGAATATCAAAATGAAATAGAAGAACAAATAGGTAAGAGCAAATAAAAAACTGAAAACTCAGTTTTATATAAATTTATCCAAATCCTTTGGAACTTGATCATTGACAACCGCACTTACAATCTTATCTTCTTTTTCTTTGGAAACTTCTTTTCCTGTCATTTCTCCTAATTCATGAATAATTTCTCTTAAAGTTGCCTCATTTTTCAAATCATTTTGTTGTAATTTGGTAGCAAGTTCTAAGATTTTATCCTTTCCAACATTGGTCTTTTTTTCTACTTTATTAAAAAAACTATCTGAAAAATTGAACATCGTAATCCCTCCTAAAATAATATATGTCGATTAGAAAGAAGGGTTATTGTTTTTATAAATAAAAGGAATCAATTTCCAAATCTTCTTGTGCTTCATGTACTCTATTTTGGTCAATTTGCTTTAAAGTATCTACCAATTGTTTTTCTTGGACATGGTCTAATAAATCACTGATGGAAATGACACCAACCACTTTTTTTTGATTTGTCACTAAAATACGCTTCACTTGAGTATGAGACATTAGCTCTAATAGTTCTTGTGTAGAAGCATTTTGTTCTATATAGATTACATGGTGTGTAATATAGTTTTCAATAGGTGAGGTGGAATCTGCGTGGTTCGCAAGTGCTTTTATTACCAAATCGCGGTCAGTAATCACACCGACTATTTTATTTTCTTTCGCAATCGGTAAAAAACCAATATTATGTTGTTTCATTTGTTCTGCAATCGTACCAATAGAATCTTCTAATTTTCCAACAATAACAGGACTACTCATAAATTGTTCCATAAAATCACCATTTATAGTATGAAATAAGTTAGCTTGTTTATACATAAAATGAATTAGGTGGTTGTATGCGAAGGCGAATTCATTTAAAAAAGAAATATTTAATTTTTGAGCATAAAAATACAAAATGGAACCTTTTAATTGGGATTGTTGTGTTATTGGTGCTTGCGCTTGTTCTCGTATTTCGATTGATCAACAAAAAGGTAACACCGATTTTAATGGAATATGCAGAATTACAAGTAGGACGCATGGCAACACAAGTCATTAGACAGGCCGTATCAACAGAAGTAACAGATAAAATATCTGTAGATGATTTATTTTTAATTACAAGAGATTCTGCTGGAGATATTAAGACAATTGATTTAAATCCAATCAATGTCAATCGGATGACAGGACTTGTAACCGAAAAAGTAAGTGAGTATCTTACCAAAGTAGAAATTGGTGAGATTGATAATTTGAATTTATCTGCAGAATTATTTGATAGTAAAAAAGTGAAAAAAGGTATTATTTTTGAAATTCCATCTGGTATTGTATTTAAAAATCCTATTTTAACCAATATTGGTCCTAAGATCCCTGTGAAATTAAATTTGATTGGTGATATCGCAACTGATATCAAAACCAAAATTACCAATTATGGAATCAATAATGCCTTAATTGAAGTGGTGGTATATGTAGAGGTAACGGAACAAGTCATCCTACCTTTTGCCTCTAAAAGGGTAACTGTGGAAATGAATGTTCCAATCGCTTTAAAATTGATACAAGGAACAGTTCCAAATTACTATTTCAGCGGAAATGCATCCGATACCAATTTATCAATCCCAATTTCATAAATTTTATATGGTATTACATTGCTAGGTAACAAAATCAAATATACGATGCCCTTAGGCATTTTTTTTTGAAATAGAACATGTTATAATATCTAATAAGGATGTGATGATATGAAAGTAGTAACAATCAATAATATAGAATATGAAATGATAGAAGACTATAAAAATGGATTTGATCAAGAGGCTACCCAAGAAAAATTAACAGAATATTTTACTCCTTTTGATTATATTGTAGGAGATTGGGCCTATGGAAAATTACGATTAAAAGGATTTTGTGAAAAGACCAATTCGATTTATAGAGAATTAAATGATATTCAAAATAAAGAGAACTATATTAAAAATGAATGCGCATATGAGTGCAAGTATTTTGTACTCAAAAAAGTAACGAAATAATTGGAATGATGGAAAGGGGTCTTTCATATGAAGAAAAAGATCATTGTACTGGTTGTTTTCATTATTTTACTTATAATAACTTATTTTTTGTGGCAATATCTTAGAGTCAAATATGCCAAAATAGAGGTGACTTTAGTAGATAACCTCACCTTAGAATTCAGTGAAAAGAAAAATGTATCTTCTTATATTGAAAGTATCAATGGTAAGATTGTAGATGATTATATCATTGATTCTACAGAATTGGGTAAAAAAGAAGTAACATTTCAATTCATTAATGAAGATAAAATCAAAGTAAAATATTCTTACACAGTAGAAGTAGTAGATACAAAAGAACCCCTAATATGGTTAGGCAGTAGTTATCGTGTTCCCGTTGGTAGTGATATCAATTTAACGGATAAAATTTTATGTGGAGATAATTATGATCATAGACCGAACTGCTATATCGAAGGGGATTATGATTTGAATACTGTTGGAATCTATCCTCTGGTATTTAAAGCCGTAGATAGTAGTGGAAATGAAGAAAGTGTTTCCTTTGATTTAAATGTGTATCAACCAAGTAACCAATCATCACAAAATTCCAAACCAACCACATATACTAACTTTGATGACATAATAAGAAAACATAAAAATGATTCCACTAAAATTGGAATCGATGTATCCAGTTGGCAAGGAACTATTGATTTTGAAAAAATAAAAAATGCAGGGGTAGAATTTATCATTGTAAGAGTAGGTGGTACAAAGGGTACCAATGGAGAATATTTTTTGGACAAACAGTTTGAAAGAAATATGAAAGAAGCTGCTCGTTATGGAATAGATGTTGGTGTTTATTTTTATTCTTACGCCGATTCTATAGAAGGGGCAAAAAAAGATGCGGAATGGGTAATTGATCAAATCAAAAATTATAAGGTGACTTTACCAATCACATTTGACTGGGAAGAATGGGCTTATTTTAATGATTATAATATAAGTTTCTTTGGATTAACCAATATGGCTGAAGTATTTTTAAGTACAGTTGAAAAAGCGGGATATAAGGGGATGCTATATAGTAGTAAACTATATTTGGAAAAAGTTTGGTTAGAAACGGATTACGATATTTGGTTAGCACATTATACAGAACAAACCAATTATGAGGGAAACTATAAAATATGGCAATTATGTGATAATGGTAAAATTGATGGAATAGAAGGAACTGTTGACATCAATGTTATGTATCTAAATCATTAAGAAATATTATGGAATTATTTTGAAGGAAATCGAAAGATTTCTTTTTTAAGAAGGAAAAAGAAAAATCATCTTGTATGTTATAAGTAGAGGTGATGAAATGAAAAAGTTCTATAATGGAAAATATGA
>CAJTIX010000028.1 GCA_910576795.1 uncultured Bacilli bacterium
GTAATTATAAATAAATCTAGTACATCCGAATGTTTTATGGATGATTTCTTTTTGTTGAGCACTCGGATAAATTCTAAATTTGTATGCTTTATGAATAATCATATCGTTCACCACCAGTCTATATTAATATTATCAAGAACAAATGTTTGTGTCAACGCTTTTGTTTCAAAAAATACACTTTCCTTATATATAAAAACCACGGGTATTTCTAGGAACGAAAAACCGTGGTACCATCCTAATTGTATCTTAATTGAGATAACGGACTTTCATCCGGTATATTACACTAGAAGATTGCTTTCCAAAATAACCTCGACTCGTTTGCACCACCACGAATTCTCTGATTTTCTAGTTATTTTTTACTTTTTCTTCATCATCGTTTTAATCATTATAATTTAGTATACCATATTTTTCGTCAAAAAACATAAAAATAGATTTGAACACTGCAATAATTGGTGTTGAAATTGCCATACCTAGGATACCAAAGAAATATCCAAATATAAGTAATCCAATAATAATGGTCACTGGATGTAACCTAGTTGTTTTACTCATAATCAAAGGTTGTAAGAAATTTCCTTCTAAAAATTGGATGACTGCAATCACAACAAGTGCTAAGATTCCTGTCATTGGTCCTTGTGAGAACCCAACAATAACAGCTGGTGCACCTCCAATATAGGGTCCAGCAAAAGGAATAACATTCGTAATTCCACAGAAAAGTCCAAATAGAAGTGGAGCTTTTAATCCAACAATCCATAGTCCTAAAGATGTAATGACAAAAATTAACGTACAGTCCATTACTGCTCCTTGTACAAATCGTCTCAAAGAAGTATTGACATCATTGAATAAATCTCTTGTATCATTCTGCATTTTTTTAGGAAGTAATGTAATAATAACATCACTTGCATTGTCAAAACTCATAAGTAAATAAAATCCGATAATAAGTCCTACTACAAAACTACCTGCTCCAGAAAAGAAACTACTAATAAAGTTAACTGTCATTTCTGGCAAATCTTTGGTCAAACCAATTCCAAATTCTTCTATTTTTTCAAATAAGCTTTCTTTCGCAGCAAGAGCATCAAAACCTTCAAAGTGATTCAATTGATCAAAACCAGCGTCAATCCACCCTTTTACTGTATCAATAATAGAAGGCATTGTTTTTGCAAAGTCATTGATTTGGTTTGCCAAAACAGGAATAATAGAACCAATGACGATCGCGAGTCCACCAATTAATAACACATAGGTAATAATGGTTCCATAACCTCTACGAATCCCCTTTTTCTTTAGCCATTTGACAAATGGATCAAATAACCATGCGATGAAAAAACCAATAAAAAGTGGAGAAATCGTTTTGAGTAATACAATGATAGTACTTCTTAATTTCAATTCTTTGAATAGAATTGTGAGAATATATAAAGCAGAAATCACCAATAAAACATATACTATTTTTAAAATCTTTTCAGATGTTCCAATAACGTGATTGAGTTTATTATAATCTACTGTTTTCTCACGTGTTTTTTCTTTTTTTTGAAACATAGGTCACCCATCCTTTATGTGTATATTATACCAAATGTTGGTAAAAAATACTACCGAAATGAAAAAAATGATATACAATCATTTATTTTCCTGAATCCATGTTTCTAATAACTCTTTTGGCATATATCCGTTTTTGGTAGCAATCGCTTTTCCTTCTTTAAATAAAATCAAAGTAGGTACACTCATAATGCCATATGTTTTTGCTAAAGAAGCATTTTGATCTACATCAATTTTTACGATTTTAACCTCGTCTCTTTCATTTGCAAGTTCTTCTAGGACAGGACCTAACATTTTACAAGGTCCACACCATGTTGCAAAAAAATCAACAATTGTAAAATCATTCATAATAAGTTCATTAAAATTTTCTTCATTTCCTAATATTACACTCATTTATCAAATTCATTCCTTTCTCTACATTCACGAGTTGTGTAGGCACGATAACATTCTAGTACTTCTTCTACTCCATCGATTTGTAATTTATTTTTTTCAATTAATTTATCAACTGAATCTACTGTAATAATATTATACGCTAAAAATAAATTTAAAGTTTCTTTATTAAATGCATTCGCATTTGGTGTCTGTTCATATTTTTCTTTTAAAGATGTAAATTCTTCTACCACTTTTAATGTTTCATCTGCAAAAAGAGATAAAATAGGCGTGTTTTTCAAAATGCCTGATCTCATTTTAGATTGTTCTATTATCTCAATATGAAATACAGGTAAACTGAAAATATATAAAGCAATAAATATCCATACAAATGATTCAATAACTCCTACAATCGCCCCTAGTATTTTAGATGGAATACCTAAAATAATGGTAAATTTTAAAATACGTTCAAAAATAGAACTTGCAAATACCAATACCTTTAAAATAATGGTCAAAATTGCAATTAAAATGAATAACGCAATTAACTCATATAAGGCAATATTTAAAACGGTTACACCTTTTAAAACACCTCCAAATTTAAAAAATGGTAAATGCTCATATAGGAAAATAGAAACTGGATTTTTGAGCCAAAAAGCAAGGATTACAACCAAAAATACACCTAGAAATGATAGGATTTGTTTGGTAAAACCTCTTTTGAACCCAATGACAGCTCCTAACAATAGGAGTAATATAATGGATGCATCTATTATGTTCATATTAGTATCATTCCCTTCTATCCTAATTATATTACAAAAAAAGGAAAAAAGAAAGAAATAATCCTCTGATTATGGTAAAATGGATATAGATGGAGTGATAGTATGACAATTTCGTTTAAAATCAGTGAAAATACCAAAGAAAAAATGATAGAATATTTTGAGGATAAAAAAAGACCAAAAACCCCTGCGTATGCGGTTTTCCAAGCCGATGAAGCAGATACTGTAGTCACTTTATATGAATCTGGAAAAGTAGTATTTCAAGGAGTTAGTGCAGATATTGATGCTGCTCTATGGAAGGAAACGGAATTACATTTAAACCCTTTATCCAATATCAAAGAAAAAAATAGTGAAGAAAAAAAGAAAAAAGAAGATTTAGGTCATTCAAAAATCTATTATGCTTCTACCATCGGTTCAGATGAGGTAGGAACTGGAGACTATTTTGGTCCGATTGTCGTGACAGGAGCCTATGTTGCAAAGGAAAACATTCCTTTTTTAGAAGAGTTAGGTGTCAAGGATTCTAAAAAGTTAGAAGATGATAAGATTTTAGAAATTGTACCAAAATTGATTCAAAAAATTCCTTATGCTTGTTATGTTTTATCCAATCAGGAATACAATCAAAAATACAGTAATGATATTCATATGAACAAAATCAAAGCCATATTACATAACAAAGTATTACTTGCAATGACAGAAAAATATCCCAATTTTGACTATGTAGTAGTAGATCAATTTGCTGCTCCAAATGTATATTTTGGTTATTTAAAAGAAACGAATCCATATCGTAATATTACATTTATGACAAAAGCAGAAAGTAAATGTTTATCTGTTGCTTGTGCTTCTATGATTAGTCGGTATGTATTTATCAAAGAATTTGAAAAACTAGAAAAGATTGTAGGCATGTCCTTACCAAAAGGAGCAAGTACTTTAGTAGATGAGATGGGTGCCAAATTGGTCAAATTACATGGCTTTGATATTCTAAATAAACTTGCAAAATTAAGTTTCAAAAATACAGATAAAATCAAAAAGATAGTAAAAGAAGGTTCCAATTAACCTTCTTTTTATATTATTCAAACCCACCTTGGCATGTATTACTTCCTGTTTTACAGTCATTCCAGTTAGAATTGATATATCCTTCTTTACATGTATTACTTCCTGTTGCACAATCACTCCAAGCTCCATCTTGATATCCACCTTGACAAGTATTGGTTGTAGAAGCACAGGGATCTGTTACAGTGTCATATCCAGGAACACATTCGTTTTGGCTTCCTGTTGCACAAGAATTGTAAGTTGATGCGATATATTTGTAACAAGAACTGCCAGAGGAATTTAGAGTATACCCAGATGGACATGTTTTTCCACTTGGATATTTACAAACATAATTTGTCCCAGCTTGCACAGCGCATTGTCCACCAAGTCCTGAACAGGCAGATTGACATGCACTTTGAGAAGTAAAGGTTCTTGTTGCATAATTTTGCTGTGGACTTGCAAATACTGCACATTTTGTTTGATCTGACTGTAGAGTGCCTTGACTACAAGAGTATGCACCTTGACAGGTATTTTGAGTTGTTTTACAAGCATTATATACCTGTTTTGTTCCAGCTACACATGCATTTGGACTTCCTGTTTTACAATTATTCCATACTTGTGTATATCCAGCTTTGCATGTATTTTCACCTGTTGCACAACTACTCCATACCTGACTTTCATATCCACCTTCACAAGTATTACTTCCTGTTTTACAACTATTGTATCGATAAGTTCTAGATGCCGTATATACATTTCCTGCTTTATCTTGACATTCATAATTTTTTGTAATATTACTTGTTCCAGATAATGTCCATGTATCACCAGCTTTATCTGGGCGAATTTCATAGTTATCTTTACAAGTAACTCCTGTCATAGAAAATTCAGCAGTAGGTGGGACATTATCTACCTTATAGATATTACTACAAATTATATCACTTTCAATTCCAGTTCTACTCACAATTTTGCCACATATTTTATGACCTACATTATTGTTTTCAATAGAAATACGATTTTCAGTTGATACTGTTGTCGTTGGATTACATGTATCATTAGATGTTACACAATAATACATTGCACCAATTCCACTTGCACCACTACTCTTTTTTTCTAGTTGTAAAACTGCAGATTGATACCATCCATCTATTCCTGCAACAACATTCACTTCTTTTATATTGACAACCGGTTTTACACGGTCAATATTTGAAATATTGAAAGAACTACCCGTTTTATAATTCATTCCATCACTTACTTGAGCAATAATAGACCCATTTTCAGTAAACGTTAAAGTTGGGTTCGATTTTACTTGATACCATACCCCTGCCTGTAAATTTTTAGTGGTATTTCCATCACATGTATAAGTACCATTATATACATTGCTACAAGTCACTGCATCTATATTAGACACCACATTTTGAGATGGCTTTATCAAATATGCACCATCTTTATTAAAATGAACTGTTACATCGACATTACCAGCTGTCCAATCTGTTGGATTATAAGAATATGTTGGTGTTTCCAGTTGTGCCAAAGAAACTTGTGTTACATCACTTTCTTTATATACATTATTTTTCTTACCTTCCATATAAGTTCCATTATATGCTCTTACTTTTAAAGAATGTAAAACTGGATCTAGATTTTGAAAAACATAGGTATTACTTGCCTGTACATCTGTCCAAGTTTTTCCACCATCTTTACTAAATTGATATCTTGCAATTCCACTTTCATCATCTACTCCAGAGGCAATCACAGTAATATTTTTACCTGTTACACTATAACGAAGTTGGACAGAAGCTGGAGCAGTTTTATCAATTTTTACACTGACCTCATTGCTACCCCTTACTTCACTGATATTTTGCACATAACAATATACTGTCACAGGTCCATCCCCAGTTGTTTTATACTCAGCAGTACCAACTTTTCCTATTCCATTTACAGTATGACTATAATCTTCGCTTGGTCCTATTCCAAAGAAGAGGGAACCTGATTTTACTGGCATTGTATTCATAACAACTGTAGGATTACTTCCATACCAGCCACTTACTCCTGCTTGTTCCTTCACACTAATATCACAAGTAGGTACACTTAAATCACAAGCCCCATCAAAAATTTCAAGTGCATCTTTTTCCCCAACCGCACAATATTTTCCATCACTCACATTTGCCGCTTTGATATTTCCAGATTGACTCAGAATAAGTCTTCCAGAAATAAAAATATTATTTTTAAATTCGATATCTTTTACTTCAATTCCTTCTTCTGGAATTTCATTCAAATTATGTTTTACCAGATAATATTGTATTTCTTGAAATGCTTGATACACACTATCTTTAAATGCATTTCTTCTCGATTTTTCAATAGTATCCATTATAGTTGGAACTGCAACAAGGGCAAGTACTACCAGTATCACAATTGCAGCCAACAATTCAATTAATGTAAAACCTTTCTTCTTCATAATCCACCTTCTTCATATCCTATTCTAAGATTAGTATACCATTTTATCCATTTTATTACAAGAAAAAATGGTATATTTCATACCATATATACTTCCTTTTATCAAAGACAATGTTACAACATCTCTAAAAGAGTATTTATGACAAATATTCAATCAATGAATTTTCTAATTTTGACAAATCATTTGGACTCATAAACAAAATCACTGAACCTTTATGTTTTACTAATTGTTCTGCATCTTCCATTGTAATCCATTTGCCATGATTTAACTTTCCTATAATTAAATCAGAAGTCACTTCAGGAAAATCCTCTTGCTTTTCTCTAGCTGGATGAATTTCCATTACATAAGAATAATCAGCAATATTCATTGCATTTGCTAAATCCTCTGCAAATTCCTGTGTACGAGAAAATGTATGAGGTTGAAAAACCGTTACAATTTTTTTATTTGGATATTTCTGTTTCACGGCTTTAATAGTAGCTTTTACCTCATTTGGATGATGTGCATAATCATCTATGACAATAGTATCATCCACCACTGTTTCTGAAAACCTTCTTTTCGCACCTTCAAATGTTTTAAATACCTTAGCAACCTCTTTTGCCTCTAAACGTTCATAATAACAAGTCGCAATTACAGCAAGCGCATCCATCAACATATGTTTTCCATAAATAGGAAGATCAAAGAAACCATAATAATTCCCTTCAACCGTTACTTCAAAACTAGTACCAGTTTCTTTATACTCTACATTACTTGCAATAATATCATTGTCATCATCCAATCCATAAAAGAAAATTGGTGGATTCACTTCTAACAAATGTGTATAAGGGTCATCTCCACACGCAATCACCATTTTTTCTGCTTTATTGGCATATGACTGATAGGCATCAATAACATCTTCAATATCCTTAAAATAATCCACATGATCCATATCAATATTTGTAATAATCGCATATTCTGGTGTATAAGCAAGGAAATGTCTTCGATATTCACAAGATTCTAATACAAAATATTCATTATCAATCCCTGCATACCCAGTTCCATCCCCAATTAAATAATTGGCACCCTTTAATTCATTGAATACATGTGCAAGCATAGAAGAAGTCGTTGTTTTTCCATGACAACCTGCAACACAGATCGTCTTGAATTTTTGTGTCAAATGACCTACCATTTCAGAATAAGTATAAATAGAAAGTTCCAAATCAATTGCTCGTTTTACCTCTGGATGTTCATCATCAAAGGAAGCACCACGAACAATCTTCATACCTTCTTTGATATTATTCTCATCAAATGGTAATACAGGAATACCAAGTGCATGTAACCCTTGTTCTGTGAAAAAAGTTTCCTCTACATCACTTCCCTGTACTTCATATCCAAGTTCATTCATAATTTGTGCGAGTGCACTCATACCTGATCCTTTTATTCCAATAAAATGATACATAATATTCCTCCCTACGATAAAATTTGAATCACAAATGGTCCCAATATCAGTAATAAAATAAGTGGTACAATAAATAATACGGAAATGATACTGATTTTATTTGGGATTTTAGCCATTTCCCCTTTAATTGCCAAAATTTGTTTATCCCGTAGAAAATCAATTTGATGATACATGGTATCGATAATACTATTTCCAAATACGCTTGTTTGTGTAATATTCAAAATAATATTATTAATGGTTTCTGATGGAATTCTTTTTTTCATATGTTCCAAAGCCTCCATCAATGATTTTCCAAACTTGATTTCAAATAAAGTTTTCTTAAATTCATTGGAGATTTCAGAATCTACATTAAATACTGTAATTTCCAAAGCGTTCTCCAGATTGCGACCAGACTCTAATGTCAATGTCAAAATTTCAAAAAAGTAAAGTGCTTCACGATCCAATTTACGAGTTCTTGCTTTGATTGGTCTAGTTAATGTAATATAACCAAATAAATAATAATAAATAATGGTTAGCAAAGGCGCAAATAAATATCCTGATTTCATCAAATAAAGTATAAGACAAAATACCATAATCGAAGTAAGAAAGCGAATATTCATATAAGTAACCGCATCATACTTTGCCTGATCACCTAGAAGTAACAGTTGTAACTCTACTTTTGCAATATCTTTTTCAGAATAAATTTTACGAGTCAAATTTTGATGTCTCATGTTTTCACATCCTTACTTTCATAATTTTTCTCACTAAGAAAATATAACAAATATAAATAACAAGAATGATACCACATAAGATGATTCCCACTGGAGTTGAGATAAGTGGAACAAAATAAGATGGATTGATTAAACTGATAAACAAAATAAACATCGGTGGTACAATAAATAATACATAGACAATTATTTTAGAACTTCCAGTCAAAGAGGCAAGTTCCAATTTCAATTTTTTCTTATTGAATAAGGATTTTTCAATGGAAGAAAAAACCTGAATGATATTTCCACCTGTTCGATTCAAAATCGATAAAGAAGCGGTTAAGTAAGTGACTTCTTCTAACTGAATGCGTTCTGAAAAACGTCTGAAAGTCTCTTCAATGGAAAGTCCAAAAGATAACTCTAAACTCATTTTCTTGAATTCTTCTGCAATAGGCCCTTCCAATTCTCTTGTAACCAAATCGACTGCCTGTACAATACTTCTTCCAGATTTGAATGCATTATTCATAACCATAATTGCCTGTAATAAATCATTTTCTAAGGTATTTCTGTAGATTTTATATTTTGAAAAATAAAGTAAATCAGGTAAAAAGAACCCAAACAGAAATGGAATCAATAATTCATAAGAAGCAAATACATGATATTGAATTGCCATAGAAAAAATAGCAATGATAATAAAACCAATTCCACAAATTAATTTGGTTGCAACCGCATCCATTCCCGATTGATAAAATGGGTGATATAAGGGAATATATTTTTCATAATGCTTACTATATTTTTTGATAAAAGAAGATTTTGTCAATATTCTAGCTATTTGCCCATTCCATTTCTGACAAACTTTTATCAATTTTTCAAATACAGAAACAGAGTGATTACGAACTCCCTGTATACTATATTTGGAAATACGATGTTCTAATCGAACACTTTTTTGATAACGATAAATACGATAACCAATCAAAATAACAATAGATAATAATAGTATTTGAATACCAAGTAAAGAAGCTTGTTTATTTGCTACAATCTGTAACTGCACTGTTTTAGTAGCAGTATTCCCTGCTCTATCCGTTACAGTATAAATTAACTCCTGTGTTCCTATTTTCGTCAAATCCAATTCAGATGCATTTGAACTTACTTGACTTTGTAAATCACCATCTTGTGTATCATAAGCGATAATATATTCATTAAAATCAATTGTGATATTTTTTTTCGGTTTTTCGATTTTTAATAAACTACCCTGACTGGTATCTTTCATACGAATGATAGGAGATTCTTTATCAATATGATAAATACCACTTTCTACAACTTCTGTTTTTCTTCCCTTGTAAAGTGTCAAAATAATTTTGTATTCTCCTGTTTCCTGCAATAAAAATTCCCCTATTTTGGAACCAGCTACTGTACCAGTTTCATATTCCACACCATCTTTGATGATTTCATAAGTATAACGTGTCACAGAAGAGTCCGGTGTATAAGAAATTTCTAATGCTTGATTGGTAAACTCTAATTGTTCATATAAAGAAAAACCATTTTGTTCACCCATTATGAAATCACCTTCTTTCTCATATTTTTATGATCCAAATATATCCTTTAATGTATCAATACCACGACTCACTATTTTATCATACACTTTTGGAACATAGTCATGTAATAAGAATTCTCCAATCACTTCTCCATTATCCAAAAGTCCTGTTTGTGTAAAAGAGAAAATTTCTTTGACAGAAATGGTATCTTTTTCAAAACCAGTTACTTCACAAATACTTGTAATTTTACGTTTTCCATCAGATAGTCTTTGAATATGTACTACAATATCAATCGCATTTTCAATATATTCACGAATGGCCTTAACTGGAATCTCCATACCAGCCATTAAAATCATCGTCTCCAAACGATTGAGTGCATCACTTGGGGAATTGGCATGCATTGTGGTCAAACTACCATTATGTCCTGTATTCATTGCTTGTAACATATCAAATGCTTCCTTACCACGTACTTCTCCAACAATAATACGATCAGGTCGCATACGAAGGGAATTCAAAACCAAATCACGAATAGTGACTTCTCCTTCACCTTCATAATTGGTAAGGCGTGTTTCCAGTGAAATCACATGTTCCTGTTCCAACTTTAATTCTGCCGCATCTTCAATGGTAATAATACGTTCTTGTTTTCCAATAAAAGATGATAATACATTGAGTAATGTCGTTTTACCCCCACCTGTTCCACCACAAATGATAATATTTAGTTTCGCTTGAACACAAGCCTCTAGAAAACGTGCCATGTAAGGAGTCAGTGCCCCACTTCTTAAAAAATCATCAATATTCGCAAGTTCTTCTTTGAACTTCCGAATGGTTAAAACAGGTCCTTTTAAAGAAAGTGGTGGTATTACTGCATTCAAACGAGAGCCATCTTCTAACCTCGCATCCACCATTGGATTCGATGTATCAATTGTTCTTCCCAAAGGTTGGATCATTCGTTGGATGGTTCGGATAATATGGTCATCATTGATAAATGAGATACTTTCATCTCTGACAACATGTCCATCTAATTCAATATAGATTTCACTTTTTCCATTGACCATAATTTCTGTAATTTGTTTATCATCGAGTAATTCCGTTAATGGACCATATCCACTAATTTCATTATCAATCAAATTATAAATATAACTACGTTCTACATTACTTAAGTCATATCCTTCAATCGTTTTATCAATTTCTGTCTTTACAAATTCATCCATAGTTCCTGTTGAAGTAATATTATGATCAATCAAATTTTGAATAATTTTATTACGTAATTCCTCTAATAGACTCTTATTTGGAAAGGCATCATAATCTTTTACTTCTTGTAGATTTGGATTTTCTACCTTGATATCAAATTCTTCTGTAAATTTCTTCAATGTTTTCACCTACTTCTCTATTGTTTTTTTCGGTTCTTTTAAAAGAGATTGTATCATTTTTTCAAAATGTGTAATACCCTTTTTATGCTTTTTACGAATATGAGGATCTAATGTTAGAATTTTTCCATCCAGTACAAATTTATCGATATCCTTAATATAAAAAGAATTGGGTATTGTATAGTCAATATTATCTTTTATAATATTTTTAATATCATAGGAAGAAAAATAATCCTTTTGGCGATCACTTGCTTCATTTAAAACGATTTTATAATTCTTCTTATCCATGTCCTGATAAATAGACACCATGGTACGCATATTTTTCAAATCCACTGGATCATTCGTAATAATATATAAAATCTGGTCACTATAGTCTAAATTTACTAAATTCAAATCACTTAAATTATGATTGGTATCCACTAAAATGACATCGTACTTTAATTTAGCTTTCGAATAAATTACTTGCAAATACTTACTATTTATTTTACCTGCAGTCCTTGGATCCTTAGGAGCTGGAATGACATCGATAAATTCATCATATGCGGTAATATAATCTTCCAAATTACGAAAGCGGTTATTATTCAAATCGTCCATCAACTGAAACAAATCATGGTCTACTTGAATGTTCAGTGAAACCGCAATCCCGCCAGAATATAAGTCTAAATCAATGATCAAAATTTTCATTTTGCGCATTTTCAAAATACCAGCTAAATTGAGGACTGTTGTGGTTTTTCCTGTTCCACCTTTTACTGATGTAACCGTAATCACTTTTGCTTGTCTAACAGACATGATATCACTCCTTTATGATTTTGCGATTTTCAGAAATCCTTTTTTGGATCGTAATATTTGTATCTTCTTTTGAATATAAAAATGGAAATATAGGTTCTATTTTCTTAGTAATAGAAATGGTAATATAATCTTCTGTAATGATAATATTCAATTGATCTACTGTTTTCAAATTGAGTATCAATAATTTACGAATATCTGTTTCTAAGGTAAGATCATCTCTATGCTCGATTCCATATTCTAATGCATTGGTAATGGCATGATCCACTTTTCTTTTTTGAATATGAAGATTGCCAATATCAATTAAAAAGCCCAGTACAAGTAGTAAAACTGGAAGTAACAAAACAAAGAAAACCAATGTTTGTCCCCTATGATTCAGTCGCATTGAACACCGTTAAACTTTCTTTCACTAAATAAGGACTTTTGAGTATTTGACTAAGTCCAGGTGTCATGATATCTATTTTTTTTGTTAAAACTATCGTCGTATAAGTTTCTGTGAAATTATAAGAAATAGAAAGTTTTTTTTCATTTAGGTAATGTTGTATTTCTTGTTCTCGGTTTGTTTCATATAAATCTTTTACTACATCCAAATCATTTTGTAAGCGGTATTTTTCATAAATGATGGTTCCAAAATCAATAGAAGCAAATACCAATAACAAAAAGATAGGTAAAATTAAAACAAATTCGACGAGTGCTTGCCCACTTGTTTTTTTCATATCATCACGCCTCTTTACCTTATACCAATTATAGCAAAAAAAAAACAATTACTCAATAAAAAATGATACGATGTATCATTTTACCTATCAACGCATTGTCCCTGTCCTGGCTTTGATCCTTCCACATATACTTTGTCTACTAAATTACATGAGGATTTTGTCATAGAATCTTGTAAATAGCCACCTAATAATTTTACGACTGTTACTACAACGACACTAATCACTGCAATAATTAATAAATATTCAACAAGAGCTTGCCCCCTACGATTCTTTTTCATGAAATCCCTCCTGCATAATCATCTCTATATCCATATTATACTGTTTTAAGGAATTTGTCAAATATTTTTTGGTATGTTATAGTAGTTATGGTGATACTTATGAAGGTCCAAATTGGAAATCAAATTCTAGAAATAAAAGCTTGTACTAATTTTCATTCTAGATGTCTTGGTATGATGGGAAAAAAAAAGAAAAGTGCAGTTGGTTTTTATTTTCCAAAGTGCAAAAGTCTACATACCTTTTTTATGAGACAGAATATTGATATCATTATGGTGAATCAAAATAATCAAATAGTTGCCTTCTATCCAAATGCAAAACCTTGGCATATTTTCTATTCTAAAAAGGCATATGCTTGTTATGAGTTTTCTACTGAGATTTTAAATACAGTATCGATTGGAGATTCTATTATTTTCATCTAAAAATATAGTAATTTTTAAATAACTTTTTATAAATTCTTAAATATCTTTATAGCCTTTATTTATAAGCATTCATACCATTTTTATTTTTAAAGGATGTTAACATATATTTTCATAATTTCTTATATTTTTACTTTCAAAAGTAGTAAATTGGTAGTAAAAATTATAGAATTGAAATTTATATAATTTAAATGTATAGAAATTTAAAAAAACTACTATGTACAAGGACATATTAGTTAATATATTTGTGGACAAGACTTGTGGCGTAGCCACTAAAGTCTTCGTCATAATAAGGATAGTATTACCCTTATTATGTAGCATGAAGCATGTAGCACAATAATTTATAAAATTTTTAAAATATAAATTATTTTGTTTTAGAATTACTAGCGTAGCCATGGTGCTTTATATCAATTGCGCATTGTGTTTGCTTTAGTAAATCTTTTTGTAGTTGTAACAATCTCTTTTTTTCTTGTTCTCTTTCTTTTCTTTTTATAATTTCCTCATCTGTACCTACTAAAATTTCGCCAAAATTCCAATTCTTAACTTTACAAACATTAGTATCAGTAGTCAATTTCAAGTCTTTATGATTAGTTGGGATTGATTTTGAATATTCCATTATATATTCCCCTTTCATTTACCCAGTATTATATATATTTTTTTATTTGCTGTCAATAGTAGTAAAAAAGTAGTCAGGATAAAATAATGAAAAAAGGTATTGACAACTAAACAAAGTAATCAAACTACAGTCTATTTGAAATTGGAAGT
>CAJTIX010000029.1 GCA_910576795.1 uncultured Bacilli bacterium
AAACTATACAAAGTGGATACCTATTATCCAAGTAGTCAACTATGTAGCATATGTGGATATCAAAATAAATAAACAAAAGATTTAAGAGTTAGAAAATATACATGTCCAAATTGTAAAAGTGAATTAGATAGAGATTATAATGCAGCAGTGAATATATTATTTGAGGGAGTAAAGCAATACATGCAAGAATTAGCATGAATATCAAAGAAAAAAATAAATAAAGGGAAATGAGTACGGTAGCGACTATCGGAATTTAAGTCTGTGGAGCAGGTAGGTAGCGAAAGCGATGAAGCAGAAATGTTTAGATGTGAATCTAAATACTCCAAAATTTATTTTGGACTTTGTTCTAATGTGTAAAAAAGAGTAAAGTATTGTGGATTTATTTGATAATTCAAATAAAACGTGTTATACTATGAATATAGAAAGTACAAGGTGGTGATAGAATGAAGGAAGTAACCGGAGAAGCAAACATGACTGTTGTAACAATCATATTAATTGGTGTTATTGTAGCGATTGCTACGCCACTGATTACAAGCATGATGAATAATACAAAAGCCAGAAGCGAATGCCACAACAATGGTGGTGTTTGGGAAAACAATCAATGTAAAACAGGAACAGGTGCATAGTTATTTAGGGTGGTGTAAAATATGAGACAAGCAATCGGAAGTACTTTTCTCTATAATATTATAATTGTGTTTATTGTAATTACTTTCGGTTTTTTGGCGGCAACCTTAAGTTATATGAAGTCTTTTAAAGTAAATGGAAAAATTGCCAATTCTTTAGAAAAATTTGAAGGTTATAATGTATTATCTTCTGCAGAAATTGAAACTTCTTTAGCTAACTTAGGGTATCGTACAAGTACTGTTGGTAATTTAAATTGCCCTGATCGCAAACACAAGGGAAAAACCTACTCTCCAGTCCAAGAATTTGGGACCAATTTTAAATACTGTGTTTATGAATATCCAAAAGAAAATGGATATTTTACCTATGGAATATTAACCTATATTTACATGGATATTCCAATTGTAGGAGGAACATTTTCTCTTCCTGTATATTCTGAAACAGAACGTATTTATGAATTTAGTCAAAGATAGTTGGTGATAAGATGAAAGAATCGATTGCAAATGCATATATACTCAATATTGTGATTGTTTTTGTAGTAATATTTATATTCTTTTTTGCAAGTTCTTTGACTTACTCAAAGGCATTTAAAGTCAAAAATAGAATTGTAGATATTATAGAAAAATATGAGAGTTATAATTCAGCAGCAGTTGCAGAAATTGCTTCTACGCTTAGCGAAATGGGATATCGTGTCAATACAACAAACAAAGGATGTCCTAGACGTAATGAGAAAGATTCCCTTTCTATTACAAATAATTCTTATCGTTATTGTGTTTATGAATATGATACACCCAAAGGTAAATATTATGGAGTTTCTGCCTATATGTATTTTGATTTTCCAATTATAGGAGAGTCTTTAGAACTTCCTGTATATGGTGAAACAAAGATATTAGGTATTTTAAAATAAAAAGGAGGTTAATCTAATGAATGTAATTATAGCCAATAAACAGAAATCTATACTACAAGGATTAGAAATTGATGTAATTAAAACACTAGAAGGAGAATTTGATGTAGATGATCTCATCGCACAATTTCAAAATTTCTTTTTTCAAAGAATGATTTTAGATATCACAGCACTGAAAAATTACAAAGATATTAGAACATTACAAAAATTGTCAATTACCTTGGATATGGATAAAGTCATATTATTATTAGATGACTCCGAAGAAAGTGGGTCTAATGAATATTTATCCAAATTGATTTCAATGGGAATTTACAATTTTACAAAAAACATAGAAGGAATTATGTATTTATACAATAATCCAAATACATACCGAGATGTTGCCCATATTCATCAGTTGGATGCAAGTAAACCACAAGATGTTGTAGTTGAAAAATATGTAGAAGTAGAACCTACTGTTACCAATAAGGTAATAGGTATAAAAAATGTAACCAAACAATCAGGTGCGACTACATTAATATATATGATGGTAAAACAGTTAGAAAAAAATTATACTGTAATTGCATTAGAAGTCAACAAAAGTGACTTCCGTTATTTCAATGACAAAAAGTTAATTTCTATACCCAATACAGACATTGGAAATGCGATTGCAAAATATAGAGATTATAATGTAATTCTAATTGACATCAATGATAGCAAGGAAGCAGAAAGCTTATGTGATGAAGTTCTTTATTTAGTAGAACCATCTATTATTAAATTAAATAAATTAATGTTAATCAATAGTAATACATTTAAAGAATTGAAAAATAAAAAAATTATTTTAAATCAAAGTCTATTGAATGCAAAAGATGTGCTTGATTTTGAATATGAATCAGGTTCAAAGATTTATTATAATATGCCACCGTTAGATGAAAGGGAAAAAAGCATTCATGCCCTCAATCTATTATTGGTAAGACTAGGTTTTACACGCCAAAAAACAGATGAACAAGAAAAGAAAAACAGTATTTTAGGATTATTTGGTAAGTAAATATTGACAAATAAAGGAAAAATAGGTATTATTAGTAGTAATGAAGCAAATTGCTTTATTCGATATAGGAATTATAGGAGGTTTTAAAATGTTAAATGTGTTAGAGATGGTAAGATGTACTGGAATAGAAAATTCTTTTGATGAGATTATTCCACAAACAATTAGTACAGTTGTAACCATTATTAAAATTGGAGTACCAGTTTTATTAGTAATTTTTGGTATGTTAGACTTAGGAAAGGCTGTTATGTCCAATGACGAAAAAGAAATGAAAGGTGCTCAAACAAAATTAATTAAAAGAGTATTATATGCAGTATTAATTTTCTTTATTTTTGCAATTGTACAGTGGGTATTCGGAATATTAGATGACAATACTCAGGGTGAAAATAGTTGCTTAAATTGTTTTATTAATAACGAATGTACCGGAGATCACAAAACTAAAAATAAATAAAATATCAAAAGTAATAAGAATTTATATCTTATTGCTTTTTTTTATGTTATAATATATGTGTGAAAAATTAGATATAGGTGATTTTATGCAAAAAACAATTAGAAATTTACTATTAATCGCAATTACATTATTTGTTTGTAATATAGGAAAAGTAGATGCATTAGAAACAAGTGCACGTTGTGTATATGAATATCAAGTTGGTAATCTCAGTCCAAATATAACTATTGATATATTACCATTACCAGATAATAATAATCAATATGGTATGCAAGTGGATCCAGGGTTATCATGGAATATAGCAGGAATTTTTGATTTCAACGCTCCAGATGTAACCCATATGTTTTATTTAAGTTTGTATAATTTTGTAACAGATGATGGACTTTTAACTTGTCCTAATACCCTTTACTTACAAGGGGATAAGGGCAATAATTATTATAAGGAAGTGATATCATATTATGCATCAAAAGATGAGGTAAAGCCAGGTCAAAAAACAATAGAGGCTACTCTGGTAGAAAAACAATCATCAGCTTATACGGCAAGAACCTTTTCGCCATTTGAAAATATGTGCAGATATGATATGATTTCAATAAATTACAATTCTGATAAAAATCTTCATATATCTTCAATACCTATTGTTGTTCCCTTTAGTAATGAATTGTATGCACTGAATCTTGAAATCAATTTGGAAAATACCTCTAAAAATTTTCCAGATACCTGCCCATCCTCTATATATGTTTCTGATATTAAAGATTTAAAAACCACGATTTCTTTAAATCCACAGGATGGTTATCATGAAGTTACCTTATCCCCAGTTCGCTCTGCAACTGAGTTAGGTTTTAATTCTAATATCATGATTAATAAACCAAATCCACAAGAATATTCTAATTGTTCTCTTTTTGGAGACGGAGCTCTTAGTAGCATAATCAAATGGATTATTGATATCATGCAAATGATGGTTCCAATTATTATTATAATATTAACAATTGTTGATTTTTCATCTATTGTATTATCAGGAGAGGAAAAAAATTTTAAAGCTGCAGGAACTAAATTTGTAAAAAGGCTTGTAATTGGGGTTGCTATTATATTTTTACCAATGTTGTTAACATTTATTATTGACTTGAGTGGAGTGCTAGGTCCTATTACACGTGACCAATTATTTTGCTCTTTATTTTAGAAAGGAAGATTTGAATGACTGAATCATGGTTTAATGATGGTATACGTGGTTTATTTGCAACAATTGATCGTGCAGTTTTTTCTTTGATTTCCACTGTATACGAAATATTGTTACAAATTTCTAAAGTAAAAGTATTCGGTGATGATGCAATAGCAGGTTTTGCAACTAAAATATATGGATTATTAGGAATAATCATGCTGTTTAAAATAACTTTTTCTTTTATTACTTATCTTGTAAACCCAGATGATATGAGTGATAAATCGAAGGGTGCGCATAAAATTATTCTGAATGTGTTGGTAGTATTAGCAATGATTATTATAGCTCCAACAGCTTTTAATAAACTATATGAAGCGCAAGATGCAATTCTAAATGAGAATCTTCTTTCAAAATTCATTCTAGGAACAGAGGGAGATTCATTAGCGGGTTCAGAATATAAAATATCACCAAATTGTGATAAAATAGCAACTACAAAAACTTCTGGAGATTATATATCCTTGTTGGTATTTAGGCCTTTCTTTCAATTAGAACAGTCGGATGAAGTGCAACAGGATGAATCTTATAAAAATACATTAGACCAATATTGTAATATTGGTGATAGTGTAGTAAATTACGGGACTGTTTCTAAATATCTAGTAGGAGATATTTATAATAGGGCACCAGGAACTTGGAACGGAATGTATATGATAGATTATAAATTTTTTATTTCTACCATTGTTGGAATTGTAGTTCTATTAGTCCTTGTTTCTTTCTGTTTTGACATTGCTGTACGTTCTTTAAAACTAAGTTTCTTACAAATTATAGCTCCAGTTCCTATTATATCTTATATTGACCCAAAATCCGGTAAAAATGGTATCTTTTCTAAATGGCTAAAAGAGGTAGGAAAAACCTGGGCTGACATATTTATACGTTTAGCAGCACTTTTCTTTGGTATTTACGCTATTCAGGCTGTTACAACACAACAGAGCTTAGAAGGATTAGATACGCAGTATAAATTTTGGGTAGATTTATTTTTAATTATTGGTGCACTGATATTTGCTAAAAAATTACCTAAATTACTTGAAAATATATTGGGAATAAAAATAGACAGTGGATTCACCTTAAATCCAATGAAAAAAATAAGAGATCAAGCGTTAGGTGGAAAATTTATCGGTGATATACCAAAGAAAACATTTGGATTAGGTGCTGGATTAGCTGGCGGAATGATTGCTGGTGGAGTTGCAGGAGCACAAGTTGGAGCACCAACTAGAGGAATACTTTTAGGGGCTTATAGTGGCGCAAGAAACGGTATTAAGAATCCTAAAGAAGCCTTTACAAAGAGTATGCGTGAAGGATATAAAGATTTGACAGGCAATGAGATGGCTAGATTATCATTAAGCAAAGTAATGCTAGCTGAGAAAGGAAAAGCAGCTGTTCAACAAACGAAAGATGATCTTAAAATTGCATACGATAACCTAAATAAGAAACAAACAGACTTAAATATTTCTGAAAATTATACTGCATCCTTGGCGGAAAAACTTCGTAACCGAGGATTCGATATATCAAATATTGATGAAGCTTTAAAAGATGCAGTGTCAAAACAAGAATCACAACTTAAAAAGGTAAATGAGTTGAAAGAAAATGCTTCCAAATTTAATAAACAATATGCAGCAGCGATGGAAGAATATCAAACAATTGAAAGAGGTATAAAATCAGGAATTGTAGGTGCAGATGGTAAAGCAATATATTCACAAACACAATTAGAAGGTGCTAGAGTAAAAATGGAACAAGCAAAAAATGAATATACAACAAAACAGTCACAACTTCATGAAGAAGAAATAAAATTGGCTGAATATAAACAGGCACAGGAAGATATTAGTACTTATAGTAAAAATAAGAGTCAGGAAGAAGAATTGCGTCAAACAATTTCTGATATCAATAGGGATATTGAAACGATTAAATCTGAAAAAGCAAAAAGGGAACGCTTCTACCATGTCAATAAATCTCAACAAAAGGATTATAAAAAAGCAGTCCAGGATGAATTTGACCGAAAAAATGGTAAAAAATAACAATAAAAGGGGATGGCTAAATGAATTTTTTGATACCAGCAAATTCAAAAAAATCGATGATGATATTTGGGTTATTTTACCCATTTGATCTTATATTATTTGGAAGTGGGGTAGGAGTCACATTGCTTTTAATGATGATACTTCCACTTGCAAATACAGTAATGGCTTTCATTGCCATTGCACCAGCAGTGATAACAGGATTCTTGGTTTTCCCAGTTCCCAATTATCACAATGTATTAACAGTTATTATAGGGGTTTGGAATTTCTTTACAACAAGACAAAAATTTGTATGGAAAGGTTGGTGTTTACTAGATGAGCAAGAAAAAGAAGATCAGAAATAAATATACAGAACAATTTGTTCCAATTAAAAGTATTACCAATGGTATGATTATATTAGATAACAATGAAAAAGTAAGTGGCATAAAAATTATGCCCAGAAATATTTTCATTGCCGATT
The DNA here is from genome assembly GCA_910576795.1 of uncultured Bacilli bacterium. GTDB lineage: Bacteria > Bacillota_I > Bacilli_A > RF39 > UBA660 > UBA5026. The sequence goes on from CAJTIX010000029.1 coordinate 6,674, forward strand.
ATGAAACACAAACAGCAATTATCAATAACCTGAAAAATGTATACAACATGATTGATTACGAATTCTGGATTATTGCTGCAGACCGACCAGTTGATATTAACGTATACTTATCCCAATTGCAATTATTGTTTAATTCAGTCAATGATCAAGTAAAAAGAAGATTGATTATGGAAGATATCAATAAAGCAAATATATTTATGAATAACAATATTGTAGATACAGAATATTTCTTATTATTTAAAGAAACCAACAATGAGGTTATTTCAAAAAGAATTCGTAGCTTAATCAATGCATTTGCAAGCTCTGGATTAAATACACATCAAGTAACCAATGATGATTTACGTATCATTTTGGATAACTTTTTAAATGGTGGGACAACAACGACACTTGGAACGGTGGTGGCATAATGGATGTAAAAAGTCAAATTGCTCCAAAGGGGCTTGAATTCAAATCCAATTCTTTTATCATCAGTGATAAATATGCAACCATACTAACAGTCGTATCTTATCCAAAATACATTCAACCGGGGTATCTCTCTTCACTCACAAGTATGTCTGGTATTAAAGTAGTCATTAAACATATTCCATTACCATTTAGTGTAATTAGTAAAATGTTAAATAAAGAAATCGCGGATTTAAAACAAAGATATCAAGATGCAACAGATAGAACTTTACAAGAAAGAATTCGTCAAGATTATGAATCATTAGAACAATTTATTTCACAATTGGCAGCTACACAAGCAAAAATTTATGATTTTCAAATGCATATCATGATTACAGCTAATAGTGAAGATGAATTAACAACGAAAAAACTACAGGTTCGTAGTTACTTAGAGGCTATGGAAATGCGTGCTTTCCCTCTTCGTTTTGAACAGGAAAAAGTATTGAAATCGATTTTACCTATTTTTCCAAAACAAGATATCGAATCTCGTATTGGAACACCAATACCAGCCCCTACCATTGCCGCTATGTATCCTTTTATCTTTGATAGTATCAAAGATCCAGGGTTGTCCACATTACTTGGCGTAGACTTTTCTGGAGGAGTTATACTATTTAATCAATTCTTATATCAAATCCGAAAAGAACACAATCGAAATAATGCCAACTTAATTATTTTGGGAACTTCTGGTAGTGGAAAATCAACTGCTGCAAAAATCATGCTAAGGACACATATCCGTAACAATTGTCAACTAGTTGTAATTGATCCAGAAGGAGAATTAGAAGAAATGACAGCCCGTTATGGTGGGGACTTTATCGATTTAGGTAAAGGTGGAGAATATGGAATGGTCAATCCACTCGAAGTTATTATTGATGCCGATGATGAAGAGGTAGAAGGTGGTCTTGGCTATACTGTTCTAACAAGAACTTTACAAAGTATTAAGGCATTCATGAAATATTATGATCCTAAAATTGAAGAAGATGTACTCAATATGTTTAGTGAGATAGTTCAAGAAACATATAGAAGATTTGGAATTGGTTTTGAATCAGATTTTACAAAATTTACTTCAGAAGATTATCCAACATTTAAAGATGTTTACGCAACGATCAAAGGTCGTCTAGCATCTATGACAGAGCCAACGCATGAAAAAGATATTATGGAAAAATTGGAACTTAAAATAAGACCAATTGTCAAAGAATTAAAATACTATTTTGATGGACATACTACCATTACATCACAAAGCGATTTCATTGTATTTAATATCCGTGAATTAATGAACGCAGATACCAATATTAGAAATGCTTTATTCTTTAATATATTAAAATATGCATGGGGTCTTACATTAGATAAAAGAGTGAATACTGTATTAATGGTAGATGAAGCACATGTCCTTCTTTCAGGTAATAATACATTAGGAGCTGATTTCTTAGCACAAATTCAAAGACGCTCTAGAAAATACAATACGGGAACCATTATTATTACACAACAACCAAGTGATTTTAGTGATCCAAGTGTAATTACACAAGGAAAAGCTATTTTTGACAATGCTTCTTACTATTTGGTTATGGGACTCAAAAAACAAGCAGTCGAAGATTTAGCAAAACTAATAGACCTAAATGATAATGAAAAAGAAAATATTAAACGCTATAACCAAGGAGATGCCTTATTTGTTTGTGGTAGTAGAAGAATGCAGATTAGCATCATCGCAACAGAACAAGAATTAGACTCATTTGGAAGTGGCGGTGGATTTTAATCAATAGTTTGGTGGTGGTATTATGGATAATCCAAATAATGAAAAAAAAGAGCTACAGAAAGAAGGAATTTCTGAGCCTTTTTTAGAGTATCCTGATACCAACCATAGTAATATCAAACATAACCATTTTCGCCCTATTCAAGATGATTCTAGTAGAAGAATTCAAGAAACATTAAATGCACATAAAAATCTAAATATGGGACACAGTTTTTTAGAATCTAATGAAGAAGAAAATAAACAAACTGGATTACAGGAGAGCCTTGAACAGGAATTCTCTCAAGATTTAGATGAAGAAGATTCATATGAGCTGGCAGGACAATCAGAGGATACGACTGTTTCAGATACTGCTTTCCATAAAACAGTTCCCCAAAGGATTTTGGAATTTGTAGGTTTTTCCAAAACAATTACATCCAATCGAATCCTTTCATATGTATATTTCTTTTTGCCAATTTTCATATTTGTTAGTTTATTACTCTTTTCTATTTTATTATTAAATAATGGTAGAGGATCAAATGGAAAAAAAGAAGCCTCTAATTATCTTGCATATGGATATATGAATAATGAGGGATATAGACAAAGTTTGGTAGACTATCTAAAAAGCAATGGATGGTGTGAAGATAATACAGAGTGTTTGGAATCCACTGCTTACCGATTTTATAAAACATTTAGAGACAAAATCGAGGCCAAACAGGATGAATATGAAACACAGAACAAGGAAAATGATTGTAAGAAAAATTTGATCATTACTAACGAGCAAACTTCACTATTTATTTCAACCATTTTTTATGGAAGATCTGATGATGACTTATTGTCATCGGAAAAAGTAAGTAACTGGAAGTTTTTACAATATATGGAAGAAATGGATTATTTAATTGAATCTGTATATCAGAAAGAAAATGCTTGTTATGTATTATCTACCGATTATTATGAAAATGCAATTGTAGAATCCGGTGGTTATCTGGATAGATTTCGTTCCGATTTGGGGACAAATTTATCGAATGATAAAAAATCACAAATCTATGATGATATTTTGAATGAACGAGATTATTATGAAGGCGTAACTTCAGAAATAAAAGGAATTGTTGGCGGATATACAGAATGTTCTGGAGTGACAGTTGTAGATAAACAAGATAATATTATTGGAACCTATCCATTAGAAGATTATGTTGCAGGAGTTTTATCAAAAGAAATGTATGGTGACTTTCCAATGGAATCTCAAAAAGCCTTGGCCATTGCGGCTAGAACATATGTGTTAAGTAGGACCAATTCTTGTAAAAAATCAATTGAAAGTAGTTCCAACAGACAAAATTTTACAGAGGATATTCAAGAATTTGCAAGAGAAGCTGTCAATGCAACAGCGGGGCAAGTCTTGGTAGATAGTATGGGTAATATTTTTACAACAGAATATGATTCATGGAATTGTAAGGGACAGAATACTTGTACCTATGTGAAAAAACCAGCAGGTGAAATCCATGAAGTGACTATTTCCAATCAATATTTAAGTCGTGCTAATGGTGGACATGGTCGCGGTATGAGTCAGATTGCAGCAGCAGATATGGCCTACCATGGAAAAAATTATCAAGAAATTTTGTTATTTTTCTATTCAGATGGTGTAAAAATAGCAAATTTAACGGTCAAAAAAGGACCAGGATTAAACTCTGTAAACTCTAAAGGATTTATACAACGTACTGTTCAACCAACAATTGTGGGAAGAGGAAATCAATTCTATTTTACAGATTTGAATAAATCATATAGTAATGGTTATCTAGGACAGTGTACTTGGTATGCATATGGTAGAGCCAATGAGATTCTTTCGAATGCAGGTAGTAATTTAAAATGGACAATCGCAAGTGATGCTGGAACTTGGTATCAGAAAAATCTAGAAAGAGGTAGCAATGGATTTGAATCTTCTTCAGATTATACAGAACCAAGAGCTGGTGCCATTATCGTATGGAGAAATGCGAGCCATGGACATGTAGCAGTTGTAGAATCTGTAAATGCAGATGGAACTGTAACAATTTCAGAGGCAAACATAGGAGGTGTAAGAAATTCTATTACCAATCCATACGGATGGCAATATGTAACATTATCATTGGAAAACATAAGATTAAGGTGGAAAACATATATTTTTGCAGGTTATATTTATATGTTAAAATAAAAAAGGAGGTAAAAGGATGAAATATAAAAAAATATTTTTACTTGTTTTGGTTATACTTTTAACCAGTGGTTGTGATATTACATATAAAGTACAATTTGAAAAAAATAAGATTATTGAAACCAATACCTTTTACCTACCAAATGACAAAATAGAAAATAATGATATCTTGGGTACCTTAGAAAAAATGTCAGCCCAGTACACTATTAATACCGATTTTCTTATTTCTCCTAAAACAAAAGTTTTGAAAGAAAAGAATCAAACAGGTTATTCAATCACCAATGAATATAATTATGACGAATATGATACTATTGGAACATGTTATGATGCATTTAGTGTCATAAAAGATAAAAATAATGTTATGATTAGTACCTCTGAAAAATTTAAATGTTTTGATTATTATCGGGAATTGGATCAAGTCAAAATAGTTGCCAAGGTTAATTATAAAGTATCTAAGACAAATGCAGATGAAAAAAAAGGTAATACATATATTTGGTATATTAATCAAGAGAATGCGCAAAATAAACCAATACAATTATTTTTCGATTTAAGTAAAAAAGTAGGAGTTTGGCCATTCACAAATTTTCAAACTTATGTTATAGTAATTGCATTACTAATTGTGATTGTTGCATCAGTTATATTTTTGATATCTAGAATATCAAAAAAGAATAACAAGATTTAGGGAGGTTAAGGTATGAAATTAAAATTTAGAGCAGAACCAAAAGATATTTTAATATTTGTAATATTTTCAGTTGCATTGCTTTATTTCGTTGCGATTGCAGTTTTAAATGTCGTATCACTTTTAAATGATTCTACATTACATGGACTGAATCCATTTCCAGCATTTCAAGGAGAATACTTCGCACCTACAATGGTATTCTATATTGCCTTTATGATTGCTGTAGTAACAGGAGTATCATCTTACTTTTTTGAAAGAGAAAAAGGAATTGGAATTACAACAACAGAAAAAAAGGAAAAAGGATATTCTAGATGGGCTAAGGACAAAGAACTTCAAAAGGAATTAAAACTGGTTCATCCTCATGATGAAAAAAGTGAAAGTGCTGGTATTCCACTCATAAACAATGGACATGAATTATGGGTAGATGATGGAGAATACCATAATTTAGTAATTGGTAGTACAGGATCTGGTAAAACAGAAATGTTGGTACAACCTATGGTTAAAATATTAGCCAAAAAAGGAGAATCTATGATTATCACCGATCCAAAAGGTGAAATCTATGAAAACAATGCCAATGAGTTACGCGAAAGAGGATACAATATTGTTCTTTTGAATTTCCGTGATCCACAAAAGGGAAACTGTTGGAATCCGTTAACATTGCCATATACATTGTATAAAAGCGGTAATTCTGATAAAGCCAATGAGTTATTAGATGACTTAGCAAAAAACATCCTATATGATGAAGCTTCAAAAAACAATGACCCTTTCTGGGAAAATACATCAGCAGATTATTTTGCGGGATTGGCTTTGGCATTATTTGATGATACTACGGAGGACAAAATTAACTTAAATAGTATTAATTTAATGACAACTGTTGGAGAAGAAAAAATAGGTGGAACCACTTATATGAAAGAATACTTCAGTGACAAAGATCAAAGCTCACCAGCTTATATCAATGTTGCAAGTACCCTTCTTGCTCCTTCAGATACAAAAGGAAGTATTTTGTCTGTATTCAAACAAAAAATTAAATTGTTTTCATCCAGAGAAAATCTATCAGAAATGTTATCTCATAGTGACTTCAATATGGAAGAAATTGGACGTAAAAAAACAGCCGTATTTATTGTAATTCAAGATGAAAAGAAAACATACCATTCACTGGTAACCATTTTCTTGAAACAATGTTATGAAACTTTAATTCGTGTGGCGCAAGAAACTGGTGGTAAATTACCATACCGTACCAATTTTATCTTGGATGAATTTGCGAATATGCCACCATTAAAAGATGTCACAACTATGGTTACGGCTGCGCGTAGCCGTTCTATTCGCTTTACATTTATCATCCAGAACTTTGCTCAACTTTATCAAGTATATGGAAAAGAAAACGGAGAAACCATCAAAGGAAACTGTGGAAATATTATCTATTTAATCAGTAGTGAACTTGCTGCCTTAGAGGAAATCAGTAAAATGTGTGGAGAGGTAAAATCCAAAAAAGATGACAAAACGGCAAGTACTCCTCTGGTTACCGTAAGTGACTTACAACGTATGAAATTTGGATCTATGATTGTATTACGTACAAGATGTATGCCATTTAAGACAACATTGACACCAAACTATAAAATGGTACAAGAGGGTCTATGGGGACATGAGTATGGTAAATCCGAATATCCACAAAGAGAAAAACAAGAGGTAAAAATGTTTGATTTAAAAAAGGTTGTGGATGAAAAAAGACAGAAAAAAATCAATGATATGTTGAATGGAAATGGTGGAATGAATATGAATGGTATGCCACCAATGCCAGGAATGAATATGCCAGGAATGCCAAATATGCCAAGTATGGGATTACCACCAATGCCAGGAATGAATATGGGCAGTATGCCATCGATGCCGGGTATGAATATGCCTAATAATGGTCAGTCTGGAAATAAAGCACCATTTAATGTAGATGATTTGGTAAAACGTATTGATGCAAAAATTGCAGAATTAGAAGAAGAAGAACGTAAAGAAAAAGAAGAGCAAGCAAAGAAAGAAAAACAACAAACTGCAAAAGAAGAAATCAAAGAAGTTGCAAAACCAAAAACAATTGAGACAAAAGAAATTACAGATGATCAGTTCTTTGATGACTTTTTCTCTGATGATGAATAATAACAGGAATCGTATGAAAATGATTCCTTTTTATTTGTGCGTAAGCCTAGAAATAGGATTGAAATTTATAATGTAATATTATATTTTATAAAAGAATTATTCGAATCAAAAAGGAAATAGTTAAGAAACCTCGTATGTTATAGATAGAGGTGGAATAAATGAAAACCAAAGAATTAGAAATATTGAAATTAACATCAGATGTTGTATTTAAAGCATTTATG
>CAJTIX010000030.1 GCA_910576795.1 uncultured Bacilli bacterium
TTGATGAGATTAGAAGAATTTGTAGAGAACATAATATCATAGGAGTATATAATGCAGAGAAAGTAGCAAACAAAGTTATGAATAATAGACTTGATTATGCAGAAAAACAAGGATATGAAAAAGGGCATGAAAAAAGAAGTATTGAAATTGCTAGGAATATGATTAGAAAAAATATGGATATTCCAACCATTATAGAAATAACTGGATTAACAAAAGAACAAATAGAGGAAGAAATCTAGTTTGATTATATACAATTTATTAAAATAGAGATTTAAAAAACATAAGCATTATAAATGATTTCTAAATAACACTTAAACTCATAAATACTGAAAATATTTCCATATTAATATTGGTGATACTATGCTAGAATCATTTGAAATTAAAATGGAGAATGGGGAAGAAGTATTATATTGTTATATGAGTTATGACTATGAATTTAGTAAAGAATTTTTTTCGAATTTAAAAGAAATTGGTTTTGTAAAGCAAATTCAAAATTGGGTCAAACAAAATAGAATTTCATTTCATGGAAAAAAAGTAGTGGTTCTTGCAAGTGGAATTGTAATTGCTTCTCTTTTATTAAATGAAGCCCCATTGGTGGAAACGAAAGACCTCTTTTCTTTTTCTTCACCTGCTATTACAGAAACCATAAGCGATGCTTCAATATTTGATTCTATCCAAGAAAATGTTCATGGAGAAAATATAGAACAAACAGAAACCTCTAATATAGGGGAAAATGATGTCGTCCAAAATATAGTAGAACAGACCAATCCTGTCACAAATGATACTGTTTCGACATCCATACCAGAAGTAACTCCAGAACCACAACCTCCTATAGAAGAACAACCAGTTCAAATCCCTTCTATATCCAATCCAATTACCATCTATCGTAATGGCACACCAGTGGTATTGGAATTTGAAGATTACATTGCTGGAGTAGTTGCTGCTGAAATGCCAGCCTCTTTTCATACTTCGGCATTACAAGCACAAGCTGTACTTGCTCGTACTTATGCATTAAAAAGAATGGAAGAAGGGAAGAAACTTACAGACTCTACTGATACGCAAGTATATTACGATGAAAACCGTTTGAGAGCAGAGTGGGGTTCTTCTTATGAATTTTATTGGAATAAAGTAAAAGAAGCTTGCCAAAGTACAACTGGACAAACTTTACGCTATCAAGGACGTTATATTGATGCAGTATATCATTCTACTAGTAATGGGAAAACAGAGGCTGCACGTAATGTTTGGGGTTATGAAATTCCTTATTTACAAAGTGTAGATTCCCATTGGGATTACAACACAACATTCTATATGAATACAGTATCAAAGGATATGAATCAATTATTAAATTTATTTGGCATTACCAATTTGCAAGATGGTGATATTGAAATTTTGAGTCGGAATGAGAGTGGCAGAGTGTCTGAAGTTAGAATTCAAAATCAGACTTATCAAGGAGTCGATTTACGTTCTATTTTAGGTTTGCGTTCCTCTGATTTTGATATTTCCTTAGAAAATGGAAATCTTGTTATTACAACAAGAGGTTGGGGACATGGTGTTGGATTAAGTCAGTATGGTGCGAATGGTATGGCTAAAGAAGGATATTCGTATCAACAAATTTTAGCTCATTACTATCCAGGGACATCAATATCCTAAGTTTTGTTTGACAAATGATTGATTTGTGAATATAATGATATAAAAGCTTGGAACAAGAGGAGTAAGATTGTGATATGCAAAGAGAGTCTGTGGATGGTGTAAACAGATCATAAAGCAATTGGAAGGTAGCTTGGGAGCTGAATATTTGAACTTTAGTAGAATATTCCGTGTGATATGCGTTAAATATATGAGATAACTTATGTTATAAATTAAGGTGGTACCACGTCAATCACGTCCTTATCAAGGATGTGATTTTTTTGTAGGAGTGATTTTATGAATTTACAACAATGCAGAAAAGAATTCATACATTATGTTAAAAATTTTGATTTAAAAGAGAGTATGCTGATGGATAAATTTCATCATACATTTAGGGTTATGGAATATTCTATGGATATTGCAACCTCATTACATTTGAATGAAGAAGAAGTTGCACTTGCAGGCCTCATTGGATTGCTGCACGATATCGGTAGATTTGAACAGTGGACAAATTATCACACATATCATGATAAACATTCTGTAGATCATGCTGATTTAGGAGTTGAAATATTGAAGAAAGATGATTTCATTTCCAAATTTACATCAAACCCAGAAATGCAAATACTTATTTTAAAAGCAGTCCAAAATCATAATAAAATAGAAATAGAGCAAATGGAGAATAGAGAATTACTATTTACTGAGATTATTCGAGATGCTGATAAGTTAGATATTCTAATAGAACAAAATAATCAAATACGAAGTGAAAGACTAGTACTAAATGATCAATTATTGCAATCCATTCAAAAACATGAATTATGTAAAGATACAGAAATGAATGGTACCGATGAAGATTTTGTCTTGTGTTCTCTTGCATTCGTTTTTGATATTCACTTTGATTACACACTACAGTATTTAAAAGAAAAAGAAATTATTGAAAACAAAATCCAATTACTAGAAACTTATTTTCCAAACGATTTAAACATACAAAAAATAAGGAGTACAATAATAAACTATATAGAAAAGAGGCTAAATATATGTTAGAAACCAAATACAATCATAAAGAAGTTGAAAAAAATAAATATCAAATGTGGAAAGCAAAAGGTTATTTTAAAGCAGGAAATGATAAGAAACAACCTTATTGTATTGTCATTCCACCCCCTAATGTAACTGGGAAATTACACTTAGGACATGCTTGGGATACCACATTACAAGATATCTTGATTCGTTACAAACGGATGGATGGGTATGATGCTTTGTGGTTACCTGGTATGGATCATGCTGGAATTGCAACCCAAGCAAAAGTGGATAAAAAATTAAAAGAACAAGGGATTAATCCAAGAAATATGGATAGAGAAGAATGGCTAAAAGTCGCTTGGGAGTGGAAAGAAGAATATGCCGAAAATATTCATAATCAGTGGGAAAAATTAGGATTATCACTTGACTATTCCAAAGAACGTTTTACATTAGACGAAGGACTTAGTCATGCTGTTCGAAAAGTATTTGTCGATTTATATAATAAGGGACTAATTTACCGTGGAGAACGTATTATTAACTGGGACCCAGAAGCAATGACAGCTTTATCCAATGAGGAAGTCATCTATAAAGATGTCGAAGGCGCATTCTATCACTTGAAATATTTTATAGAAGATAGTGATGATTATTTAGAGGTTGCAACGACAAGGCCAGAAACCTTATTTGGTGATACAGCGGTCGCGGTGAATCCAGATGATAGTCGATATCAGCATTTGATTGGAAAAAATGTCATATTGCCTATTGTTGGTAAAAAAATACCAATTGTAGGGGATCTACATGCAGATCCAGAATTCGGAACGGGTGTCGTTAAGATTACTCCTGCCCATGATCCAAATGATTTTGAAGTAGGAGTAAGGCATCAGTTAGAACGTATCATTGTTATGAATCCTGATGGTACGATGAATGAAAATGCAGGTATTTATAAGGGAATGGACCGGTTTGAATGTCGAAAACAAGTAGTGGAGGATTTAAAAGAACAGGATATTTTACTTGCAATCGAACCGATGGTTCATAGTGTTGGTCATAGTGAAAGAACCGATGTTATGGTAGAACCTTATTTATCGAAACAATGGTTTGTCAAAATGAGACCTCTTGCAGATTGTGTTTTAGAAAATCAAAAAGATAATAATTGTAAAGTACATTTTGTTCCAGAACGTTTTGAAAAAGTAATGAATCATTGGATGGAGATTACTTATGATTGGTGTATTTCAAGACAATTATGGTGGGGACATAGAATCCCTGCATGGTATAAGGAAGATCAAATTTATGTAGGAATGGAAGCACCTGAAGAAGAAGGTTGGGTACAAGATCCCGATGTGCTAGATACATGGTTTAGTAGTGCTTTATGGCCATTTAGTACGTTAGGTTGGCCAGATCAAACAGCTGATTTTGCAAGATATTATCCAAATAATTGTTTGGTAACTGGTTATGACATTATTCCTTTTTGGGTCAATCGAATGACATTTCAAGGACTTCATTTTACAGACAGACGTCCATTTGAAAACTGCTTAATTCATGGACTCATTCGTGACAAACAAGGTAGAAAAATGTCTAAGTCTTTGGGAAATGGTGTAGATCCAATGGATGTGATTGATGAATATGGTTGTGATGCACTTCGTTTCTTTCTTTCTACTTCATCCGCACCAGGTATGGATTTGAGATATGATGAAGAAAAAGTAAAATCGACATGGAATTTTATCAATAAATTATGGAATGCAAGTCGTTTTGTTCTTCTGAATTTAGAAGGATTTGAAACAGAAACAATGGAGCATTTAGGGTTAAGTGAAAAATGGATTTTAACCAAAATGAATCATTTGATTGCGGTAGTTAGAAGACATATGGAGCAATATGAATTCAATGTAGTTGGGGCAGAGATATATAATTTTGTATGGAATGATTTTTGTGATTGGTATATCGAACTCGCTAAAATGGAAATGAATGATACGAGTAAAACAGTTTTAAAGAAAGTATTGGAAACCATTTTAAAATTATTACATCCATTTATGCCATATGTGACAGAAGAAATTTATCAAATGTTACCAAATCATCAGGAATCTATTATGGTAAGTGCTTATCCAGTTGTAGAAGAAGAACATATTTATGAGAATGAAAAATCCACATTGGATCAAATGATTGCTTTTGTTGTAAAGGTAAGAACTTATAAATTAGAAAATCAAATTCCAAAAACTGCAAAAGTATATTTTGAAGGAGATTCATTGATTTTGAATATGCTTAAAATTTCAAAAGAACAACTGATTTCAAAAGAGGAATTGCAAGGACAAAATTATGGTAGTGTAACCAGTGAACCATATTCAATTGATTTTGTTTTTGAACAAAATCATGACAAAGAAAAAGAATTACTATTAAAAGAAAAAGAAAAACTAGAATCCAATATTGCAAGGAGAGAAAATTTACTTGCAAATTCAAATTATGTAAGTAAAGCACCTTCTGCATTGGTAGAACAAGAACGAATGACTTTAGAGCGTGAAAAACAAGCTTTGGAGATTTTGCTTCAAAAATGGGAAAAATTACTATAAAAAGAGGGAATTTTGTATATTCTCTTTTTTCTTGTCAATACTACTAAATAGATTGGAGGAATGACATGAAGCGAAAAGGTTTTACATTAATTGAGTTGTTAGCAGTTATTGTAATACTTGCGATTATTGCCTTGATTGCTACACCAATGATTATGGATGTCATTGATAAAGCAAGAAAAGGAGCCGTTGAATCCAGTATGAATGGTTACATTGAAGCGGTTGAAAAATATACAGTTGTAGGTATGTTAGATCAAGATACAGGTTCCACCACCATTCCAGCAGGAATTTATGATTATAATGCGGAAGTGCTTTCCAAAGTGGAGGTAAAGGGTGAAAAGCCATCATCTGGATGGGTATTTATTGATAGTAGAGGATTAATCGTTGCAGCATCAATGAAATTTAGCAGTTATGATAAATATGTTGGTTATACAGAGGAAGACCATGCCAAGGCGATTTTAGATGCGAATATTACAAAACCAATTCAATCAGAAGGTCAGAGTATAATAGATTTTCAAACAGCTGTTATAGATACTGTTCACAATGCGCTAAATACAAGTGTATAAATATGTAAATTGTAACTAAATGGATTGACTAATGTTTTTAGATTGTGCTATACTAAAACTGTAAAAATAGAGGAGGATGTTAGAATGAAAAAGCAAAAAGGTTTTACATTAATTGAATTACTAGCTGTAATCGTAATCTTAGCAATCATCGCTTTAATTGCTACACCAATGATTATGGATGTAATTGACAAAGCAAAGAAAGGTGCTGCTGAAGCAAGTGCAAATGGTTATATCGAAGCAATTGAAAAATATTCATTGATTGATATGATTGACAATACTGATGCACCTGGAATCCCATCAAAAATATATGACCTTAGTGATGCAGAAGATAAAGCTGTTTTAGATAAGGCAGAAGTAAAAGGTGAAAAACCAATTTCTGGATGGGTTTATGTAAATACCAAAGGTATGGTAGAAGCTGCTGACTTAAAATTCAAAAGCTATTCTGCAAAATCAATTGGCTACGTAATTGGTAATGTTAGTAAAGCAACCAAAAATGCTGACACTACAGCTGTTCCAGAAAATGCAGCAGATGCTAAGAAAACTGTTGAAGATGCAATTAATGGAACTACTACACCAGACGAAAATGCATAAAATATTTACAAATGGTAGAGACTGACTTCGGTCAGTTTTTTGTTGTTTTGACAAAATAGTTATGTTATAATCAGTTATAGAATAAAAGGGTGTGTGCATTATGAAAAAACAAAAATTTCTGCTGATATTATTATGTATGTGCTTATCAATACCAATTAAAACAAAGGCTCAAGATTATGATATAGAGGACTATCATTATATTGCGTCCATATTAAAAAATCATACGATTGAGATTCAAGAGCAATATCAAATTTATGTTTATCAGCCTTCTTGTTTATTTGAACGGAATCTTGTCTATTTACAAGAGGGAAAGCAAAGGAATGGGGAAAAATTTTCTAGAAAAAATCGAATTTTGGACATCAGTACAACATCTTCAAGTCCCATTGTGTATTCTAAAAACAATGAAAAAACTATTGTGGTTCATCCTATCATAGATGAAGATAATCTTGGAATGGTTCAGTTTACCTATCAAAGGGATTTAGGAAAAATCATAAGAGATGAAAATGATGAACTCTTTTTCTATATTGTAGATGGAACATCTAGAGAGATGATATCAAATATCCACTTTACAATTCGTTTACCAATTCCTGTAACTGAGCAGTCAATTCGTTTTTATTTAAATGGAAGTGATACCAATAGGGTATCCTATCATATGGAAGGTAATACCATCATTGGAACATTAAATACGGCATTAGGAGAAAATCAAACGCTATCTATTTCGGTTCTTTTTCCAAAAGGTTATTTTGTAGGAGATCAGTCAGATATTATTCTATATTGCAGTATTCTTCTTTTGCCTGTACTTTGCCTTTTTTATGCGATTTTCATATGGATTCGATATGTTCGCCATAACAAAGTCATTGTAGAAGAGATGATAATGCCACCCAATCAATTTGATCCAGCAGAACTTTCCTTTCTTTTAAATGGTTATACTACGAAGAGAGATATCATCTCTTTGTTACTTGTACTTGCAAATCAAGGTTATTTACGTATTATACATCAGGATAATTTATACGCAATAGAAAAAATAAAATCATATGACGGAAAAAATGCGTTGCAAAAAACAATGTTTGACGATTTATTTCATGAATCCACTATTGTAGGTGAAATAGAACTAAGGGAATATTTAAATGACCATGAAAAGACATTAAAGGCAATTATTGATAACAAAGATCATCAAAAGCATATTTTTGAATTCAAATATAAGAAAATATCCATTTTATCTAAATTTTTGTTGTTGCTTGGGTGTATTGGCTCTATAGGAATTCCTATTTACTATAGTGTACAGCTTCCTATTTTGTCTTTGATACTTACCATTTTTCTCTTTTTTGGTATTGTTTTTTCCATTGTATGTAAAAGTAAATTAATAGTGAAACTACTTGGAATTATTGTTTTCTTTTTCACATTAGCGATCAGTGGATATTATTTATCGATAGAACTTATCTTATGGGCTACTCATATGATTGGAATTGTCCTATTATGTATCAGTGCTGCTATCTTTCATAAGTTGTCAAAAAGAACACGATATGGGAATGAAATTTTAGGAAAAATAATCGGTTTTCGAAAGAATCTATATAGTATGCGAGTTCCTACATTGCGGGAGCAGATAGAAGAAAATTCTACATACTTTTATGAAATGCTTTCTTATGCTTATGTATTTGGTTTTTATGACAAATGGCTGATGAGTGGATATCAAATCATTTCTAATTTACCCGTTTGGTATCTGGATTATCAATGTGGTTCTTTAAAAACACTACGAAAGTCTTTATCCACATTTTTATGGAAACTAGAAATGAATGAATCAAATTTATAAAGAAAATCGACGGGTTTTCTTTTTTTCTGATTCAAATTATGGTACACTAATGATAGATTTGTGTTAGGAGGTTAAATTTATGGTACATGATTCACTTTTGCCTGCTGATACATATGTTGTTTATAATAAAACCATATTAGGAAATATTGACCATAAAATTCTAGTTCTTTTATATCAACCTATTTTAGGAAGTATAGCAGTGAGTCTTTATCATACACTTTGGTCTTATTTGGATTCTACTGAAACCAGTTCCAATGAATGGACGCATCATCATTTAATGACTTGCATGCGCATGAAACTAAAAGATATCGAAGAAGCAAGAGAAAAATTAGAAGCAATTGGTCTTATGAAAACGTATCAAAAAAAGGGAAATGTCAATCATTACGTGTATACTTTATTTTCCCCATTAACTCCTTCCGAATTTATGAATAATCCTATTTTAAGTACCACTTTGTATCGTAATATTGGAGATACAGCTTATAAAAAAACAATGGAATATTTCAAAATTCCAACATTAAGTTTAAGAGATTATGAAGAGGTTACTGTGTCATTTAAAGATGTATTTGAATCGACAGATCTTTCCTATGTAGAACAACTAGAAATAGAAGCAAAAACAAAAAAATCAGCTTCTATAGAAGTAGAAAGTCTAGATTTAGAAAGTATTTTTGCAATGATACCAGATGATCTATTCTCCAAAAAATCAGTCACCAAGGAAACACGAAATCTGCTTCATAAACTTGGATTTATTTATCAATTCAATGAAGAACAAATGTGTGAATTAATTCGTAATTCTTTGAATGAAAAAAAGGCAATTGATAAAACAGTATTAAAAAATAATTGTCGAAAATACTATCAATTTGAAAACAATGGAAAATTGCCAAGTTTGATTTTTCGTAATCAACCAGAATATTTAAGAAAGCCACTTGGAGATCAATCCAAAAAGGCCAAAATGATCTATCAATTTGAAACCACTTCACCTTATGATTTATTATGTAGTAAATATAATGGAGTAAGACCTTCTAGAACAGATTTGAATTTGCTTGAATATTTACTTCTAGATATGGATTTGAAACCAGGTGTTGTGAATGTCTTAATTGATTATGTACTCAAAATTAATCAAAATAAACTTACTAAGGGCTTTGTAGAAACCATTGCTTCCCAGTGGGCGAAAAGCAAGGTGGAAACCGTAGAGGGTGCGATGGCTTTGGCTGAAAAAGAATATCATTCGAGAAAAAATAGTATACATAAGAAAATGGAATCTGTGAAACCAGAATGGTTTGACAAGGAAATAGAAGCAAAGGAAGCAAGTCTAGAAAAACAAAAAGAAATGGAAGAAATGCTAAAAGCATTTCAGTAGGTGATTATATGAAAACATTACAGTCAGCGGCACAACAATACCAATCAAACGAAAATCTAGAGGCCAAACTCATGAAAAATTTTTTAGAGTCGATGGAAGAAGATTCTGTGAAAACTTTGGTGGAAAAAATACCATTATCTTATGAAGTCTTATCCAAATATACTTCTATTTTAGAAGAATGTGCGGTTGAATTTCATCATTGTAAACATTGCAAAGGACTTGCAGCTTGTAAAAATAAAGTAACAGGATATGCATATTTACCACATGTCAAAGAAAATCACTTGGAATTTGAATATCAAGCTTGTAAATATGAGCAAAAAAGATTAAAAGAAGAAAGTCATATGCAGTATATGAAATGTTATGAAATTCCAAAGGAAATACGGAATGCAAAAATGAAGGATATTTATACCGATGATGAAAATCGATATGAAGCCATCAAGGCAATCAATCATTTTTTAAAGGAATATCCAGACTGCAAAGGTATCTATTTATACGGAAGTTTTGGAAGTGGAAAGACATATTTGTTATCTGCTTTATTTCATGAATTTGCGAATCGAAAAATCAAAAGTACCATTGTGTTTTGGCCAGATTATTTAAGAGATTTAAAGAACTCATTTACAGGGGATAAAGATGAATTTAAAAATAAATACAATGCTATTATGAAATCCCCTCTTTTATTAATTGACGATATTGGTGCTGAAAATACAACAGCTTGGGGTAGAGATGAAATATTTTGTCCCATTATGCAATATCGTATGCAAGAAAAATTACCTACCTTTTTTACTTCTAATTTAGATTTAAAAGCTTTAGAGCAACATTTTAGTATCACAAAAGAAGGTGTCGATTTAATCAAAGCCAGAAGAATTATTGAACGAATTAAGCAAATGGCAGAACCAATTGAAATGGTTAGTCAGAATTTAAGAAATTGAACTTGCATAAAATAGAATATCATCTAAGGCATTGACAAATTTCAAATACGTGTTATTCTATTAATAGAAAGATTTTGATTAGGACATGGTGTATGACTATCATTGTAAAAGAGAGTTATCGTTTGGTGGAAGATAATCAATATAACATACATTACTCCCTATGAATTGTACTCGAAAGAGATTACCGGGTCACTCCGTTAACAGAAATTAAGCGATAAACTAGGATGGTACCGCGTGTATGCGCTCCTTTATAGGAGCGTTTTTTGTTGTAGGGGGAGTAGTTGTATGAAAAAAGTTTTAGTTTCAGAAAAAGCTGTAATATCTATGTATGATTTTCTTGTAAATTATGGTCAAGTAGAAGAAAAGGTTGCATTTCGTTATTGTAACTTTCCGCATGAACGAATCAAAGAAGTTGTATATGGAATGCAAATAGAGAGATTTCCAATGGATTATTATCAAGATGAGTATGCGACTCGGGGAGTGGTTCTGTGGGTTTGTGACCGTTCTGGAAAGAAGTTACCATATATCAATCCTTTATTACTTGGTAATATTTCTGCACAGGAAATCATTGTCAGATTGGTAATGGGAATGGATTTGGAATTACTACTTGCAGGTTTATTACGAAGAACAGATATTTCAGTAATACCTGTTAGTAAGATACCTGAAGATAGTGGATATACATGTAAAAAGTCTCGTCAGAAAAAGATTGATCAAAAAAGAAAGGAATGGTTTGAATGATGAATATCAAGGAAAATGAAAAATTAAGTGTATTAAATCATAGTTGTGCACATTTACTTGCTCAAGCTATAAAAAGGCTTTATCCACAAGCTATGTTTTGGGTAGGCCCTGTTATTGAAGAAGGATTTTATTACGACATAGATTTAGGGGATGCTGTCATCAAAGAAGAGGATTTAGAGCGCATTGAGCGGGAAATGAAAAAAATTTCCAAAGATGGAAAGCGTATTGTAAGACATGAATTGACTAAGGATGAGGCATTGCATTTGTTTGAAAATGACCCTTATAAAATTGACCTAATAAATCGTATGAATGAAGAAGATACTGTAATCAGTTGTTATACCCAGGGAGAATTTACAGACCTTTGTAGAGGGCCACATGTTGAAACCATGAAAGAAATTAAGTATTTTAAATTACTAAAAGTAAGCGGAGCATACTGGAAGGGCGATTCTAAAAATAAGATGTTGCAACGGATTTATGGAGTTTGTTTTGAAACTGAGGAAGATTTAAAGAAACATTTAGAATTTTTAGAGGAAGCAAAAGAAAGAGATCATAGAAAAATTGGAAAAGATCTCAATATTTATATGACACATGAATTGGTAGGAGCAGGTATGCCACTATGGTTACCAAATGGTGCCTTAATTCGAAAACAACTAGAAAATTATATTTATGAAAAGGAACAGAAATTGGGTTATCAACACGTTTATACTCCATGTGTGGGAACCGTAGACTTATATAAAACTTCCGGACATTGGGATCACTATCAAGAAAATATGTTTCCATCTATGAAAGTAGATGAGGAAGAATTTGTTTTGCGTCCAATGAATTGCCCTCACCATATGTTGGTATATAAAAATGAATTACATTCTTATAGAGATTTGCCAATTCGAATTGGTGAATTTGCAACCGATTTTCGCTATGAGGCATCGGGAGCTGTCAAAGGATTAGAACGAGTAAGGTGTATGTGTCAAAATGATGCCCATTTATTTGTAACACCAGAACAAATCAAAGATGAATTTAAAAAGGTTGTAGGTTTAATACTAGATGTATATCGAGATTTTGGCTTTCAAAATTATAAATTTCGTTTATCACTTAGAGATCCTGAAGATAAAGAAAAGTATTTTGATGATGATGCTATGTGGAATATGGCGGAAAATAAATTAAGAGAAGTATTAAATGAATTAGAAATTGATTATTTTGAGGCAATTGGAGAAGCGGCTTTCTATGGTCCTAAATTAGATGTTGAGGTCAAACCAGCTGTTGGTCCAGAAGTAACATTATCTACTTGTCAACTAGACTTCTTACTTCCTAGAAGATTTGATTTATCATATATTGATAACAAAGGAGAAAAACAAGTTCCTATTGTATTGCATAGAGCTATTTTTGGAACATTTGACCGGTTTACAGCCTTTTTAATGGAAGAAACCAAAGGTGCTTTTCCTCTTTGGTTAGCGCCTACTCAAGTCAATATCATACCTGTAAACAATGAATACCATTTGGAATATGCCAAAGAAATAGAAACATTGTTAAAAAATCATAAAATTCGTGTAGAATTAGATGCAAGAGATGAGAAACTGGGTTATCGTATGCGTGAAAGTCAAACAAGAAAAATTCCTTATACACTCATTTTAGGAGATAAGGAAGTAGAAGATAAAACAATTAGTTATCGGTTGTTTGGACAAAGTGAAACAACTACCTTATTACAGGATGATTTTATCACATTTATAGAAAAACAAATAGAATCTAAAAAATAATAAAAATTAGGAAAAAGAATCCTAATTTTTTGATATTGTAAATTCATTCTGTCAATCTAGTGTCAGGATAAAATAATGAAAAAATAAAACGAGAGTGGATTAGCCATTGAGATAAAAGGGCTAATCCATTTTAAAATAT
>CAJTIX010000031.1 GCA_910576795.1 uncultured Bacilli bacterium
GAGGAAATCTATATTCCATGGATTACCCCAGAAGAGGATGAGGAGTTTATTCTCAATACAGAAAAAGATATTTCCTTCAAAGAGGGAAAAAAGGAAGTAGCAAGAAATCTATTGGAATCAGGAGTAGACATCCAAATTATACAAAAAGCAACTGGACTTACTAGTGAACAAATTTATGCATGAAAAATTTGTCTTAGTTTCACATGAGATTGATATAAAAATGTATCAGTTGTAATCAAATATTTCTAATTTGAAATTTTGAAAAAGACTTTATTATAATGTCTTTTTTTGTTACAATAGAATGAAGGTGATACTATGGAAAAAAATCTAGAAACATTACTTCAAAAAGTACATATGAAAGAGGAATATATCAAAGATTTTGAAAGTGGTAAACTACTTAAGATAGTTGGAAATCCTTCTAAAACACAATATTGTTTTTATCTTACATTAAATACCAATTTGCCAATTTCTACCTATCAAAAACTGTTAGAGCAACTTCCACTTGCTTTTAAAGACATTCCTATATTACAAGTACAATTACAAGTAGATCATCCTGATTTGGAACAATTTCCATATTATTTTCGTTACTTTATGGAACAATATAGTGAAAAATCACCATTATTAAAAATGTTTTTAGATAGTGAAAACCGAATTGAAGAAAATATTCTTACAATTGTAGTTGGAAACCGTGCAGAACAAATCAAACTAGAAGGAATCATTCCGACATTGTCATCAGATTTACATTCTGTTGGATATCCTTATACAATCAGATGTCAGGTAGATACAGAACAAGAAAGCCTGTTACAAGCCGAGATTGAAAACGATATGACATCTCCGATTCCAGAAGAGCTCTTACAAAAAACGGTTATCGAAGAAACTCCAGAACCAAAGAAAAAATTTGTTCCAAAGGACTATAAAAGACCACCTCTTATTATCGATACAGAGAATGAAAAGGTCGTGGTTGGAAGATATATTGATGAACCAACCATTCGCTTGGATACGGTAAATACACCAAAATCTTCTGTAGTAGTAGAAGGTACGATTTTTGGTAAAGATGTAAGAGAGACCAAAACAGGACTTAAAATTATCTCCTTAAAAATTACAGACAATACAGATAGTATTTATGGAACCCTATTTGTCAATGATCCAGATGAATTTGAAATCATTGATAAAAAATTAAAAGTAGGAAAATGGTATAAAATCCGTGCGACAGTAAAAGATGCAGATCAATATATGTCTGATATCTCACTTACCATTCGTGATATCAATATAATCGAAAAGGTAATAGAAGAAATCAAAGATGATGCAGAAATCAAAAGAGTTGAATTACATGCACATACTATGATGAGTCAAATGGATGGCGTTACAAAATTAGACTTAGGAAAACATACTTGTGAACTAGTCGAAAAAACAATCGCAATGGGATACCGAGGTGTTGCGATTACCGATCACAATGGATGTCAAGCATTCCCGATTTCATTTGGGATTATTAAATCTCATAATAAAAATATCAAAAAAGGAATTCAAGCGAAAATAGAAGAATTGGAAACCAAATTATCTGAAGAACAGGATGAGGCCATAAAAAAAGATTTAGAAATCGAATTAGAAAAAGTAAAAGAACAACAGAAAAATCCTCCTATTTTCAAAGGTCTATATGGAGTAGAACTCACTTTAGTCGATGATACAGTTGGAATTGTCGTAAGACCAGATGAACGAGATTTGATTCATAGTGAATATGTCGTTTTTGATACCGAAACCACTGGTTTTAATGCGGGTGGCGGAGACCAAATGATTGAAATAGGTGCAGTTAAAATCAAGGACGGAGAAATTATAGACCGCTTTGATGAACTCATTGACCCTGGAAGACATATTCCAGATAAAATTACAGAACTGACTTGTATTACAGATGAAATGGTCAAAGGAAAAGAGAACGAAGAAACTGTTACCAAACATTTTTTAGAATGGGCTGGCGATGATTTAATGGTTGCCCATAACGCCAAATTTGATATCTCTTTTATTGAAATGGCAATGAAAAAATACAACCTTGGAACATTTACAAATACAGTTATTGATACATTGGAGCTTTCTAGAACATTAGACCAAGGACATGCGAGACATAGCTTATCTGCTTTGGTAAAACGGTATAATGTACCTTGGGAAGAAGATGCCCATCATAGAGCAGACTATGATGCAGAAGGAACCGCCTATGTATTTGCGAAAATGTTAAAAAAATTAGAAGCGCAAAAATACGAGAAAGTAACGGATTTGGATAAACTGGTTCCAATTGAAGATCGTTATAAATTCGGTCGTACTTATCATTTCAATGCGATTGCTCTCAATCAAAAGGGACTCAAAAATCTGTTTGAAATCATATCATTAGCCAATACAACCTATTTGTACAAAACACCTAGAATTCCAAGAAGTAAATTGGCAGAATTAAGAGAAGGTATTTTAATCAGTAGTGGTTGTTATGAATCAGAGGTATTCAATCAAGCAAGAAGTAAAGAAGGGCAAGAATTAACAAATATCATTAATTTCTATGATATGGTAGAAGTTCAACCAAAAGAAGTATATGATCATTTGTTACAATTGGGTGACTTCAAAAGCGAAAGAGAATTAGAAGATCATATTCGAAAAGTAATAGAAGCAACCAAAGAAACGGGTAAAATGATTGTTGCAACTGGAGATGTGCATCATTTCAAAAGGGAAGATAAAATTTATAGAGAAATTATAATCAATCAGAAAGTACCAGGTGGAGGAAGACACCCTCTTGCCAAAAGTGATATCAAAAAAATCCCTTCTCAACATTTTAGAACTACAAGAGAAATGTTAGAAGACTTTTCCTTCTTAGGAAGTGAACTTGCGTATGAGATTGTTGTTACAAATACCAATAAAGTCCTGGATTTGATAGAAGAAATTGAAGTCATTCCGGATACAGGAGGAACACCTTTTTCTCCAAGAATCAAAAGCGATGATGGTTTATCGTATTTAGATTGTCCAAGAGTTGTAACAGACTTGGTTTATGAAAAAGCGGAAAGCTGGTATGGAAATCCGCTTCCTTATGCGATTGAGGAGAGGATTGCTACCGAGTTATATGGGGACGTCGTATTAAATACGATTAAAGAAAAGTTAAAAGGAACTGAAGAGGAAACAGAAGAAGTCATATTTCTAAAGTTGCACGAAATTATATTAAAGGGAATTGATGCAGTGAAGGATATGATTTTAAAACATATCAAGGAAAAAAATCCAGAATTATCAGATGAAGAAGCTTCAAAATCACTGAAAAAATCTTTGGGTGGTGTCATAGGTGCAGGATTTGATCCAATTTATTTGATTGCGCAAAGGCTAGTAAAACACTCAAATGACGAAGGATTTTTAGTAGGATCTCGTGGATCTGTTGGTTCTAGTTTCGTTGCCACTTTAATGGGAATTACAGAAGTCAATCCTCTTGCAGCACATTATAGATGTAGTGAATGTAAAATGAGTATTTTTGACGATGAAGATGGAAATCCGCTTGGATCTAATTATTCTTGTGGATTTGATTTACCGGATAAAATGTGTCCGAACTGTCATATTCCAATGATTAAAGATGGACAAGATATGCCATTCGCAACATTCTTAGGATTCAACGCGGATAAAGTACCTGATATTGATTTGAACTTTTCCGATTTGAACCAGGCCAGTACCCATGCTTATACGAAAGTTTTATTTGGAGAAGACAATGTATATCGAGCAGGAACAATTGGTACGGTTGCTGACAAAACGGCATTCGGATATGTAAAAGGATACTGTGAAGAAAAAAATCTAGTGATGCGTACAGCTGAAGTAGAGCGATTGGCAATGGGATGTACAGGTGTCAAACGTACGACTGGACAACATCCAGGGGGTATTGTTGTTATTCCTGACTACATGAATTGTTTTGATTTTACGCCATTTCAATTTCCAGCAGAGGATCCAGATTCGGCATGGAGAACTACCCATTTTGATTACCACTCCATTGAGGAATGTGTTCTGAAACTGGATATTCTAGGACATTCGGATCCAACCCAGTTAAGACAAATTCAGGAACAATCTGGGACAGATATTATGAAAGTACCAATGGATGATAAAGAAACCATGAGTATATTCACTTCAACACGTGCTTTAGGTGTCACCAAAGAACAAATTATGTGTAATACAGGTACGCTTGGAATTCCAGAATTTGGAACGGCATTTACGATTAAATTAGTTGAGGATACCAAACCAACATCATTTGCCGAACTTGTTAAAATATCAGGATTATCACATGGAACTGATGTATGGCTTGGAAATGCCCAAGAATTGATTCAAAAAAATATCGTTCCATTTAAAGAAACAATTGGCTGTCGTGATGATATCATGGTTTATTTGATGTATCGTGGACTTTCTCCAATCAAAGCATTTAAAATCATGGAATTTGTACGTAAAGGTAAGGCAAGTAAAGACCCAGAAACATGGAAGGAACATGCAGCAACTATGAAAGAGGCGGGAATTCCAGATTGGTTTATTGAATCTTGTCGTAAGATTAAATATATGTTCCCAAAAGCCCATGCAGCTGCCTATGTCATTAGTGCTTTCCGTATTGCGTGGTATAAAGTTCATATGCCTGTTTATTTCTATGCTTCTTGGTTTTCTTCCAAAGCAACCGATGTAGATGTTGAAGCTATGATTGGTGGTTATGATGCGATTAAAGAGCGTATTATAGAAATTCAAAATAAAGGATATGAAGCAAGTAATAAAGAATTAGGACAATTAGAAAGTTTAAAGGTAGCTTTAGAAGCAACAGCTCGTGGTATTCATTTTGTACCAATTGATTTATATAAAAGTGGTGCTACGGTATGGAACGTCAAAAGTGATACTGAGATTTATCCTCCATTTAATGCGATTGATGGTTTGGGAGAAGCAGTTGCGCAAACCATTGTAGAGGAAAGAGAAAAAAGAGAATTTTTAAGTGTAGAGGATTTTTGGAAACGAGGTCATGTTTCTGCATCCTTAACTGAAAAAATGCGTATGATGGGTGTTTTAGATGGAATGGATGAATCAAGTCAATTATCTTTATTTTAAAGAGGATTATAAAAAATCCTTATTAAAAGAATATTCCAAAGGAAAAAGAAACAGGCAATTAAGATTTATGTAAAACAGTAATATGAAAAGAAAAATGTAGTTTTCCGTTATATAAATAAATTTCTAGAATAACCTAGCATTTTGACAAGCAAAAAATTTCCAAATCGGAAACTTGCATAAAATTAGAAAATCTAGTATAATGTATATAGATGGAAGAAATTCCATACAATAAAAAAGAGATACGTAGAACTTTGGTATGTTAAGCGCTGTCTCTATCGATTTGATTTAGAAAACGCTAATGACTTAGTTGCCAAGCGTTTTCTTTTTAGTCTTTGTTTTTTGGTTTTAGGTCTAAGAGTAAAATTAGAATAACTAACATTACTAAATATTCCATAAATACACTCACACATAGACATCACCCCACTTTCATGAGGAACGCTTAACAGTTCATACATATCTCTATATTTATTATACTATTACTTGGACTATAAGTAAATGATTTTGCCTTCATTTTCAAAGAAAAATGGTTATTACAGATTTTTAAAATCTGTAGAAAAATCATCGTAAAAACGTCCTATTTTTATTCTTTTTTGGAATGTGGATATCATACGACTTTAGTACATGATAAAATTTTTGAATTTGAAAATAAATTTGATCACAAAGAAAATTTAAATTCAAATAATCTTTTAATTTTATGAATTATTATTATTTTAAAGAGGAATCATTCAAAAATTCCTTTTTTATTTTATAAATATTAATTTATTCTAAATATTTTTTTACAAATATTTAAAATATAACATTTGTATTCTACTTTAAATTGGCGTATACTGAAATACAAGGAATGTAATCATTTTCTATGATAGACTACCATACAGTTAAGAGGAGGTAAAAATGAAAAATTTATACAAATTAGAAAAAATTTACAAAACCTATAAGAACTATGATACTGATTATCATGCGTTAGAAAATATAAATTTAGAGTTAACAGAAGGAGAAATCATTGTCGTATTAGGTCCAAGTGGAAGTGGTAAATCGACTATGTTAAATTTACTTTCTGGAATTGATTCTCCAAGTAAAGGTCATATTATGTTTGACGATATTCGAATCGACCAAATGAATGAAAAAGAATTAACAGATTATCGAGCTAGTAATTTAGGATTTATATTTCAGAGTTATAACCTCATACCAAGTTTGACTGTCAAAGAAAATATTGAACTTGGAAAGGAACTTTCTGGTAATCCACTTTCTGTGAAAAAACTGATTCAACAGGTGGGATTGGAAAACCATGCACATAAGTATCCATATCAATTATCTGGTGGGCAAATGCAGAGGGTTGCGATTGCACGTGCTTTGGTCAAAAATCCAAAAGTATTATTTTGTGATGAACCAACAGGTGCATTGGATGAAGAGACTGGAAAAAAAGTACTAGAACTCTTACAGGATATGAATGATCAATATCATACTACTATGATTATTGTTACTCATAATCCAAGTATTGCTGATATGGCACACACAGTCATTCGTATGAATAGTGGAAAAGTAGTTGAAATTACAAAAAATGAAACTGTGAAAAAAGCCAGTGAATTGAGGTGGGCGTAAGTGAGATTATTATTACTAAATGCAATAAAAGGTCTTCGGAAAAAGAAAATCCAAATGGCTGGAATTATTTTCATGGTCACACTTTCCATGGCTGTATATGTAGGAATGAATACTGCAATTGATCGCTTGGAAACACGTTACTATTCTTATTTGGATGAACAAAATGTAGAAGATTTGAGTGTTGGAATTGCAGTAGACTACATGAAAGATGTAAGTGTAGCGGATTTAGACTATTTTTTAGAACATCAGTTTCAAAACGTTACAGAAGAAGAACGTATTCTTTTAGAACAATATCGTTCTTATTTAGCAAATCCTGTTTATGATGTTAAAATGCTTTATACCATTCAAAGCATATTTGAAAAATATGAAGCTGATTTAGTAATCAAAACAAGAATTTTAGATTCTCTAAAGGATCAATATCAATTTGAATATGAATTGGAACGTTCGAAAACGGTTTCTGATGATAAAAAATTAATTAAAGTGTTACCTTATGAAGAAAATAACAAAATCAATCAAATGCATTTAATAGAAGGTGAATTTCCAAAACAAGAAAATGAAATTACAATCTTACCAGGATATGCAAAACAAAACAAATTAAAAATAGGGGATACCTATACCATTGGAGGTCAAGATTATAAAATTGTTGGATTTGCGTATGCATCTGATTACATTTATCCATTAATTTCCTTCAGTATGCCAATTTTTGATGAAACCAATAACAATATTGTGATTGTAAATGAAGCTGCATATGAAAAAATAGTAGGGGTAAAAGATAATAGTATCGCACTTGATTATCAATTCCCAACCAATCGTAAATTTGAAATCAAAGTATCGGTTGAAACAGAAGAAACCGAAAACACAACATCGTCTTTTGCAGATGATCCTGTTATGCGAATTTTGGATGAAGAAAAAGTAATCATGGATATCAATACCATCACCCGTTTGGGTAGAATTTCTGCTTTACAAATGGAATTTGCTTCCAATCGCTTATTTGCAGAATGCTTCTTATATTTATTACTTGCTATTTCCGTATTGATTATCGTGATTATTACGAAAAAAAGAATTGATGATGAACGTTTACAAATTGGTGTTTTAAAATCACTTGGATATAACCGTTTTGGCATTGCAGCAAGCTATCTGGTATATCCAGTAGTCGGTTCCATCATTGGTGGAATTCTAGGATATTTGATTGGTATTTTAGCACATTATCCAATTTCTAATATATTACTCAGTTATTATACGGTTCCTTTAGAAAATTACCAATTGGATTTTCATTATTTAACAAAATCTATTCTGACTCCTATGATCAGTCTTTCTATTTTGAGTTATTTAATTGCCCTTATTATGTTACGCAAAAAACCACTCGCACTATTAAAAGAGGGAAGTAATCTCAAGGTAAATTTCTTCAGTCGATTCGTGAATAAGATCAATTTGATGTTCCCATTCCATTATCGTTTTAAATATTCACTTGCTTTCCGTAGTTTGGGAAAATTATTCATTGTGACTATTACTTCTTTCTGTACAGGATTATTAATTGTCCTTGTCTTAATCGGTTCTAATTTATTTAACCATATGATAGAAGAAAGTTTTTCTGGAATTGACTACCAATATTTAGTCATGTTAGGACAAATCGATTATAAAGACGCAAATGAGTATGAAGCAGCGGATTATGTATTATCATTGAGTGTTCCTTTGAAGGAAATCAAAGATCAAAACGGAAATCCAAAAGCAATTGAAAAACA
Organism: uncultured Bacilli bacterium; assembly: GCA_910576795.1. Lineage (GTDB taxonomy): Bacteria > Bacillota_I > Bacilli_A > RF39 > UBA660 > UBA5026. The sequence goes on from CAJTIX010000031.1 coordinate 8,424, forward strand.
AGACGATGAAGAAATTCAGTTTTCATTAACTGGACTTGATACCACTGCCAAATACATTCGTATTTTGGATAAAGAGGAACATAACCTAATCAGCCGTTTGGATGATGATGAAGCGATGATTGTAAATGAAAATGCTAAGGAATTATATCACTTGGAAATCGGAGATACTCTTTATTTTGAATATGAAACAGTAAAATTATCATATACTGTTGTCGGATTTAGTTCCGAATTTATGGGTAAAAGTGGATATGTGAATAGGGACTCTTTAAGTACACAGATTGGATTTGGAAACAATGCATACACTACGATTTATTCCAATGAAAACAAATATGAATCTTACAAAAATCTAAATGAAGAGGAAGCTTCTAAAATCGCCTATATTTTAAATATGAATGATATGAAACAAAATATTGAAAAACAAATGGATCGTTTCAATGGTAGTATTTACATTATTATTGCTTTTGCGTCTATTATGGTCCTTGTGATTATTTCTGTGATTGCGAATATCGTGGTAGAAGAAAATAAGAAAACGATATCTTTATTAAAAGTAATGGGATATAAAAATCGTAGAATTAGTAGTATGGTTTTAAATATTTATACACCATTTATCATTGTTGCTTATTTATTATCTATTCCAGCTATGATTGGAATTCTAAAAGCGATTGTGAAAGCAATTGTGGGAGATATCGAAATTACCATTCCGATTGCAATCTCACCAGGTATGGCTATTTTAGGATTGATTGGTTTATTAATTGCTTATTATATTGCGATTGGAATGTCCAAACGTGTATTAAATAAAGTTCCACTTGCTGTGGCACTGAAGAGGGAGTAGAGATATGGAAAATTTAATTGAAATTCAAAATGTATATAAAACATATCAACTAGGTAAAATTGGAAGCCAAGCTTTGAATGACGTATCTTTATCGATCCACAAGGGTGAGATTGTCGTGATCCTAGGTCCAAGTGGAAGTGGTAAAACAACATTACTGAATGTAGTGTCTGGATTAGATAAAATTAGTAAAGGTAAGATTCTTTATCAAGGAAAAAATATTGCGAAATATAGAGATTATAAAATGACTCGTTTTCGTAAAAAAAATCTAGGTTTTATCTTTCAAACCTATAATTTATTAGAACATTTGAATGTATATGAAAATGTTTTAGTTGGAGCTTCTTTAGGAAAAGCAAGTACCAATATTGATGCGATTTTAGATACAGTTGGACTTACAAAACATAAGAAAAAATATATGTATCAGTTATCAGGTGGGGAACAACAGCGTGTTTCTATTGCGAGGGCTCTTGCGAAAAATCCAAGTGTGATGTTCTGTGATGAACCAACAGGAGCATTGGATGAAAAAACGGGGAAAATTGTTTTAGAATCCTTAGTAGAAGCCAATGAAAAATTGGGTACAACAATGATTATTGTTACCCACAATCCAGGAATTGCATTTATTGGTGATCGAACCATTCGTATGAATAGTGGGAAGATTGTTGAAATTCAAGAAAATAAAACACGTATGAAACCAAGCGAAATTCCGTGGGGATAATAATTATAAAATATTAAAGGCAATAAGATTTGATATTATTCGTATATGATTGCGAGAGTTCAAATTCTTGTTTTGGAAAGGGCATCTGACAAATCACCAATGTGATTAACAGATGTCTTTTTATTATCTAAACAATAATGAAATCATAGGGATGAGTTTGTAATATTACATGATATAATGATATAAAGTGAGTGGTTACATGAAACATTATGATACGATCATTATTGGTGGTGGATTATCAGGTTGTGTACTTGGATATCTACTAAAAAAGAAAAATAGAAATGTCCTAATTATAGAAAAGCAGAAATTAGAAACAAAGAATAAACTTTTTGGAGGACTTTTAACACAAAAAACATATGATTTATTGGTAAATATATATGGAAAATTCGCAATTGAAAGCTTAGATTTCAACAAATATGACAACTTTACCATCAAAGAAGGAAATATATCTTTTACAGTAAATCATATAAACACGTATAGTATTTACAGAAAAAAGTTAGATGACTTCGTATTAAATCAATATATTCTTTCTGGTGGAGATCTCATTCAAGGAAAGTATACAAATCTTGATATGTCTAAAAATACACTTTTGGTGAATAATCAAGAATATACTTACTCCTATTTAGTCGGTGCGGATGGGGTGTTAAGTCAATTAAGGCATACCCTAACGAATTCGTTTCAAGAAAAAAATTTTGCATTAGAATTGCCGCTTCAAGGTAAAGAAAAAAATTCAGTTGAAATATCTTTTCTAGATAGATTTAAGGGCTATGCTTGGATGATTCCAAATAAAGATTGTAGCATGATTGGAATTGGAAATGTTGCTCAAGAGTTAAAAATCAATGAATATTTTAATGATTACTTATCTTCTAACTCTATTTTGAAGGACAATGAAACCGTAAAAGGCGCTTTTTTGCCCACTGGAAATGATATTAAACTTATAGTGAAAGATGTTTACTTTATTGGCGATAGTGCTGGTCTAATTTCACCAATTACGGGAGAGGGAATATATTATGCGGTTTATTCTGCATATATATTAAGTATGGATTTTAAGCATTATTTAAAGAATATGAAATCAGTGATCAAAAAAATAAGACGTGATTTATTTTATTTGAGATTTGTGCAAAATGAAAAAATCAGGAGATATTTATTTTCACGATATAATACAAATAAAATGGCTCGATCTTTGGTAAATAAATTTGCTAGACATATATTATAAAAATCACATAATTAATGGGCAATGTATATAGATAGTGGAAATTTCATAAAATAAAAAACGTATAAAATCGAGCAAAATTTCATGGGGATAGTAAAGTGTTAGAAACAATAAGATTTGATATTGTTTTTGTATGATTCTGGGACGTCAAATTTCTAGGTTCTCATAATAAAAAGCTTCTTGTTTTATCATATTGGAACATTACAACTTTTTATAAAGGCTCGAATCTAAAATTAAAATTAGTCAGACGCGTCTGGCCAATTCAGAAAGGTAAAAAATATGCTAGAAAATATTAATAATAAAATGATTGAAGAGATAACAAGTTTAGTGAATCAAATGAAATCTAATTTGGCATTTGAAATTAATAAATCAATAGTTAATGTTTATTGGAATATAGGTAGAATCATAGTCTCCAATGAAAATGAAAATAATAATCGTTTAGAGTATGGAAAAGAGATATTAAAGGGTTTATCTAATGAATTAACAAAATATTTAGGTAAGGGCTATTCTGTTTCTAATCTAAAATATATGAGGGTATTTTATAAATCATATCCTAATTATGGGGAATTAAATGAAAAATTATCTTGGTCTCACTATCTTGAATTAATGATAATCCAAGATCAAGACAAACGTAATTTTTATGAGAAAGAATGTGTTAATTCAAATTGGAGTGTTCGAGAATTGAGAAGACAATTGGATACCTCTTTGTTTGAAAGATTATTATTATCAGATGGCAAGTCAAATAAAGAAAAAGTCTTAGAATTGTCAAAAAAAGGACAGACTATATCTAAACCAAGTGACATAGTAAAACAACCTTATGTTTTTGAATTTCTAGGCTTAAAAGAGCAGAAACCAGTTCTTGAAAAGGATTTAGAACATAAATTGATTAAACATATAGAAGATTTTTTACTTGAATTAGGAAAAGGATTTATGTTTGTAGGTAGCCAACAAAGAATTACACTT
>CAJTIX010000032.1 GCA_910576795.1 uncultured Bacilli bacterium
TGTAGACCCAATTTCTACCTTTTATTTTGTAAATTTTAATTCTATCCTTCTATGGAATTTACTTTTTCATGTGAGATAAAACACGTGAAATTTCATTTTTTCAATATTTTTGTGTTAAAAAATAAAATTCTATGATATAATAGTATCAGTTGAGTGCAAGAAGAGTGGGAAATCCCACTCTTTCATGTAAATGGAGGTTGTTATGGATTTAGAAAAGCAGGTTAGAGAATTGATTGAACCAATTATTACCGAAAACAATTTTATATTAGATCAAGTAGTTTTTGAAAAAGAAGGCAATATTCAATTTTTAAGAATCATTATTGATAAAAATGGAATTGTAGATGTAGATGATTGTGTTACAGTAACAGGACTCATTAATCCCTTATTAGATGAGAAAGATTTGATTGAGGAAAACTACATATTAGATGTATGTTCCAAAGAGAAAGGTTGTGAATAAAATGAATTCAAAAGAGTTCAAAAAAGCAGTAGATTTATTATGTAAAGAAAAAGGAATTTCAGAAGATGTAATCTATGAAGCAATGGAATTAGCGCTCACCTCTGCTTATAAAAAAAATTACAATTCATTATCTAATGTTAGAGTAGAAATCAACCGTGATACAGGAGATATCAAAGTATTTTCCTTTAAAACTGTTGTCGATCGTGCTGAAGAAGACAAATATCAAAAATTTGAAGATATTGATTTTTCGGATATCAATGAGGAAGATGAAGAAGATGATGGCGGAGAAGTATTGCCATTTATATATGATGAAAGAATTCATTTAACATTAGAAGAAGCACGTAAAATTGTACCAGATATTCAACTTGGAGAAACCATTGAAGAAGAAGTAACGCCTGCCGATTTTGGAAGAGTGGCTGCTTCTACTGCAAAACAAGTAGTGGTTCAAAAAATTAGAGAAGCGGAAAAAAGTGTCATTATTGATGAATTCAACGACAAAGAAGAAGAAATGGTCGTTGGTACTGTTACCATGGAGGATGCTCGTAATTATTACGTAGATTTAGGAAGAACACAAGGAATTTTACCAAAAACGGAATTGATTCCAGGAGAAACCATTCAAATGAGTTCTTCTATTAAAGTCTATATTACAAAAGTAGATTCCAATTCGAGAGGACCTGTTATTTTACTTTCCAGAGTACATTACGGTTTTGTGAAACGCCTATTCGAACTTGAAATTCCAGAAATCAATGAAGGTATTATATTAGTATATAGTGTTGCGAGAGATCCTGGAAATCGTACAAAGGTTGCAGTATACTCTGAAAATCCAAATGTGGACCCAGTTGGTTCTTGTATTGGAGAAAGAGGTTCGCGCATCAATCGTATTATAGAAGAATTACATGGAGAAAAAATAGATATCATTCCTTATGATAAAGAACCAGCTAAATTCATTGAAAATGCATTAAGTCCAGCAAAAGATATGCATGTGTTTATTATGGATGAGAAAAAGAAAGAAGCATTGGCTGTAGTAAATGAGGATAATCTGTCTTTGGCAATTGGAAAAAAAGGTTTAAATGTAAAATTGGCTTCTCGTTTGACCCATTATAAAATTGATGTAAAAACATATGAACAAGCACGTGAAATGGGCATCAATATTGTAGAGTAGGTGATTTATGAAAGTAAAAAAAATACCATACCGTACTTGTGTAGTCACCAAAGAAAAATTGCCCAAACAAGAACTCATTCGCGTAGTACGTACACCAGAAGGTACTGTAATTGTGGACTCTACAGGAAAGGCCAATGGAAGAGGGGCTTATTTAAAAAAGGATATTGCTACTTTTGAAAAGGCACAACAAAATAAAGTATTGAATCGTCATTTGGAAACAGAAGTACCAGATACTATTTTTGAACAGTTGAAAGAACTTGTAAAATAAGATAGGAAGTTTTATATGACAGAAAAACGAAATGATTATATTACATGGGAAGCATATTTTATGGGACTTGCTTTACTTTCGGCACAAAGAAGTAAAGATCCAAAAAGACAAGTAGGTGCTTGTATTGTAGATCAAAACAATAAAGTGTTATCGATTGGATACAATGGTGCACCTACAGGATTTTCAGATGATTTATTGCCATGGCAAAAAGAAGGAAGTTTTGTAGATACAAAATATGCTTATATCTGCCATGCAGAACTCAATGCCATCTTGAATTTTCATGGAGATTTAAGAGGTTCTAAATTATATGTAACCTATTTTCCATGTAATGAATGTGCAAAGGCAATTATCCAAGCTGGAATTCAAGAAATCGTATATTTAGAAGATAAAAATTCGGAAGAAACTTTAGTTGCAAAAAAACTATTTGATACATGTGGGGTAACATATCGTCCATATGTGATGAGTCATAGAAAAATAGAAATAGAATTATAGATAGAAAGATCGAGGTGATTTATGTATGATGTCTGTAAAGGATTATGCGGAAGATGTAGGTAGAAAAGTTGAAGAAATCTTAAAAAAATGTAAAGAAATAGGTATAGAAGTATCATCTGAAGATGATATGTTAGATGAGTATGATATTACGGAATTGGATAATATCATTGGAAATGAATCAGAAGAGGATTTAGAGGATTTGGCAGAAGATCTGGCCGAAGAAATAGCTGATTCTGAAAAAATTGATATGGATCATACCGTATCCAAACAAAAATTAAATAAGAAAACAGTACAACCAAATAATCATAAAAAAGAACTTGCATCTAAGAAAAAAGAAATGTACAAACATAAAGAAAAATTGATGTCGAATGCACCAGAACAAAATGAAAGTGTTGTCTTATATAAAGAAGGAATGACCGTTGCGGAATTAGCGGACCGTTTACATGTTGCGGTTCCAGAGTTGGTTAAGAAGTTATTCCTACTAGGAATTATGGCAACTGCTAATAACAGTATCAATTTTGAAAATGCCGAAGTATTGGTATTAGATTATAATAAGGAATTGAAACGAGAAGAAACAGCGGATGTAACCAATTTCGAAGAATATGAAGTCATTGATCGTGAAGAGGACTTACAAAAAAGACCTCCAGTTGTAACCATTATGGGTCATGTTGACCATGGAAAAACAACGTTACTTGATACCATTCGTAAGTCGAATGTGGCCAGTGGAGAAGCAGGAGGAATTACACAAGCAATCAGTGCTTATCAAATTCAAGTAAATGGAGAGCCCATTACGTTTATTGATACACCAGGACATGCAGCATTCACTGAAATGCGTGCTCGTGGAGCTAGTATTACCGATATTGTAATTATTATCGTTGCAGCAGATGATGGTGTAATGCCACAAACCAAAGAAGCAATTGATCATGCGAAAGCAGCAAATGTTCCAATCATGGTAGCGATTAATAAAATAGATAAACCAGGTGCGAATCCAGAACGGATTATGACAGAGTTAACAGAATATGGACTCACTCCAGATACTTGGGGTGGAGAAACCTTGTATAGTCAAATCTCAGCAAAAGAAGGAACAGGAATCAAAGAATTATTGGATAATATTCTATTAATTGCTGAAATGCAAAATTATAAGGCAAATCCGGCCCGTTATGCGATTGGTTCTGTCATTGAATCAAGATTGGATAAACAAGTAGGACCAATTGTAACTTTATTAATTCAAAATGGAACACTTCGTTTAGGAGATCCAATTGTAGTAGGAACTACTTACGGAAAAGTACGTACACTCCGTAACGATCGAGGAGAGGAAATTACAGAAGCAACTCCTTCTACACCAGTTGAAATTACAGGACTAAATGATACACCAGTTGCAGGAGATAAATTCATGGCCTTTGAAAATGAAAAACAAGCAAGAAATATTGGAGAACAAAGAAAAGAAACACAAAAGTTAAAGGACAATCAAAAAACGGAAGTGACTAGTTTAGATGATTTATTCTCTAAAATCGGTGAAGGTTTACGTGAATTAAATGTCATTATCAAAGCAGATGTACATGGAAGTAGCGAAGCTGTTAAAAACTCATTAGAAAAAATTGAAGTAGAAGATGTTCGTGTTAAGGTAGTACGTAGTAGTGTTGGTTCGATCACAGAAAGCGATATTGTACTTGCCAAAGCTTCCAATGCAATCATTATTGGTTTTAATGTAAGACCAGATAGTAGTATACGTGATTATGCGAAAGAAAACGGTGTAGAAATTCGTCTTTATAATATTATCTATAAAGCAGTAGAAGAAATTGAAGCTGCTATGAAGGGAATGCTAGAACCTATTTTTGAAGAAAAAGTAATTGGTGAAGCAGAAGTAAGACAATTGTTTAAGTTCTCTAAAGTGGGTGTAATTGCAGGTTCCTATGTAACAGATGGTGTGATTACAAGAGATGCGAAAGCACGTGTCATTCGTGATGGCATTGTCATTTATGATGGTAATATTAATTCGATTCAAAGAGAAAAGGATTCTGTAAAAGAAGTGAAAAAAGGATTAGAATGCGGTATTACTGTTGAAAACTTCAATGATATCAAAGTAGGAGACCGAATTGAAGCATATGACATGGTTGAAATAGAAAGGTAAAACTTTCTTTTTTGTTATAGATATGATATAGTAAATATAGAAAAGAGGGATTCCTTATGAGTATTAAAATAGATCGTATTGCCAGTAATTTTGTAAAAGAAATCAGCTATATTTTAGCAAATGAAATAAAGAATCAAGATATTCATTTTGTAACAGTAACAGATTGCAAAGTTACAAATGACTTAAGTTTTGCAAAAGTATATGTAACAGTACTCGATCAAGAAAAAAAAGAGGCAACCATGGAAGCTCTCAATAATGCAGCTGGATTTATCAGAAAAATGCTTGCCGATCGTGTTGATGTAAGACATATTCCAGAGTTAAGTTTTGTCTATGATGAATCTATTGATTATGGTAAAAAAATTGAAACAATTATTGAACAAATTCATGAAGATAAATAATGTACTGTTTGTATAAGTTAGGTTTGACATGAATATATTTTTGTGATAATATGTAATTGTCAAGGAAACTTGCATATAATAAAAACGGGTATACTTAGCTTTTGCATGTTGAGTACTTACCTAAATTTCGGTTTGTACTTAAATCTTATCTGAAGATTTGAGTACTATTTTTTTATCGCTAAAATCAAAATAGATAATATTAATAAAATGGTAATTATAAATTGAAAATTTTCTCTTCTTTTCATAATACCGAGCCTCCTTCCTATTCCAAAGAATGGAAAGTTGGCAAGTACTCAAACAGTTAAATAACCCGTAAGATTATTATAACAAATATAGACAAATAGTACAATATAGTTTGACAGAATTTAAATTGTATGATATCATGAATATGTCAAGGAAACTTGAATAAAATAAAAACGGGTGTATTTAACTTGTGCATGTTGAGTACTTACCGGTAATTAGTAAGCACTGAATCTATGTAGATTGAGTGCTATTTCTTTATTGCAAGAATCATAATAGAAACTATTAATAAAACGATAATTATAAATAGAAAATTTTCTCTTCTCTTCATAATACCGAGCCTCCTTCCTATTCCAAAGGATGGAAAGTTGGCAAGTACTCAAACAGTTAAATAACCCGTAAGTTCATTATAACAAATATAGACAAATAGTGCAATTATATTTTACTTGCATTTCACTCCTTAATATATTATAATGATAATATCAATTCATGTTGAGAAATAATTAGTATTTATAAAATGAGTAATCAGAGAGTTCATGGCGGTGCAAATGAACCAAGATTTTATAAAGAAATACAAATTTTGAATGAAATCGTAGTCTTGCGTTAAAAGAAAAAGAGCATAAGTCATTATGAAATAAGGTGGTACCGCGGCATATCCGTCCTTATATTGTAGTGATTTTTTTGTTAGGAGGAAATTATATGAATCAGTATTTAGAAATTACAAATTTAAAAAGCGATGCTACCATGCGTGATATTGAAACACTCTGTGATGAGGCGATAAAGAATAATTACGCAGCAGTATGCGTTGCTCCTTATTATGTAACACTTGCAAGTTCCCTTTTAAAAGGAACATCTATTGAAATCGCAACAGTCATTGGCGATCAAAAAGGATATCAAACGACATCTGTAAAATCCTATGAAGCTATCGAGGCAATTCAAAATGGGGCAACTGAAATCGGAATGGGAATCAATTTGTGTGCAGTAAAAAATGGAGATTTTGAATATGTGCAAGAAGAAATAGAAGAAATAAGAGATTGCATTGATGGAAAAACAGTAAAAGTAATGGTAGATGTATCAAAATTAACAGAAGAGGAACTCCACCAGATTGTTCGTATTTGTAATGAAACATTCATACATTATATAGAAGTCATCAATGCGCCAAGTGTGCTAGATCCATCCATTGCTACGATTTTGAAGCATAAAGGAGAAGTTTTAGAAGTGAAAATTAGTGACATAAATTCTAAAAGTGCCCTTACGATGATTGAACAAGGAGTATCTAGAATTGGAACAGAAAATGGAACTATATTTATGAAAGGAGAAAACAAATGACATTATTTGAAGAATTAAAGTGGAGAGGGCTCATAAAAGATGTAAGTTCTCCAGAATTAGAAAAAAAATTAAATGAAGAGAAATTGACTTTTTATATTGGAACAGATCCAACTGCAGATTCTATGCATATTGGACATTTTTCCTCATTTTTAATTGCTACTAGACTTGCAAAACATGGACATAAACCAATTCTTTTGATAGGTGGGGCAACTGGATTAATTGGAGATCCTAAACCATCTAAAGAACGTCAAATGATTACAAAAGAAGAAGTTTTGAAAAATGTAGAAGGACTAACTCGCCAAGCAGAAAAAATATTTGGATTCGAAGTAGTCAATAATTATGATTGGACAAAGGATATTACGATTTTGGATTTCTTAAGAGACTATGGAAAATATATCAATGTAAATTATATGTTAGATAAGGATATCATTAGTAGAAGATTAGAATCTGGAATTACTTTTTGTGAATTTGCTTATACTTTATTGCAAGGAATGGATTTTGCCCATTTACATGAAACAAAAGGTGTCACCTTACAGGTTGCAGGTTCGGATCAATGGGGAAATATTACAACTGGAATCGAACTTGCCCGTAAGAAGAATAATGTGGAATTATTTGGTATGACAATGCCCCTTGTTTTAGATGCGAATGGAGTAAAATTTGGTAAAACAGAAGGAAATGCTTTATGGTTGGATAAAAATAAAACTTCTAGTTATGAATTATATCAATTTTTAATCAATTCTGATGATAAATGTGTAATCGATTATTTAAAAAAATTGACTTTCTTAACACGTGAAGAAATTGAAAAAATAGAAGCGGAACATAAATTGAAACCAGAAATTCGACTTGCACAGAAAAAACTGGCAGAAGAAATTATTACTTTCTTACATGGGAAAGAGGAATACGAAAAAGCGGTACAGATTAGTGAAGCATTATTTAGTGGTGATGTTGCAAATTTATCCATGGAAGAGATGGAACAAGCTTTTAAAAATGTACCACATTTTGAAATTAAAGAGGAATTATCTCTTACAGATTTCCTAGTACAACATGGTATTACATCTAGTAAAAGAGAAGCGAGAGAATTGATTCAAGCTGGATCTATTTCTATAAATGGTGATAAGGTAATGGATGAAAATATAATCGTTCATAAGGAAATCGCAAAAGAAGGTAAAATTATATTGGTTCGTAGAGGTAAAAAGAAATATTATATGGGAATTTTTGCATAATTCTTAAATTTTCAAACGAAGTGCAACAAGTAGATATATAAAATACACTTATTGCTAAGTTTAATGTTATTATATA
>CAJTIX010000033.1 GCA_910576795.1 uncultured Bacilli bacterium
TACCAAAATTACTGGTTTTTCAGTTTGTTTTAACCTATCAATAATATATTGGTCTCCTTTACCAAAGGAAACACTTGCATCTATCAAAAATAAAATGACATCTACATCGTCAATGCTATAGTAAGCTTGACGATTTAGGTAATTTCCCAGTTTATGATTTGGTTTATGGATTCCTGGGGTATCTACAAATACAATTTGAATATCAGGCTCATTATAAATACCTTGTATGATATTTCTAGTGGTTTGTGGTTTATTTGATGTAATTGCAACTTTCTTACCAATAATTTGATTGAGTAAAGTCGATTTCCCTACATTGGGTCTTCCAACTAAGCTTACAAATCCACTTTTCATTTCAAATCCTCTTCATCAAATGGATAAGGGCATAAATCTCTCACAAACACTTCTACTACTTCACCACTTGCATTATAAGAAATAATTTTTGTATCTAAATCGCAGTAATCCATTAAAGCTTGTCTACATATAAAACAAGGAAATATATTTTGTTTTGTTGTATTATATAAATATAAAGTTTTAAAATCACCTTTGTGATATCCATGTGCGATTGCAGAAAATAAAGCCACTCTCTCTGCACATACTCCAGACCCTTGAGAAGAAGTTTCTACATTGACACCATCAAAAGTTTTTCCATCCTTACATTCTACAATGCAAGCAACTGGAAAATGGTAATATGGAGTGGATGCATTTTGAATTAATTGTTCTAATCTTTCTTTCATTTTATACCCTCGTTTCCTGTTAATATGTGTTATCAATATATCATTTTGTAAGATAGAATGCAAATTATAAATGGTAACTATACTTTTTCTCTAGATTATCTTTTTGACATACTAATTCATCATGTATTTCATCCATTAATTCTGGAGTAGTCATTCTATCACATTCTAATATTTTACAGATTAACTGATAGTAGGTAGGTGTATTGAGCCTTCCTATTGGATTGGCAAAAAATATATTATGTTTGATAATTATTTTAGAATCAGCATATGTTTTAAAGTTTTCAATTACAGCTGGAACATAATAATTACTAAGCGGAGGATAATACCTTTTAGTAGTCATAGGAACAAGATAATAATCATCTAATTCACCAATTATGACACATGGTCTTCCATTTTGATAAGCATGATCCAAACATTTCTTTCCATCATGCCCTACGAGCGTAATATTTCTTATTATTATAATTTTTCCTAAATCATCTATATGTCTCATATTTCCCTCTTTTCAAGGAAACTATTCTATCTATAATCTTGCATATTGTCAATAATTCATCAAAACAATTCCATTATCTTTGGAATGAAAATCATACAGCCAATCAAAGCAGCAGTAATACTGAGTACCAATGAAGCACCTGATGCTGTATCTTTCGCAATTTTAATCAAACGATTCGATTCTAATGTAATCAAATCACAAACCGCTTCTATTGCAGAATTGATTAGTTCTACTGCCGTCACAAGTCCCATCGCAAGAATACAAAATAACCATTCTATCATGGATATTTGAAAATAAAAACCTGCTGAAGTGACTAACACAATTGCGCATAAGATAATATACATATTATGTTCATAATGGAAAGCATAAGCAATTCCATTGATTGCATGGAAGAAGCTTTTGATATAACGAATCAAAAAATTTCCTTGATCTTTATTCCGTAATTCCTGCTTCATTTAAAATAGCCTCCTGTAATCCGAACATTATTTTTTCGTCTTCTTCTTTCATATGATCATATCCCAATAAGTGCAGAAATCCATGTACTGACAAGAAACAAAGTTCTCTTTTTAAACTATGGTGGTAACATTCTGCTTGTTCTTTGGCTTTCTCAATCGATATATAAATATCACCTAATAGACGATAGTTCTCATATGTAATATCTTTGGTATCTTCTAAGGCAAACGATATGACATCTGTTTCTCTATCAATATTACGATATTCTTTGTTCAGTTTATGAATATAAGGGTTGTCCACCAAAATGACATTGAATTCTATATGATCTAACCTTTGATTTTGAATGGCTATCAGTAATACATCATGCATTGCTTCTATTTCTTCAATTGTTTCTTCTGTTTCATTAAATATTTCAAACATTATGCGACACCTACTTCTAATAATTGATATAAATATCCTAAAATGAATAATACTACTACCATCACAACGATATTATAAAAAATTTGATTTTTCAAAAACTGAGGAAGTCGGTCCTTCAAAAAATGAATCAAACGGTATAAATAGTATCCTAAAATACCACCCAGTACATTCAACATAATATCATCTACATCAAAAACACGTCCAATTAAAAGTTGTGTAGATTCTATTGTACAAGATACAATCAAACTCAAAAGTAATATGGTTCTTTTTTTCTCTATTTTAAGGAAATAAGAAATAAACAGGCCATATGGCATAAACATAAGTAGGTTCCCAGCTACATTACGGAAAAACATACTACTAAATATACGGTAACGAAACATTTCTTTAAATGGAATGAAGTTGGAACTTGACCAACTGACATCTTGAAAAGTTACCACATGGAATAGACACATTATATAAATGATAAAACCAAGTGTCATCAATTCTTTGTATAAGATAAAAGGTTCTCTATTTTTGATTAAATATACAATACGTATAGAAGATAAAATCACCGTAAAAATTAAGATCATAGGCCAAATATTTTTTAAAATATTATAAATGGTTAAATCAAACACGTTATCACAACCTATTCTATAACGATTGGTTCTATTGGTTTTATATCCGTAATATCTTCTAATACCGCAAAAAACAATTCTAATACTATTGTACGCTCATTTTCTTCTACTTTCAATTGTTGCACTCGAATTATTTCCTCTTTTTCTGATAATCGATCTTTTATTTTTTGAATCGCAACCTCAGTTGCTTTTTGAATTGCCTCTTCTTTGTTATAAGTTTCATCAATCACTTTTATTTCTTTCTGTTTTTCATAAGTAAAAGAAATGGGGAAGATATTACTTTTCCATATAGTTTTGGATTCTATTTTTTTATTTTCAAAAGGATGAAATTGAAACAATTCTATACGTTTATTTAAAAATTGATAAGTATAAACATTTTTCTTTTTTCCTGTTTCTTGTTCCTCATAATATGACAAAGGATATTCTACTGTCGATTTATACCACACTTCTCCATATATTTTTCCTCTCGCAGATACTTGTTGTTTTATCTCTTCATTTAATTTGATATTTCCACTAATTACAGTATCTCCTACTTTTACATAATCATTTATATTTTTTACAATTTCTCCAGATTCTCCTTCTATACGTAGTAATATTGCAGACTTTTTGGCAACAATATCTTGAATAGGATAATTTGGCTTTTCTTCTGTTAAAATACGTTCTTCTACTCGAACGATGTATTTTGTACCAATATTTTCAATTTCCAGCCATTCTATTTTGTCTTTGTATTTTTCCATTATGGTTGTTTTAATTTCTTGTACTTGTTTATAAGATTTTATGGGTTTCCATTTTGTAATTCCATTTTTGGAAAGTTCTTCTTGTAATAAATTACGCATTTCTTTGCTAGTGTGGATTACCTCTACTTCAAAAGTAGTATGTGTTAATATCCATAAAAGAACAAAGCCAACACAAAAAGCAAGTATGATATACTTATTTTTAAGAAGGATTTGTTTGATACGTTCTATTCCATAAACCTTGGTTATGGAAAGTTCATAAATGGTTTTAATTTCTTCTACTTTTTCATATGCCTCTTTTGAAATGATAATATTGATTTCGTCATATTTTACATACTCAATTTCATATAATTCTATTTTTTTATTTGCAAGCCTTTTCAAAAAACGTTCGATATTTTTTCCTTTAACACAAACACGTACTTTACTACCAAAATATTCCAAAAATGCATTTTTCATGAAAATCACCTAAGTTCTATATTTTTAATATTACCTGTTACTAATATTTCATCTGTCAATAATTTAGAAACAACAAGGTGATCTCCTGTGATAACGATAGATCCCATTTGGTATTTCAAAATTACTTTATTGGAATCAAAATGACCAATACTATCGTAATTAACTACATTTACTTTTCCATCTAAAATACGTATTTGAAATTCATCTTCTAATAAATAACTGCGTAAATTCTTTATTATCTGCATGAATATCACCTATTCCAGTATATGAAAAAAACTCATTTTTATGAAAAAAGAACGTTTATATTAACGTTCCCTTATTGTCATAGGTATTTATTGGCATCATAAGCTGTTTTTGGTATCCTTGTAATACCAATTCACCATCTACTTTATGGAGTGTTTCTTGCATTTTTCTAT
The DNA here is from genome assembly GCA_910576795.1 of uncultured Bacilli bacterium. Lineage (GTDB taxonomy): Bacteria > Bacillota_I > Bacilli_A > RF39 > UBA660 > UBA5026. Next base: position 4,318 of record CAJTIX010000033.1, read on the forward strand.
ATTGTTTTCCCTCCATTACTTCTTCTATTTCAGTTATCGCATTGGCTAAAGTCATAATCTTTTTGGAATCCTTAGAGGTGTGTGCCAGTGCAACTAATCTTTCTTTCATCTGTAATAAATTAGTAGCTATCTCCTGTTGTTTTTCTTGATTTTTAAGAAGCAGTTGTGATAACTCTTTGGTTATAAAATAAATTTGGCTATATGATTTTTGATCTACATTCATTTTTAACTGATTGTAGCATCTTAAAAATATATTGTAATAAGCTTCATATACAAAGTTTCCAGAGTGTATTATAGTTTCTGCAAGTTTCAATTCCCTTTTTGCTTCTTCTAAAACAAACTGCTGTACAGGTTTTAAATTGAAACACTTTTTTAACTTCTTATATGTTTGTTGAGTCAAATCATTAGCGTTTGTATTAATTTGGTTGTGTAATCTTACCAAATATGCAGCAGCTTTTTTGGTTCCTCTTGGTCCTAATTCTCTATTTTGATATAAGTAAAGTGCGATTGGATATAACTGTTCTGGTGCAATCGATCTTGTTTGAAAATAAATTTGAGCCAAATATTCTAATAGTTTTCTTTCTTCTGCTGTTTGTTCAGATTTCATATATATTCTCCTTTTCCGCTTTACCATCATAACACATTATATGTATTTGTCAAATTTTCAAAACATAAAAGACTGCATTTTGCAGTCTTAGGATTTTAATGCTTTGAACATTTTCTTCCATAAATCTTTAGAAGAATAATTTAAGATTCCAACTTTGTAAATCTTCAATCCATATTTAATCAATAGGAAATTACTGATTATCATAACTACAATCGATATTATGACATCAATCACACTGATTTGTCCCAATACAAGTAAAGTTGGAGATAAAATGGCAGAAATCAAAGGTACATAGGATAAAACACGAATGAATAAAGCACCATCAAATACTCCAGCCATCATTGCTAAGTAATATCCCACTAAAGAAATTACGACAATTGGTGTTTGTAATTGTTGAAAATCCTCTGTATTGGTTGTCATAGAAGCCAATATTCCCGCAAGTAAAGAATAAGCCAAGAAAGTGAGTAACATTAATACAAGAGCAATCGGAATAATGTAAAGTAGTTTAGAAAGGAACTCTGTTCCCATAACATTGCTCATTACTTTGCCTACTTCTCCACCTAGAATATTAGAAATTCCTCCATTTCCAAGCAATTGGCGAATGAATAGCCCAACACCACCATATAAAATCAATAAAATACCTTGGAAAATAACGAAAAGATTTCCTGATATTACTTTGGAAAAGAAATGTGTTTTTGGCGATACATTGGAAATAATAATCTCCATTCCTCTTGTTGTTTTTTCATCATTTACTTCTGCTCCTATCATTTGGACTAGGAAAAGTGTTAACATGAAAAATGGTAAAATGATTACTGGAAATACAGTAGTCATAATCATTTCCATATTTTCATCTTCTGTTTTTTTCGATTCATCTCTATATAATCGTTTGATTTCAACTGATGCATATAGTTTATTTAATTCTTCTTCTGTTAAATCGCTTTTTTGAATCGCAAGCATTGTCTTTGTATTATTGACTGCTGATGACAATAATTGAAAATCAATGGTATCAATATATCCATCTGTTAATAAAGTAACATCTAAAACTGTTGCTTCATTTGGTTTGATGATAAACACATAAGCATCTTTGTCTTCTTCAACTAATGACATCGCATCTTCTGCGTTTGTTTCACTAAGTACTACATCGTAAGATGATTCTTCTTCTCCACTAAAACTAATACTATTGGAATGGATTTGTTCTTTTAAGATCTCAAATGTTTCATTGGTTTGATCAATGACATATATTTTGGTTATTTTATCAAAATCTCCACCAAAGAAAGTAATAATACTATCAATATTAATGATTCCTGCAATCACTACTGCAAGTAATAAATTGGCAACTAAAAACCATTTGGTTTTGATTTTTCTTTTTAAACTCATAGCTGTTAAAAATTTCAATTTAGTTTTCAAAAGATTCACCTACTTTCGCTACAAAGATTTCATTTAAAGAAGGTTCTTCCACTACAAATTTTGTAATATTTTTTTTCTTTTTCACAACATCAAATACATTAGAAACCATATCATTGCTTTCAATTTTCACTTCTAATGCATCTCCATATTCTTCTACAGATACAACACCCTTGATTTTTTCTAATTCTTCTTTTTGAATATCCCCTTTGATAAAAATATTCTTTTTTCGATATTGTTCTTTGATATCTTGTAAATATCCTTCAATAACTGGTTTTCCTTTTAATAAAATGACTAATTTTTTACAGAATAATTCCACATGTTCCATACGATGTGATGAGAAAATAATCATACTTCCTTTGGATGCCATTTCTATAATTTTTTGTTTAAATAGTTCTACATTAAAAGGATCTAACCCTGAAAATGGTTCATCTAAAATAAGTAATTTTGGTTCATTTAAAATCGCTGTAATGAATTGAATTTTCTGCTGATTTCCTTTGGATAATTCTTTGATCTTCTTTTCTCGGTATTCCGAAATTCCAAATTCATTTAGTAATTCATCCATTCTTTTAATGACTTCACTTTCTTTCATTCCTTTTAAAACTCCATAGTAAAGGCATTGTTCTTTTACAGTCAATTTGGTTAATAAACTTCTTTCTTCTGTTAAAAAACCGATTTGATCTGTTACATCATAGTCAATCTTTTTTCCATCTAGTGTAACATTCCCTTCTGTTGCATCTAAAAGGCCCATAATCATACGAAATGTTGTGGTTTTTCCTGCGCCATTAATTCCCAGTAATCCAAATATTTCTCCTGGTTTTACTTCAAAGGATAAGTGATCCACGGCTAGGAAATCACCATAATATTTGGTTACATTATCTACTTTTAACATAGCTTCACTCCTAACTATTATTATTCTACTACTAGAAATTTGTTTTGGCAAATATAAATATACTTCTATACCATTTTATGCGCCTACTTTCCAATCATTAAAAAAGAGGTTTTACCCCCCCCCGTTTGCAAATAGCAAATACATTTTATCTACAAACTATCTTATGATCTGTAATTCGAATTCATTATAACACAAATTATATTTCTTTTTCAAGCTGTTTGTTTTAGTAATTTGCTAATCTCATTCATTGTAAGTCCAGTTGCTTTTTGTATAATTTGAGTGTCTACTCCTGATATCAATAGATTTCTTGCTACTTCTATGTTTCTCTCTTGTTTTCCTTGCCCAATTCCCTCTTTGAAAGAAATATCCTTTTCTGTATTGAGAATAAACTCCTCATCCTCTTCTGGGGTAATCCATGGAATATAAATTTCCTCATTGTTTAATTC
>CAJTIX010000034.1 GCA_910576795.1 uncultured Bacilli bacterium
TTTAATAGAATATGTACTTGCATAAAAATTCTTCAGCCGCATTCCTTGTTTGACATAAATGTAAAGAATGATTGGGGACGCTATTATTAAAAAAATCATATTGATACTAAGCCCATTATGGAAAAAAATTAATCCTTGTTGTTTGTAAGAAAACTGTACATTTAAAAAATATAAAAATCCCCCTAAAATCATACTAGATGTATAAAGATAAAATAGATTTTGAAAAAAGTACCTCTTATTCTTATAAGAAAATGTAATGACAATCATACCCACACTAACCAGTACCTTGAGTAAAAAAAGGATAAAGGAAGTCATTGGAATAAATAGAAAAAAGATACTCATACCTCCTAGTAATGCTCCTAAACAAATTTTTTTAATGGCTACATTTCTTCTAAGTAGATAAGAAACAACCAATAACAAAATAAAATCAAATCCAAAGTTAATTAGAAAGATTAAGTCCAAGTAAAGTTTCATCGCATCACCAAAATTATTATAAAAAAAAGACACTTACCTATTGTGTCGTTTTTTCGTTTCAAATTTATTTTTATAAAGAAGAGAGACGTTCACGTATGACTTTGCTAACGTAACTCATATCAGCTTTTCCTTTTAAGATAGGTGTTAAATGTCCCATTAACTTTCCCATATCTGAAGTTCCAGTTGGATGAATGGCAGAAAACGCTTTTTCAATTTCTGCTAAAACCTCTTCTTCTTTCATTTGTTCTGGCATATATGCATTTAAAATGTCAATTTCACTTTGTGTCTTTTCAATTAAATCATTTCGGTTTCCTTTTTCAAATTCTGTAATGGATTCTTTTCTTGTTTTGATTTGTTTTGCAATAATTCCAATTACTTCATCATCTGTTAATTCATGTTTTACATTTAGCTCTTCCATTTGGATAGCTCCCTTTACCATACGAATCACAGAAAGTCTTTCTTTGTCCTGATTTTTCATTGCTTCTTTTAAATCATTTAATATTTGTTCTTTCATAATTTCCTCCGTTATAATAAAAAGCCTTTTTGACGGCTTTTAATAATTTTCTCTTTGTCTTCTTCTACTATTTTTAATTGCTTCTTTTTTGGCATTTCTTCTTCTTACTCCGGGTTTTAAATAACCTTCTTGTCTTTCACGTACTTCTTTTAGGAGGCCGCTTTTTAAATTTTTTTGTTTAAAAGCTCTAAGTGCACCATCGACGTTTCCATTTTGGACGATAACTTTTGTCATACTATTCCCTCCCTTCTGAAACTAAAGGTATTATAACACCGTTTTTCCTATTTTTCAACAAATTTATAATCTTTTCCAGAAAAAAGAGATACAATAGTATCCCTTAACAAAATCGTTTGGTTTGAATTCTTCGAATGGCGGTGCCTAAACTTCTTCCTAAATCTAAAATGGTGCTGATACCACGAATAAGTGCATTGATTAAGGAACCAGAAATCGCTCCACCTTGTATTTCTAGTAGTTCTTGTTTACCTAATTGCTTCATCAGTTGCAGCCGAGTGGTCTCACAAAACCATCAATTAATCCAATCAAAAATGTAATGCCTGCACCTATCAAAGCTCCAATACCAAATGAAAATCCTCCACCAACGATTTGTTTTAATTCTTGTTCTTCTAATACTTTCATATAAAATCCTTTCTATATTATTTTTTTAAATGGTAAAAATAAAAATACATGATAAAATTACTTTCCACATACGTCTAAGCATTCGCATTACTCCTTTCTAATGTTTCTACAATCTTTCCTTTTTCTAAATAGATCACCTGATCATATAAATCCATATTGTCTTTGCGATGTGAGATGACTGCTATAATTTTATCTGGATATTTTTTAAAAAGACGTTTTAAAATTCTTCTTTCTAAATTACTATCCATTTGTCCAAATCCTTCATCTATTAATAGTATCTGAAATGGTTTTAAAATGGTACGGGCCAAAACAATTTGTAATCGTTCTCCACCTGATAAATTGCTTCCATTTTCTTCTACTAACATCTGATATTTTAAAGGATTTTCTTTTACAATCGCATCAATTTCACATAGTGCTAGAACCTCTTCTACTTCTTTTTCTGGAAAAGAATCTAATAATACAATATTGTCATATACACTTCCTATGATTAAAGTTTCGTTTTGTCCTATATACAGAATTTGATTTTGAATGGATGTGGTATGATGATTTATGCACTTATTTTGATTGAAACAGATTGCCTCCTCTTTTACTGAGTAGTAACCTTTAATGCATTTAAACAAGGTCGATTTCCCACTTCCACTTGGTCCCATACAAAGAATTTTTTGTCCTGATTTCCAATTCAAATTTATATTCTCTAACACAGGTCTACAATCTTGTATTGAATATGATACATTTTGGCATGACACTGAAGTAATTTTTTCCTTTGCTTCTCTTTTGATTTCTTCTTTATAAGATAAGTTATGAATTCGTTGTAATGCACTTTTTGCTCTTTGTATCAAATAATCAGAATCCACAAATTGTGCGACAGGATTCATGATATAAGTAAATAACAGTTGATAAGCAAATAGCATTCCGATTGGAATCTTGCCTCTTCCATATAAGAAAATTCCGATTCCAAGAAAACCAATATACCCAATACTTTCTAAAATGGATTGAAGAAATGTTTCTTGGTGGACACATTTTTGAAAACGAAATGCACTAGTTTGATATTTTTGATATTGTTTTTGGAAACGAGAAATTACTTTATCTGCAAGTGACAATCCTTTTACCATTTCAAATCCACGCATATAATCTAACATATAAGATTGTACTAATACATTTTCTCTTTCAAATGCGAAAATATTTTTTTGATAAATAGGTCTATAATGATGAAGTAAAAGTACATATCCAATACACAGAAGAAAACAAATAGGAAGAAAGGATGGCTCTAGCCAAAGCAAGAATAATAAGGAAAATAGAAATAGAATGCCATCAAATAGAAATGTAAAGGCAGTGGATGATACTACTTCTTGAATGAATTTTATATCCTGTATTCGGGACATAAAATCACTTGTAGGAAGATTGTAATATTGTAAATAAGGAAGTTTCATTATCTTAGAAAAAGCATCACAAGTAAGCAAGTTAGATAGTTTTTCATTTAAATGACATAGTAGCATATTCCGAATATAAGATAAAAGCTGTTTTGTAATTTCTATAAAAAGGAAGGTATAAAGAAGGATATTCCATAATGAAAAATGTGTATTTAATATGATTGATATATAAAAGGTTCCTACAAATGAAAGAATCAAAATGAACAAGGATAATATGCAAATTGGAAGAAATACCTTCCAATGTTCTTGAACTATGTATAAGGTATATTTTACGAATGAATGTGGTTTATGATAAACAGGTATTTTTTGTATAGGATATAGTGTAATTAAAACTTGATTGTATATTTTTTGAAATTCATCCAAATTCATTCTTTTCATTTGACTTGCAGGATCTGCAACCAAAACAGTTTTCTTTTTCCAATCAATCTCATATATTACCATGTAATGTTGATAGACTTTATCCAATGTAACATGTGCAATACAGGGATATATGATTTTATTTTCGATAGATAATTCACATGAAACTCCAGTTGCTGAAAAACCAAATTGTTTAAGTGTTTCTATCATATGATAAGCAGTTGTCCCTGTTTTATCTGTATGTGTATAAGTAATTAATTCAGATTTGGGAATATATCCCTTGTAATAGCGAATGACCATCTCTAAACAAGCGATGCCACAATCATTGCTACTTTCTTGCTTGACGTATGGATACTTTTTCATGACAATTTCACCTCCTCACTAATAACATAGTGAAAAAGTTTTCTAAATCCTTCAAAAAAAAGAATGTTTTTTCACATTCTTCTATTTTTATGATTTTCTTCTCCTTCTGTTCCCAATTTACCTAAGATAATTGGATGTGCTGGAGATTGACCTAGTAGTATTATACAAATATCTTCTCCAATATGTCCTTTTTGGTGTAAAGTTTCTAGTTTTGTTTTCATCTCTTCTCCATAACGGTATTCAATTTGTTTTAAGTAACCTTGAAATACTTCATTTGACATATAGTTTCCCCCTTCTTTGGATGAAATCTATTATAATGAATTATTTTATTTTGTCAAATTGATATATTTTTACGTTTTTATTACCATATTTCTTTTCTTTTATACAAGTGTATATGCTATTGAATGATTCTAATTCATATTCACAAACAATGATTCCAAATTCATTCAGTAAATGATATTGTTCAATTTTATTAAGACTATTTTGAATCCAATGTTTTTGATATGGGGGATCTAAAAAAATAAGATCAAATGAAATATGATTTTGATGAAAATAAAACAAGGATTGTTCATATTCTTGATTGAAGAAAATAACTTCTTCTTCTATTTTTAACTTTTGACAATTTCTTTTCACTGTTTGAATAGATTGTAGATTATTGTCTACAAAATAACACTTTTTTGCTCCATTGCTTAAGGCTTCTAATCCCAATGAACCACTGCCAGCAAATAAATCTAAACAAGTACAATCTTTGATATGATTTTGAATGATTCCAAATAATGATTCTTTGACACGATCCATGGTTGGTCTTGTGCCATTTAAATCAAATCCTTCTAGTATTCTTCCTTTGTATTTTCCACTGATAATTCTCATATTAGACTCCTTATGTATAAAATAAAAATGAATGTTCATAATAGAAATGTGATGAATTCATCACACCTTATTACTCCCCTTCTAAAAAGTCCTACTGCGTAGGATTTTTTCTATTTCCATTTTATCACATATTATTTAAAAGTTGCAAAAATATTTTGTAAAAGTTCTATTGTTTCTAAAGCTTTTGTAATACGATCTCCTGGTCTCATACCATATTTTTCTTTTACTTCTTCTTCAAATTTAGGAAATAAGCTAGCATCTCTATTTAACCATTTATACCAAATGGAATTTTCTCTAATATACCTCAAGTAATTTGGATTGTTTTTAATTTGAAATTGGATATCTAGTGCCATTAGTCCTCAAAATGTTTGTAAAGAGGCCTTGGTTTATACTCTGGCGTTTTGCCATCCTCTTTGGTTCCAAAATCCTGTAGAACTCCTAATACACGTTGCATACTACTAATTCCATTTTGAACACTATCCAAATCTACCGTTTTAAGCCAACCTAAAATCTCCCCTACACCAAAAGCAGATGCCTCTTTGGTTTTTTCTTCTACTTTTGTTTCCTTTTGGTAAGGTTTCCATACCTCTTCTTTGGTTCCATATAAATCAAATAGTTCGTAAAATTTCTGCCATGACATTTCTCCACTTTTTACATATCGAATGAGTTCTGGTTTTTCTTTTACAAATTCTTTGAATTCTGTCATCTTATCCATGATAACCACCTAATACATTATATGTGTAATTTAAAAAAAGTTCACCTTGTTTTTTGCATTTGATTACTTAACCAAAAATAATCTTTGTTTTTAAAATCGCATACAAATATTTTTTTATTATAGATATGGAATACTTTCAGAATCTCTGGAAAATTGACATTACTCTTGATCACAATACACCCATATCCAATTTGTAATATTGTTTTTTCACAAATAGAATGGATTTTAAGTTGTTTGGAATTTACAATGGTACAAGTATATCTTTCTTGAATATAGTGATTTAATAGTTTGACAGAAAATGGTTGACATATACTATCAAATAAGGAAAATCCATAGTTAAAATTGGGTTCTTTTAATTGATACAGATTATATAAAATATCATATAGTGTTTTTGGATTTTTTCGAAATAATTTAAAATATTCTGTTTGAATCAGAAAAAGATAATATTTTCGCATTGACATCACCAGATATAGTATAACAACTATATCTGCTTATTTTGTCAAAAAAAAGATATTCATATGAACATCTTATTTTCTTTTAAAGAAATATTTAATTAAATAGTAATCTAATACAAGAAAAGCAAATACAAATAACCAAGCTAAGATATCATAAAATAATCCATTCGCATATCTTCCAATAATAACCAATATAGAAGATGGAATATATTTATGAATGAAACGGCTGACTTCTACAATTCCAATATGATTTGCGATATAAGTCATAACATGAAAGAAAATTTCAACAATTCCTAAAAAATAAACAAAACATTTGGTATCCCGAAAGACAATAATCACTACTGCAATTAATACCAATAAAACTATTAAATCCATATTACACCTCTACTATCATACTTTTAAAGTATATCAAAAAAAAGAAGAAAAAACAATATTTTATGGTTGTATTATAAATAGTGTTGGTGTGAAAAATTCATCACGCTATTTTTATTTAACAAAATAGACATAAGTTTG
>CAJTIX010000035.1 GCA_910576795.1 uncultured Bacilli bacterium
AATCCAGTGGTTGCATTTATTATTTGTTTTCTTGGAAACATTCTTCCAATTCCATTTATTTTATGGTTTATTACCCCTTTATTTAATCGGTTAAAAAAATGGAAACGTATTGAACCATTTATTACAAAATTGGAAAATAAGGCAATGTCCAAAAAAGATAAAATTGAACATATACAATTTTGGGGCTTATTTTTCTTTGTAGGAATTCCATTACCTGGAACAGGGGCTTGGACAGGAACGTTAATTGCTTCTATGATTAATATGGATAAGAAAAAGGCACTTGCTGCATCCGTTTTAGGAGTTGTACTTGCAGGTATCATAATGCTGATCATGTCTTATGGTGTGTTAGGAGCTATCATCGGCTAATTTGACAAAAATTAATATGTAATATAAAATATAGAACATTCTTTTAAAAGGGGTGTTTTTCTATGAAAAAAAGAAAATTAATTGGTTATTTCATATTGGAAATGTTAGGTCCTATTGCAAAATTAGTTTCTTGCATTCTGATTGGAGTTTTTGTTTCTGGGTCTATTTGGATAAAGATACTATATATGATTTTAGCAAATGTAGCTATTATTTGTGTAGAAGTTGGAATTGGAAAAATACATGATTTAAAACAACGGTTAAAAAATAAAAAGGAGTTTCAAAATTTACAAAATACAGATGGATATCAACAGGATAATATCCGCGATATTGTTCGTGATGTTACTTATGCAAAGGAATTAGAGAGCAATCATATCATTGAAGTGGATACCTGTATAGAATATTCAGATACACAAATTAATTCCGTATTGACGAGTTCAGATATTCAATTAGAAGATTATACATTCATAATGCTTTACCAAATAGAACAGAATCAATTAAAAGATGCAATTGCAGTTACAACCAATAAAGAGAAATTACGTGAATTAAAACAGGAATTGATTAAAGTTCAATTTCAACTTCAAGATGTGCTGGCAAGATATCATAATTTAAGGTTACATGAAACTGAATTCAAATCATTTCGGAAACAAAGATAAGCATCTTGAATAAAAGGTGTTTTTCTTTTATAATAAAATCAGGTGAGAAGTATGAAAGACTTAATTATAGGTGCACATGTATCCTTCAATAAAGAAGAACAATTAGTAGGAAGTGTATTAGAAGCAATTAGTTATGGTGCGAATACATTTATGTTTTATACGGGGGCTCCCCAAAACACAAATCGATCAAGTATTGATTTAGAATTGACGAAATTGGCTCATGGTATGATGCAGGAAAAGGGAATTGATATCGAAAATGTGATTGTTCATGCTCCTTATATCATTAATTTGGCCAATAATGGATCCAATTATGACTTTGCGATTCAGTTTTTGAAACAAGAAATCAAACGTGTGGAATTGCTTGGCATTACAAAAATGGTATTACATCCAGGTTCTCATGTTGGTCTTGGTGTAGAAGAAGGGTTACATAACATTATTTTTGCACTCAATCAAGTAATAGATCAGAATACCAAAGTTACTATTTGTTTGGAAACGATGGCTGGAAAAGGAAGCGAATGTGGAAGGACCTTTGAAGAGATTAAAACCATCTTAGATGGAATGAAGTACCCAGAAAAAGTAATGGTATGTTTGGATACTTGCCATATCAATGATGCAGGGTATTCCATTGAAGATTTTGATACTACATTAGAACAATTTGATCAAATCATAGGAATTCAAAAGTTAGCTTGTCTTCATATCAATGACAGTAAAAATGTACTTGGAAGCCATAAAGATAGACACGAAAATATTGGATATGGAACCATTGGTTTTGAAAATTTATTATATGTCATTTATCATGAAAAATTAAAAGACATTCCTAAAATATTAGAAACGCCATATGTAAGTGCCGAAGATGAAAGCACAAAAAGAGCGTATCCTCCATATCGCTTTGAAATAGAAATGATTAAGCAACAAAAATTTGATCCTAATTTAATAGAGAATATACGCAATTTTTATAAATAACGTTTGTATTTTTCCAAATAGAAGTAGAGCAATTCCTCTGCTTTTTTATATGTATTTTCTCTTAAGTGTAATCTCGCATCTTTTAAAACTTCTTCTTTGGAACCAAAAACGACATTTTCCCAATTTGTTTGGATGGTATGATATAAATAATGAGCTTCTTCATTTGTTAAAAAAATACCATTTTGTTCCGCAAAGTGGTAAATATCTTCCATTTTTAAATTTTCTACATACTTACGGATTAATTTTTCAATCATATGACACCTCTGTTTTAATATATGTATAAAATTTAGAATAATGTAGTACTGTTTCCATAAAATAAAACCAAGAGGTGATTTTATGTATCAAAAAATGCCACTTCCATATGCATATGACGCTCTGGAACCTTTTATCGATACAAGAACGGTTGGCTTACACTATGAAAAACACTATCAGAATTATTTGAATAAATTGAATCAGTTGTTACAAAAAAATAATTATAAAAATGAATATTCAAAAGAGGAATTGGTCACACACTTGGATATGTTTCCCTTAGAAGATCGTGGGGATATTTTATACAATTTAGGTGGTGTTTTAAATCATGAGCTCTATTTTTCGAATGTCAGCCCAAAAGAAAACAATCAACCAGTTGAATCTATTTTAAAACGAATCAATCAACAATTTGAAAATTATGACAATTTTAAAAAGGAATTTATGAAAACAGCTTCTTATTTAGTAGGTTCTGGATATACGTTTCTTGTTTTAAACGACAAAAAAGAACTGGAAATTATCAATTTAAGTAACCAAGAAACACCTTATACATATGGCTTAATTCCATTGATCGCACTTGATTTATGGGAACATGCTTATTATTTAAATTATCAAAATGAAAGACAAAGATACATAGAAAATTTTTTTGAGATTATAGACTTTGAACAAATCAACCAATTATATGAAAAAGCACTACCACAAAAATCGTAATATCCGTTATCATTTTTCTAAAAAATATCAAGATATCAAAGTAATAATCGAAAAAAGACTCAATTTATTAATAGGAATTGTTATGGTATTAGGATTTATATTATTGATTGGACTATTTCGTATTCAGGTAGTTCAGTATCATTCCTATACAGTAAAATTGGAACAGTTAAGCCGTAAAATAGTAGAGGGAAGTACAGCTCCAAGGGGACGCATTTATGATAGAAATCACCAATTATTAGTAGACAATCAACCAACAAAAGTCATTTTTTACAAAAAACAAACTGGAATTTCTACAAAAGAAGAAATTGAGCTTGCCTATCAAGTTGCGGATATGATAGAGGTTCCAACACAGAAATTGACGAATTCCAATTTACGAATATTTTGGGTAAAACAACATCCCAATGAAGCAAAGGCTAAGATTACAGAGGTAGAATGGAGAGCCTTGGAGGAGCGAAAATTAACAGCAAGTGATATAGAAACTTATAAAATAGAGCGAGTTACTGAGGAAGAATTGGCAGAATATCAAGAGAGAGATTTCGAAGCTGCATACATTTATACACTTATGAATAAGGGGTATTCTTATTCTGAAAAAGTCATCAAAAATGAAAATGTAACGGATGAAGAATACGCCTATATTGCAAGTAATGTAGACATCCTAAAGGGATTTAATATTAAGTTAGACTGGAACCGGGTGTACCCTTATGGGGATACATTTCGTACTCTTCTAGGAAGCGTATCTTCTAGTGAAACTGGAATTCCAGCTGAATTGAAAGACTACTATACCAACAGGGGATATCAGTTAGATGATCGTGTTGGAATTAGTTATTTGGAGTATCAATATGATGATTATTTGAAAGGAAAAAAGGATCGGTATGAGATTGATATCAATGGGAATAAAACATTAATAGAAGAAGGAAACCGTGGCAATGATTTGGTTTTAACAATTGATATTGTATTACAACAACAGATAGAACAAATTATTGCAGAAGAAATCATCAAGGCAAAGTCAGAACCCAATACAGAATATTATAATCATGCTTTTGTCATTGTATCAGATCCAAATACAGGTGAAATTTTAGCGATGGCTGGAAAACAGGTGGTTTGGAAAAATGGAGAATATGTGGTTTATGATTATGCACCAGGAATTACAACTTCCCCAGTTGTAGTGGGATCTGTGATCAAGGGTGCATCTCAAATTGTGGGTTATAATAGTGGAGCTTTACAAATTGGGGAGCAACGATATGATACCTGTGTGAAATTGCGTGGGGCACCTCAAAAATGTTCTTGGAAACCACTCGGTTATCTAAACGATCTTACAGCACTTAAATATTCTTCTAATACATATCAGTTTTATACAGCTATAAAAGTAGCAGGTGCATCTTATTATTATGATATGCCTTTTCAGGCCAGTCCTGAAGCTTTCGCACTTTATCGTAATACTTTTGCGCAGTTTGGTTTAGGAGTGAAAACTGGTATAGATCTTCCTTTAGAGAGTCTTGGATTCAAAGGAAAAAGTGAGGTAGGTGGCTTGCTTCTTGATTTTGCGATTGGCCAGTATGATACTTATACACCCATTCAATTGTCACAATATGCATCCACGATCGCAAACGGTGGAAATCGGCTGCAACCATATTTGGTGAAACAGGTTTATGATGCAAAAGCAGCTCCATTTACACAGTTACTTTATGAGAAACAACCCAATATTTTAAATACAATAGAAACCAAATTAGAATATTTAGAACGCGTTAAAATGGGCTTTATTGAAGTGATGAAATATGGTGGTACAGGATCTGGATATATGAATTTGGATTATTATCCTGCTGGTAAAACTGGAACCAGTCAAAGTTTTATTGATACAGATTTGGATGGTGTGATTGATAAAGAAACGATTACAAATACTTTTGTTGGATATGCCCCTGCTGATCATCCTAAGGTAGTATTTACCGTTATATCTCCCAATATTTATCATTATGACAATGGAAGTGAATATCAGTCTTTTGTAAATCGTAGAATTAGTAAGCGTGTAAGTGATGCTTATTTTGCACTCTATCCATAAATTATAAAAAAAAGATTGAAAAATATGAGATATTTGTTATAATATAAATAATGCTTTTAAAAAGGAGGAGTTTACTATGGCGAAAAAAGGTGAAAATAGAGAAAATATCACTTTAAAGTGTACAGTTTGTAATGAAAAAAATTACCGTACTCCAAAAAACAAAAAAAATACAACTACTCGTTTAGAATTAAACAAGTATTGTTCAAAATGCCAAAAACATACAGTGCATAAAGAGGAAAAATAAATAGAAAGGAGTAATTGAGATGATTGAAGTAAATGATATTAAAACGGGTATGACCCTCATTATTGAAGATAATATTTATCAGGTAATTGAGTTCTTACATGTAAAACCTGGTAAAGGTTCTGCCTTTATGAAAACCAAACTTAAAAATTTAAGAACTGGTGGAACAATTGAAAGAACATTTAATACCAACGTAAAGTTTGAAAAAGCAAATATTGAAAAATCAAATGTACAATATTTATATAATACTGGAGATACCTATTATTTTATGAATATGGAAACTTATGAACAATTGGAGCTATCAAGTGATCAAATTGGTGATGATAAGAATTTCTTAATTGAAAATATGATGGTGATTGTTTCTTTCTTTAAGGGAGAATTATTAGGTGTTATTTTACCAGATAAAATTGAAATGACGATTACAACTACAGAACCAGCTGTAAAAGGAAATACAACCAATAATGCAACCAAAGATGCTTATGTTGAAACTGGCCTTTTAGTACGTGTTCCACTTTTTATTGAACAAGGAGAAAAGATTTTGGTTTCTACAAGCGATGGAAAGTACGTATCAAGAGCTTAAGCTCTTTTTTTGTTCAAATATTACAAATAAGAAAAGGAAAAAGAAAAATCATCTTGTATGTTATAAGTAGAGGTGATGAAATGAAAAAGTTCTATAATGGAAAATATGATATTGTATTTAAAACAGTTATGTGTGACGAAACCAATCCACATATGTTAAAAATCTTCCTAGAACATATTCTCAAAATTAAAATCGATGAAATCATCTTCTTACAAAATGAACTCAAAATCAATGATGTAAATGAAAGAAGAAAAATAGTGGATTTATTCGTGAAAGTGAAAAATAAGTATATTCATATTGAATTAAACCAAAGTCATAAAGACTATCTTCATGTTAGAAACTTCTGTTACTTCACCAATCTCTATTCCAAACATACAAGAAAAGG
>CAJTIX010000036.1 GCA_910576795.1 uncultured Bacilli bacterium
AGTATGGTAAATCAATTATACGACTTGCCAAACGAACCAAGAAAAGGAGAACAAAGATGAAAGAAAAAACGATCAGTGCAGTAGTGTCACTTTTAAAAGTGAAATCCATTATAACGCTTCTATCATTTGGAGCGTTTTTTTATTTATCAGTAACCGAGAAAATCACAACAGATAACTTCATGCTTATTTTAGGTATGATTGCCACTTATTTCTTTAATAAAGATGGCAATACGAAAGGAGGTGCAAGTGATGGAGAATAGCGAAGAAAAAGAAACTTTCCACGATGAAAATGGAGAAGTGTTCGATGTAGAAAATAGTGAAGAATTCAATAACGGAAAAGGAGAAGATGAAAATGAGTAATAGCCCATTAGTACAATATACAAAGTTGTCCCCAAATTGTAATAAGCCAAGGAATGCTAAAATTAAGAAAATCACAATTCATCACATGGCAGGAGTGTTGTCAGTCGAAACCTGTGGAAGAATATTCGCAGGTTCTGGTAGACAAGCAAGTTCGAACTACGGAATCGGTTCAGATGGTCGAATCGGAATGTATGTAGAAGAATGCAACAGGTCGTGGTGTTCATCAAATGCCAATAACGATCACCAAGCCGTAACGATTGAAGTTTCAAATTGCAAGAATGGGGGAAATTGGGAAGTATCAGACCATGTCCTAGCTAGGCTTATAGAGTTATGTGTAGACATCTGTAGAAGAAATGGAATCGAAAGATTAAACTATACAGGAGATGCATCCGGAAACTTAACTCGCCATAATATGTTCGCAGCGACTGCGTGTCCAGGACCATATTTACAAAGCAAATTTCCATACATCGCAGAACAGGTAAATAAACAACTAGAAAAGGATAAAAAGCCAACACCACAGCCAACAGTGAATACGACATATAAAGTAGGCGACAAGGTAAGGTTCACAGGAGTTCTATATCGAGATAGCCAAGGAAATGGAGCAGGACAGTCAAGAACAAATCTAGAAGCAACAATCTACCTAGTTAATCCAGGATCAAGATGTCCTTATAACATTAACAATGGGCTAGGATGGGTAAGAGCCGAAGATTTAGCTCCTGCAGGAACAAATACCCCAACGAGTAATGCAAGATACTACACAGTAGTAAAAGGCGACTCGTTATGGAAAATCGCTCAAAAATTCTATGGTAATGGAAACAGATATCCAGAGATAGCAAGAGCGAATAACCTAGCGAATGCAAATTTAATCCATCCAGGACAAAAACTTTTAATTCCATAAGAAAAGGATCAGCAAATCAACGCTGGTCCTCTTTTTTTGTGTCCACGATTTCAAGTGGCGACTCATTTTTGATTGTTAACCCATATTTTTGTTTTAGCATTTTTTTAATAGTTGAAACTTTTAGATTAATTTTTTCATTAATATAACCAATATCATCTAGTGCAGCATTTATATGCGGTAGTATATCGCAATCATTTTCAAGCACTTTATATTTGAAAGCCATAGCGAGATAATAGGTTACATAATCGTAAGCGATTTTTTCTAAGTATTTTTTTGTTTCTTCTTCAAAAGGTTCTAAAATTTTTTCGTAGTCTTCATCGCTTAAATCAGAGTAGTCAATCATCATATCTTTTTTTTGCCATATTAAGAATTATTTAACAATACACTTTGTCAACAATTAAGCAGTGTATAAAATAGCCAACCAAAGAGAATAATAATACTCCTACGAGAAAAAACAACAAGATTGTTCCTGGGCGTGTTTCTCTAAGCTCTGGTTTGTCTAGTTTAACTGGAAATAAACAAGTCGGTGTCATACAAACCTCGTTTACTTCTTCATATTTAGGAATGTTGAAAGTTTCTTCGATTTTTTCAATGTTTAATAAAACTAAGGGTATTAGTATCAATGCAACAATGAAACCCATAATCAATGAAAAATCGAGTGAATCCATATTCGCAATTTTTGTTAATTTTTTGTTAGTACAAAACATGACAAATAACCTCCTTCCTTTTTATAAAAAATGAAGGCGCTCCATTGTTATTTTAGATTAACTTCAGTATAATCGCAAAAAAGTTCAAGGCATATATCCGTTGGACATATTTCGGCAAAAACTCCATAATATAATTATGGGAGTCCTAATGAATACGTCTGAAAATCAAACATTGAAAGACCACTCAAATTGGACTACAAGGCAAATACTTGCAATCAATGTAACTTACTTACGACATGAAAAGAAATGGTCGCAAGAAGAACTGGCTGATAGAACAGGTCGAAGTGTTTCTTTAATCAGCGATATTGAAAATGCAAATATAGGTGCTACTATCGATGCGATAGATGACATCGGTCTTGCATTCGGATGGACAACCTCTGAACTAACAAAAGACCATGGATTTGTAGTTACCAAAAAGCGTGTGGATGGTAAACAAGAAAGTTAAACATTGTTTGCCATTTTTCATTTATTGAAGCACCGACTCTAGTATACCACACTTGCCGAAAGATGCGACATATTTATTTTATGAATTATTATAAAATATTTGTAGTAAAAGGCGGTGATTTAGTGGATAAGAATGAGTTTTTTAAGGAATTGCAGAAGATAAATGTGTATGAACAACAAGAAGAATATAATAAATTATTAGAATCATTAAAACATAATATTTGTCAGAACATGAGAATAGCAAGAAAACTATCCAAAATTGAACCAGACCAAGCCGCGGAGTTATTAAAATTAGAACCGCAATCATTAAGAAGAATAGAAGCAGAGAACGATCGAGATGAATTCTCAACGAGAGTTCTTATCATGGCGATTATGATATATAAACCAGATGCCAATTTCTACTTTAAAAAATGGCAAGAAAATGAATTGCTACTTAAAGAAAAGAATCACGACTTTTAATAGTCGTATTTTTTTTGTCGAAATTTCGTGATATAATAGAATAGTGACAGGGAGTGATGACACAATGAAATATATTCACTATGGTCACGATATATTCGAAAAAGAGAAATTCGAACCAGTAAAGAATAGACTCGATGCCTCAAAGCCAAAAGGCGGACTATGGGCGAGCAGAGTAGACTCACCGAATAGTTGGAAAGATTGGTGCGAATCTAATGAATTTGGAACAGAGAAACTAAATACGAGTTTTATGTTTACTTTGAAAGAAGATGCCAAAGTATTAAGGATCATAAACTCAAAGCAGTTAGAACAGCTACCAAAGATGAAGAATTCACTACCGATACCAACGATGTGGACAATGATTGATTACGAGGCATTAGCAACAGATTACGATGCATTAGAAGTTCTAATAAGTGAGGATCACGAGTTATACTTTAGTCTTTATGGTTGGGATTGCGACTCAATAGTAATAATGAACCCAGAAGTCATTATTCAAGAGAGCGATAAATAGTAATTTGAAAGTGAGGTAAGAAAATGAGAACATTAACTAAATAAGTTTGGCATAAACTTCGATTATGCCAAAAAAAGGAGGCATAATATGTTAGAAATAAAAGATTTAACTATATCTATTAATGATAGATATTTAATTAAGAATTTAAATTTAATACTAAATAATAGTGATAAACTTGCTATTATTGGTGAAGAAGGAAATGGAAAATCCACTTTATTAAAATCCATTCTAGGCATTTGTGAATATGCTGAGATAAGTGGAAATATTAATCTAAAAGGTAATAGAATTGGTTATCTAGAACAATCTATTAGTGCTGATAAACTAGATCAAAGTGTATATGAATTTTTATTTGTAGACGAAACTGATTATTATGATAAAGTTAATAATCTATATAAATATCTAGAATTAATTAATTTAACTGACGATATATTAAAACAAAAAATTAGAACATTATCAGGCGGAGAAAAAGTCAAAATTAGTATTTTGAAATTATTATTGAATGAATATGATATTTTATTTCTAGATGAGCCAACTAATGATTTAGATATTGAAACATTAGAGTGGTTAGAAAAATTTATTAATAGTACAAATAAACCAATTATATATGTTTCACATGATGAAACTCTACTTGCTAATACAGCAAATATGATTCTACATTTAGAGCAAATAAAAAAGAAAACTGAATGCAGACATACATTATTAAAAATTGGATATGATACCTATGTTGAACAAAGACTTAGAAAAATAGAAAAGCAAACACAAGTTGCAAGATCTGAAAAAAGAAAATTTACCAAACAACATGAAAAACTGCAAAGAATAATGCAAAAAGTTGAATATCAGCAAAATACAATTTCAAGAGCAGATCCACATGGTGCCAAAGTTTTAAAAAAGAAAATGCATTCTTTAAAGTCACAAGAGAAAAAATTAGATGAAGCTGAATTAACTGAAGTACCAGATGTTGAGGAAAGTATTAGTTTCTTTTTTGAAGATGTCGAAATGCCAAGGACAAAGAATATTATCAATTTAAACATTGATGAATTAAAAGTATCTGATAAGATATTATCTAAAAACATAAAGTTAGATGTAATTGGTAATATACATTTATGTATTATAGGTAAAAATGGTGTTGGTAAATCTACTCTAATAAAATTAATTTATAACGAATTAAAAGATAGAAATGATATTAAGGTTGGATATATGCCGCAAACATATGATGATATTCTAAATAATTATGAATATGTATTGGATTTTATTTCTTCACAAGGCAATAAAGAGGAGATTACTAAAGCAAGACTACTTTTAGGTAATATGAAATTTACTAAAGAAGAAATGATTGGAAAAATAAAGAATTTAAGTAATGGATCAAAAGCAAAGTTATTTCTTGTTAAATTAGTGTTAGATAAATGTAATGTTTTAATACTTGATGAACCTACAAGAAATGTTAGTCCTTTATCTAATCCAATTATTAGAAAAGTATTAAGTGAATATGATGGAACAATTATAAGTGTATCTCATGATCGAAAATATATTAATGAAACAATAGATAATTTATATATTTTAACAACAGAAGGTTTATTAAAAGAAAAATAAATATGTGATCATAACTACAAATTACAATTTAACGAGGAGGTAAAAGACAATGGATAAGAAAAAAATAATGAACTGGGTAATAGCAATAATAGTTGCTATTGTATATTTAACAGTAAGTATTATATTTAAGGCTTGGGCATATTCTTGGCTTATATGGGTTGCTTATGCAATTTATAGATTTATTGCAAAATAGGCAAATTACAATTTGAAAGTGAGATAAAAATATGAATAATGAAGTTAAAAAAGTTATTGAAAAATTTAAAGAAGTAAAAAATATATTAAAAGATTTTTCTACTAGAGATGAAGCAATAGAATATCTTGTTAATGAAACAAAACTATCAAAAGAAGAATGTTCTGTTGCATACGATATTATTATGAAAATTGAAGATTAAATTACAATTTAACGATCAGAGCAGTGTCGAATACGATGTTGCTTTTTTTAAGAAAGAAGATGAGAACATAGAAACGAGGGATATACGAAAATAGAATCAAGCGAAGGGAGGTGGTAACCCCTTATAGCAGTGACTCTCGTAGTAGTAGATGACAGGGAAAATCCCTGTTTTTTACTTGAAAAATAGGGCAAAAGCAAAATTTGTTATAAAAATGTTATA
>CAJTIX010000037.1 GCA_910576795.1 uncultured Bacilli bacterium
CTTCTATATTCAATTTGTCATAGCTTTTTCCATATAACTTTATAACAAGATTGTAACGTTTTTTATTTGTAATCTTCCAATATTCTGTTGCTTCTGCTACATATTTTCTATCTTCCTCTGCATATCCTTCATATAAACTTATTTTAATTTTTCCTTTCTTTACAGTACCTAATTTTGATTGATTCTTTCGTATTTCGACCATTTCTCTTAAATGTGTATGAATATGACGCAACATCTTTTTTTCTTCCTCAGTTAATTGACGATATACTTTTATATCTAGTTTGTCATAACTTTTTCCATATAATTTTATAACAAGATTATAATATTTTAAATTTGTAATCTTCCAATATTCTGTTACTTCTGTTACATATTTTTTGTCCTCTTCTGCATATCCATCATATAAACTTATTATCATTTTTCCTTTTTTTACAGCACCTAATTTTGATTGATTCTTCCGTGTTTCTACTCTTGCCCTTAAATTTGTATGAATACTATGTAATTTCTTTTTTTCTTCCTCAGTTAATTGACGATATACTTCTATATCTAGTTTATCATAGCTTTCTCCATATAATTTTATAACAAAATTATAATATTTTAAATTTGTAATCTTCCAATATTCTATTACTTCTGTCACATATTTTCTATCTTTTTCTTCATATCCATCATATAAACTTGTTTTCATTCTCCCAATGATTTTTCTTTGATTCACTGTACCACATTCTAATGTTATTTCTGTTTTATATTCATCCATTTTTGTATATGCATTGTTTAAGTATACATACACTGCTTTTTCATCGCATTTTAGTATATTAGCAATCTGTTCAATGGATAATTTTGGTCTATCGATTCCATTCACATAAATAAAAGCGATTTGAGAATCTTTTGAGAGTTCCTCTAATATTTTGTTTAACTGTTCTTCTGATAAACCATAAGTTTCTTGTATTTCTTTTTTGTCTTGAAATATTTTGATTATATTTTTCTGTGGTATAGGTATTTTTCTTTCCATTTCTACTTTTGGACTTTCTACCTTTGGAGCAGACAAAACAGGTTTGTTTTCCTCTTTGGATTTTGTTTGTTCTAAAATTTCAATTAATTGTGATTCTATTTTAGGAATTTCAATATTTTCTAGTAATTTTCCTGTTTGATACACCTCAAGTACAGTATTGATAGTATTCAAACAACCAATTACAGCATTATAACCCCATTTTAATTGTTCTGCTATTTCATAAATCTCTAACTTCTTTTTATAGTAACTGATGAAACAATATTTTTGAACTTTTGGTAATGTGTTTAAAATAGAATTTAATTCACTTAATGTTAATTGATAATTTTTTAAAATTTGTTCAACATTAAGATAAGTCTTGACATTACTATTCCTTTTTATACCTGTTTGTAATCCCAATTTATATGCAAGAAAATTATGAATTTGTTGGAGCGTGCAATGTTTTTGTTGCAACTCATTTGCAATCAAAAGATATTTTTCAAAAGTAATTGCACATGTTTCAAATACTTCCTTTTCTTCTTCTGTTAGATAAGTTTTTCCATTTCCTTTCAAATAATTTCCCCATTTTTTAGTAAATATCGTTTTGAGGGCCGGAAAAGATGCTGCTACACTATAGACAGAATCTATTAGGTCTCGCCTAAAATTTTTATAATATGTATAGATATTTTTTTCATCTCGAAGTTCCATATATATCACTCCTTAATTTTTTGGCAATAAAAAAGAGGGGTCCCCCCTCCCCCGTTTACAAATAACAAATATTCATTTTGATACTACGTAAACTATATTACAATACCAATTTTTATTACTAATTATAATAGCACCATTTCCTCAACTTGACAATCTTTTTTTATATCAAAATGGATTTCTATGATATAATAGTTACACATTTGTGAGGTGAAACTATGGTATTAAAAGAATTAACTAGCAATGAATTTAATCGTTTTACAAATTATTTCTCTACCCATTCCCTATATCAAACTGTAGAATATGGACTGGTCATGAATCATCAAAAATTTGAAAGCGTTTTTTTAGGATTGATTAATGAGCAAAATCAGATTCTAGCAGCTACTTTAATTTTGATTGACCAAACGCACAACTTTAAATATGCATACGCACCTCGGGGATTTCTTATGGATTACACTCAATACGAATTATTCGAAATATTTACAAGAGAAATCAAAAAATATCTCGGAAAAAGAAATGTAATTGCAATCAAATTAAATCCATATGTATTAAGGTATACACATGAACCCTGGCAACATTTGACAAGAAAAGATTCTAACTATGATACCATCTTTGAACATTTTAAGAGTTTAGGTTATCGTCATTTAGGATATAATCATTTTTTTGAAAATTTTAAACCTAGATATGAAGCATGTATTTCCCTAGATGTTCCGAAATATCAGCTTTTTCATAATATTCGAAAAGAATTTCGTACAAAAATTAGAAGTGCTGAAAATCATGGTTTACATGTACATTTGGGAACTGAAGAGGATTTGCATTACTTATATTTGCAAACGAAAAAGAAGTATCCTAGGGATTTGCAATACTTCAAGGACTGTTATCATTTCTTTCGGGCAAATCATATGATAGATATGTTTTATGTCAAACTAGATACTGCAAAATATTTATCTGTTGTGGCCAATCAATATCATATACAAGAGGAATTATGTAATGTACTTTCTCAAAAGATTGTAGATGAAAAAGGTCCTATAAAAGAAAAATATCTCAATCAAAAAATTGCTGCTGATAAACTTTTTGATCAATATAAAAAGGAACTAATATACGCTACCAACCTTTTAAAGGAGCATCCAGATGGTATTGTTCTTGCCTCTGCTCTTGTTGTAACCAATCAGAAAGAAGCTTACTTGCTAATGGATGGATATGATTTGAAATATAAACGATTAAATGCAAAACATCTCTTACTATGGAAATTGTGTGAAAAATATGCAAGTGAGGGATACCATACTTTCAATTTAGGTGGTATTACGGACTTAGATATACCAAATAATCCTTACCATGGTCTCAATGATTTTAAAATTGGATTTCATGCCTTTGTAAAAGAATATATGGGCGATATGGAACTTGTTACCAATAATACATTATATTTCATGTATAAGAATAGTGCTCCATTTCGGAATATACTAAAAAAATAAATGTTGAACGCATTTATTTTTTTAAATCAATTGTCACTTGATCATATTCCCATTTTGTTCCATCATAACCTGTTTGAGATACTTTTTTTATTGTAAATTTAGGAAATAATTCTTTTAAGATATTTAATTCTGATTCTGATTTTGGATACATGGTGATATAGTCATATTGGCTGGAAAGTGTTTCTATTACTTGTTCTCGTAATTTTTGATCTTTTAATTTCTTAATATCTAAAGTAGCCCAATTCATATCCTGATACACCACAAAATCATCATAAAATGTATGGTCCTTTTCTATCAAATAATAATTGGCATTATGATCACGTACCTCTAACGCTTGTGCACACTTTGATTGTTTGATTCCATTGATTTCTATATATTTCTTATAATCACTTTCTATAATTGTGTAAGAAATTGATTTTGATTTTTGACTTAACATTTCATCTATTTTTTTCATTTGTTTTTCTAGTCCTTTCTTTTTCCTTATAATAATATCTATATCTTTCGTTTTCATATAGTTTTTTATTTCTTCTAATGATAACTCGATTTCTTTTAATTGATTAATTTGTTCTAATAAATAAATTTGGTCGTCCTCATAATAACGATATCCTGTATAGAAATCAATATAAGATGGTTGAAATAATTCTATTTGATCATAGTACCTTAGTGTTTGAATGGATACTCCTGTTTTATTTGAAAAATCACTAATTTTATACATACCATTCTCCTTTCCATATACAGAATAACTCTATAGTATACTATAGAGTCAAGTAATAACATATCAAATTTCTTATTCTGATACCTTTTCTTTTTGTTTTTTTGATTCATGAATATCTAACAATGAAAGTAACCGAAATTCGAAAACAACAGATAACTGACTTTCATATAAGTGATGATTTTCCTTTTCTTGATACGTTTGAATAAAAGTTTTTAACCATGAAACCAATTGTTCAAAGACACTTCCGATTGGATTCACTGTAACAGATTCGCAAATGATATAAAGCTCATGTAATAAGATTTGCATTGCATAATTATAATAAGTTACATTTTCCTGTCTTAATTTTTTGAATAATGGGAATGAACTACCCCGCGGCAAGCAGCGGGGTATCTTAATCAAGCGATGTTATGTTGCTTTGTAATTTGAAATATATTTGCTCATATTCTGCAACTTGTTTACCTTGATTTTTCACATACTCCTTTATAACTGATTCATTCTGATTTTTACCTACTGTCGATACAAAATAACCGTCAGTCCAAAACTGTCCTCCCCACAATTTATTTTTAACTTGCGGACATTCGACAAATATTTGCCTC
>CAJTIX010000038.1 GCA_910576795.1 uncultured Bacilli bacterium
TCGGCCTTACGCGGCAAGCCGCGGGGAATTAAACCCTAGACTAATGACCATACACTGTATGGTCATTAGTTATTAAAATATTTTAAACTATATGGTTCAACACAATATCTCATTACACTCATACTGTCAACAAATTCTTGAGAATAGTCTTCAATATCTTGAACTGTCCATTTTGCATATTTACTAATTCTTTTAGTTTTTGGACTATATATTCTCTTTTTAAGTTCTGGGTTTTCCTCAATAAATTTTTTTTCTAAATATTCATCAATTTGCTCTTCTGTAACAACTATTTGTTTAGAATTAACATCTTCTTTTATTGAAACAATCGGTTTACCTAAAATGTCCTCTAAAATAATTATAATAATCTTAGAATCATAAAAACCATTTTCTCTATTATCAAAGTAATTATCTAGATTCAAATCTTGCATAAAAACCTCCTGTGTCTACAATTATTATAACACGTATCATGTTGTACATAAAGATTTCAAGCTTAAATTTTTGATTTCTTTATGTTTTTTGTTATTATAAAACATCGGTAAAGACGAATTATAACAGGTACCAAAGAGTACATAAATATGAGTGTCTACCATATAATTATTTATTAATTCGGTTGTAGATAATGGAAACTAATATTAGATTAGAGTTCGGATGATTAAGCGTGTATGAATATAGGTAATTTCATATGGTGTGTTAACCGAAATATTAATGAAGGGAGTTTTTTATGAAACATATTTTAAGTTTTGATATTGCTAAAGGTAAAAGTATTTATTGTTTTATTGATGAATTAAGAAATACAATTATTGATGCCTCTTTGATAGAACATAATAAAAATGAATTTGATAGTTTATATAATTAATTAAGAATTATCCTAACTTAGTTGTTATTATGGAATCTACTTCCATTTATCATTTACCAAGAGTTGATATAGGCCGTTGGCAAAGCTGATTTTTCTAATCGGATTTGTCAATCAGCTTTTTATATTACCTATTTTGATATAAAAAGAGGACAATTTAGGGTTTTAATACCTAAAATCACTCTTTTTTAACAATTTACTTCCACTTTTGAAAATATAATTTCTCTGTTTTTCAAAAAAGATAGTTTGTCAACAAACTGAAAGAAAGGTTTACCCTTTCTTTCCATTTTTCTTAAGCAAATCTCTAATTTCCTCTAATAATAGTACTTCTTCTGATTTGACTGGTTTTACCTCTTCTTTTTTTTCTTCCTCTTTTTTCTTACCTAAATTTTCAAAAGCATTAATAGATTTTATCATTAAAAATACCACAAATGCCATAATAACGAAATTGATTACATCCGTTAAGAATGCACCATAAGTAAGATGTAATTTACCAATATTAAGTGAATAAGCACTAAAATCAACCTCACTAAAACTTCCTAATATTGGTGAAATTAAATTATCGGTTAAACTTTTGACAATCCCCTGAAATGCAGAACCAATTAAAACCCCGACTGCCAAATCCATTACATTGCCGCGTAATATAAAAGTTTTAAATTCTGAGAAAAATTTAGAACTTTTCTTTTTGAGTTGTTCTACTTCGTTTTTTACTTTTTTCTTTTTTGCCATAAAATCACTCCAATACTGCTTTAATTCTTCTTACACCAGCACTACTTGCCTCTTCTTTTTGAATACGGAAATGTCCAAGTTCACTGGTATTTTTCACATGTGGACCACCACATAATTCTTTCGAAACTTCTCCAATGGTATAAACAGTTACAATATCTGGATATTTCTCAATAAACATACATTCTGCTCCAGAAGCAATTGCTTCTGTTTTTGGCGTTTCTTGAACAAGAACATCCAATCCTTCTTCTATCCAACGATTGACCAAAGTTTCTGTTTGTTCTTTTTCTGCATCCGTTAATTTATGATCACAAGAGAAATCAAATCGCATTCTTTCAGGCGTAATATTACTTCCCTTTTGATGTACATCAGGTCCTACTACCACTTTTAAAGCAGCATTAAGTAGATGAGTTGCGGTATGATATTTTGTCTCCATTTCCCCATCTCCAGATAGACCACCTTTGAATTTTTGAACAGAACCAGCTCTTGATTTTTCTTGGTGTTCCTTGAATTTTACTTGAAATCCCTCAACATCTACTTCGATACCTTTTTCATTTGCAAGCTCAACTGTTAATTCAATTGGAAATCCATAAGTATCGTATAAATGGAACGCTACTTCAGCAGGAATTTGATTTTCATTTAAATGATTTATTTCCTTTTCAAATTCTTTTAATCCTTTTTCTAAGGTACGATTGAATTTATTTTTTTCTTCTTTTAATACTGCTAAAACAATTTCCTTATTCTTTGCAATTTCATGATAATAAGAAGCATATTGATTCATAATCGTGATTGCGATTTGTTCTTCAAAATTGCTACTGATATCAATATTTAATTTTTTAGCGTGACGAATTGCTCTACGAATCAAACGTCTTAAGATATAACCTTGATCAGTATTGCTTGGACGAATTCCTGCTTCATCTGCTGCAATGAAAACAGCAGTACGTATGTGGTCAGCAATAATACGCATACTGGTTTTGGCATTCTCATAGGCGATTCCACTAATTTCTTCTATTTTATGAATGGTATCTTTCCAAATAGAGGTTTGATAATTATCATCAACACCTTCTAAGATAGCCACTACTCTTTCCACACCCATTCCTGTATCGACATTCTTTTTTGGAAGTTCTACTACAGTTCCATCTGGATTTTTATAGTATTGCATAAAAACATTATTCCAAATTTCTACCCAACGAGAATCTTTAGGATCAAAGAAATCGGGAACAGGATCATTGCTACGAAAGTAAAAAATTTCTGTATCTCCACCACAAGGTCCAGATTCTCCAGCAATCCAAAAATTATCTTCTACTCCAAGATAAGCAATTTTAGATGTGGATATTCCTAGTTTTTTCCAAACATCTGCACTGATTTCATCTCTTGGAATTTCTTCATTTCCTTCAAATACAGTAACAGCCAATTTTTCGACAGGTATATTTAAAATAGTAGTTAAAAATTCAAAACTCCAAGTAATACTTTCTTCTTTGAAATAATCTCCTAAACTCCAGTTTCCCAACATTTCAAAAAAAGTATGATGAGAACTATCTCCAACAGTATCCAAATCGGTGAGACGAATACATTTTTGATAATCGACAAGTCTGGTTCCATAAGGATGTGGTTGTCCTGTCAAATACGGAATCAATGGTTGCATTCCCGCTGTATTGAATAAAACAGTTGGATCATTTTCAGGTACAACAGGTGCACTTGGTATTTGTTTATGTCCTTTACTCTTAAAAAAATCAATATATAAGTCTTTTAAATTCATATTATATTACCTCTTTCATAATGCTTTCTATTTTTTCTTTCAAATCCTCTAGTGTACCATCATTGACAATTTCATAATCGTAATGTTCAAAATGATCTAATCCGATTTCTGTAAGATGCTTCTGTTCTGATACAGTTAATTCAGACTCCATGTTAGGTCTACTGACATGAAGTACAAATACATGTTCAAACTGATTTTGAATTGTTGTAATTTCTTCTTCCAATCTGACATCCGATATAATGATAATATCATAAAAATAAGAATACACCAAAATATCTTCACACATGCGATTCACAAAGAAAAGTGGATTAATCTGTTCTCGAATCAAAGAGGTTCCAAGTTGTTGTAATAATTCTCTTGGTTTGGTTTCCTCTGATCCATCCCAATCACTAATCTGTTTGGCATACTCTTTGATATAGTGAGAGTATTGTAACTTAATTACTTTTTGATTGTGATTATAATCCGCAATCATGTCACCGACTGTATCTTTTCCTTGTCTTGCTTTACCAGCAATTAAAAATATATATGGATGATGATTCCAATATTCCATAATATCCCTCCTCAAAAGAACAAAGTCCAAAATAAATTTTGGGGTATTTAGATTCACATCTAAACATTTCTGCTTCATCGCTTTCGCTACCTACCTGCTCCACAGACTTAAATTCCGATA
>CAJTIX010000039.1 GCA_910576795.1 uncultured Bacilli bacterium
GATTTATCCTTCTATCTAATTGATCAAATATTTTGTCAAATTTAATATCATAATCAATCAACTTTGTTTCAATATTAGATAGTCGAATAGAATAGTCATTATTTGAAATATATTTTCTCATCACTACAAAAGCATCCAAGATCGCAATACTCACTTGTTCTGCGATTGGTGTTCTTAATATAGTAGCTAGCATCGCAACCCCCTGTTCTGTAAATACATATGGCAAGGTTCTATTCATATTTGCGGTCACAGATTGTGACCGCAATTGAGAAAGCTCATCTTCTGTTAACTGAAACATATATCTTTCTGGAAAACGATTGATATGCCTTTTCACTGCTTGATTAATCACTTTTGCTCCATTTTTGCAACCATATAACTTAGCTAGGTCACTATCCAACATCACTTGTTTTCCTCTTACTTCATATATCATATCTGCTATATTTGCATTTTCTATATCCATTAATTCATGCATACAATCTTCTCACTTAATATAACTTATATTTTTTTCAATAAACTAATTAACACATCTTCATCTTCTATCTTAGTTATGGCAAAACACTTTTTTCCTAGATCTTTAAAAGAAGCTCCACAATGATATAGTATCTTGTTATCTAAAATAAGAAACCTGTCATGAAATCCTTTACTATGTAATATTTCCACATTATCATATTGTTCCTTATATTTATGCATATCTAGTTTATTATAATTACTTGTAATTATTGTTACAGGAATTTCTAAAAAGGAAATGATGTCTAATATTGTTTTATCCACATAATTATCTATAATTGTAATCTCCGTATTTGCCTCTTTTAAAATATCTACAAGTAAAGAATAGGCATCATATATCTGTCCTTCAAAGAAAATATGATAATTTACTGATTTCTTTTCTTCTAGTTTTGATAATGCTTCTTGTAATAGTTTTATATCTTCTGTATTTTTCATTACTTGATTATTGATATATTTTTGTTCTAGTAAATTATTTCCTATATACTTCCTCATTGCTACGAATGCATCAACAATCCGTAGACTCATCGCCACAGCTATTTCACTTTTTAAAATTCCAACTAGCATTGTAATCCCATGTTCCGTAAATACATAAGGCAAATATTTTCTATGTTCACCACGATTTTGTTTTAAGGTGCCATTTTGGCACCTTAAATAATCATATTCTTCTTTTGTTAATTGAAAACAATAATTTTCTGGAAATCTATTTGTATTTCTTGCAACTTGTCTATTCATTTGCTTTACTTCATATCCAAATAAACATGCCAAATCACTATCTAACATCACTTGCTTTCCTCTAATTTCATATATCATATCCTCAATTCTTTTATTATCTATATCCATTAATTCATGCATACAATCTCCTCACTTAATATAACTTTTATTTTTCTTAATAAACTAATTAACACATCTTCATCTTCTATCTTAGTTATCGCAAAACACTTTTTTCCTAAATCTTTAAAAGATGCCCCACAATGATACATTATCTTATCATCCAATATGATAAATCTGTCATGAAATTGTCTATTGTGAACTATTTCTACATTTTCGTATTGTTCTTTATATTTACACACATCTAACTTATTATAATCACTTGTTACAATTGT
>CAJTIX010000040.1 GCA_910576795.1 uncultured Bacilli bacterium
TGATCAAGCCTTTCTCATCACTAGTGTAAAACATCCTGATTTTTCTACAAATTTATTAGATAAGTTACTAACTATCATTGAATTTCATAAAATCAAACCGATTATCTGTTTTACGAAGATGGATTTACTTGTTGAAGAAGAAATCCAAGAGATGAAACAATATATTCAATATTATCAGACCATTGGATATACTGTTTTAGAAAATACCGAGTTGGAAAAAATAAAGGCTTGTTTTTTGAATAAAACGAGTGTTTTTACAGGACAAAGTGGAGCTGGGAAATCCACTTTACTGAACCACATTGACTCTTCACTACAACTCCAAACCAATGATATTTCCTATGCACTTGGTAGAGGAAAACATACCACAAGGCATGTGGAACTCATTCCTTTATTTGGAGGTTATGTTGCAGATACTCCAGGCTTTTCTGCTATTGCATTTTTGGATATGACAGAATCTGATATTAGAGATCAATTTGTAGAATTCAATCAATATCGTGAGCTTTGTGAGTATAAGGATTGTATGCATTTATCGGAGTCCAAATGTGCGATTAAGGATAAGGTAGCAGAAGGAATTATTTGTAAAAGTCGGTATGAGAATTATGTTAGTTTTGTTACAAGGAAAGAGAGAAAATAAAAATGAAGATAGCGTGTTCCATTTTAAGTATAGTAGAAGGCAATATAGAAAATAAGAAAGAAAAAGTAGATGCTTTCAATTTGACGGATTGTGATTATCTTCATTTGGATATTATGGATGGAAAATTTGTGGAAACGAAAACATTACCAGATTTAGAGATGTTGGATTTGGTGAAGGGGATTGAAAAGCCATTTGACATTCATATTATGGTAGAAGATATTGGAAGATATATTGAAATTTATCAAACATTGCATCCACAATATCTTACTTTTCATTGGGAGGCAACTGATCATCCTGTTTTATGGATACAAGCATTAAAGAAGGCTAAAATTGGAGTTGGAATATCGATTAAACCAGAAACGCCAGTATCGGTTTTACTTCCATATTTAGAAGAATTGGACCTTGTACTTGTTATGAGTGTAGAACCAGGAAAGGGAGGGCAATCCTTTTTGGAAAGTTCTATTTCTAAAATAGAAGAATTAAAAGAACTACGTGACCAAAATGGATATCACTATCAAATTGAGGTCGATGGTGGGATTAATGCAGATACGATTCATCAAGTAAGGGGTGCAGATATTGTGGTATCCGGAAGTTTTGTTACAAATAGAGAAAATTATCAAACACAGATTGATTTATTAAGAAAATAAGCAAGGAATCGAAGAAATTTCGATTTTTTTGTTTGTAAGAAGGAAATTGGAAAAAGACCTCGTATGTTATAGGTAGAGGTGGAATAAATGAAAACCAAAGAATTGGAAATAT
>CAJTIX010000041.1 GCA_910576795.1 uncultured Bacilli bacterium
TTTACAACAAGATTATAATATGTTAAATTTGTGAGCTTCCAATATTCTATTACTTCTGTTACATATTTTTTGTCTTCTTCTTCATATCCTTCATATAAACTCAATTTAATTTTTCCTCTTCTTTTTCCGTCATTGTCTAGCCTCGATCGTTTCTTTCGTGTTTCTACTCTTGCTCTTAAATGTGAATGAATATGACCCAACATCTTTTTTTCTTCCTCAGTTAATTGACGATATGCTTCTATATTCAATTTGTCATAACTTTTTCCATATAATTTTATAACAAGATTATAATATTTTAAATTTGTAATCTTCCAATATTCTATTACTTCTGTTACATATTTTTTGTCCTCTTCTGCATATCCATCATATAAACTTATTATCATTTTTCCTTTTTTTATAGCACCTAATTTTGATTTGTTCTTTCGTGTTTCGACCATTGATCCTAAACTTGCATGAATACCATTTAATACCTTTTTTTCTTCCTCAGTTAATTGACGATATACTTTGATATCTAGTTTGTCATAGCTTTTTCCATATAACTTTATAACAAGATTATAATATTTTAAATTTGTAATCTTCCAATATTCTATTACTTCTGTTACATATTTTTTATCTTCCTCTGCATATCCTTCATATAGACTTATTTTAATTTTTCCTTTCTTTATAGCACCTAATTTTGATTGATTCTTTCGTGTTTCGACCATTGATCCTAAACTTGCATGAATACCGATCAATTTCTTTTTTTCTTCCTCTGTTAATTCACGATATGCTTCTATATTCAATTTGTCATAGCTTTTTCCATATAACTTTATAACAAGATTATAATATTTTAAATTTGTAATCTTCCAATATTCTATTACTTCTGTTACATATTTTTTATCTTCCTCTGCATATCCTTCATATAGACTTATTTTAATTTTTCCTTTCTTTATAGCACCTAATTTTGATTGATTCTTTCGTGTTTCGACCATTGATCCTAAACTTGCATGAATACCGATCAATTTCTTTTTTTCTTCCTCTGTTAATTCACGATATGCTTCTATATTCAATTTGTCATAGCTTTTTCCATATAACTTTATAACAAGATTATAATATTTTAAATTTGTAATCTTCCAATATTCTATTA
>CAJTIX010000042.1 GCA_910576795.1 uncultured Bacilli bacterium
CGTCCGCCCTCTCAGGCCGGCTATGCATCATCGTCTTGGTGGGCCTTTACCCCGCCAACCAACTAATGCACCGCAGGTCCATCCGCGCCCCATCCCCTAGAGGATGTTTCACAGAAAGAAGATGCCTCCTTCCTGTACATCGGGATTTGTTCTCCGTTTCCAGAGCGTATTCCCGGTGCGCGGGCAGGTTCCCTACGTGTTACTCACCCGTTCGCCACTAGAGACCCGAAGGTCTCTCGTTCGACTTGCATGTATTAGGCATGCCGCCAGCGTTCATCCTGAGCCAGGATCAAACTCTCCATTTGATCTGTACTCAGACGCTTTGCGTCTTGTGTTCATGATTGTTTTTCAGGTTCAAAGAATCGACGTTGTATCGTCTTGTATTTACTTCGTTTTTCCTGTCCGGTTTTCAAAGAGCGTCAGCACCCATGACAGATGCTTCCATCGCCTGCGGCTTCTGATGAAGTCACAAGCTTTTCAAAGATACTGAATGAGCGGTCCGGCTGTCAAGCCCGCCTGTGCCCCTCAGCACTCCTATATCTTAACTCATCCGCAAGAGTCTGTCAACACATTTTTTGAACTTTTTGTTCTTTTCTGTGTTGTGGCTTGTTGGTTTATCCAAATCGCTTGCAGTTTTGTAAATATATCATTATTAGCAATGAGATGC
>CAJTIX010000043.1 GCA_910576795.1 uncultured Bacilli bacterium
AACAACCGCCTGCTTTTTTATGCAGGCG
This sequence comes from uncultured Bacilli bacterium, assembly GCA_910576795.1. Lineage (GTDB taxonomy): Bacteria > Bacillota_I > Bacilli_A > RF39 > UBA660 > UBA5026. The sequence continues at coordinate 29 of CAJTIX010000043.1, forward strand.
GTTGGGGGAAAGGAATTAAATAAAAAAAGGTTTAGCGTCGTCCTACTTTCCCACAATAAAGACTGCAGTATCATCGGCGAAGAAGAGCTTGACTTCCGAGTTCGGAATGGGGTCGGGTATACCCTCTTCTCTATGGACACTAAACCAAATTTGATGCTCAAGCCGTGCGGCGAGCAAAATATATAATTGACAGAAAAAGAAGAAAAGTTTTCGAGAAACAAGACGAACGGACTATTAGTACCGGTCAGCTGAACATATCGCTATGCTTACACCTCCGGCCTATCAACGATGTAGTCTGCATCGGTCCTTCAGGGAAAACTTATCTTAAGGCAGGCTTCCCGCTTAGATGCTTTCAGCGGTTATCCCTTCCGCACATAGCTACCCTGCTGTGCCGTTGGCACGACAACAGGTCCACCAGGGGTGCGTCCATTCCGGTCCTCTCGTACTAGGAACAGGCCCTTTCAATTTTCCTACGCCCACAGAAGATAGGGACCAAACTGTCTCACGACGTTTTAAACCCAGCTCGCGTACCACTTTAAACGGCGAACAGCCGTACCCTTGGGACCTGCTTCAGCCCCAGGATGTGATGAGCCGACATCGAGG
>CAJTIX010000044.1 GCA_910576795.1 uncultured Bacilli bacterium
AGTATTAAAATCAAACGAAAAAGCAAAAACAGGCATATTAATTGCTACTACAATGCTTGGCTGTTTCTTTGCCGGAATGTTTGGAATAACAATGAAATATATAACCGATAAAAATATACCTTTTGTAAATAAAATAAATCCTGTAAATATGATAACCGATGGATTTTACTCACTATACTATTATGATACCTTAAATAGATATTGGATTAACGTAATAAGCTTATTAATATTTTCATTTATACTCATACTAATATCATTTGCTGGATTAAGGAGGCAAAAGTATGACAGTATTTAAAACATTCTTAAAAATATTAAACAAAAACAAATTTATTGTTATCATGTATACCGCAATTTTACTTATTTTCGGAGCGGCTAATATGCAAACATCCGAAAATAGTATGAGTTATATTCCAGAAAAACCAGACGTCATAATTGTAAATAATGATAATGATCAAGGAATAACTAAAGATTTAATTAAATATATAAAGAAAAATAGTAATTTAATTGATATAACCGGTGAAGATAAAATAAATGATGCCCTATTTTATAGAGAAGCTAACTATATAATATATATTCCAAAAAATTATAGTGAAGATTTT
>CAJTIX010000045.1 GCA_910576795.1 uncultured Bacilli bacterium
GAGACAGTTTGGTCTCTATCCTCTGCGCTCGTTGGAATCCTGAGGAGGCCTGCCCATAGTACGAGAGGACCTGGGTGGACGAACCTCTGGTATGCCAGTTGTCGCGCCAGCGGCATGGCTGGTTGGCCACGTTCGGGAGGGATAACCGCTGAAAGCATCTAAGCGGGAAGCCCGCTCCAAGATAAGGATTCCTGACCCCCTTCGAGGGGGTGAAAGACCCCAGGTAGAACACCTGGTCGATAGACCGGACGTGGAAGCCGCGCGAGCGGTGGAGCTGACCGGCACTAACGGTCGAAACACAAACACACCAGACCCGTTCCACGGGCACTGGCCAAGCATCCTACTACGCTAAGCAGACCAACCACACACTTGGTCGACAGTCACGAACACACACACGCGTCGCGTCCACCCACCGGTCCCCAAACAACCACACAACCCGGACCCCCAAGAAAGGGGGCGACGGACAATTGAAGATTTGCGGCGGCCATGGCCCAGGGGAGACGCCCGGACCCATTCCGAACCCGGAAGCTAAGACCTGGCACGGCAATGGTACTGCACCCGACAGGGTGTGGGAGA
>CAJTIX010000046.1 GCA_910576795.1 uncultured Bacilli bacterium
ATACGGGGTTTCCCTGTCTGGTTCGGGATGGAACAGAGGGTGGCTCCCGCTCAATAATCACCAGAATAAATCCAGCGAACATCATAATACATGATTCAAGAATCAATGTCAACGTTCTCTTCAAGCATATCGTCTGACAAACAAAAAGTCAAACGATAAGATAAAAAGTCAATGGTTCGATTAGTACTGTTAAGCTAAACCCCTCACAGGGCTTACACACACAGCCTATCAATGTCCTAGTCTAGAACTGAACTCATGGGGATATCTTATCTTGCGACCAGCTTCCCGCTTAGATGCTTTCAGCGGTTATCTGTTCCGAACATAGCTACCCTGCGGTGCCGCTGGCGCGACAACAGGTACACCAGAGGTTCGTTCGACCCGGTCCTCTCGTACTAAGGTCAAGTTCGCTCAAATATCCAACGCCCACAGTAGATAGGGACCTAACTGTCTCACGACGTTATTAACCCAACTCACGTACCGCTTTAAATGGCGAACAGCCATACCCTTGGGACCTGCTCCAGCCCCAGGATGCGATGAGTCGACATCGAGGTGC
>CAJTIX010000047.1 GCA_910576795.1 uncultured Bacilli bacterium
ATCAAACTTATGTCTATTTTGTTAAATAAAAATAGCGTGATGAATTTTTCACACCAACACTATTTATAATACAACCAGAATATTGATATGGTATTCTCGTTTTTTCATATTCTCAAACCTCCTCTCTATAAGAGATTTGGTAGACACTCAACAACTGTAGTTTCCTATCTATCATTATACTATTAATGAATATTTAAAACAAGCATATATATAGCTTGTTTTTTTCTGCATATTCTTGTATACTAAAAATATCAGGGGAGGAATGAAAATGGAACAACCAATATTTGAATTAGAAATTGTAGATGAAATTATGTATACAATAAGAAAAGCCAATGTTGGATTTTATCAAAGAAAATTATCATATGATCATTGTGAAGTCAGAAATATACTAGAAGGTTTTTCTTGTTCTGGAAAAAAGGAAAGAACGGCGGAATCATTGCCACTTTGTAATGGTGTTTATTTAATAACTAATGACCATACAGTGTATGGTCATTAGTCTAGGGTTTAATTCCCCGCGGCTTGCCGCGTAAGGCCGA